>JAVBJZ010000114.1:0-17966 GCA_031546725.1 Azospirillum sp.
AGTCCGCGAGGTGTTTTTCGAACTGGGCGTGATCGTCATAGTGGAAGCGCTTGACGGTGGCTTCCTTGATCGTCCGGTTCATGCGTTCAACCTGCCCGTTGGTCCAGGGGTGTTTAACCTTTGTTCGGCGGTGCTCGATTCCATTTTCTTCACAGCGCATATCAAACATATGGGTGCTGTATCGGGTTGTGGGGCCATCAGCGTAACGCGGCGGGAAGGTGAACTGGACGCCATTGTCGGTGAGAATAGTGTGGATTTTGTAAGGAACGGTGTCGATCAAGGCGAGGAGAAAAGCGGAAGCCGAGGTTCTGCCTGTTTGTCTTACCAAGTGAACGAAGGTGAATTTGCTGGTGCGATCGATAGCGACATAAAGATAAAGCTTGCCTTCAGCCGTATGTACTTCTGCAATATCGATATGGAAATAGCCTATCGGATAGTTGCTGAATTTTTTCTTTGGTTTCTTATCGCCTTCTTCTTTCGGTAGACGACTGATGCCGTGCCGTTGCAGACACCGATGCAGCGATGAGCGCGTCAAATGTGGAATGGTCGCTTGCAATGTATAAAGACAGTCATCAAGAGGAAGAAGCGTATGCCAACGGAAAGCCACAATGATGGCTTCTTCCTCAACCGATAGAACTGTTGATTTCACCTCTTTGGGGCCAGTCGGTAAATCACTGACGGAACCACGCTTGCGCCATTTGGCCACCGTCTTCGGATTGATCCCGTAACGCTTGGCCAGCGCGATCAAGCTCTCTTGACTATTTTGTAGTGCTCGACGCACTGCCTGCGTCGTTGTGGCGCAGCCGTGTAAAATCTGTCCCATAGCGCAGCCTTCCAGTCTGGAGAACAGCATACACCATCAAATGCCGGGACTAAACACCTAGCGCGTGCGCAGTGGACTTGCTGCGGCGACACCGCACCCATCAACGCCGTGCCGCCAAGCGGTGGCTTCGAGGAGGCGGTGTGGCGCATGTTCGAGGCGGAGTGGCGGCGCCAGCGTGACGCCAGCGCCTGGACCCGCGTCGCCATCGTCGATGACGAACCGCGCGGTCAGTTCCTCTACCCCGAGTTCCTGCTGGCGCGCCGCTTCTTCGAGGCGCGCGGTATCGAGGCGGTGGTTGCCGACCCGCGCAGCCTGTCCTTCGAGCGTAGGCGCCTGGTGGCCGAGGGGCGGCCGGTGGATCTGGTCTACAACCGTCTGGTGGACTTCGCCCTCAACCGGCCGGAGCACGCCGCTGTCCGCGCCGCTTATCTGGAGGGCGCCGTGGTGGTCACGCCAAACCCGCGCGTGCACGCGCTGCTCGCCGACAAGCGCAATCTAGTGGCGCTGTCGGATCCGGAGCGCCTTGCCGTCTGGGGGCTGGACGCGGCATCGATCGAACGGCTTACCCACACCGTGCCGAGGACGGTGGAGGTGACGCTGGAGAACGCTGACGACCTCTGGCAGAGCCGCCGCACCCTGTTCTTCAAGCCGGTCGCCGGCTACGGCAGCAAGGCCGTGTACCGTGGTGACAAGCTGACTAAAGGCGCGTGGGCGGCGATCGCCACGGGTGGCTATGTGGCGCAGGCCTTCGCCCCACCCGGCGAGCGGCAGGTCACAGCCGATGCTCCCGCACCGCTGAAGGCCGACGTGCGGCTCTACACCTATGCGGGTGAGGTGCTGCTGACAACGGCCCGCCTGTACCAGGGGCAGACCACCAACTTCCGAACCCCCAGCGGCGGCTTCGCGCCGGTGTTCCGGGTATGATGCCGTCGAGTGAAGCTTGTTGAAAGAAAGGGCTTGGGACGACATTGAGGGATTAGAAATGGCTTTCCGACACCTTGCGCACGAGGAATTCGCGAAATACCGCGATGCGCTTGGAATGGCGGAGTTCTTCCGCGTAGACGAAGTAAGCGTCCACCTTGGGGCCTGTGACGTCCGGCAACACCCGCACGAAGTCCTGTGACGTCTCCACGAGAAAATCCGGCAGGGAGGCGATGCCCAGGCCGCTTTCCACCGCACGGTAGATGGCGTAGATGTTGTTGACCTGCAACGCGGGGCGGTGGGTGAGCAGCGCGCCATCAGCCAGATCGAGAAGCCAATTGACATTGGGGACGGGGGCGCGGACGTCGGGCGGGTAGGCGATGATCTCGTGGTTGAGAAGATCCTCCACCGTCTTTGGCATGCCGTGCTTCTGGATGTAGCTCTGATGCGCGTAGAGATGAAAGTGGACCGCCATCAAGTGCCGTTGGATCAGATCCGGTTGGCGCGGCGTGTTCATGCGAATGGCGATGTCCGCCTCACGCATGCCCAAATCCAGTTCATTGTCATCCATCAGCAGCGTGAGCTGAATGTCGGGATAGATCGACAGGAATTCCTGAATGCGCGGGGCCAACCAGATGGAGCCAAAGGCCACCGTCGTCGTCACCTTCAAGGGGCCCTTCGGGGTCTCCCGGCTTTCGGTGAGCATCGCTTCGGTCATTGACAGCTTGGCGAACACGTCGCGGGCCGTGCGGTGCAAAAGCTCACCCTGCTCGGTGAGAATCAAACCGCGCGCATGGCGGTGAAACAGCGGCACGCCCAGGTTCTCTTCCAAGGCGCTGATCTGCCGGCTTACCGCCGACTGACTCAGGTTGAGAGATTCTCCAGCGTGCGTAAAGCTTCCTGCTTCGGCCACGGCATGGAACACCCGAAGCTTGTCCCAGTCCATCATCCTGTCCTGCTCAGCGTTGGCGGAAAACGGCCCGCTCTTTTTCTGATTGGCGCGGGCATACTGCACCATGTTCGTTTATACCGTCCCACCAAAGCAAACGCACGCCTAACCGATAGATATCGGTGCAAAAACAATACGATACTTTCAGGACGAGGCCGCCTCCCATGCTCTCCTGCGGATTTCCTCCACAGGTAAAGCAGGGGGGCGTTCCCGTATCAGCGGCCCGTATCAGTGGATGGTTTCGCCGTGCAGCGCCAAGTCGAGACCGTCGCGCTCCACCTCCTCATCGACACGCAAGCCAAGCGTCACATCAAGGGCCTTCAGCAGGACAAAGGTCATGATGGCGCACCATCCGACGGTCCAGGCGATGCCCTGAAGCTGGACCAGCACCGCGCCGGCATTGCCTTCGAGCAGGCCCAGGGTGCTGTTCGGGCTGTCCTTGAGGACGGCGGCGAAAGCGCCCTCGGCGTTGGCGATGGACATTTTAGCGAACACGCCGGTCAGCAGGGCGCCGATGAAGCCACCGACACCGTGCACGCCAAAGGCGTCCAGCGCGTCGTCGTAGCCCAACATCCGTTTCAGGCTCGTGGCCGACCAGAAACAGACCACGCCGGCGATCAGGCCGATGGCCAGGGCGCCCGAACCATCGACAAAGCCCGACGCGGGCGTGATGGCGACCAGCCCGGCGACCGCCCCTGAAATGATGCCGAGGATCGAAGGTTTGCCCTTGATCACCCATTCCGCGAACATCCAGCCGAGAGCGGCGGTGGCGGTGGCGACCTGGGTGACCAGCATGGCCATGCCGGCGCGGGGTCCGGCGGTCAGCGCGGAGCCGGCGTTGAAGCCGAACCAGCCAACCCACAGCAGCGAAGCGCCGATCAACGACAGAACGAGGTTGTGCGGCATGAAGGGCTCGTTCGGATAGCCTTTGCGCTTGCCGATCATCAAGGCGGCGATGAGACCGGCCACGCCCGCGTTGATGTGAACCACCGTGCCGCCCGCGAAGTCCAGCACGCCCAGGCTGAAGAGGAAGCCGTTGGGCTGCCACACCCAATGGGCGATGGGCGCGTAGACCACCACCGACCACAGGCCCATGAAGATCAGCATGGCCGAGAACTTCATGCGGTCGGCGAAGGCCCCCGCGATCAGCGCCGGGGTGATGATGGCGAAGGTCATCTGGAACATGAAGAACACCGGCTCGGGGATGGTGTTCGTGACGGCTGCCGGCAAACCGCTGCCGATGATGAAGGGCTTGGCGATATCCATGCCGTCGAGCAGCAACCGATCGAGGCCGCCGATGTAGGCGCTGCCGTTGGTGAAGGCCAGGCTGTAGCCGATGACAAACCACAAAACCGTGATCAGGCAGGTGATGGCGAAGCTCTGCATGATGGTCGCCAGCACATTCTTCTTGCGAACCATGCCGCCATAAAACAGAGCCAAGCCGGGAATGGTCATCAGCAAGACCAGGGCGGTGGATGTCAGCATCCAGGCGGTGTCGCCGTTGTTGATGGCTGGGGCTGCCGCCAGGGCCGATTCTTGCGCAAGGGCTTGGCCAGACAGGCTGACCAAACCCAGGGTTGCTGCCATGAGCGACGCAGCGAGACTCGTCAGACGATTCATCGTGGCTCCTTTTTGTTAAATAGGCCCAGGGCTTGTATGGACTCTTCTGGTCCTGAGCTTGAACCGATCCTCCGGCGATAAATTCTCCGTCAGCTTCATACAAGTTTCATGCCAACAGCGTGGGCGTTGGAATTCCTTAGCTTTGCCCAGCAAAGCCACCGGGTCTTAAGCCCAGGGCGTTCACCCGCACCGCTGTAGCTGCACAATTTTTAAGCGCCTAAACCCACAGGGTAAGGACAAGGGCGCAAGTGCAGGTGTTTCACCAGGAAATGTTCAGATTGACTGATGATTTTTTGAGCAAGCAATCACAAGCTGTGCCTGGAACCAAGCCCTATAGGCGTGCGGGTGGTTTTATGGCACGGTTATGCTTACGCTGATCGACGCTGGCGATCCGCTGTACAAGACAAAAGTCCGATAGGGAGGGAGCCCCATGCTCGACAAGCGGGATCTGCGTTTAGCGCCGCGCCGTGCGCTGGCGCTGGTGTTGGCTGGCGGACGCGGCAGCCGCCTCATGCAACTGACCGACCGGCGCACCAAGCCGGCGGTCTATTTTGGCGGCAAGTTCCGCATCATCGACTTCGCCCTGTCGAATTGCATCAATTCCGGCTTCCGGCGCATCGGCGTGCTGACGCAGTACAAGTCGCACAGCCTGCTGCGGCACCTGCAACGCGGCTGGGGTTTCCTGCGCGGCGAGATGAACGAATTCGTCGATCTGCTGCCCGCCCAGCAACGCATCGATGAGACAAGCTGGTACCAGGGCACCGCGGACGCCGTGTACCAGAATCTGGACATCATCCGCGCCCACAACCCGGAATACATTCTGATCCTGGCCGGCGATCACATCTACAAGATGGATTACGGCACATTGCTGTTGGACCACATCGCCCGCAAGGCTGACCTCAGCGTCGCCTGCATCGATGTGCCGCGCGAGCAGGCGACCGGCTTCGGCGTCATGCACATCGATGAGGAAAAGCGCGTCATCGGCTTTGTCGAGAAGCCGGCCGATCCACCCTGCATTCCCGGTAAGCCGGATCGGGCGCTGGCCAGCATGGGCGTCTATGTCTTCAACGCCCAATTCCTATACGAACAATTGGAGCGTGACGTCAACGAGCCCGGCTCATCGCGCGATTTTGGCAAGGACATCATCCCCTATCTGGTGCCGCGCGCCCGGGTGATGGCGCATGACTTCGCCCAATCCTGCATCACCAACGCGCCGGGCGCCGAGCATTACTGGCGCGATGTCGGCACCATCGACGCTTATTGGGAAGCCAACATCGACCTCACCACCGTCACCCCGGCGCTCAACATGTATGACCGCAGTTGGCCGATCTTCACCTATCAAGAGCAACTGGCGCCGGCAAAATTCGTCTTTGACGATGAAAACCGCCGGGGTATGGCGGTGGACAGCGTGGTGTCGGGCGGTTGCGTCATCTCGGGATCGGTGGTTCGGCGTTCCATGCTGTTCTCGTCGGTGCGCGTGAACTCGTACAGCGAACTGAACGAATGCGTGGTGCTGCCGGAATGCGACATCGGTCGGCATTGCCGGTTGACCAAGGCGGTCATCGACCATGGCGTCGAGATCCCCGAGGGGCTGGTCGTCGGTGAGGACCCGGTGTTGGACGCCCAGCGTTTCCACCGTTCCGAGAACGGCGTCTGCCTGATCACCCGTGACATGATCGACCGGCTGTAGACGACAGTGGGTTTCGCCAGCCATGATTTCGGAGCGTGCGGAAGCGCGCGACTGGGCCGTTGAGGCGCCCATGCGCGCGAAGGCCCGCCCGCCGCCTGAGGGAAAAGAATGAGAGTCCTTTTCGTTACGCCGGAATGCTTTCCGCTGCTTAAGACCGGCGGGCTGGCCGACGTCAGCGCGGCCTTGCCCGCCGCGCTCATCAAGGCTGGCGTGGATGTCCGCCTGCTGCTGCCCGGCTATCCGGCGGTGCTGGCGGGGTTGGTCGATGCGCAGGAGATCGGCGGGCCAATAACCGATCTGCCGGGAACCGACAACGCCCGGCTTATCCTTGGGCGCATGC
Source organism: Azospirillum sp. (assembly GCA_031546725.1). Taxonomy (GTDB): domain Bacteria; phylum Pseudomonadota; class Alphaproteobacteria; order Azospirillales; family Azospirillaceae; genus Azospirillum. The sequence goes on from JAVBJZ010000114.1 coordinate 6,344, forward strand.
CGGACGGCGCGCCGGCCTATGCGCTGGATGCGCCGGCGCTGTTCGCCCGACCGGGCAACCCCTATCTAGGGCCGGACGGCAAGGATTGGCCGGACAACCCGCAGCGCTTCGCCGCGCTGTCCTGGCTGGCTTGCGGTTTCAGCGCGCATCAGAGCTATGATCCGTGGTGGCGCCCGGATGTGCTGCATTGCCACGATTGGCAGACCGGCCTGGTTCCCGCCTATCTCACCCTTCGCCCCGACCGCTTCGCTGGACCGTTCCGGCCCGGAACGGTGATGACCATCCACAACATCGCCTATCAGGGGCAGGCCAGCGCCCATCTCTTGGGCCAATTGAATCTGCCGGAATGGTCCTACCGCATGGAGGGCGTCGAATATTATGGCGGCATCGGCTTCCTGAAGGCCGGCTGCTATTACGCCGACCGCCTGACCACGGTCAGCCACACCTACGCGCATGAGATCCAGACCGAAGAACAGGGCATGGGCCTGCAGGGTCTTCTGGCCCACCGCACCCAGGTGTTGAGCGGCATCGTCAACGGCGTTGATTACGACATCTGGGACCCGGCCACCGACCCGTATATTCCCGCCCGCTACAGCGCCGACGACCCTTCCGGCAAAGAAATCTGCAAGACCGGCCTGCAAGCGGCCTTTGGCCTGGAGCCCACCCCGCAACGCCCGATCGCCGGCGTCATCAGCCGTCTGACTTGGCACAAGGGTCTGGATCTGGTGCTGGAGCAAGCCGGCTCCTGGGTGGCGATGGGCGGGCAGCTCGTCGTGCTCGGCACTGGCGAGTCGGGGATGGAGGCGGGTTTCCGCCGTTTGGCGGACCGCTTTCCCGGCCAAGTGGGCGTGCGCATCGGTTATGATGAGGCGCTGTCGCATTGCGTGCAGGCTGGCAGTGATCTGCTGCTGGTGCCTTCGCGTTCAGAGCCCTGCGGGCTGACGCAGATGTACGCCATGAAATATGGCGCGCTGCCGCTGGTCCGCCGTACTGGCGGTCTTGCCGATACGGTGATCGACGCCACCCCGGCGGCGCTTGGCGACGGCGTGGCGACGGGCTTCGCTTTCATGAACGCCACCGCTCAGGAGTTAGGCTTTGCGCTGCGCCGCGCCATGAGCATCTTCCACAAACCGGAGCGCTGGCAGGCGATGCGCCGCCGCGCCATGACCCGTGATTTCGGCTGGGAGCGCCCAGCGCGCGAGTATCGGGAGCTGTATGAAGGAATGGGGATGAGGTGATTTTCCCCGCACGAAAGAATATCTGACCCCCGCACAGCGAAAATCCCACACCATCATTGCTTCATCCCCCTGTGCGCCCTATGTTCCGGCGCATATTCAGCGCTTTCAGGTTCCGATGACCGATCTCTCGCACATCCGTAATTTCTCCATCATCGCGCACATCGATCATGGCAAATCGACGCTTGCCGATCGGTTGATTCAGCTCTGCGGCGGCCTTGAGGCGCGCGAAATGCGCGAGCAAGTGCTCGACAGCATGGACATCGAGCGTGAGCGCGGCATCACCATCAAGGCGCAGACCGTCCGTCTGCTCTACACCGCCAAGGACGGCGTGCGGTACACGCTGAACCTGATGGACACCCCCGGCCATGTGGACTTCGCCTATGAAGTCAGCCGGTCGCTGGCGGCGTGCGAAGGCTCGATCCTGGTGGTCGACGCCAGCCAGGGCGTTGAGGCGCAGACGCTGGCCAATGTCTATCAGGCGATCGACAACAACCACGAGATCATTCCGGTCCTCAACAAGATCGACCTGCCGGCGGCTGAACCAGACCGCATCAAGCAGCAGATCGAGGATGTCATCGGCCTGGACGCCTCGAACGCGGTGGAGATCTCCGCCAAATCCGGTCTCAACGTGGAAGCGGTGCTTGAGGCGATCACCCAGCGCCTGCCGCCGCCCAAGGGGGAGGCGGATTCCGAGCTGAAGGCGCTGCTGGTCGATTCCTGGTACGACCCCTATCTGGGCGTGGTCATCCTGGTGCGTGTGGTGGATGGCCGGCTGAAGGTCGGCCAGAAGGTCCGCTTCATGGCCACCGGCAGCGCCCATGACATCGACCGCGTGGGGGTGTTCACGCCCAAGGCGCTGTTGACCGGCGAACTGGGCCCCGGCGAGATGGGTTTCATCACCGCCGCCATCAAAGACATCACCCAGACCAAGGTCGGCGACACCATCACCGATGAACGCCGTCCGGCGTCGGTTCCGCTGGCCGGCTTCAAGCCGTCCATCCCCGTGGTGTGGTGTGGCCTGTTCCCGGTTGACGCCGCCGATTTCGAGCGGCTGCGCGACAGCCTGGGCAAGCTGAAGCTCAACGACGCCAGCTTCCACTATGAGGCGGAGACCTCCGCCGCGCTGGGCTTCGGCTTCCGCTGCGGCTTCCTGGGGCTCTTGCACCTGGAAATCATCCAGGAGCGTCTGGAGCGCGAATTCAACCTGGATCTCATCACCACCGCGCCCTCGGTCGTCTATAAGCTGACGATGACCGATGGCAAGGAATTGGCTCTGCACAACCCGGCGGACATGCCGGATGTGGTCAAGATCGCCCACATCGAAGAGCCGTGGATCAAGGCCACCATCATGCTGCCCGATGAATATCTGGGCGGCATCCTCCAGCTTTGCACCGACCGCCGGGGCCAGCAGATCGAACTGACCTACGCTGGCAGCCGCGCCATGCTGATCTACCGTCTGCCTTTGAACGAGGTGGTGTTCGACTTCTACGACCGCCTGAAATCCATCAGCCGGGGCTACGCCAGCTTCGATTATCAGATGGATGGGTATGAGGAAGGCGATCTGGTGAAGATGGCGATCATGGTGAACGCCGAGCCGGTGGACGCGCTGTCGATGATCGTCCACCGCAGCCAGTCGGAGCGGCGTGGGCGCATGCTGTGCGAACGCCTGAAGGAACTGATTCCGCGCCAGCTCTTCAAGATCGCCGTGCAGGCGGCGATCGGTGGCCGCATCATCGCCCGCGAGACGCTCAGCGCCTTGCGCAAGGACGTGCTGGCGAAATGCTATGGCGGCGATATTTCCCGCAAGCGCAAGCTGCTGGATAAGCAAAAAGAAGGCAAGAAGCGCATGCGCCAGTTCGGCCAGGTGGAAATCCCCCAGAGCGCCTTCATCGCCGCGCTGAAGATGGGGGATGAGTAAAGTCGCTTACTCCAGAGGAGAATGGGACATGGCGATCAGAAACAGGCTGAGGCCTTGGATGGTAGCCGTACCGATGCTGCTAGGGCCGATGTTGCTGCTGGGGCCGATTCTACTGCTGGGAGTGTCGTCAGCGCAGGCGCAAAGCCCGGTGGCTACCGGGGCGCCCCTGGAGGGGCCGGTGACACTGAACCGCGATGTTGAAGTGCGCGTTGGTCCAAACCAGGACGCCCGCATTGTCAAGACGATGAAAAGCGGCGAGTCGGTGAACGCGCTGGGCACGCCGCGCGGCACCGCCTGGACGCAGATCGCCATTGGCGGGCAGCCTGTCGGCTATGTGCCGGCGGATTCCCTGGACACTGTGTATATCCCGTCATCCAGGCCGACCTACATCGCGCCGGCGCCGGCTAAGAACAGCAAGGGCGGCAAAACACCCCAATAAGCCGGCCTATTTCTTGAACAGCTCTTCCACCATGGCGCGCAGGGCCGGGGGGAGGACGGGTTTGTGCAGCAGATGACAGCCGGCAGCCGTGGCTTCCGCTTGGCGCTCGGTCGTGGTGTCGCCGGTGAGGATGATCGCCGGAACCGCGCGGCCACAGTGCTGGCGCACCAACGCCACCGCCTCGGCCCCTGTGCGCCCGTTGGGAAGGAAATAGTCGCTGATCACCAATCCCGGCTGCCTCGGTGTGTCCAGCAAATTGTCGCGCAGCCCGTCCAGCGTCAGCGCGATCATGGTGTCAAAACCCCAAGCCTCCAGCACCATGGCAAGGCTTTCGACAATCGCGGGGTCATCGTCCACGACGACAATCAACCGGCTTTGCTCATCCAACACCGTCATGATAACCCCATGCAGAACCCCATAGAATGGGGCGGAGTTTACGCCGATATGGGGGCTTGCATAGAGGACAAATATGTCCTCTGCAAAAACAATGGTTATTCCCACAAAGGTGAGTATCCAGTCTTTATAAGGACTGGATGCTCAGGAAGCTTGCAATGACTGCTTTTGTAATCATTGCATAAATGATCGCTTTAGTAAGAACAGGCCGCAGCATACGAATATTTCGATAGCGAAGTATTCATTTCTTATCCGGCGCGCAAAGCTCCACCTGTGGCCTTGATGACCGCCGCGATGATTTTCTGGCCGATGGCTTCGATGTCATCCTCGGTCAGCGTGCGGTCGGTGGGTTGCAGGGTGACGGTGATCGCCACCGATTTCTTGCCTTCACCCACGCCCGCGCCCTGATACACGTCGAACACGCTGGCATCCTTGATGAGCGTCTTGTCCGCTCCCTTGGCGCTGCGGACGATCTTATCGGCGTCGATTCCGGCATCGACCACGAAGGCGAAGTCACGCTCAACGGATTGAAACGGCGAAAGCTGGAGCAACGGCTTGGCCGTCCCCCCTTTCTTCTTCGGTTGCGGCACGGTGTCGAGGAACACCTCAAAGCCGACCACCGGGCCTTTCACCTTCATCCTGTCGAGCACCGCCGGGTGCAATTCGCCAAAGCGCGCCAGCACTGTTGGGCCTAAACGCAGCACGCCGGAGCGACCGGGATGGTACCAGTCCGGCGCATCGGCGGTGATTTGCAGGTTGGCCGTTGGCGCTCCGACGGCTTCCAGCGCGGCCAGCGCATCGGCCTTGGCGTCGAAAGCATCCACCACGCGGGTCTTTTCCGCCCAGTGGCGCGGTACGGCGTTGCCGGCGCGCAGCCCGGCGGCCACCAGATCCTGTCCCTTTGGTGTCGGATCGCGATAAGCCGGACCGACTTCAAACAGGCCGAGGTCCAGAAAACCCCGGTCAGCGTTGCGCCCGGCGGCTTGAATCAGGTTCGGCAGGAGTGAGGGACGCATGACGTCCAGGTCAGCGCTGATCGGGTTGACCAACCGCAGTCCAGGATTGGGCGCGCCAAACAAGGCCGCGCGTTCAGAAGGCATGAAGGACCACGTCACCGCCTCGAACAGGCCACGGGCGGCCAGGGCGCGCTTGGCGGTGACGGCCCGGCGTTGGCCGGGGGTGAGCGCCGGTTTCGGCATCGTGCTTTCGCGCGTCATCGGCGTCGCCGGGATGGCGTCGTAGCCGTGCACGCGCAGCACCTCTTCCACCAGATCCGCTTCGCCGTGCACGTCAGCGCGCCAGGATGGCGCCTCATACACGGTGCGCTCCGCCGTCTGCTCCAGCGTGCGGAAGCCCAGCGCCGTCAAGATGCGGTGCTGCTCGGCTCCCGGCACATCGACCCCGCCCAGCCCCAGCACACGGCTATGGCGCAAGGCGATGCTGCGGCGCCATTCCGGCTCGCCGCCGGCGATCACCAGTTCCGACGCCTCGCCGCCACACAGATCCAGGATCAGGCGGGTGGCGCGCTCGGCGCCCTGGACCACGGCGGCTGGATCGACGCCGCGCTCAAAGCGGTAGCGCGCGTCGCTGTCGATGCCCAGACGTCGGCCCGTCTGCGCCGTGCGGGTCGGATCGAACCACGCCGCTTCCAGGAAGATCGTGCGGGTCGCCTCGGTGCACCCCGTCTCCTCACCGCCGATGATTCCGCCCAGCGCTTCGGCGGTCTCGTGGTCGGCGACGACGGTCATCGCGTCGTCCAGCGCGTATTCCTTGCCGTTCAGCGCCTTCAGGGTTTCGCCGGCGCGGCCCATGCGCACGACGATGCCGCCCTTCACCGTGTCGGCGTCGAAGACGTGCAGCGGGCGCGCCACGTCGAAGGTCAGGTAATTGGTGATGTCAACCAGCGCCGAGATTGGCCGCAGCCCAATGGCCAGCAGCTTGTCTTGCAGCCATTTCGGCGAGGGGCCATTTTTCACGCCACGGATGGTGCGCCCAACGAACAGCGGGCAGGCGTCGGGGCGTTCGATCGTGACGCCCAGCGGGCTTTGGAAGGAACCGACGACCGGCTCGACGTTCAAGGGCTTCAAGGTTCCCAGGCCGGATGCTGCGAGGTCGCGGGCGATGCCGCGCACACCGGCGCAGTCGGCGCGATCCGGCGTCAGGCTGATGTCGATGACCGGGTCGTTGAGCCCGGCGTAGTCGGCGTACGACCCGCCGATTGGGGCGTCTTCCGGCAGATCGATGATGCCGTTGTGCTCGTCCGAGAGCAGGAGTTCCCGTTCCGAGCACATCATGCCCTGGGATTCGACGCCGCGAATCTTGCCCTTCTTCAACGTGATGTTGGAGCCGGGGATGTAGGTCCCCTCCGTGGCGAAGACACCCTTCAGACCAGCCCGCGCGTTGGGCGCGCCACAGACGACCTGGAGCGTCTCGGCGCCGGTGTTGACCATCAGCACCTGCAGCTTATCGGCGTCCGGGTGCTTTTCGGCGCTGACGACATGGGCGATGCGGAAGGCCGCCAGCTCCTTCGAGCGATCCTGCACGCCCTCGACCTCCAGGCCGAGCATGGTCAAGCGCTCGGTGATCTGGTCCAGGGTGGCGTCGGTGGCGAGATGGTCCTTCAGCCAGGACAAAGTGAATTTCATCGGTCCGGCTCCTGATCAGCGCGTTAGGCCATGGGCAAGCGAAGGCATATCCAGGGGTACGAAGCCATAATGCTTCAGCCACCGCAGATCGGCCTCGAAGAAGGTGCGCAGGTCGGGAATGCCGTATTTCAGCATGGCGATGCGCTCGATGCCCATGCCGAAGGCGAAGCCCTGATAGCGCGTGGAGTCGACGCCGCAGGCTTCCAGCACGTTGGGATGCACCATGCCGCAGCCGAGGATTTCCAGCCAGTCGCCGAAATTGCCGAGCTTCAGCTCACCATCCTTGCGCGAGCAGCCGATGTCCACTTCAGCCGAGGGCTCGGTGAATGGGAAAAAGCTGGGGCGAAAACGCAGCGGCAGATCATCCACGGCGAAGAAGGCCCGGCAGAAATCCACCAGACAGCCCTTCAGATGCCCCATGTTGGTCGCCTCGTCGATGACCAGCCCTTCCACCTGGTGGAACATCGGCGTGTGCGTCATGTCATAGTCGGAGCGGAAGGTGCGGCCGGGGATGATGACGCGAATGGGTGGCTTCCCGGACAACATGGTGCGCACCTGCACGGGGCTGGTGTGCGTGCGCAACAGCATCTTCTTATCGCCGTCATCCGGCAGATAGAAGGTGTCGTGCATGTCGCGGGCCGGATGGCCGGGCGGGAAGTTCAGCGCCGTGAAATTGTGAAAATCATCCTCGATGTCCGGCCCGTCGGCGACGGTGAAGCCCATCTCGGCGAAGATCGCCACGATTTCGTCGATCGTCTGGCTGATCGGATGGATGCGCCCCTCGACCTCGGAGCGGATGGGCAGCGTCACATCGATGCGTTCCGCCTCCAGCCTGGCCTTAAGCTGCCCGGCGGCGAGCGCTGCCTTGCGCGCGTCGAGGGCGGCGGCGATCTCATCCTTCAGCACGTTGAGCGCCGCGCCGCGTTCGCGCCGCTCTTCGGGCGACAGGCCGGCCAGTTCCTTCATGAGGCTGGTGATGCGGCCCTTCTTGCCAAGGGCGGCCACCCGCAGCTCTTCAAGCGCGGCGAGGTCGGGCGCATCGGTGACCTGTTGCAGAAGTTCGTTCTTCAGCGCGTCCGGCATGGAAAACCCCGAATAAAGAAAAAAGGGGAGCCGGCCCTTCGGCGCGGCTCCCCCTTATCTGGTTCAGGCGTACACCCCACGAGGATTTTCACCATCGTGAGGATGACGCCAGCGCTAAGGGCTGTCAGGCAGCCTTCGCGGTGAGAGCAGCCTGGGCCTGGTCGACCAGCTCCTTGAAGGCTTCCGGCTCACGCGCGGCCAGATCGGACATGACCTTGCGGTCCATCTCGATACCGGCGCGCTTGAGGCCGTTGATGAAGCGCGAATAGGTCAGGCCGTACTGGCGGACGCCGGCGTTGATGCGCTGGATCCACAGACCACGGAACGCACGCTTCTTATTGCGGCGGTCGCGGTAGGCATAACGAAGCGCCTTTTCGACCTTCTCGATCGCAATGCGGAAATTCTTGGAATTGCGACCCCGGTAGCCCTTGGCGAGCTTCAGAATCTTACGATGACGGGCGTGGGTAGTGACGCCGCGCTTAACACGAGCCATAGGTTAGTCCTTTTCAATCAGGCCGAATCAGGCGTTGCGCAGCCAATTTTTCAGAATTGTGCGCCCGTTGGCGGCGCACAGCGTCATTGTGCCGCGCGCCTTACGCTTCATCTTCGGGGACTTGGCCGACAGGCAGTGGCGCTTGTAGGCGGCCTGAGCGCGCACCTTGCCGGTGCCGGTCACCTTGAAGCGCTTCTTGGCGCCGCTCTTGGTCTTCAGCTTGGGCATTTCCGATCCTTAACGCAAGGGGTTCGAACGAATGGCGGTCGGGCATGCCCTGGGCTCATGGCCCAGCCGCGCCGCCATTGTGGAGGCCGTGTTATACGCGCCACCGCACAACCGCGCAAGGGCCGGCGAGAAACCGATCTTGATGCTAACCGGGAATCGGCCCCTTCGGCCTCTCTTCCCGCAGATGCCGTCCTATCGCCAAATAATGGGTCATCTCGGCGATGTTGGTGGCATGGTCCCCGCAACGCTCCAAATTCTTCACCACGAACATCAACTGCGAACAGGCGGGGATTCGCTGCGAGTCCTCCATCATGGTCTGCAAAATATCCCGCGACAGCGCCCCGTGCAGATCGTCGATCTCCAGATCGCTTTTCCAGATGGTCAAGGCGGCTGCGGCGTCGTGGGTGAGATAGGCGTCAAGCACCCCCTTCACCCGCTCCACAACCACCGCGCCCATCGCCGTCACCGCCAGCATTAAAGGGACCGGGGGGGATTGGTTCAGCACCCGGCTCCGCTTTGCGATATTCGCCGCGAGATCGGCGATGCGTTCCAACTCCTCGGCCACCCGTAAGGCCGTCACCACGGTTCGCAAATCCTCCGCCACCGGGGCGCGGAGCAACAGGATTCTCACCCCCAGGTCATGGATGCGCTGCTCGAGGGCATCCACCGCGCTGTCGCTGGCGACGACGCGGGCGGCGGCGTCCCCATCCCGCGCGGCGGCGGCTTCGAGTGCGGCATGGAGTTGCTGGCCGGCCAATTCCCCCATCCGCGCGATCGATGCCCGCAGTTCCGCCAGTTCGGCGTCATAGCTTTTAACGATGTGGGGGTCTTCGGCTGAGGACATGGCGTTGCGGTTTCCTTGATTTCTTGGGATGTCTTAGCCGAACCGGCCGGTGATGTAGCCTTGGGTCAAGGGGTGGCTGGGGTTGGCGAACAGCGTCTCGGTATCCCCCACCTCCATCACTTCGCCCATGTGGAAGAACGCCGTGCGCTGCGACACCCGCGCCGCCTGCTGCATGGAATGGGTGACGATGACGATGGTGAAGCTGCGGCTCAGGGTCTCCATCATCCCTTCGATCTTGGCGGTGGCGATGGGATCGAGCGCTGAACATGGCTCATCCATCAAGATCACCTCGGGACGGACGGCGATGGCCCGGGCGATGCACAGGCGTTGCTGCTGGCCGCCCGACAGGCTGGTCCCGGAATCATGAAGACGGTTGCGCACCTCCTCCAGCAAACCAGCCGTTTCCAAGCTGGCGAAAACAATGGAGTCGAGCTCATCGCGCGATCGCGCCATACCATGGAGGCGCGGTCCATAGGCGACATTGTCATAGATGGATTTGGGAAAAGGGTTGGGGCGTTGAAAGACCATCCCCACCCGCGTCCGAAGATGCACCACATCCACGCAGGGCGCGTAGACATCCTCGTCGTCGAGCAGGATGGTTCCCGTCACCCGGGCCCCTTCGATCAGATCGTTCATGCGGTTGATGCAGCGCAAGAAGGTGGATTTGCCGCATCCCGAGGGGCCGATCAACGCGGTGACCCGGTTGGCCTCCACATCCAGATCGATCCCCTTCAACGCTTGCTTGGCGCCGTAGGACACCGCGACGTCCCGTGCGGCGATCTTGATGGGGGAGAGGTTCTGATTCATGCCCTACCACTTGCGTTCAAATTTTCGGCGCAGCAAGATCGCCGTCAGATTCATGACGGCAAGAAAAGCAAGCAAAACAAGGATAGCCGCCGAGGTTTTCTCGGCAAAGGCGCGTTCCGGGCTATCGGCCCAGAGATAGATCTGCACGGGCAGCACCGCCGAGGAGTCAAGAAGACCCTGCGGAACATCGGCGATGAAGGCCACCATGCCGATCATCAACAGCGGCGCGGTTTCGCCCAAAGCGTGCGCCATGGCCAGAATGATCCCGGTGAATATCCCCGGCATGGCCAGGGGCAACACATGATGCCCCACCACTTGCAAACGGGTGGCCCCCATGGCCAGGGCGGCCTCGCGCAGGGACGGCGGAACCGCCTTCAAGGCGGTGCGCGCGGCAAGAATGACGGTGGGCAGGCAGACCAGCGCCAACACCAACCCGCCCGCCAGCGGGGTGGAGCGCGGCACATGCAAGACATTCAAGAACAGGGCGAGCCCCAGCAACCCGAACACCCCCGAGGGCACGGCGGCGAGATTGTTGATGTTGATCTCGACGAAGGCGGTGAAGCGGTTGTGGGGGGCCAGTTCCTCCAGATAGACCGCCGCCGCGACCCCCAGGGGAAAGCACACCAGCAGCGTCACCGCCAAGGTGTACAGCGATCCCATCGCCGCCGCCCCGATCCCGGCCAATTCCGGCTCACGCGAGTCCCCGGCGGTAAAAAAGCGCCCGTTGAAACGCAGGGCGAGATCGCCGCTTTGCTCCCATTGCGCGATCCATCCCAATTGCCTGGCGTTCAGTTTGGCGCCGGGCGTTCCGGGAGTGCGGCTGAAGACGCCCTTCACCGTCATATCCACGGTGTCGTCCGCCGTCAGCCACAGCTTCGCCGCCGTTCCCTCTGGCAGGCGCAGGACCTCTTCCTCGGCCCCAATGGAGAGCAGATTGCGCAACGCGCGCTGGTCTTCGCGGCTGACGGCGTCGGGAAAACGGGCGGCGAGGGCGGTCCTGATCACCTCCCGGCCATTGCTGCCTCCGACCACATCGAGAGCCAGACGAGTCTGGAAGAATCCGGGCGTTCCCTTGACGGCGATGGCGCCGACCAACAGAATCACCACCCCCAGCATCAGCCCCATGGCCCCCCACCCGCAGGCGCGGAACCACCATTCGCGGCGATGCCGCCGCTGAAGTCGCCGATCAATCATAACGTTCCCGATACCGGCGTACGACTTGAAGAGCCACGGCGTTCAGCGCCAGGGTGACGCCGAACAGCACCAGCCCCAAGGCGAACGCCGCCAAGGTCTTGGGCGAGTCGAATTCCTGGTCGCCCACCAGCAAGGCGACGATCTGCACGGTGACCGTGGTGACCGCCGCCAAAGGGTTGGCGGTAAGATTGGCGGCCATGCCGGCGGCCATGACGACGATCATCGTCTCACCGATGGCCCGGCTCACCGCCAGCAGAATCCCGGCGGCGATGCCCGGCAACGCCGCGGGAAGAACCACCTGAATGATCGTCTCGCTGCGGGTGGCGCCCAGGCTGAGCGCC
>JAVBJZ010000079.1:0-47340 GCA_031546725.1 Azospirillum sp.
CGCACTCCATTTTCACCCAAACCTCTTGGTGCTCCGCGCCGTAATCCGGTGAGAGTTTGGGCAGTGAAATCCCTTCCGCCCTCGTTCGATAGAGGCGAAACACCAGGATCTAAGCTCAAATCGATGGAAGCAACTGTAATGTTAGGGGGCGCTTCGGCGGGCCGGTTGTCCACAGCGAGGCGGCCATTGTGGATCTTCGGTAAAGTCTGGTCACCACAACACAACCTCCACCGAGGGTGACCACAATGACCGATGAGATGATGGCGCTTCACGCGCTGCTTGAGAAGGGCACGGATGCGGACGTACTGCGGGAGATGATCGGCTTTGCCGCCGAGCGGTTGATGGAGCTGGAAGTCGAAGGGCTGACCGGCGCCGGCCATGGCGAACGCTCGGCCAATCGTCTGGCTCAGCGCATAGCCTGCCCTCGCGAAGGCGGGGGGCTACCGGGAGCGCGATTGGGAAACCCGGGCCGGCGCCGTCGAGCTGCGCATCCCCAAGCTGCGCAAAGGCTCGTACTTCCCCGGCTTTCTGGAGCCGCGCCGCATGGCGGAGAAGGCGCTTACCGCGGTGATCCAGGAAGCCTACATCCAGGGTGTCTCGACGCGCTCGGTGGACGCTCTGGTCCAGGCGATGGGAATGTCCGGCATCTCGAAGAGCCAAGTGAGCCGACTGTGCGCCGCCATCGACGAGCGGGTGAAGACCTTCCTGGGCCGCCCGATCGAGGGTGACTGGCCGTACCTGTGGCTCGACGCTACTTACGTGAAAGTGCGCCAGAACGGGCGCATCGTCCCGGTCGCCGTCACCATCGCGGTGGCGGTCAACACCGACGGGCGGCGCGAGGTGCTGGGCATGGACATCGGCCCGTCCGAGGCCGAAACTTTCTGGATCGAGTTCCTGCGCACGCTCAAGCGCCGTGGCCTGAGCGGGGTCAAGCTGATCATCTCCGACGCCCACAGCGGCATCAAGGCGGCTGTGACCCGCGTCTTCCAGGCAACATGGCAGCGCTGCCGGGTGCATTTCTCAAGGACAGCCCTCGCGCATGCCGGCAAAAGCGGGTGGCGGGTTGTCGCCGCCTTCATCGCCACCGCCTTCGCTCAGGAGGGTGCCGTCTCGGCTCGCGCGCAATGGCGACAAGTTGCCGATCAGGTCCGTCCCAAACTGCCAAAGCTCGCGGCTCTGATGGACCAGTCCGAAGAAGACGTTCTGGCTTACATGACTTTCCCCAAGGAACACCGGGTCAAAATTCATTCGACCAACCCGATTGAACGCCTGAACGGCGAAATCAAGCGACGCACCGAGGTTGTGGGTATATTCCCCAACGAAGAGGCGATTACACGTCTCATCGGAGCCATCCTCTTGGAGCAGAACGATGAATGGGCCGTGCAGCCGGCTCGTTACATGACGCTGGAAACCATCGCCCAGCTCGGCGATGATACCCTCGTCAGCCTGCCTGCCGGGGCGGCCTGAAGCAACCGGCCAGACGCGCCGGAGACCACGAGCGCTTCCCCGCTCCTACACCACAACAGGGGACACGATCCAGCCTTCCAGTCTGGAGAACCGCATACACCATCAAATGCCGGGACTAAACATCAGGAACGCCACCGTTATTTTTTGAAAGAACAAAATTAGGAACTGCCACTATCTTTTGAATGCGCCAAACGGCTCCTCGGCGCGGGAGCCGCCCTTGACAGCGATGCTGCGGGCTTGCGAATGTTGCATCATCGAACGGCTGGGGTGCCTGTCCCTTGGGGCGGGCTGAGACACTACCCATCGAACCTGATCTGGGTCATGCCAGCGAAGGGAGCCAAACGCCCGAGGATTGCGGCCCATAGACCGCCCTTGCGTGGCGCTTCCCCGTCGGCAAGGAGGATATATCCATGCGGCGGTTTGCGTTTTCCTTCCTGTTGCCTTCTTTGTTGCTGGGTCTAACCACCACGCCGCTGCACGCGGAGGCGGTGAACATTCCCGTGCTGGTCCCGCTGACCGGCTTCCTGGCGCTGGAGGGCGCCAGCCAGCGCAATGGCGCCCTGCTGGCGCTGAAGCAGGCCCCCGCCGGCCTGTCCGTGACCGCGGAGGTGGTTGACACGGGCGCCTCGCCGGAGGGGGCGATCACCGCGCTGGAGCGTGTGGCGGGCCGTCCGGTAGTGGGTGGGCCGGTGACCGCCGTGGTCGCGTCCATGCTGGGGACGCAGATGCTGGCGATGCTGCCGCTGGCCAAAGACTATAAGATGCCGCTGATCACCGTGTCGGGCACGGCGAGGATCACCGAACAGGCGAACCCCTGGGTCTTCCGTTTCTTCCCCGGCGACGCCGTGACCAAAGCGGCGCAGGTTCGCTATACGCTGGAGGAATTGGGCGGCAAACGCCCGGCGGTGATCCACCAGACTACCGCCTATGGGCAGAGCGGCAAGGCGCATCTTATCGAGCAGTTCAAACAACGGGGCGTCGAGCCGGTGTTCATGGAAGGGGTGGACACGACGGCCAAGGATTTTCTGCCGGTGATTTCCAAGGCGCTGGCCACCAAACCCGACGTGCTGGTGCTGCACCTGCATTCCGCCCCCACGGCGCTGTTCATCCGCCAGGCCGCAGCCTATGGGGTCTCCGTACCGATCGTCGCTGGCTCCGCCATGCACCAACCGAGCACGGCGGCGCTGCTTGAGCCGCAGGAACTCAAGGGGGTGTGCGCGGAGACCGCCGCCTCTCCCGTGTCCGGCGGCTCGGCGGCGATGGAGGCGTTCACCGCCGCTTATCGCGCCGCCTTCAACACGGAGCCCGATGCTTTCGCGCTGGGCCAATACGACGGCGTCATGATGGTGCTGGAGGCGGTGGCGAAGGGCGCGCACACGGCGGAGCAGGTGCGCGAGGCGCTTTCCACGGGGACTTATGCCGGCCTCGCCATGCGCTACGCCTCGGATGGCAAGGGCGATATGGCGCATTCCGCCATCATTGTTTGCTATGACGGCGCTTCGCGCGTGCCGAAGATCACCCGACGCTATGACGCCGTGATGGATGCGGCGCGGTGACGATTGCCCAGCTTTTGCTCAACGGGATCGCCTTGGGCGCCGCCTATGCCCTGGTGGCGCTGGGTTTCGTGCTGGTGCTGAACGCCACCGGCGCGGTTAATTTCGCGCACGGCGATCTGGTTATGGCCGGAGGCATGCTGGCTGTGTCGCTTACCCCGTTCATTCCCCAGCCTTTCGGTCAGACGCTGGGAATTCTCTTGCTGCCGTTGGTGCTGGTGGTGATGGCGGGGGTGGGGTTGCTGGTGTCGCTGCTGGCCTATCTGCCGCTGCGCGGGCAACCGCCGGCATCGGTGTTCATCAGCACCATCGCCCTTGGCATCATCCTGCAAAACGGCGTCAACGCCCTGTTCGGTGGTGAGCCGCGCGCCGCACCGCCGCTGCTGTCCGGCGGAAGCATCGGCATCGCCGGGCTGCTGGCGCCGATACAGTCGCTGGCCATCATCCTGGTGGCGGTTCTGCTGATCGCTGCGCAATATTGGGTGTTCGTCCATACCCAGCTTGGCCGCCGTCTGCGCGCCACCGCTCAGGACCCGGAGATGGCGCGCGCCTGCGGCGTTCCGGTGACGGCGATGATCCTGGCGACCTTCGCCTTGGGCACGGCCTACGCCGGGGTGGCGGGGTTGCTGCTCGCCAACCAGTTTTTCGTGACGCCGACGGCTGGCGGCGATCTGATCCTCAAGGCTTACATCGCCGTGACCATCGGTGGGTGGGGGTCGATGCCCGGCGCGGTGGTCGGGGCGTTGCTGATCGCGCTGTTCGAGGTGGGGGTGTCGGCGGTGTTGTCCTATCCCATGGCGCTGGGGGGGCTGTACGCCACAGTGCTGCTTATCCTGGCGATCCGCCCGCAGGGCCTGTTCGGTGAGGCGGCCCAACGCCGTGCGTAAGTTTGGCCCCAACCCGGTTTTGGCGCTCGGAGCTTTGGCCTTGCTGGCTTACGCCGTCTTGTACGCCTCTCCCTATGATCTGCGCGTGCTCAGCGTCGCGGGGGTGTATGCCCTGGCGGCCATCGGCTTTCAGATGGTGTTCGGTCTGGCCGGCGCGCTGTCTCTGGCGCATGGGGCCTTCTTCGGGGTGGGGGCGTACGCCACCGGCATCCTTGGCAGCCGGTTCGGTTGGACTTTTCCGGCCAGTTTCCCGGTGTCGCTGGCGCTGCCGGCGCTGCTGGCGCTGCTCATCGGACTGCCGGTGTTGCGGCTGGAAGCGCACGCCTTCGCCCTGGCGACGCTGGGCGTCGCACAAATAGTCTTGCTGCTGGCGATCAACACGCCGGAATTGACCGGCGGGGCGAACGGGCTGCCGGGCGTGCCGGGCGTCACCGCCTTCGGCATGGAGGCGGCGCGCGGGTTGCCGCTGGTTGGGGTGGTGTGGTCGGTCGTGGCGCTGGGCATGGCGGTCGCCTGGACTCTGGCGCGTGGGCGCTGGGGCCGGGCGTTGGTGCTGCTGCGCGATAATCCGTTGGCGGCGGCGACGCTGGGGCTCGATGTCGGGCGGCTGCGGGTGCAGGCGTTTATCCTCAGCGCGCTGTACGCCGGGGCGGCGGGGGCGCTGGCGGTGCACACACAGCGTGTTGTCTCACCGGAGGTGCTGGAATTTCCGGTCATGGTTTCCGTTCTCACCATAACGGTGGTCGGTGGGCGCGGGCGGCTGTCCGGCGCGGTGCTGGGGGCCTTGCTGCTGATCCATGCGCCGGAGTGGTTTCGCTTCCTGGAGGGCAGCTATCTGATCCTGTACGGCGTCGCCCTGCTGGCCACCATCGTCCTGGCGCCGCACGGTCTGGCCGGTGTGCTGGAACGCCTGTTTCCAGCCAGGCCCCGGCGGCTGCCGATCGCTGTTCCTTTGCCTCCGCAGGCGAAACCCGCCGCTGGGGTGGTGCTGCGCGTTGAGGGGCTCACCAAGGCGTTCGGCGGCGTGCGTGCGGTGGACGGCGTGTCTTTCACGGTGGAAGCCGCGCGCATCACCGGCCTGATTGGCCCGAACGGTTCCGGTAAGACGACATTGATCAATCTGCTCAGCGGTCTGGAGCGCCCTGACGCCGGGTGCATCGATGTGCTGGGGCTCCCGCTGGCCGGACGCCGGCCCGACCGCATCGCGCGGGCCGGCGTGGCGCGCAGCTTTCAGGCCGCCGGTCTGCCGGAAGACGCGCTTGTTCTGGATATGGTCGCCGCCGCGCGGCTGGAGCGGGATTCCTCCATGGCGCGCGCCGAGGCGCACGCCATGTCTGTCTTAGCCCGCCTCGACGCCGCGGATTTGGCTTTGCGGCGCTGTGGCGCGTTGCCGGCGGGCTTGCGCCGGCGGGTCGAACTGGCGCGGGCGCTGGCCCGCCAACCCCGGTTGTTGCTGCTCGATGAGCCAGCCGCTGGGCTGAGCGATGGGGAAAAGGCGGTGCTGGCCCTCCAGATCCGCGCCGTGGCAGCAGAGGGCGTGGCCGTGCTGGTGGTCGAACACGACATGGGCTTTCTGCTGCCACTGGCCGACCGTGTGTTGGGCCTCGACCAGGGACGGATGCTGTATGACGGCGATCCAGCCGGCGTGCCGCATGACCCCGCCCTGATCGAAGCCTATTTGGGAGGACCGGCGTGACCGCTCTGCTGCGTATCGGAGGTCTGTCGGCGGGCTATGGCGGCGCGACGGCGGTGGACCGGGTTACCCTTGCCGTGGAAGCCGGTGAGACGGTGACGCTGTTGGGGGCCAATGGGGCGGGCAAATCGACGCTGATCAAAGCGGTGTTGGGTCTGACGCCGTCCACCGGTCCGGTAAGCTTCGACGGCATCGATCTTACCGCCTTGGCGCCGGAGCGCCGGGTCCGCCTTGGTTTGGGTTATGTGCCGGAGGGACGGCGCGTCTTTCCCGGTATGAGTGTGCGCGACAATCTGGAAGTCGCCAGCTTCGCCCCCGCCGCCGCACGCCGCGTGGTGCTGGAGCGTGTCTTCGCCCTGTTTCCGCAACTGTGCGCGAAGGCCGGTGAACAGGCTTGGCGTCTGTCCGGCGGGCAGCAGCAGATGCTTGCCATCGGTCGGGCGTTGATGGGGAAGCCTCGCCTTTTGTTGCTGGACGAACCCTCACTGG
Source organism: Azospirillum sp. (assembly GCA_031546725.1). Taxonomy (GTDB): domain Bacteria; phylum Pseudomonadota; class Alphaproteobacteria; order Azospirillales; family Azospirillaceae; genus Azospirillum. Next base: position 6,090 of record JAVBJZ010000079.1, read on the forward strand.
GACTGTCGCCCAGACTGGCCGGTGAGGTTTTTGCCGCCGTGCGCGCCATTGCGCAGGCCGGTACGGCGGTTCTCGTCGCCGAACAAAGCACGACTCGTGCGTTGGCGATTGGCCGGCGCGTCGTGCTGCTGCGCCTGGGCGTCGTGATGCATGATGGGCTGGCGGCGGCGCTGGACGAAGAAACGCTGCGCGCCGCGTTTCTGGGCGCATCCATTGCCGGTCCCCTTGCCGACCACGAGGCAGGCCGGTAGGGTCGGGCGAACATATCCCGGCCAAGCCCTTATCCATGACCATAAGAACCTCAATTCTCATCCTGCTTACCAGCCTCTTGCTGCCCACTACAGTGCTGGCCGCGGCGCCGATACCGGCGCGCAAGCCGGGTCAAACCCAGGCTACTGAACCGCCCGCCGCAGCGTTGACGCCAAAGGGAGAGTGGAGGGTTGGGCCGGTCAACGCGCTGAACGGAGCCTTCGCTTATTGTGTGGCGGAGAACCATTATGTCAGTGGCCATGCCTTGATCGTCGCGCGCAACGCCGCCGGTGAAGTGAACATCGCCATCGGTATTCCCGGCGCCAAATTATCCCGGGATCAGCAATGGGACGTGACGGTGGCGGTGGACGACGCCGCCCCGCGCCAGCGTCTCGCCGTGGCGATGCAGCCTGACATGCTGGTGGTTTCGCAGGGTAAGGATGATGATTTGTTCGAGAAACTCCGGCGTGGTCGGCGGCTGGACATCGTCTCGAACAGCGACCGCATCGGCTTCCAGCTCAAGGACACCGGCAAGGCGCTGGACGCGCTGAAGACCTGCGCTGAAAAAGCTGCTCCCGCCGAGAAAGCCAAACCAACGCCGCCGGCGGGGGAAACGCCTTTTCCCGAGGCGTTGGGTGAAATCCTGGCGGCGGCTGGCCTGGGCGCGGTGAAGCCGGTCAGCTTCGATGATCTGCCGGAAGATAAGCGGGTCGCCGACTACGCCTGGCGCTTTGGCCGAGTCTTTGGGGGCGTGCGCGAGCGCAATGCCGGTGACGCCGCAACGCTGTCGGATCTGAGCAACCTCTATGTGGAAGCGCTGAAGGACCGCTGTTCAGGCGAGACGAAGACGATGCTGGATCCGGTGGAAAGAATGCCGGGTGTGGAGATCCGCACGGGCGCGGTGGATTGTTTAGCTGACGCCGAATCGATCCATGTGGCGCTGACCTTCTATCTCACCGCCTCGCATCTGTTCACCACCTTCTTCCACGAGAGCGCCGCCGCCGACGCCCCGCTTGCCGACAAGGCCCGTGACAACATCACCGCCGTGTTGCGCCGCCTGGGGGGGAAGCAGCCGTAGAAGCATCCCCCCCATCGGAATGCCTCCCATCGGAAGGCCCCCCGTCGGAAGGATTGATCCCCGCAGCTGGGACTCCACATTCCCGGATATGCCCGACACCATCAAACCCCTTGAAGCCAGGGGGGCCGCCGACAGCCCCCCGCCGGAGGTCACGACGCCGTGGTGGATACGGCGGGTGTTGCGCGACAGCGCGCTGGCGCTGGTCGTGCTGGCGGCGGTGCTCGGGGGCGTGGTCGGGGTTGTGGTGGCGTTTCTGCACACCGTCGTCCAGCTGATCCAGGAACTGGCCTTTGACCTGCCAAGCGGCGCTCATCTGGGCAGAACGGCGCCCATGTCCGCCCTGCTGGTGGTGCTGGCGCCAACAATAGGCGGGTTCTTGCTCGGTTGGCTGACCATTCTCGGGCGGCGCATCCGGGCCACCGACATCGTCGATCCTGTCGAGGCCAACGCGCTGTTCGGCGGCAAGATGTCGCTGTTCGACAGCCTGCGCTTGACCATCGCCACCCTTGTCTCCAACGGGGCCGGGGCCTCGGTGGGGATGGAAGCCGCCTACACCCAGATGGGGGCCGGCTTGGTTTCGGCGATCGGGCAGTGGCTGAACCTGCGCCGTGGCGACCTGCGCACCCTGGTCGGGTGTGGGGCAGCGGCGGCCATCGCCGCCGCTTACAGCGCGCCGCTCGCCGGCGCTTTCTATGCGTTTGAACTGGTGCTGGGCGGCTACATGCTCATCCGCCTAGCCCCCGTGGGCGCGGCGGCGGGGGTGGCCGTCGCGGTTTCATCCTGGCTTGCCGGGCCGACGCTGATCATCATCACCGGGCCGCCGGTGAACATCAACGGCTGGGATTATCTGGCGTACGGTGTGGTCGGCCTTCTTTCCGGCGGGATCAGCATCGTCACCATGCAGCTCGTCACCGCCTCGGAACGCCTGTTTCGCGCTCTGCCCGTTCCCGTGTGGGGCCGAACGGCGCTGGGTGGGTTGAGCGTCGGGGTGTTGGCTTTGTGGTTTCCGGCGGTGCTGGGTGGAGGAATGGGGTCCTATCGACCGGATTTGGGGGTTGGGGTGGTGGGGCTGCTTTCCCTGCTGCTCGCCAAGATCCTGGCGTCGGCGCTGTCGTTGGGCTCCGGTTTTCGCGGTGGGCTGTTCAGCGCGTCGTTGCTGCTCGGCGGTTTGTTCGGTGGGGTGCTGGGGCTGCTGGCCGAGGCCTTTGCGCCGGGCTTGGGATTGGACGCCATGGCGCTGGTCCTGGTTGGCATGGGCTCGATCGCGGCGGGAATCGTCGGCGGGCCGGTGACCATGGTGTTGCTGGTGCTGGAGGTGACCAGCGACGTATGGGCGGCGGCGGGCGTTCTGATCGGGGTGGTGGTGTCCACCACGGTGGTGCGGCAAGCCTTTGGCTATTCCTTCACCACCTGGCGCTTTCACCAGCGCGGCGTGTCGATCCGCGGCGCTCAGGATGTCGGCTGGATGGGCGATATGCGCGCCGGTCGCTTGATGCGGCGTGATGTCAAAACCATGCGCGATGATCTGACGCTGGCCGAATTGCGCCGGCTTCACCCGTTAGGCAGCGCCAAGACGGTGTTCGCGGTGGACGAGGCGGGGAATTACACCGGTGTGGTGGACATGACCGCGGTGCATGACCCGGCGCTCGACAGCACGCTGGAGGGGCGGGTGTTGCGTGAGATGGCCCACCACCGGGAGTCGTTCTTGCTGCTGGGCGACGATATCCGCGCGATTCTCGGCTGCTTCCGCGACAGCGAAGCCGAGGTGCTGCCGGTGGTCGCCACCACCGGCGACCGGCGCATCCTCGGTTACCTCACGGAGGCCTTTGCGCTGCGCCGCTACAGCCAGGAGCTGGAGCGTCTGCGCAGCGAGGCGATGGGGGACACGGGGTTGTACGGGCGGGATTGATGAAACGGCTTACTCCAGCACCTTCGCCGCCGCCGCGAGCATCGCCGCGTCGGCGGGTGGCGGGGCCACGGTCACGCCCTTGGCCAACGCCTCGGTGACATGCGTCAGCACGTCCGTCCGGGCAAACCATTTCGAGTTGGCGGGCACCGCATGCCAGGGAGCATTCTTCGTCGAGGTTTCATCGAACATATCCTCGGCGGCCTCGATGTAATCATCCCATTTGACGCGGTTGCGCAGATCCTCTTCGGTCAGTTTCCAGCGCTTGTAAGGGTTGTTCAGGCGTTCTTTGAAGCGCAGAAGCTGTTCATCCTTATCGATGTGCAAGAACAGCTTGATGACCCGCACCCCGTCGTCCGTCAGCATTTTCTCAAAATCGCGGATCTCGGTGTAGGCGCGCTTCCATTGTTCCTTCGTGGCGAAGCCTTCCACTCGTTCGACCAGCAGGCGGCCATACCAGGAGCGGTCGAAGATCGCGAGGTTGCCGGGTGTCGGCAGGCGTTTCCAGAAGCGGTAGAGGTAATGCCGTCCCTGCTCGTCGGGCCGTGGCGCGGAGATCGGCCAGACGTGGAAGCCGCGGGGGTCCAGCGGTTCTGTCAGGCGGCGGATGGCGCCGCCCTTGCCGCCGGCGTCCCACCCCTCGAACACCAGAACGGCGCGGCGTTTCTCATGCCAATAGGTCTGTTGGATATGCAGCAGGGTCTTTTGCAGTTTGGCCAGGCGTTCTTCGTAGACGTCCTTGTCCGCTATGCGGGACGCTTTCATGTCGAGCTTCGACAAGCGAATCTTGATTGGTTTGGCTGTGGAATCGTCTTTGGGCATGCATCGCCTCCTGAGTGCAACCGGGAACTTCCCTGTTATCCGCGGGGTTTTGAGCGGTGGGCCACCAGAATTTAATACCCAACGGCCTGACTTTCGATGAAGGAAAGCCGATGGGCACTGCCGGACCGCGCATTTATAACCTGTTTCCGGCCTTGATTGGTCCTGCACACGCATGGGCGGAGCATTTGCCGCGCATCGAGGCTATGGGATTCGACTGGGTTTACTTGAACCAAATCCAGGCGCCCGATGATGCGGTAAGCGGCTTCGTGCAAGAGGCGCGCCGGCATGGCGTCGCGGTGATGCTGGATGTGGGGGTCAACCATGCCGGCGGGGAGGCGCGGCTGGCCCAGGAGGACCAGTATCTGCGCCATTACGCCGGCCTAGGCGTCAAGGGTTTCCGCTGCGCCGCCGCCCATCGGGCGCCAGTCGGGCTGTGGCGTTCGCTGATCGACTCCACGCATCGAACCGCTCCTGGGGTGATGTTCTTCGCCGAGACCCTGGGCGGTACGATCGATCAGGTGAAGGGCCTGCGGGGCGCTGGCTTCGACTTCCTGTACAACTCGGCGAAGTGGTGGGATTTCCGGGCTGATTGGCTGCTGGAACAGTACGACGCCTACCGCCGCATCGCCCCGACCATCGCCTTTCCCGAAAGCCACGACACCGACCGGCTCGCCGCCGAGCTGGGCAGCCAGAACATCGAGCGTCTTACCGCCCAGCTCAAGATGCGCTACCTCTTCGCCGCGTGCTTTTCCTCCGGCGTGATGATGCCCGTCGGCTATGAATATGGCTTCACCCGCACACTCGACGCAGAGCGCACGAGGCCAGAGGATTGGGAGCCGCCAAGGCTTGACCTTTCCGGTTTCATTGGCGCGGTCAACGCCATGAAACGCGACACCCCCGCCCTTAACGTTGAAGGGCCGCAGTGGCGCGCCACCGCGCCACATAATCCGGTGGTCGGGCTGGTGCGCACGGTGAACGGTGCGGGCGGGAACGGTGCGGGCGGGGACGGCGGTGAGGGGTGCGCCGTGGTTCTGCTCAACCCGGATGAAGACGGTGTCCACACGATCGATCCCGGCCCGGTGCTGACTGAAACCGGGGGAGGCTTTGCGGGCTTTGAAGACGTGACGCCGGGTGTGACGCCCAAACCCTTTGAGCCCGGCGGCGCTCTTGAGCTGAGGCCATTGGAATTGCGCGTCTTCCGCAGCCGGCCGCAGCCGGTGCGGCCCATCGCGTTGCGCGGCGCCGACATCGACGCCAAACGCATGGACGCCTTGGCGGCGGGCCGCATCACCATCGAATCCGTCGTCCCCGAACTCGACGGCGGGCGCTTTCCGGTGCGCCGGGTGGTTGGCGATTGTTTGGACGTGTGGGCGGATATTTACACCGACGGCGCCTTCGTGCTCGGCGCCGAGGTGCTGTACAAGGCGGTGGACGAGGCGGAGTGGCGCGCCGCGCCCATGCGCTTTCAGGACAATGACCGCTGGTTCGGTCGTGCGCCGCTGACCCGCAACACGCGCTATGTCTACACCATCGTGGCGTGGCGCGCCGTGTGGGAGAGCTGGCTGGCGGATTTCAAGAAAAAGCACGACGCCGGCCTGGATGTGTCCTTGGAGCTGATCGAAGGGCGCAACTTTATCGAGCAATCCGTCGCCCTGAATCAGGGGCAGGGCGAGGGGCGCGCCATGCTCCAGCAGGTCATCGACCGCATGACCGCCCTGCGGGGCGACGCGTTGATTCACTACGCGCTCTCCGACGGCCCACGCCACGCCATGCAGAAGTTTGGCGAGCGCCAGTACCTCTCGCGTTATGACCGCGTGCTGGAGGTTTGGGTAGACCGCACCGCCGCGCGCTATTCCACATGGTTCGAGATCTTTCCACGCTCCGCCTCACCCGATCCGGCGCGTCCCGGCACGTTTGACGATGTGATCGGCTTGTTGCCCATGGTGCGCGCCATGGGTTTCGACGTGCTGTATTTCCCGCCCATCCATCCCATTGGCCGCAGTTTCCGCAAGGGCAGGAACAACACGCTGGAATCTGGCCCGGATGATCCCGGCGTGCCCTACGCCATCGGCGCGCAAGAGGGCGGGCACGACGCCATCGACCCGATGATCGGTGATTTCGCGGGTTTCCGCCGTCTTGTCCAGGAAGCGCAGGGGTATGGTTTGGAGATCGCGCTGGACTTCGCCGTCCAGTGCTCCCCCGACCATCCCTGGATCAAGCAGCACCCGCACTGGTTCTACTGGCGGCCCGACGGGACCATCCGCTACGCCGAAAACCCGCCCAAGAAATACCAGGATATCGTCAACATCAGCTTCTACCGGGGGGCCTACCCCGATTTGTGGTACGCGCTGCGCGATGTGGTGCTGTTTTGGTGCGGTGAGGGGGTGCGCATTTTCCGCGTCGACAACCCGCACACCAAACCCTTTCCCTTCTGGGAATGGATGATCCGTGAAATCATCGACCGCTACCCCGACGCGCTCTTTCTGGCCGAAGCCTTCACTCGTCCGAAGTTGATGCGCCGCCTGGCCAAGGTTGGCTTCCAGCAATCCTACAGCTACTTCACCTGGCGCAACACCAAGCCCGAGCTGACCGACTATCTGACCGAGCTGACGCAGGGTGAATCCAAGGACACCATGCAGCCCAACTTTTTCGCCAACACGCCGGATATCCTGCCGCCCATTCTGGCGCAGGGGGGGCGGGCGGCGCATATGATGCGCGCGGTTCTGGCGGCGACCCTATCCCCATCCTACGGCCTTTACGGCCCCTATATCGTCTGTGAGGCGGAGCCCTATCCCGGCAAGGAGGAGTACAACCATTCGGAAAAGTATGAGATCCGCCACTGGAATTACGACGCGCCGGGCAACATCAAGGATTATGTGACGCGCCTCAACCGGATCCGGCGTGAGAACCCGGCCCTGCATCAGTTCACCAATTTGCGTTTCTACAACGCCTTCGACGATCATATTCTGCTGTACGGCAAGATGACGACGGCGAAAGACAATTTCATCCTGATCGCCGTCAATCTCGATCCGCATGCCAGTCATGGTGGCGTCATCGAGCTTCCCCTGTGGGAGGTGGGCTTGCCCGATGGGGCGTCGCTCGAGATAGAAGATCTGTTCACCGGCCAGCGTTTCCGCTGGATCGGTAAACTTCAGCATGTCTGGCTCGATCCCCAACAGAATCCAGCAGCGATCTGGCGGCTGTCACCGCCAAGGGAAGCGATGGCTGATTCTCATTAAGCCCGCTCCTGGACTGTGGAGACTGGGCGGACATATTGTCCCACCTTGTGAATGATAAGCGCCTTCTCGCTTTCTCTTGGAGCGACAACAGGCTAGCGTAAGCTCTAACGGATTATCCCGTAAGAGGCGCCCCCCTTATGCTTGGTCGTGGTGATTGGTCGTACGCCGACCTCATAGGGCTAACAGGCGCGTGCGCAAAAATGTTAGGGTACCCTCTATCCCCGGGAATGCTCATCTGGTAGACTTTCCCTGGGTTAGCACAAGATATTGTGGCCTTCTAAATAAGGCCTGTTGGGGTTGGAGCGCGGGTGATCAAAACAGAAAACTGCCCAGAGCAGGAAACTGCATGGGGGTTGCTCGCTTCGGCCTTCAAGAAGGAAAAACCACCGGCCAGGATACCGGAAACCGGATCGAATGGAGACAGGGGATGAGTTGGACAGACGAGCGAATTCAACAGCTTAAAGATCTTTGGACACAGGGATTGAGCGCCAGCGAGATCGCCGACACCCTCGGTGATATCAGCCGTAACGCGGTGATTGGCAAGGCGCATCGCTTGGGCCTGTCTGGACGGCCGTCACCCATCAGGAAAAAGCCCACCAAAGGGGCGACGATTCTGAGCCTCACCGAACGCATGTGCAAGTGGCCGGTGGGCGATCCCAAACACGATGATTTCCATTTCTGCGGCAAGTCAGCGCGAACCGGGCTGCCCTATTGCGCGGAACACGCGGCGATCGCCTATCAGCCCACCTCCGGTAAGAAGCGCGACGAAGACCGCAGCGTTGGGGTGGCTTAAACCCGCCAATCATCATTCCCGTCTTCAAAGCTGAGGAACGGCCTTCCCCCTCAGCGGGGGCAGGGCAGTCGCTTTCAGTAGGAACATCGACCTTTATTCTCTTAACCCATCCGTCATTCCCGTGGAAGCGGGAACCCAGTATTTCCAAGTATTTCCCGTGCTGCGTTTCCTGGGTCCTCGCTTTCGCGGGGATGACGGTATTCCTGATAAGGGATATTATCCTCTGAAGCGATTGGCCTCAGTGAGGGACGTATTGGTGTAGCCCCATATCCAGGGCGATTATCGGGAGGCGTTCGGGAGCCTCTCGAATGCAAGAGAGGTCCCCGAACTTTTCACCTCAACGCCTCTCGTTGAAAGACGGTCTCTTATTCGTCTTCAGGCCATCTTCTTCCGCAAATTCTCGTCCAGCTTGTCGAGGAATTGCGTGGTGGTCAGCCAGGGCTGTTCCGGGCCGATGAGAATGGCCAGATCCTTGGTCATGAAGCCAGCCTCGACGGTCTCAACGCAGACGCGCTCCAGGGTTTGGGCGAAGGTGACCACATCCGGCGTGTCGTCGAACTTCCCACGGTAGGCGATGCCTTGCGTCCAGGCGTAGATCGAGGCGATCGGGTTGGTCGAGGTTTCCTTACCCTTCTGGTGCTCACGGTAATGGCGGGTCACCGTGCCGTGCGCCGCTTCGGCCTCAACGGTCTTGCCGTCCGGGGTGATCAGCACCGAGGTCATCAGGCCCAGCGAGCCGAAGCCCTGCGCCACCACGTCCGACTCCACGTCGCCGTCGTAGTTCTTGCAGGCCCACACGAAGCCGCCTTCCCATTTCAACGCCGAAGCCACCATGTCATCGATCAGGCGGTGCTCATAGGTCAGGCCACGTTCCTTGAACTTCACCGCATAGTCGCGGTCGAAGATTTCCTGAAAGATGTCCTTGAAGCGCCCGTCATAGGCCTTCAGAATCGTGTTCTTGGTCGACAGATAGACGGGGTAGTTGCGCTCCAGGCCGTACATGAGGCTGGAGTGGGCAAAGCCGGCGATTGAATCGTCAAGGTTGTACATCCCCATGGCCACGCCGGCGCTGGGGAAGTCGAAGACCTCGTGCTCGATCGGCTCACCACCAGCGGCGGGGACCCATTTGATGGTCAGCTTGCCGGCGCCCGGCACCGTGAAGTCGGTCGCCTTGTACTGGTCGCCGAAGGCGTGGCGGCCGATGATGATCGGCTTGGTCCAACCCGGCACGTAGCGCGGCACGTTGGAGCAGACGATCGGTTCGCGGAAGACGGTGCCGCCGATGATGTTGCGGATCGTGCCGTTCGGCGACTTCCACATCTTCTTCAGCTTGAATTCTTCGACGCGCGCCTCGTCAGGGGTGATGGTGGCGCATTTGACGCCGACGCCATACTGCTGAATCGCCTTGGCCGAATCGACGGTCACCCGATCATCGGTCTTGTCGCGGTTCTCGATCCCGAGATCATAATATTTCAAGTCGACGTCAAGATACGGCAGGATCAGCTTATCCTTGATGAACTGCCATATGATGCGGGTCATTTCGTCGCCGTCGAGTTCGACGATCGGGTTGGCAACCTTAATCTTCTTCATAAGTGCGAATTCTCCCCGTTGGGTAAGGCCCCCTTGGGTGAGGGCGATGCGTTTATCTTTGGCCGATGTTCGCGTCATCCCTGGCGGGGTGGTAGCCCCTTCGGCCCGGCGGCATTATGGCGGTCTTATATCATCGGCGTCGTGGGAAAAGGAAGGTACGGTGGGTCGTATAAGCGATGCGCCGAAAAACAGACGGGCCGAAAAACAGACGGAAGGAGAAGGCTGAATGCCGGAGATCGTTGTGCGCCCCTCATGTTTGCAGGACATCGACGCTGTTCAGGCCATCTACGCGCATCATGTGCTGCACGGGGTGGCCTCGTTCGAGGAGATTCCACCGGATGCCGCTGAAATGGCGCAGCGGCGCTTGTCGGTGCTGGAGCGCGGGTTGCCGCACCTCGTGGCGGTGCGGGGGGATGATGTGGTGGGTTACGCCTACGCAAGCCCGTACCGGACGCGCTCGGCTTACCGCTACACGCTGGAGGATTCGATTTATGTGGCGCGCGGCATGGAAGGGCGGGGTGTTGGCCGGGCGTTGCTGGTCCACCTCATCGCCGCGTGTGAGCGGTTGGGGTACCGGCAATTGGTCGCCGTGATCGGCGACAGCGACAACGCCGGCTCCATCGGTTTGCACACGGCCTTGGGCTTCCATCCTGCCGGCCTGCTGCCGTCTGTCGGCTTCAAGCATGGCCGCTGGGTCGATAGCGTGTTGATGCAGCGTCCTTTGGGGGCGAGCGCGTCTTTGCCGGAGGAATCAGATATTCCATAGTTCCAGTGGCTGAACCGAACTCTAACGCAAAATACCGTCAAGCCAGGCGAGGTGCGGGGCCGCGGCGGCGCGGCTTTCCTCTTCCAGTTGGCGGTAGCGGGTGACCAGTTCCTCACCCAGCGGCGTCAATGCGGCGCCACCGCCTTCACGACCGCCGACGCTGGTGCGCACCAGTGGTTCGTGGAACGTGGTGTTCATCGTCTCAATCAGGAACCATGCGCGCCGGAACGCCATGCCGAGCGTCCGCGCCGCGCCCGAGATCGAGCCCGTGTCCTGGACCGCCTGAAGCAAGGCGATCTTGCCAGGACCGATGACCCCCAGATCATGGACGATTCGCACTTTGATCTGGCTGGGCATTGCCGCGCGCCTCTCTCTATGCGCCTTGTCTGGGCTTTGGCTGGTCGGCGATGGCGCGTGCGACGATGATCCAGGCATCTTCCTCCTCGACATCCTTGAGGGCGGCGATGGGGGGCCAAACGCCCAGACGGCTGCTGCGGCGTTGAACCAGAAGGCGGTCAACCTCCTCAGCCGTCGGCAGGCGATCCCCCTTGATCTGGTTGCAACGGCGGTGCGCCAGCACGACGTTGCCGGGCGCGTCCACCCCGCCATAAGCCTGGGGGATGACGTGGTCGAAGGTCGCCTTCGCCCCCAGGGGGTGATCGCAGTAGAAGCAGCGCCCCCCCTGGCCGATGTCCATGAGCTGCGCGTCTTCCCGAGTCACCACGTCGGTTTACCCCGCCGGTTCACCACATCGGCCTTCGCCTATTCCCGCTCCACCGAGCCCCACAAATCATACTCATCGGCGTGTTCGATGGTGACGGACACCATGTCGCCGGGCTTCAGGGTGGTTTCACCGTTCAAGAAGACGTTGCCGTCGATCTCCGGCGCGTCGGCGTAGCTGCGACCGATGGCGCCTTCCTCATCGACCTCGTCGATGAGCACGCCCAGCGTCCAGCCGATCTTGCGTTGCAAGCGTTCCGCGCTGATGCGCTGTTGCGCTTGCATGAAGCGTTCCCACCGTTCCTGCTTGACCTCATCCGGCACCGCGCCGGGCAGGGCGTTGGCGGCTGCTCCCGACACCGGCTCGTATTTGAAGCAGCCGACGCGGTCGAGTTGCGCCTCCTCCAGCCAATGCAGCAGGAGCTGGAAATCCTCTTCCGTCTCGCCGGGGAAGCCGACGATGAAGGTGGAGCGCAGCGCCAGATCCGGGCATTCCGCCCGCCAGGAGCGAATCTGCTCCAGCGTCTTTTCCTGCGCGGCGGGGCGGCGCATGGCCTTCAGCACCGTTGGGCTGGCGTGCTGGAAGGGGATGTCGAGATAGGGAAGAATCCGCCCCTCCGCCATCAACGGCAGCACCTCGGCGACGTGCGGGTAGGGGTAGACATAGTGCAGGCGCACCCAGATGTCGAAATTGGCCAGCTCGCGGCACAAATCGGCGAAGCGCGTCTTGACTTGGCGGTCATAGAAGGGCCGCTCGGCGTATTTCAGGTCGACGCCATAGGCGCTGGTGTCCTGCGAGATGACCAGCAGTTCCTTGACGCCGGCGGTCGCCAGCTTTTCCGCCTCGCGCAGCACCTTGTCGATGGGCCGGCTGACCAGATCGCCGCGCAGCGAGGGGATGATGCAGAAGGAGCAGCGGTTGTTGCAGCCCTCGGAAATCTTCAGATAGGCGTAGTGCCGCGGCGTCAGCCGGATGCCTTGCGGCGGCACCAGATCGACGAACGGGTCATGCTGGGGCGGAACGGCCTGATGCACGGCCTCCACCACCGCCTCGTACTGGTGCGGGCCGGTCACCGCCAGAACGCCGGGATGCGCGGCGCGGATCACCTCGGCGTCACCGCCCATGCAGCCGGTGACGATGACGCGCCCGTTCTCTTTGATCGCTTCGCCGATGGCGTCCAGGGATTCCTTCTGGGCGCTGTCGAGGAATCCACAGGTGTTGACGATGACCGCGTCGGCGCCGTCATAGCGGGGAGAGATTTCGTACCCCTCGGCGCGCAGGCGCGTCAAAATACGCTCGGAATCGACGAGAGCCTTGGGGCAGCCGAGGCTTACGATTCCAATTTTAGGACTGGGCTTGCTCATGGCGCGTCTATATAGGGATTCAGGCAAAACGCGCCAGACGAATCGCATTCCCCAAAAGAGATAGACGCCCATTCCCGTGGTTGCCGGAGCTTTCTTGTCCCATGGCCCAGCTCAGTGATGATTGTTTTGCCTTCGGTGGCGCGCTGATGCCGTTGAACACGGCGCTTGACGTGCTGCGCCAGCGCATCGGCCCGGTGACGGCGGTCGAGACGACGCCGTTGTCCAGCGCGGCGGGGCGCGTGCTGGCCGAGGCGGTGGTCGCGCCATTCGACCTGCCGCCGCACGACAACGCGGCGGTGGACGGTTATGCGGTGTTCTTCGATGATTTGCTGGCGGGCGAATCCGGGACGCAGTTGCCGGTGACCGGTCGGGCCGCCGCCGGCCATCCGCTGGGGCGACCGGGGCGGCGGGGCGAGGCGGTGCGCATCTTCACCGGCGCTCCCATGCCCGAAGGCTTCGACACCGTGCTGATGCAAGAGGATTGCCGCCCGGCTAAAGACCAGGACGGGAATGACGCGGTGGTGATCCCGCCGGGCATCAAGCGCGGCGCCAACCGGCGCAAGGCCGGGGAGGATGTGACGCGCGGCGCGGTCGTGCTTGCCGCCGGACGGCGGTTGCGGGCGGAAGACATCGGGTTGGCCGCGGCGCTGGGCCACCGGGATCTCGCGGTGCGCCGCCCGTTGCGGGTTGCGGTGTTCTCCACGGGTGATGAGGTGCGCGAGCCGGGCGCAGCGCTGCCGCAGGGGTGCATCTATGACGCCAACCGTTTCATGCTGCAGGCGGCGTTGCAGCAATTGGGATGCACGGTCACCGATCTCGGCATCCTGCCGGATGATCTCCAGGCCATTCGCGCGGCGCTGGACGCCGCCGCTGCGGCGCATGACGTGCTGGTGACGTCGGGTGGCATGTCCATCGGCGAGGAGGACCACGTCAAGGCGGCGGTCGAGAGCCTCGGCGCGCTGGATTTCTGGCGGCTCGCCATCAAGCCGGGACGGCCCGTGGCGCTGGGGCAGGTGCGGGGAGCGGCGTTTGTCGGGCTGCCGGGAAACCCCGTGGCGGTGATGATCGGCTTTTGGCGCGTGGCGCGGCCCATTCTGTTGCGCCTGATGGGGGCGGATGAGGCCGAGCCCCGGCTGTTCCCGGTGCGCGCGGGCTTCACCTATAAGAAGAAGCCCGGTCGCCGGGAGTATGTGCGGGTTGCTCTTGTCCATGGCGACGATGGTGTGGTGACGGCGCTCAAGCACCCACGCGATGGGGCGGGAGTCCTGTCGTCGCTCGTCGAATCCACTGGGCTGGTGGAATTGCCCGAAGATCTGTCCACAGTGGAGCCTGGCGCCATGGTCCAGTTTCTCCCCTTCAACGAGGTCCGGTGATGAAGATTCTCTATTTTGCCTGGCTGCGCAGCAAGATCGGCCTGCCCTGGGAAGAGGTGGCGCCGCCGGCTGGGGTCACTGATGTGGCCGGGCTGGTGGAATGGCTGAAGGAGCGGGGGCCCCGGTACGCCGAGGCGCTGGCCAACACCACCGTGGTCAAGGTGGCGGTGAACCAGGAATATGTGCCCTACGACCATCCCCTGTCAGCCAACGACGAAGTGGCGCTGTTCCCGCCGGTGACGGGTGGTTAGATTTCGCGAGGTATAGCATGACGATTCGGGTGCAGCGGGAAGACTTCGATGTCGGGGCCGAGCTGGAGGCGCTGACCCACGGCAAGACCAGCATCGGCGGGGTGACCAGTTTTCTTGGCTTGGTGCGGGATTTTGCGGGTGATGGAGAGAGCGGTTCCGTCGGGAGCATGACGCTGGAGCATTATCCCGGCATGACCGAGCGCCAGTTGGAAGCCATCGAGGAAGAGGCGCGGCGGCGTTGGCCGCTGGATGACGTGCTGGTGATCCACCGCTACGGCCGGCTGAATCCGGGTGACCGCATCGTGCTGGTGGCGACCGCTTCGGCGCACCGGGAAGCCGCTTTCGAGAGCTGCCATTTCCTCATCGACTGGCTGAAGACCAGAGCGCCGTTCTGGAAGCTGGAAAGCACGCCCGAGGGTGAGCATTGGGTCGAAGCCAAAAACAGCGATGACGCCGCAGCAGCCCGCTGGGAAAAAGGCAAGTAGAGCCCTCACCAGGGTTAAGCCTGCACCACCCCCTGGCTCCGCCCTCGGATCGAGGCCGGAGCCATTCTCACAAAATGTTAGGCCGAGCGGATCTCCGTCAGGAAGTTGTTCGTCTCGCGCTTAAGCATGGCTGATTGTTCGGCCAAATGGTCCGCCGCACGCTTGACATTGTTTGTTGCCGCGCTGGTTTCGCTTCCAGCGTGCTGGATGCCGCCGATGTTTCGCGACACTTCCGTGGCGCCAGTGGACGCCTGTTGTGCGTTATGGCTGATCTCTCGGGTGGCGGAACTCTGCTGGTCCACCGATTCAGCCATCTCCGCCGTCGAGCGGTCGATGTCAGCAACTTGCGCGATGATCGACAGCATCGCTTCGACCGTTTTGTTCGACGCGCCTTTCACATTGGCGAGGTTGGTGCTGATCTGTTCGGTCATGGCGTGTGTCTGATTGGCCAGGTTCTTCACCTC
Source organism: Azospirillum sp. (assembly GCA_031546725.1). GTDB lineage: Bacteria > Pseudomonadota > Alphaproteobacteria > Azospirillales > Azospirillaceae > Azospirillum. The sequence goes on from JAVBJZ010000079.1 coordinate 21,191, forward strand.
GGACGCGACGACGGCGAAGCCCTTGCCGGCATCGCCGGCGCGCGCCGCTTCGATGGTGGCGTTGAGCGCCAACAGATTGGTCTGGGCCGCCACCGAGTTGATCGCCGCAACGATTTGGTCGACCTGCTCGATGGCGTTCGCCAACCCATTCAATTCATGCTGCGCCTGTTCAGCGCCGCTTGCGGCGGCTTTGGAACGGCCCGCCGTGAGATTCACCCGCTCTGACAATTGGCGGATTGAAGACGACATTTCTTCCGAGGCGGAGGCCACGGTTTGCACGTTGGCGCTGGCTTGTTCCGATGCGGTCGCCACAGAGATGCATTGCGCGTTGACCTCCTCAGCCGCAGCGGCAAGTTGCGAGGAACTGGTCTGGAGCTCGGTGGCGGCGCTGCCGACCGCGTTCACGATCCCGCCGACGCGGTCCTCAAAACGCTGCGCAAGATCCAGGACGGATTTACGCCTTTCAACCGCCGCCTGAGCCTGGGTTTCCTTTACTTCCTGCTCCATTTTGCGGGAGCGAAGCAAATTTTCCTTGAAGACCTCGACGGTCCGAGCCATCGAGCCCACCTCATCGGCGCGCTCACGTCCTTCCACGGTTACGGTGGCGTCGCCTTGCGCTAGGCGTCCCATCACGGAATTCAGTGTGCTGATGGGCCGGCGAATGCCGAACACCGCAATAACTATCGACAGAAGGGCGGCCAGCGCAATCATGACCACAACGGTTATCGTGGACATGAGCGTCGTATGGTCCACCGTGACCGTCAATTGGTCGGATATCTTGTCGACATTGGCGCTTACCTCGTCGGATAATTTGGCGGCGATGTTGAATGTTTCGACGACCAGCGGGCGACCCTCCTTCCCATAGAGGGCGGCTGCTCCGGCGTGGTCCGCCTTCTCCTTAAGCGCGTAGATCCGAGGCAGGACGTTTGCGACCGACACTATGAGGTTATTCATCTGGGTAACGATGGCCTTGTGCTCAGGTTTGCTGAGGCGCATCAGGCCGTCTTGGGAGGTGGTGATCAGCCCCTGGATATCGGAAATGGCCTTGGTCAGAGAAGGAAGACTTGCTGGATCTTGAAGCAGCAGGACGTTGTTCAACTGGCGTCCCATATTGGCCACATCACCGCGCATCCGCTCCAGCGTAAGGGCAAATCGGACATCATTATCAAACATATCCGAGTATTGTTTGTTAACATTTGTTAATGTATTACCCATATAATAAGCAAAACTTAATGTTATTGCGCTAAGAATAAAGACAATGGAGTAAATTTTTGCCCCAATGCCGGTGCGTGTAAGCAGGCTCATTTAGACCTCCAGGTTAAAATAGTTCGTAAAGTCAGTAATACTGACTGTGCCTAAGGCATTTTTCTGACCATCAAACATCAAAATTATAAGATTTTCAGGTGTCGAGAAGGTAAGGAAATCAAGCGCAATCAGGCTATATTTTTGGAGTCTTATATAAAAATATTGTGAATGTCAAGGAATTTCACCCTATAAATACAGCATGATCACTTCATGAAGTTTTGTATTATATATATAAAAGTAACCATTATTAAAAATAATGTTTGATTATTCTCTAGTGTCCTGTATGGCACTATTTTAATATCATAATTAACAATTTATAATTGTTAATTAATAAGAGAAATAAACCATTCTGGATTATTATAATAATATTTTTCTTAGAAAAATAACAAGCATTTATCAGTAAAGCTGGAGATGTATCTTAGATGCCGTATTGTCTGAATTGCTATATCTCCGTTGAGATAGCAGCCCTGGATTCCGGTATTCACAGAAAAAAAAGCTGCCTGGATCGCTGATCCTTTATCACGCATGCCTCTTTTAAAACAGCATGAGGCTGTCAGTAGATAAAATGATTTTTGCCTAATTTACCTAAAATTTTACTCCAGTTGAAGTTCTGAGAAGTGAATGTTCATCTATCAAACAATAATAAAACAATTAATCGCAAATTAATTCTATAAGATCAGGGAAAGTTAAAAAAAATTAATGCCGTATGGCTGGTTTTAGCTATGCTGTTTGGTAGACGCCTGCATTCTGTAAGAGGTAATTTCTTAAACCTTTAAACAAGATGATCTGAGAGCTGTCATGTCCTTTCGTATCGCCTCCTCGTGCTTTGCTATTCTGTCGTGCCTGACCCTAAGCAGCGCCTATGCGGCGGAGGGGCCGCATTGGACCTATGAGGGGCATGGAGCTCCTGCGGAATGGGGGGCCCTCTCACCGGATTTCGCCGCGTGCGAGCGCGGGCATGAGCAGTCCCCCATTGATCTGCATGCGGCGATTCCGGCCATGCTGGCCGATCCCGTTGTGCAGTGGGAGCCGACTCCGCTCAAGATTCTCAACAATGGCCACACAATCCAGGTCGATGTGGCGCCCGGCTCGAAGATGATGCTGGCTGGCGAGGAATTTTCCTTGGCGCAATTCCATTTCCATCACTTGAGCGAGCATACCGTCGAAGGTAAGCACGCGCAGATGGAAATTCATTTTGTGCATAAAGGCGCCTCGGGCCTCGCCGTTCTCGGCGTTCTCGTCGAAGAAGGCCCCGCCAACCCACTGATCGCCAAGATCTGGGACAAGATGCCAAAGAAAGAAGGCGCGGTGACGGTTCCCGACGCCATGATTTCGCCCCAGGAGCTGCTGCCTGCCGGCGATGCGACAGCGTGGCGCTACGCGGGGTCGCTGACCACGCCGCCGTGCAGCGAAGTTGTCTCTTGGGTCGTGTTGCACAAGCCAATCACCATGTCGGCTGAACAGCTTGCCGCCTTCGCCGCGCTGTATCCCAACAACGCGCGACCGATTCAGCCGCTGTATCGTCGCCAATTGCTTTTGCGTGCGTCCTAATCCATACCAGCGGGAATCCTGTCCCCAGGATTCCCCTTTTCTCAGGGGCCGCTACCGTCATCCACCCGGTGCAAGACCGTCTCCAGACGGTTCTTGCCCGCTTTGTCCAGCCATGTGGCGGTCAGCTTGCCGTCAGGGCGCAGGCGATAGCGCAGAATGTTGCGGCCATTCTCGTCGAAGACCAGATCGCCTTCAACCATGTGGCCTTTGCGGCGCACACGCTCCAGGGACTGGTCCGGCTCGACGCCGGGACCGAGGATATAGGCGGCGTTCGCCGTCGCCACGCCATCGCCGCGCTGGACGCGCAGGATCAGCTCGCGACCGTTGATGTACGCGCCATACCATGTCCCAAGATAAGCGCTGACGCCCCCTGAGCCCCCGGTCGGCTCGTGGCCTGAGTTCTGGGGGCCGGAGTTCTGAGGAACGGCGCTGACGGCGCTGGCCTTCAGAAGGTCAGGGCTTGGATTGCGCCCCCATGTCTCGTCACAAGGCGGATCGCCAGGCTTGGGCGGGGCCTCGGAGAAGCGGACGATGCAGGCGCCGAAGCGGCGGACGAACAGGCCGGAACCCGCCGCCCCGTGCCCGATCAAAGTGGCGGGTTGATCGATGATCAAATTGTCGACGCCGCGCTCGCTCAAAAGAGCGCGCGCCTGCTCGCCACGCCCACCCGGATCGAAATCGTCACCGTGGAAGAAATACAGCATCACCCGGGCGGAGCGCAGATTGCGCAGGATCGGCCAGAGCCGGGAGGCGTTGTCCCGGTAGGAATCATAGGCGTCGGAGAAATTGCCGAAGGCCGCTGGCGCCGTGCCGATCACCGCATCGACCTGGTTTGTCTGTCCGGCAGCCAGCAGCGAAATGAAGGCGCCAAACGACTGTCCGGTCAGCACCACGCGCTGATAGCCACGTTGCTTGAGCTGGTCGGTTTGCTCGGCCAGAGCGCGGGAGCTGTTGGGCAGCGTGTCGCTGACCCGCATTCGGTCAAGGCGATAGACATCCCATCCCGCTTCCCGCAGCTCCTTCATGTACAAGGGGGTGGGGGCCGTGGAGTCTTCGAACTCAATCGACCGGCCATGGCTCCAGACCACCGCGCCACGGGCCTTGCCTGGCCCTAGCAGTGAGGCGTCGCCATACGCCGCTTTCAGCGTGATCTGCGCCTGCGCCGGCGCCGAAGCGCCCATAAAGACACCAGAAAACAGCAGCCCCAGAAGAGTTCTGCCCCACACACGCATCATCATTCCACGCCCCTCATGCCGAGCGGCCTAGAATTTGCGGTCAGGGTTAATGCGGCGTTGCCGAGGAGCGGGAGTACCAGAAAGGTTACAGCTGGGCCTTGCCAAAGCATGGCGGCTCAGCATAATGTGCGAATAATAATGATTCGCAATTAGGGCGGGGGCCCGATCGGAATGCGCGCGTCACGACCACGGAATAGGGGCCTGAACCTGCCGCTGGCGGTGCGGGATTTGTCAGAAGGGGAACACGCGGTGCTGATGGCCGTCCGGCTGTGGTTTCGTGGGGGAACTTTGCGTTCCATGGCGGTGATCCACGCGGCGTTCCGCAACGCCGGCATCCCGACGGATGCGCTGCTGCCCTTGTTTTCAGCCCTGGGTGTCTTCACCACCGGCCGCCCCCTGATCGTTCTAAGCCCGGCGGCGCTGGAGCTTGGCGCGGATGAGACGGCGTTGCTTGAGGCGCTGGGGGCGCTTCAGCACGGTGACGATGATGCCGGGCTGACGGTGCTCGATCGCTGGTTGCCGCTGGCAGCGTTGTGCATGGTGACCGCTTCGGCTCAGGAATTCGGGCGGAAGCTCGCCGCTGCGGGGGTGTTTCTGCCCTATGACCGAGTGAGGAGCGCAAGCCTATCTCTGGCGGCGGAGTGACGCCAAGGGCAAGTATCGTAAACTCCTTCGGTTTTCTGCGCTTCAGGCGGCGCATTGAATGGGATAGTCGCGGACGAGGATGTCGGCGGGGATATGCAGTCCCTCCGACAGCCGACGGATCATCGGCAGCGTCAGCGCCCGCTTGCGGTTGAGCACCTCGGCGACGCGCGCCCGGCTGCCGATCATCGATTCCAGATCGCGTCGGGTCAGCCCGCGTTGCTCCATCATGAACTCGATGGCGGTGATCGGGTCGCTCGGCGGTATGGGGTGGTGGACCTCCTCGTAGGCATCCACCAAGGTCAGCAGGACCTCCAGCCGTGCGCCTTCGGCGGTGTCGGGATCGGCTCCCCAGAGGTGATCGATTTCCTTCAGCGCGACGGCGTGGTCCTCGTCGGATCGGATCGGGCGAATGTCCATGGTTACACCTTCTTCACGTCGATATCGTCATATTCCCGGTGCGTGCCAACCCACTTCACGTAGAGAGTGCGGTAGTGGTAGTCGATGCTGGCGACAAGTCGATACTTGTTGCCAGCGATGTTGAAGACAATTCGGTCACCGACAAAGGATGCGGATCGGAACTGTGCCTTAACCGTCGCCGTGTCCGGCCAGTCGGCGCGTCGAACGATGCTGCACCAGTTGGTCAGCGGCGCTTCGCTATCGCTCCGGCCCGGCTTTTCCCAATGCTCGCGCAGCGTCCGTCGTGAAATGATTCGCATCATGGAGAGACGCTATCACGCTCCCAACTTGGGAGCAAAAGTGATTTTGCAGTCCATTCTGTTTTTTACGATCCTGCTCCGTACCGGATGAATTACCCGATTACCCTGCACCCTGGCGATCACTTCACCGTCCCACCATCAGACGCTTGCGTTCGGTGACGAGGTGCTTGCGCAGCAACCATTGATCCACCGCCACATCCATGCGGACCCCCTCGGGCGTCCGGTAGACGAAGCGACCCTGTTCGGCGCCCATGGCGGTATAGCCCAGACGTTTGTAGAAGCTCAGGACTTCGGCGTTGTCGCGGTCAACCCCCAGTTCGGCCGTATCCATGCCATGCGCCAGCACTTCCTGTTCAACGGCCTGCATCAGCAAGGAGCCAAGGCCGCAGCGCTGGAAGGGTGGAAAGACCCGCACCGCCCACACCGTCGCCAACCCCATGCGGCCCTTGCGGACGAAATCCACCCAGGCCTGGGCGGCGGGGAAGCCGTTGATATCGGCCACCAGCATGGCGAGGTCACCGCGGGTCTGGGCGCGGAAGGCGGCCTGGATGACCTCACGCATCGGGGTGTAGAGGCCATGCCATTCCAGCTCCAGCAGGTCCGTCGCCCGGGTCAGGCGCACGGTGACCGGCAGGCTGGTGGTGGTCCGCATTCGGAAGTCGTCCATTCCCCTGCACCCCCTGCTGTCACGTCAAGCCGTAACACGACGCCCAGCCGCGGCGTTCCTCCCGTTCCCGTCGGGAGGACATAGGGCGCTTTTTGTTTCGTCCAGATTTTCATGCGCCGCTCATTTTTCTCGTCTTGTGGCGCGTATCGCCAGCGCCTACCGTTTGTGCATCAAACAAAGGGAAATGGCGGGGGAGGGCGTGTATGGCCGTTGTCTACGACCTTGCCGTTATCGGTGGCGGCATCAACGGCTGCGGCATTGCGCGCGCCGCCGCCGGTCGCGGTTGTTCCGTCTATCTTTGCGAGCAAGGCGACCTGGGTTCGGCGACGTCGTCAGCCTCCACCAAGCTGATCCATGGCGGCTTGCGCTATCTGGAACATTACAAATTCCGGCTGGTGCGGGAAGCGTTGCGCGAGCGGGAGGTTCTCTGGCGCATGGCGCCGCATATCATCCGGCCGCTGCGCTTCGTGCTGCCGCACCATCCCGGCTTGCGCCCGGCGTGGCTTCTGCGGCTTGGGCTGTTCCTTTATGATCATCTGGGGGGGCGTAAGCTTCTGCCCGGCGCGCGGGCCGTGGATTTGCGAACCGATCCCGCCGGGAAATCATTGGCGTCGGGCTTCCGCCGCGCCTTTGAATATTCGGACTGCTGGGTGGACGATGCGCGTCTTGTGGTTCTGAACGCGCAGGACGCGGCGCGTTTGGGCGCCACCATCCACACGCGCCGGCGTTTCCTCGGCGCGGTGCGGCGGGACGGCCTCTGGCGCCTGACGGTGGAGGACATCGACACGGGCCGGCAGGCGATTGTGCGCGCCCGCGCGGTGGTCAACGCCGCCGGGCCATGGGTGGCGGACGTGCTGAGCAAGGGGCTGGGTGGCGGCGCCGGTGCTGGCGCCAGTGCTGAGGTTGGTGCACGGGTCCGTCTTGTGCAGGGCTCGCACATCGTCGTGCGCCGGATCTTCGAGCATGACCGCTGCTATATTTTCCAGAATGGCGATGGGCGGATCGTCTTCGCCATTCCCTACGAGCGGGACTTCACGCTGATTGGCACCACCGACCGGGATTATGACGGCGATCCCGCCCGGGTGCAGGCTTCGCTGGAGGAGATCACCTACCTCTGCCGGGTGGCGAGCGATTATTTCGCCAAACCGGTGCGGGAGGCGGATGTGGTTTGGACCTATTCGGGGGTTCGGCCGCTTTACGACGATGGGGTCCCGGCGGCGCAGGCGGCGACTCGGGATTACGCGCTGGTGCTGGAGGCGCCGGAAGCGGCGGCGCCGCTGCTTACCGTCTTTGGTGGCAAGATCACCACCTACCGCACGCTGGCCGAGGCGGTGCTGAAGAAACTTGAGCCGTATCTGCCGGTCGCGCAGGCGAAGAACGATTCCTGGTCAAGTCAATCGCCGTTGCCCGGTGGCGATTTTCCGGTGAACGGCTTCACCACGCTGGTCGATTCCTTGCGCGCCCGCTACCCGTTCGTCAAACCGGAGCATATGGAGCGTCTGGTGCGCGCCTACGGCGCCCGGACGCGGCTGCTGCTCGGCGATGCGACGGCGATGGGTGATCTCGGACGGGTCTTCGGCGCTGATCTGACGGAGGCCGAGGTTCGCTATCTGATGCGGGAGGAATGGGCGCAGACCGCCGATGATGTGCTGTGGCGTCGTTCCAAGTTGGGCCTGCGGCTGAACGCCGAACAGGGGCGGGCGCTCGCCGCTTTCATGGCGGACGCCTTTGTCAGAGCGCCGTCTGACAAAAAGAATGTGTCAAAAGCCGCCGAATGGTCTCGATAAGCTGGCCGGGATTGACGGGTTTCGCCAGCACCGCAAGCCGATGGTCAAGGGTGGAGGGCTGCGGCCCGGCATCGAAGCCAGTCACATCCCCTGTGATCACCACGACGGGAAGATCGGGCGTGGCGGCCCATAATGCACGGATCAGCCCATTGCCATCGAGGCGCGGCATCATCAGATCGGACACCACGATATCGGCGGCCTCGTTCGCATAGGCGGCGAGGGCCTCCACCCCATCATGCGCAATGGTCACCCGGCACCCGGACCAACTCAAGAACTCTTTCAAGGCCATGGCCGCGATGGGATCATCTTCGGCGATGAGGACATGAGGGCGCAAGGTCGACAGCATGCGGGAAAACCTGTCCGGTAAAAGGAAAGGGATGGGGAGGGGCTCAGGTCATCGCCGGCAAGCGGCGAGCAACCTGGCTCAGCATCAGACACGCGGTGGTGAAGCCGGTGGTGACCCCGATGCTGTCACCGATAAGATCGGCCAGGCTGGCGTCGCGGCCCACGAAGGATTGAACCACTTCGATCCCTGCCCCCAACGCGACCAGGAAGAAGGCCCAGCGGAGCGCGCCGCGCCGGGTGGCGCTGGCGGTCGTCCCGAGAGAGGCCAAAAAAGCAAAGACGGTGGCGTGGACGATCTTGTCGGCGCCATAGGCGCCGGGTGGCGCGAGTTCCGGCTGCAAAGCCGCCCAGAACGCAAACGCCATGAACCCAAGCAGAGCCGCCAGCATGCCTTGGCGCAAGGGGCGGGGAAGGGGATGGAACGGCACGGGATTCCCTTATCGGCTGGTGACAAGCGATAAGGTGATATCGCGGGCTTCCATGAAGCCGGGACGCCGGCGCACGAAAGAACCATCCGCATAGACGCCCCAACCGCTCTGGAAGCCGGCGTCTTCATAGTGAAGCTCGGCGCGGCGGCTGCCGTTCTCCACAGTGAAATGACGGGGGGAAACCTGTTTCCAGAGTGGCTTCTTTGTCATGTTGTCGCCCTTGCTGATTGCTGTGTCGGCGAAGGGATAATGGGCTGATTATGGTTAGCAAAATCTTAAGAAGACTGCTGCGGAGCGATACGCAAAAGAGGCGCCGGCAGACGCAATGGGGACGCCGCAGCTGACGCCCTGGAATGGCCAGGGCGTCAATCAGCGCGCAAGTCTTATCGGCGGGCGATATTCTGCTTTGCCGGCTGTTTCGCTGGTTGCTTCGCCGGCTGTTTCGCCGCCGGCTTTTCTGGGGCTGTCTTGAAGCCTTTTTCAAGCAGGCTCGCCACTTCGCGGTCCCGCGCGGCGGCGGTTCTGCCACCCATGACCACGGCGATCAGGCGCCGGCCGTTGCGGGTGGCGCTGCCCGCCAAGTTGAAGCCGCTGGCGTTGACGAAGCCGGTCTTGATGCCGTCATACCCATCCAGCGTGCCCAGCAGGCGGTTATGGCCGGGCACGGTGGAGCCTTCCCAAACGAAGCTGGTGCGCCCGAAATAGGCGTAATAGCGCGGAGGCAGGCTGACGATCACCTTGGCCAGCCTGGCGATATCCAGCGCGGTGGTCCGCTGTTCGGGGTTGGGCAGGCCGGAAGCGTTGCGGAATGTCGTCCTGGCCATGCCGAGCGCCCGGGCCTTCGTCGTCATCATCTTGGCGAAACGCGCCTCGTCACCGCCCAGCGCCTCCCCCAGCGTCACGGCGACGTCGTTGGCGGATTTTACGGTGAGCGCGAGGATGGCGTCCTCCACGCGGATCGTCGAACCGGGAGAGAGGCCGAGGCGCGATGGTTTCTGCGCGGCGGCGTGGGCGGAGATTCGTATTTCCTGGTTGAGGCGCAGCTTCCCGCGATCCAGCGCTTCAAAGGTGAGCAGCAGCGTCATCATCTTGGTCAGCGAGGCGGGATAAGTGATGGTCTCCGCATTACTGGACGTGATGATTTTCCCGGTCCGCGCTTCCATCAGCACAGAGGCATGCACGGGATGGGAAACCTTGCGCGCTGCGCTTTTTCCCTTCGTTGACTTATGCGTGGCGGCGGATGAGGTCTTCGCGAACGCCTCGAGAGGGGTGAGGGTCAAAGGCGCGGTGAGCGCAAGCGAAACCAGAAGCGATAGAACAAAACCGTAGGGCGAACGCGGCATGATGGCGACCAGATCAGAAGTTGAAGCGCCCCATGTAGCCGGAAGCCGTTAAAAAAGTATTCGTTAAAATTCGAGGAGCAGATAAACGGATCACCGCCTCACCGGCGGACCGACCCTGGGTTTTGTAAGGAGGTTTGTGTGGTGGATTGATGCCGCGGCAGGTTACGAAAGCATTCATGCACGCGCGATATGATACGGTTTTTGGCATCAGCGCACGCTTCCGAGCTAGCAAAGATTTTTTGAAATAAACCGTTGCCATGACCAAGTCAAAGCGATAAATATAATCAAACCCCAATACTGGACGGTCATGCTATGCCAGAAAACACTGAAGCCACCCTGTTGACGACACAAATCGTCGCGGCATACCTCGGGAACAATACGGTCGCCGTAAACGACGTACCCGCACTGATCAGCTCTGTCTACACGGCCGTTGTGAACCTAGACCGTCAGAAGCCCGCAGGTGAGGATGCTGATAAGCAAAACCCCGCGGTTCCGATCAAAAAATCGGTTCGGCCTGATCACATTGTCTGCTTGGAATGCGGCAAGAAGAACAAAATGCTCAAGCGCCATTTGGCCTCGGAGCATGGCCTTACGCCTGTCGAATACCGCAGCCGGTGGAATTTGCCGTCCGATTACCCGATGACGGCGCCGGAATACGCCCAGCAGCGTTCTGAAATGGCCAAGAGCATCGGTCTGGGGCGCGGACGTGTCCGCACGACAAGCCCAACGGCCCCGGCTCCTTCGCCGCTCAAGGGACGCCGCAAGAAGACCGCTTGAGGCGGTTTTTTCGGTGTAATGCTTCGGTGACAGGCGGATACCCCGGAGGTGTTCGCCTGGAAGCCCTGGTGGGAGGGCGCTGCAAGCCCGCTCATGCGACCGCCTCAGTAATGCGGTGGCGGCCGGTCATCCTGGGGGGAGCGTTCATGGCCGGATTCCAACGCCATGATGTGTTGCTTCAGACGGCGGACCTGCGCCGTCAGCAAATCAATGGCCCGACCCTGTTCAAACAGTACGGAAGACAGTTCCTCGGCCATATTTTCATGATGCGCCAGCCGGATTTCCAGTTCGACCAGACGCTGTTCAGTGACATCGATCATGAGACGTTCCGTTGTTGCGTGTGGGGCGCACTGTGCGCCATGAAAGCCAGGGACGTCGAGTGGGAAGCGACATCCTCTTGACACCGAAATCCTCTGTGACCGTTATCTGGTTCACCGCTTGAAGCACGGTCGCTGAGCGGACCCAACAGGCCAACGAGGCGAGATGGACACGGAATCGATTCGGTTGACGTATAAGCGCTATGCGCGCGTTTACGACACCGTGTTTGGCGCCCTGTTGTCCGCTGGCCGCCGCGCCGCTGTGGAACGGATCGACCAGCGCGGCGGCTTGCGCGTGCTGGAGGTGGGGGTTGGCACTGGGTTGTCCTTGCCGGCCTACCGTAAGGACAACCGCATCACCGGCATCGATTTATCCATCGACATGCTCCGCGTCGCCCGGGAGAGGGTGCGGCATGGCCGGCTGGATAATGTGGAAGGCTTGTCCCAGATGGACGCCGGGCGCCTGGCCTTCGCCGACGGAAGCTTTGACGTGGTCGTCGCCATGTATGTCATGACCGTCGTGCCTGATCCGCAAGGCGCCCTGGCTGAACTGCTACGGGTCTGCCGTCCAGAGGGCGAGGTGCTGATCGTCAGCCATTTTGCCGAGACCAGACCGGGGGTGCGGCGGATGATCGAACGTGGCGCCGCGCGTTTTTCCGAAAAGCTTGGCTGGCGACCGGATTTCACCCAGGCCTCCCTGCTTCAAGGCTGTCCGGTGACGGTGGAGGCGGTGCACAGACTGCCGCCGTTTGGCCTGTTCACCCTTTTGCAATGCCGGCGTGCGTGAATTCTGTAGGGGGGCATCCCAGGGCGAATGGGTGAGGGATAATATTCTTATGAATAAGACTTAAGCGCTTTATATTTTAATATATTCGTCATCCCCGCGGAAGCGCATAGGCGCTAACTTTGCCTTATTTCATGCTTCGGAGCGCTTGGCATAGGCATGAATTGGCAAGGTTTCCTGGGTCCCCGCTTTCGCGGGGATGACGATAGGAGAGGTTAACGCTACAAAATACCGTCATCCCCGCGAAAGCGGGGACCCAGTCAAAATTGTTAAACTCGCAAGAAAAGCAACCTATGGTTATTGTGTGTTAGTAACGGTGACATCCTAAAGTTAGCACCTATGCGCTTCCGCGGGGGTGACTGTTATCTTAATAAAAGGAATATTGGCCTTTACCCGATTGCCCTGGCTTCATACCCCCTTGATAGCGGCGAGGACCTGCATGGCCGCGGGGCCGCAGACGACGATGAACACGCAAGGCAGAATGAAGAGGATCATCGGAAGGGTCAGCAGCACCGGCAACCGGGCTGCGCGTTCTTCCATGCGAAGCTGGTAGACGCCGCGCATTTCGCCGCTGAGCACGCGCAAGGCGACGCCAAGCGGCGTGCCGTAGCGCGAGGCCTGCGCCAGGGTGGTGGCCAGGGCGCGCGCCCCTTCCGTGCGGATACGGTCATACAAATTGTTGAACGCCATGCTGCGCTCTGGCAGAAGGCGAAGTTCAGCCGACACGATGGCGAATTCCTGGGCGATCTCGGGGCAGGACCGGCCCATTTCGCGCACCACACGCTCAACACCCGCTTCGATGCTCAGGCCGGCTTCTCCGCACACAACCAGCAAATCGATGACATTGGGTAATTCCTGATCAAGGAGCATGCGGCGGCGCATGCCCATGCGCTTGATCACCAGCATAGGGCCGCGCCACCCTAAAAGCGCGCCGGTGAGGCAGCTGATAAGCAAGAATATTCCCGGAATGGGGTGCGCCAAGGATGACCACAAGAGGGGGCCAACCAAGCCGATGACGGCGATGATGACGCGCGCCCCCATGATCTGGTGCAGGATGGTGCGGCCACGCAACCCCGCCTCGGTAAGCGCGTGCGCGGTTTCATCGACTTCCTTGCGACCGATCATCGCCGCTTGTGCGGTGGTCGCGCCGAGGCGTTGCAGGAAGCCGGGGTTGGCTGTCAGGCGCACCGGCTCGCGGCCAGGCGAGCCATTTGTCGATTCACTTTTTCGTTGTGTGGCGACGCGCATGATCGTGCGTTGGCGGGATTCATTCTCCCACAAGAGCAGGGCCGCCACCGCGACGATGGCGACGAGCCCGGCGATGAGAACAAAATATTCGGTCTCCAGTCCGGCGATCATCCCAGCCTCCGCATCAACATCTGCATGCTCACGATTCCCACGGTCAGCAGAAGACCGGCGGCCCCGAGAAGCGAGCGCCCGGTTTGCGTGTCGATCAACTGGCTGGTGTAGTCAGGATTGAGGAACGTCAGCGCCCCAAGAGCGACGAAGGGCAGCGCCACCAGCACATAGATCGATGACCGGGCTTCGGAGGTCAGCGCCTTCGCCTTGAGGCGCAAGGCTTTGCGGGCGCGCACCGTGTTGGCGAGGTTGTCCAGCGTCTCCCCGAGATTTCCCCCGGTTTCCCGCTGGAGGGTCACGGCGGTCACGAAGAAGCGGTATTCGGCCATCCCCGTGCGTTGAGCCATTTTTTCCAGTGCGTCTTCAAGCGGTGTTCCAACGGAAACGGCGTCGGAGGCGTAGAGGAATTCGCTCGCGGTCGGTTGTGGGCTTTCCGTGGCGACCACCGTCACCCCCTCGGCGATGGGCATGCCGGTGCGCGCGGCGCGGACCAGCAGGCCGAGGGCGTCGGGCATCTGATCGAGCAGGGTGAAGCGTTGGCGCGACAGGCTTAAGGCGCAGACGAACCGGGGCACGCCCAAAAAGACCCCCAGCGTCGTCAGGCTTACGATCCAGGCGGAAAAGCCAAAGAAATGATGCGCGACAAAATACGCTGTCATGGCGCCCACCGTCCCGGTGGCTAAGGCCATGAGACGCGACACCGGCAAGGGGGCGGCAAGCGGCGCATGCCGTCCGATGACCCAATCGACAAGCGCTGCGGGATCGCGGCGCTTTGACCGCATCAGCGGCTTCAGAATCTCACGCCGTCGTACCGTCGCGCCGGCCAGGATGGACACGCGCTGTGTGACGCGGCGTTTGTGGCGGCTTTCCGCGAACCACAGGCTACCGGCCGCCGCGATGACGACAAGCGCCATGAGAATGAGAAGAAGGGTGTCGGTCATGCCGGCATTCCCTGGTAACCCAGCGCTTCAGCCAGTTGGCCTTGCAGCCCCCAGATCTTGGCCTTCTCCCAAAAGCGTGGGCGGATGCCGCTGCCCCGGTGGGTTCCCACGACCATATCCGCATGGTCATCGTCATCGATGTGAAAGGCCATGAGTTCTTGCAAGGTGACGACATCCCCTTCCATGCCGACCACTTCGCTGACCTGCACGATCTTGCGGCTGCCGTCGCGCAGGCGCTCGACCTGGACGATGAGGTCGATGGCCATGGCGATCTGCTCGCGCACCATGCGCGCGGGCAGGTTGTTGGCCCCCATGACCACCATGGTTTCCAGGCGGCTGATGGCCTCCCGCGGGGAGTTGGCGTGCACGGTTCCCATCGATCCGGGATGGCCGGTGTTCATCGCCTGGAGAAGGTCGATGGCCTCGGCGCCGCGCACCTCGCCGATGATGATCCGTTCGGGCCGCATGCGCAGGCTGGCCTTGACCAGGCTGCGCATGGTGACCTCACCCGTTCCCTCGGTGCTGGCGGGGCGGGTTTCCAGACGCACGACGTGCGGCTGCTGAAGTTGCAGTTCGGCGGAATCCTCGATGGTGATGATGCGTTCGCCATGATCGATGTTGGCGGTCAGGCAGTTGAGCAAGGTGGTCTTGCCGCTGCCGGTGCCGCCGCTCACCAGGATGTTGCAGCGCACGCGCGAGGCGATGTTCAGCAGCATCGCGCATTCCCGCGACATGGTCCGCAGGCCGATGAGCTTTTCGATGGTGAGACGTTCCTTGGCGAATTTGCGGATCGTCAAGGTCGTGCCATCCAGCGCCAGGGGAGGGATGACCACGCTGACGCGCGAACCATCGGCGAGGCGCGCGTCGCAAATCGGGCTGCTCTCGTCCACCCGCCGACCGACCGCGCCGACGATCCGCCGGCACACATTCAAGAGCTGGGCCTCATCGCGAAAGGTGATGGTGGAGCGCAGCAGCCGGCCGTTGATTTCAACCCACACCTGGTCCGGGCCATTGACCATGATTTCGGTGATGTCGGCGCGGGCGAGCAGCGGTTCGATGGGGCCGAGGCCCAGCATGTCGTCAACGAGATCGATGGCGAGCGCCGCCTGTTCGCGAGTGTTCAACTGGGCGCGCACATCGGTCGCCGCCGCGTCGATGGCCGCTTCGAGCTGCATGCGCAACTGTTCGCGCTGCATCGCCGCCGCCGCCGCCGGATCGATGCGCCGGAGCACCTCGGCGCGCACCGCCTCGGCAGCGCTGGAGCGGCTTTGCCCGCTGGATTCGGCGTCAAGCCGCAGCATCGGAACCGTGCTGGCTGGGGCTTTCGCTTCAGCCGTTTTGGCCTCGGAGAGCGCCGGCTCGCCGGTCTTGGCGCGCCGCCCGAACATGAGGTCATTCATCGCTTGAACACCCGATCAAGGAAGGAGCGCTGCGGCGCGGCTTGCCCCGACAGTTCCTGAACGATGCGACCGATCATGGCCTTGGCGCGGCGGTTCCGCTCGATGACCGGCACGCCGATCGCCATCGCATCGGCGAAGGGCTTTGGCAGATAGGGGATGCGGAAGTCGGGCTGGCGACCGAGAATGCGCTCCATATCCGTGGTGGAGATCTGCCCCGGCGCGCCGGCGCGGTTGAGCAGCAAGCGGCTGTCGACGCCCGCCAGTTCAGCTTCGCGCAGCCGGCGCGCGGCGTCGCGGGCGCTGGCCAGCGCGCCGTCGAACACGATCAAGGCGATGCTGGCGCTGTGAAGAATTTCCGGCGATGCGGCGGCCAGACCGGCGGGGATATCGGCCACGGTGTAGTGGTAGAGGGAGCGAACCCGGTCGAGAACCAACACGCAGGCGCGTGGATCGATCCCGCCATCCTTCGGGCGCTCGTTATCGACGCCGAGCAGGTCAAGGCGTTCGCCGATGCGGACCACCGCCCGCTCCAGGAACTTGGCGTCCAGGCGTTCGGTGTTTTCCAGCACCTCGCGCAACGCCGCGGTCGGTTCGGCGTTCAACAGCAGCGCGGTGGAACCGGCGGCGATGTCGTAATCGACCAGGGCCACCCGCCGGCGTTGGACTTGGGCGAGATAGGCGGCGATGTTCACCGCCAGCGTCGAGGTTCCGGTTCCACCCCGGGCGCCGGCGACGCACACCAGCTTGCCAAGCCGCGCCCCGTCAACGCCGGCCCCAGCGCCGGTTCTGGATTGGCGTCCCAAGGCGGTGAGCAGGGCGGATTCGGTCAGCGACCGCGTCAAGGGTCGGTAGAGATACTCGGCGATGCCAAGCTCCTTCAAGCGGCGGTACAGCCCGACGTCATTGCGCTCCCCCACCACGATCACCCGCACATGCGGTTCACAGACATGGGAAAGCGCCTCCATGGCCGCCAGCTCGTCCTCGATCCCCGACAGATCAACCAGCAGGATCGTTGGGCAACGCTGCCCATCCAGGGCGCGCGCCGCCGTGCGGATCGTTCCCGTTTGCACGGCGGTGTTGATTTTCAGCGCCACCGCCGCGGCCTGCACCGTCGCGCGATCCTCGTCAGTGGTTAAAAAAGCCCGGATCGTCGTGCCCGTATCGGCCATCGCTTCGATTATTTCGTAACTCATGCTGTTCGCTCCGATAGGCGCTGGGCTCTGGTGATGGGCGGCGCTGGTGATGGGTGGTTGCGTCAGGGTTTCGCCGACAAAGCCGTTTCCCGTTTCGACCCGCGAACGACCTCGACGCCACCGGAAGGGGGCCGGACGACATCGTGGTGCAGGGCGGATGAAACATCCGAGGCCCAGGTCAGGCCCGCATCCTGGGATTTTGGGTTGGCCTCATCCGCCACGCCGATGCTGCGCAACGACAGGGCCAGGCTGCCGAGGTTGGCGGCGACCCGAACCATCTCACCCTGGCGCGGAGAGACTTCGAGCGTGACGGTGCGTGGCCCCTGGCGTTCGGTCGCGGCGTGGCCGGCTTGCTCTTCCGTCGCTTCGCCAAGGTGCTGGTCGATGGCCAGCACGCGGATGTCGCGCAGCACCGTTTCGCCGGCCACCTTGCGGGCGTCCTGCTCATTGCCGTTGTTGCGGAAGGTCTGGGTGAGGATCACGTCCACGCGGTCGCCGGGCCAGATCAGGCCGCTCGCCGCGCTGACCACATCGACGGCGACGGAGACGGCGCGCATGCCCGGCGTCAGGACGGCGGCGAGAAACCCGCGTTCTCCCGGCGCGACCAATTGGCCGGCGATGATTGGTTCGCCCGGCGCGAAGGATCGCCGCGCGACCGACCCCATATACGCCTCTTCCTGGCCGCGACCGCGCATGAAGTAGCCCTCGGGAACGCCCGACAAGGCCCATCTTTCCCAGCGCACGTCGCTTTCCCGGATCAGCGTTCCCGCCGTGAGCGCGCGGGCGGCGACCAGGACCGACGTCTCGTAGGTGACCGGAGCCGGAGCCGCGATGGCGGAGACAGGGCCGTTGCGCATGGTGACATAGGCGATCGAGCCGAGCGCCCCGACCATGATGAGAAGAAGGAAAGCGCGTAGGAACATGGGAACCTCACACGGGCAGAGAGCTAAGGGTCATCAGCGCGCCGATGACGATGGCGACGCCGTAAGGCAGGGGACCGCCACGGCGGATGCGCCGGCATTCCACCCGCCACAAAAGGCCAAGCCGGAACGGCCCCCTGCCGGTCTGCTGGCTGCCGAGTGGACGGGGAGCCATCCGGCGAAAAGCGAAACCCGCGAGCACATAGACGAGCGACAACACGCCCCCGGCGAGCGCGGTCAGCAGAAAAAAGTCCAGGGCATGGGCGGCGCCGACGAGAAGGACGGTGGCGGAGATCAGCTTGGCGTCGCCGCCGCCAAGCCGGCCGATCGCGCAGAGAAAAGCCAGCGCGGCGAATGTCGCGATGGCTATGGCCAGCGTCGCCACGCCATGAGAATCGGCCACGAAAAACAGACCGGTGACGCCAACCGCCGCCACCAGCACGCAGACGGTGTTCGGAATGATGCGGCGGGTGAGGTCGGTCCACGCCGCTACGCCATAGAGAACGAAGAGGGCCGGGAAAAGGCCGGGAATCGACAACGCCATCGCCTCTGTCATGGGCCTGCCCACGCTCTCTGGGCCCACGCTCTCTGGCCTATCTTCTGATTCGTCACGGTGATGACCAAGAGGGCGGTGGCCAGGGCGCCGATGTGAGCCAGTGTCTTCATGATTGGCGCCCCTCTCGCGGAAAGGTGCGGCGGGTGGGATCGCTCCACGCCGCCGCACGATTTTTCAGGCGTGTGCGATCAGCCGGTAAGCGCCGTGTTGATCGTGCCAAACGCCGTGTTGAGCGTGGTGCCCAGGAGTTGAACCGCGCCCACGATGACCGCCGCGATGAGAGCGACAATCATGCCGTACTCGACAGCGGTGGCGCCCTTCTGATCCTTCAACGTGACGACCAGGTTGCGGGCGCAAATGTCAGCGCGAATAGCCAGAGTATTCATAATAAATATTCCTCTGTATGCTGCGTTGATCACTCTTTTCAGTGCGCCAATATCAGCCGGTGAGCGCCGTGTTGATCGTGCCGAACGCCCCGTTGATCCGGGTGCCCAGGAGCTGAACCGCGCCCACGATGACCGCCGCGATGAGGGCGACAATCATGCCGTACTCGACAGCGGTGGCGCCTTTCCGGTCCTTCAGAGCAGCGACCAGGTTGCGGGCGCAAATATCGGCGCGAATAGCAAGGTTATTCATAGTAAAAGCCCCTGTACGTGTTGAGTTTATCGTTCTCGCCTTGTAGCAACAAAGGCTTCATTGCTGATCATGGCGAGATGAATGTGGAATTTCTGTAAAAAAATGTCATGCTTTATTGCAAGGTAACCCGATGTTGATATCTTATTACCTTTCAATATTCATAAAATAATAAGGTAAGAGAAATTTTATAATATTATGCATTAGGTAAGTAATACAAACGCGCTGTTTCCTATCCCCCCGCTTGATAAGCGGGGGGCGGTCCATCTTCTGACGGTGCGCAACAAAAACAATCTTGGGGCGCTATCGGCTTATTCCCCGCCGCCGCTGGAGCCGAAGCTGCTGCGCGTGCCCTCGCGCATCAGGTCTTTCTCTTCGCCGTTGCGGTAGTTCTGGATCGCCAGGCTTTGGCGCTCTGCGTCCGCCGGGCCGAGCGACCGGCCGGTCAACAGATCATGTGGTTCTTCTATTTGCACCGCCAGATTGCGGGCTTGTGAGCACCCCAGGCCCAGATAGGGATTGTGCCACGATGAGCCGTACAGCTTTTCAATCGTCGCCGGAGCCGGGCCGCACTCGGGCGGGATCGCCACCATCCGGTTCGGCTGTCCGGCGGCGGGGGCGACCATCACCGGCCATTCGGGCGTGGCGGCAGGGTTGGCGTAGCAGCCGGTCAGCACGGCGATGACGGGAAGGGTCAGGAGAATGCGCATGCTCAACCTCACTCTACGATGAAGCCGGCGGGGCCGGCCAGGGTGGGACGGGCGGCCCGGCGTGGCCCTAGTCCGGGTTGTGTCAGCTTGCCGAAGAACACACGGTCGATGAAACTCGTTGGCGAGAAGGCGTCGGTCGGCGCGCCAAGCTGTTCGGTGTTGGCGGTCGGGCGCACGAGATAGGGGGTGACGATGATGACCAGCTCCGTCTCGTTGCGCTGAAACCGGCTTGAGCGGAACAGCGTGCCCAGCACCGGGACATCCCCGAGGAAGGGAAACTTATCGACGGCTTCGTTCACCGAGTTCTGCATCATTCCGGCGATGGCGAAGCTCTGGCCACTGCCCAGCTCCACCGTCGTCTCGGTGCGTCGGGTGCGCAGCGCCGGGATGCGGAAATCGTTGAGGACGATGGCGTTGGAAAAGTCCAGCTCGCTGACTTCCGGGCGGACCCGCATGCTGATGCGGTCACCCGACAGCACCGTTGGCGTAAAGGCGAGCGACACGCCGAATTGCTTGAATTCGACGGTGACCCGGTCGCGGTCCTGGGGGATTGGCACCGGAAATTCGCCACCGGCCAGGAAGCTTGCCGTTTCACCGGAGGACGCCACAAGGTTCGGTTCAGCCAGCACGGTGACCAGGCCGTCGGTGGCCAGCGCGTCGATCAGCCCGTTGATGTCCCAGCGCTGGCCGCGATGCGCGCCGAACAGGTTCATGGTCCCCGGTGTGCGCAGAGGATTGCCGGTAGGGCCAAACCTGATGTCCGTCAGGCCAGAGGCTAAGCCGACCGCGTAGCCGGAGCCAAGATTGCCGAGCACTTCCCAGTTGAAGCCAAGGTCCTCACGGATGTTGCGCGCCACTTCCGAGACGCGCACACGCAGCATGACCTGGGAGCCCCCGGTGACCGTCAGTTGATTCACGATCTCGCCCTGCTCAGGCGGAACGAAGCGTTGGGCGATGCGCCGCGCGTCTTCAGCCTCGCGGGCTGAGCCGACGTTGCCGGACAGCACGATAGCGCCATCCACCGAACCGGCGCGGATTTGCCGGTTGGGCAGGCGCTCACGCAGAGCGCGGTCCAGGCCGCTGAGATTCTGGGTGACGGTGACCCGGCGGTTGGCCAGCACCTGCTCGTTGGCGTTGACGGCGATCAGCGAGGTTTCACCGGCTTTCTTGCCGAACAGATAGACCATGGTGGGGGACATCACCTGAAGATCGGCGATGTCCGGGTTGGCGATGAACACGCTGGAAGCGGCCTGTGGCAGCTTCACCATCTGACCCTTGTCCTGTTCGATCCGCAAGGCGTCCTGAGCCATTGCGGAGGAAGACAAGGACAGAATCAGCAATAAAGAGGATAGAAAATAACGTATCATGGTATTGCTGCCAGTGGTTGGAGCGAAAGGCGCCTTTCGCGAACGTAAAGCCCACGTTAGGCATCTTTACCACCTCAACTACACTTTTGCGTGTGAACTTTTATCTTGAATGCTACTCGAATGGTCTTAAGCTTCTAGCGATTAAGACTATGACAATAAGCGGATTTGCTTTGCCAAAAGGCATATGCAGCGTTGGGTCAGGCGGAACACGCCCTGGATCAACGCGCCCCATTGCTGCGATTGAGGCGGAGGCCATGAAATTGTTTACGGTACTGCGCCGGTGAAAGCCCGGTCGCTCGCTTGAACAGACGGCGAAACGATGAGGCATCCTCATAGCCGACTTGCGCGGTGATGGTCTCGAAATCCGCATGCGAGTCTTCCAGCAGTTCCTTCGCCCGTTCGATCCTCAAGGCCTGTAGGTAAGCCAGGGGCGCCATGCCGGCCAGGTCGATGAAGCGGCGATGCAGCGTGCGGTAGCTGACGTGCATCGCCTCGGCGAGCGCGTCGATGGCGACGGGTTCGGCCAGACGCCGGCTCATCCACGCGATGGCGTTTCGAAGCAGTGGTTCGGTAAATTCCTTTCGCACCGACATGAAGGGGCGCTGCGATGCGCGCGCGCCATCCACCAGCATGATGCCGCTTACGCTGCGGGCCAGCGCCGCCCCACCAAGGCGGCGCAAAAGATGCAGCGAGAGATCGGTGTGCGCGGTCATCGCCCCCGCCGTGATGGCGCGCCCGCTGTCGATGAGCGTCTTATCCGCGTCCAGTTCGACCTGCGGGTAGCGCCGCTGGAACTCCCTGGCGAACCACCAGGTCGTGGTCGCGGGCACGCCATTCAACAGCCCCGCCTCAGCCAAGGTGAAGGTGCCGTAGCAACTGGCCGCCACCAGCGTGCTCTCGGGCAGCTTTTGCAGGCGTACGATGACGCTGCGCCACGTGATCTGTAAATGCTCCGCGACCTGTTCGACGGACTCCGCAAAGAACCCGGGCAGGATGAGCGCGTCATACGTCCCGAGGTCTGCCGGCAGGCGCTTGGTCTCCACCGCAAGCACGTCGGTCAGCCGGATGAAGCCGCCGGCGGTGGAAAAAAGCTGTGGCAGGTAGTCCACGTCGGGCTGGCAGCGCTGCGCGAGGCGAAACATGTCCAGCGTGGTGGCGACGCTGGATGCCGTCGCCCCTTCCTCCAGCAGCATCGCGATTTTCATTTTGGCAGTTTCCGCATGAATTTGGTCAGTTTCGCCACTTCTGCTCCACCATCAAGAATGAGATCGTCAGCGCCTTTCAACCAGCACAATCAGGAATGACAGCATGACGCGCCAAGACGAAATCGCTTCGGAACTCATCGCGCTGGAACGCGCGGCTTTGGACCGCTGGGGCGCGGGTGACCCGTCCGGCTATCTGGAGATCTGTGCGCCGGACGTGACCTACTTCGATCCCTTTCTCGAACGGCGGCTGGATGGGCTGGAGGCGCTGACCACCTTGTATGAGGCGATCCGAGGCGGCATCCATGTCGAACGCTACGATTTTATCAACCCCAAGGTGCAGGTCTGCGGCGAAATGGCGGTGCTGACCTTCAACTTGGTGTCGCACATGGGCGCGAATGCGGTTCCTTGGAACTGCACTGAAGTCTATCGGTGCGATCCGGTGGGGTGGCGTCTTATCCAGACGCATTGGTCGATCACGCAACACTTGAAAAAATGACCCTGCCGGAGCGCGCGAGGCAATAAAAATTCTTCCACCAGGGCAGCGATTACCCTGGTGGAGTTTGGCTCTTCTCTAACTGATCTTGTGATATTCCTTGTACCACTGAACAAAGCGCGGGATGCCGACGGCGATGGGGGTGGTTGGCTCAAAACCCAGCTCCCGCCGGCTGCTCTCGATGTCGGCGTAGGTTGCCGGGACATCGCCAGGCTGCATCGGCTCCAGCTGCTTGATGGCTGTACGGCCCAGCGCCTGTTCGAGCACGTCGATGAAATGCAAAAGCTTTTCCGAGCGGTGGTTGCCTAAATTATAGACGCGGCAGCGCACGCCGTTCGCATCGGGCGCCGCCGGCCTGTCCAGCGCGGCGATGGCGCCGGTGACGATGTCGTCGATATAGGTGAAGTCGCGCTGCATCTCACCGGAATTGAAGACCTTGATCGGTTTGCCGGCGAGGATGGCGTCGGCGAACAGAAACGCCGCCATATCCGGGCGGCCCCAGGGACCGTACACGGTGAAAAAACGCAGGCCGGTCGTCGGAAAACCGTACAGATGGCTGTACGCATGCGACATCAGCTCGTCCGCCTTCTTGGTGGCGGCATAGATCGAGACGGGGCTGTCCACGCGCTCCTCGGCTGAGAACGGCAGCACCTTGTTGCCGCCATACACCGATGAGGAGGATGCGTAGACGAAATTCTGGATGTTCGGCAGGTTGCGCGCCATCTCCAGCAGGCAGAGGTGGCCCATGACGTTCGCCTCGACATAGGCGTAGGGATTTTCCAGGGAATAGCGCACCCCGGCTTGAGCGGCGAGGTGGATGATGCCGGTTGCGTCAGCCAAGCCGGGGCGCAGGGCCTCCATCGCGGCGCGGTCGGCGATGTTGGCTTTGACGAAGCGGAACGCCGGATTCGCGGTGAGCCGGGCGAGCCGTGCCTCCTTGAGCGCTACCGTGTAATAATCATTCATATTGTCGATGCCGAGCACCGATTCGCCGCGCGCCATCAAGGCCGCCGCAACGTGGGAACCGATAAAGCCGGCGGCGCCGGTGACCACGATCGTCATGTCGTTCACATTTCGAGGATAAGGTGTAGCCCTCACAGTACAGCGGATTCCGCTTCCGTCTGAACCGGAATCCGCTGTAAGCCGCTTTAAGCGGCCTTCACACCCTGCAGGAAGCTTTCCACCTCCTGGCGCAGGCTGGTCGATTGGCCGCCGAGTTCCGTGGCCACAACGCGCACCTCTCCGGCAGCCTTGCCGGCCTGTCCTACAGCCCGCGAGACGCCGCCGATGTTCGAGGTCACCTGTTGCGTGCCTTGGGCGGCTTCCTGAACGTTGCGGCTGATCTCCTGGGTGGCGGCGTTCTGCTCCTCGACGGCGGAGGCGATGGCCGCCGAAATCTGGCTGATCTCGGTGATGATCCGGCTGACATCTTCAATGGCGGTGACGGCTTCCCGTGTGGCGCCCTGGATCGAGGCGATCTGGCCGGTGATGTCCTCGGTCGCCTTGGCCGTCTGGTTGGCCAGGCTTTTCACCTCGGAGGCGACGACGGCGAAGCCCTTGCCCATCTCACCGGCGCGCGCTGCTTCGATGGTGGCGTTGAGCGCCAGCAAATTCGTCTGCCCGGCGATGTTGCTGATCAAGTCAACCACCTCTCCGATCTTCTGCGCCCCTTCCGCCAAGCCGGCCACCACGGTGTTCGCCCGGTTGGCGCCCGCCACGGCTTGTTCGGAAACGCGGGTCGATTGCGACACCTGCCGACCGATTTCCGAAATCGAGGCGGCCAATTCCTCGGCCGCCGCTGCGACCGTCTGTACGTTGGCCGAAGCCTGTTCGGCGGCGGAGGCGACCGTGGCGCTTTGCTGGCCGGAGTCTTCCGACGCCTGGTTCAGGACGCCGGCGGCCTGTTGCATCTGCGACGCCGAGCCGGAAAGGCCATTGACCACGGTGGTGATCTTGTTTTCAAAGGCGCGCATCAATTCGTCCAGGCGCTGGGCCCGGCGGGTCTTGGCCTCTTGCTCCGCGCGCTCGGCGGCGGCCAGCCGCTGGGCTTCAATGGCGTTGCGCTTGAAAACATCCACCGCCTCGGCCATCGCGCCCATCTCATCCTGGCGACCGATGCCGGGAATCGCCACGCCGTTGTCGCCTGCCGCCAGCTTGCTCATGCAATCGGTCAGCGCGACAGCCGCATGGCCGATCGAACGGCTGAGCGCCAATCCCATGATCAGGGCGATGATCCAGCCCACCACGCCGCCGGCGACGATGGTGGTGTAGCCGGTGCTGAAAGCATCCTTCAAATCCGCGGTGCGAGAGTTGAGCAGAGTGGTCTCGGCGTCGGTAATCTCACCCACCAGACGACGGATGTTATCCATGGAGTTCTTGCCGGCGCCTTTGGCTTCCAACCCACGCGCCTCGACCTGAGTCTCAGCGGAGCGCATCAAGGCGATTTCTTTCTCGGCGACGGTCTTGCGCCATGTCATGGCGTTGCTGTTCAACTCATCCAGCCGCCGCTGCTGAACCTGATTGTCGCTGGTGAGCCCCTTGATCTGCGCGAGCATCTTTTCATAGGTGGCTATGCCTTTGCGGTATGGGTCCAGGAAGGCGTCATCGCCGCTTACCAGGAAGCCGCGCAGGCCGGTTTCCTGATCGACCATAGAGGCCATCAGCCGGTCAGCGACCCCCAGAACTTCATAGGTGTGCATGGACCAAGTGTTGCTGTTTTGAATGAAGTTCAGGGTGCGAAAACTGCTGGCGCTGACGCCCATAGCCACAATGATGATCGCGGCGAAAGCCACCGCCAGCTTGCGCGCGAGCTTGAGATTCGTAAACCAAATCATTGTATTTTCCTATTCTTGCGCCAGTAAAGATCAACGCGCCCGCGCCTGGGCGTTGTATAAGAATCGCGCCCTTGTCGCTTGGGCTCGGCCTTATGGCATACACGTATGGTTGTTTGTATTAAAAGATTGTTTATAGACACCATAAAAATGGTAATGAACAATATTGCTATAAATATTGTAAAAATCGCTTCAAAAATTTGAAACAATCTGTTGTGCGTGTCCATGGGGGTAACGGTATTGGGTAGCGGTAACCTTTTTTTATGTTATCAGCAGTAATCATGGAAATTATATTAATTTATCATAAAATAAATCTGAAATTATTTAGTGATCTATTGGATAAAGACGGCATTTCAAAATCAATACCTATGGCGCGATGCCGGCATGGATTTTCGCCCCCAGTTGAAGAGAAAGCCGTTAGCCGCCTCCCTTACCCGCATTCGAAGCCTTGTCGCTGCGCTTGACAGTATCGCCGGCAAGTCGATCTACTGCGCCTCCCATCAGAACGAAACGAACGCGGCCATGCCCCCTAAAAAGAATCCGCTCAGCTTGAACCCGCTCCAGCTCAAGACGTTGACCCTTTTGCAAGAGGTCGCTCGCCTTGAGAACGCCCCTGCCGAGGAGCCGGGATGCTTCAAGATT
>JAVBJZ010000107.1:0-24455 GCA_031546725.1 Azospirillum sp.
TCACGTCGATAGGCCGGGCGTGGAAGCGCAGCAATGCGTGAAGCTAACCGGTACTAATCGCTCGATCGGCTTGATCTTATTTGAAGTGTCATGTGCAGCGGTAAGCCCGCGCATGAGATGCGTCCGTCGTGTCACACAAAACTCTCAAACGCCAATGGCCGCCGGTTTTCCGGCGGCCATTGGCGTTTTTCACTGTATCTGAACGTCGTGTGTTCCCCCCGTGTTTTGGTAGGCCGGTATGACGGAACTTAAGCAAAAGACTGTGGAAGAAAAGGCTGAGGTCGAGGATGCCGCGCGGGTGGATGCGGCGGCGGAGCAAAGACGGGCCTCGGTCCGGGCCGGCATGGGTTGGATGGTCATGACCACGCTGCTGTTTGTCGCCCAGGATGTGGTGACGCGCGTGTTGGCGAAATCCTACCCGATCATTGAGGTGTCTTGGGCGCGTTTTACCGTGCATGCTCTGTTGGCGACAATCCTGGTGAGCATGCGGTCGCCGCAGCTTATGGTGTCGCGCCGGCTTGGGATGCAGCTCATGCGCTCGACCTTGCTGCTCTGCGTCGCGTTGCTGGTGACGCTGTCGCTGAAGCTGCTGCCTTTCGTTGATGTCTACGCCATCGTCAATGTGACGCCCATCCTGGTCACGGCATTGTCTGTGCCGATGCTGAACGAAAAGGTCGGGTGGCGGCGCGGGCTGGGGGTGCTGGGGGGATTCGCTGGCGCGCTTCTGATCATCGGGCCGGCCAGCAGCGTTTTCCATTGGGTGATCCTGGTGCCGCTGACCTCCGCCGTTGCTCATGCCCTCTATCAGATTACCACGCGGATGCTGAAGAGCAGCGATCCACCCATGACCACCTTCTTCTATACCGGCACGGTTGGGGCGGTTGTGTGCACCGTGGCGCTGCCCTTCTTCTGGGTCACTCCTGATCTCGTATCCGCCGGGTTGATGCTGTTGCTGGGGAGCATCGGGGCGCTCAGCCATTTCTGCATGATCCGTGCTTACAACGCGGCTCCGGCGGCGACGGTGGCGCCGCTTGGCTACACGACGCTGGTGTGGGCGACGCTGTGCAGCATATTCGCCTTTGGCGAAACGCCTATGCTCTCGACGCTGGCGGGCGCCGCCATCATTGTCATGAGTGGCCTGTATATTTTGTACCGCGAGCAGGTCAGGGTGCGCTAGGCGGCGCAAGCGGCGGCAGAGGGCAGGGGGATAGGGGCTGAGATGACGACACCCGATGCCCATCCTTTTTCCGATGTCGCCGGACGGTCGTTCTGTGCGCCGGGGGCGCTCCGGGCGGCGGTGACCGCTGCCTACCGGCGGCCTGAGGCCGAATGCGTGCGCGCTCTGATTGAGCCGGCGACCCTGCCGCCGGCGATGATCAAAGCCGTCGAAGCGACCGCCCGGCAGCTTGTCACCGCTTTGCGCGCCCAGCCCCTCAGCCGTGGGGTCGAGGTCCTGCTCCATGAATTCACCCTATCCAGCCCGGAGGGGGTCGCGCTGATGTGCCTTGCCGAGGCGCTGCTGCGCATTCCCGACGCCGCCACCCGCGACGCGCTGATCCGCGACAAGATCGCTGGTGGCGATTGGCGTTCGCATTTGGGAAACAGCCCATCGCTGTTTGTCAACGCGGCGACCTGGGGGTTGCTGATCTCTGGCGCGGTGACGTCGGCGACCAGCGAGAAAACACTGTCATCGGCGCTTGCCCGGCTGATCGCCCGTGGTGGTGAGCCGCTGATTCGCCGTGGCGTCGATTTTGCCATACGGTTGATGGGCGAGCGGTTCATCACCGGTCAAACCATTTCCGAAGCGCTTGCCAACAGCCGTGCGCGGGAGGCGGAAGGGTTCCTCTATTCCTACGACATGCTGGGTGAGGCGGCGCTCACAGCGGCGGATGCGGCGCGCTATGAGGCTGATTACGAGCAGGCCATCCATGCGATTGGCGCCGCAGCGGTGGGGCGGGGCGTTTACGAGAGACCCGGTATTTCCATCAAGTTGTCGGCCTTGCACCCGCGCTATTGCCGCGCCCAGGCCGAGCGCGTCATGACGGAACTGCTGGGGCGGGTGGTGAAACTGGCCGGGCTGGCGCGGCGCTATGACATTGGCCTCAACATCGACGCGGAGGAGGCGGACCGCCTCGATCTTTCGCTCACTCTTCTGGAAAACCTGTGCTTCGATCCTGCTCTGGCGGGATGGAACGGCATCGGCTTTGTCGTGCAAGCGTACGGCAAGCGCTGCCCGGCGGTCATCGATTTTTTGATCGATCTGGCGCGCCGTAGCGGCCACCGCCTGATGGTCCGGCTGGTGAAGGGGGCTTACTGGGACACCGAAATCAAGCGCGCCCAGGTGGATGGGCTGGATTTCCCGGTCTATACCCAGAAAACTCACACTGATCTCTCCTTCATCGCCTGCGCGCGGAAGCTGTTGGCTGCGCCGGATGCGGTGTTTGCGCAGTTCGCCACCCATAACGCCCAGACTCTCGCCAGTGTTTACCACATGGTTGGCGATGATTTCCGCATCGGCCAGTATGAGTTCCAGTGCCTGCACGGCATGGGGGAGGCCCTGTACGCCCAGGTGGTTGGTCCGCTGAAGCGACCGTGCCGGATCTACGCGCCGGTGGGCACGCACGAGACGTTGCTGGCCTATCTGGTTCGTCGCTTGCTAGAAAACGGGGCGAACAGCTCCTTCGTCAACCGGATCGCCGATCCGGCGGCGCCCATTGATGAGCTTGTCGCCGATCCGGTCACGATCATCCGTTCCTGCCCTTCGGTCGGTGCGCCACACCCACAAATCGCCGCGCCACGGATGCTTTTCGGGAAAGAGCGGTTGAACGCGGCAGGCCTCGATCTGTCCAACGAAGAGGAGCTGGCGCGTTTGTCCAGCGCCTTGCGCGTCAGCGCTGAGGTCGCCTGGCGGGCGTCGCCGCTGCTCGGGGATGGGGATTCTGAGGGCCTTGCGCAGCCTGTGCGCAACCCCGCTGACCTCCGCGATACAGTCGGGATGGTGGTCGAGGCAACGGCGGATCATATCGACGTGGCGTTCCGGCATGCCGTGGCTGCGGCGCCATCCTGGGCCGCGACACCCCCGACAGAGCGCGCCTCCTGCTTGCTGAAGGCGGCGGATTTGATGGAAGCGCGGATGCCCACGCTGATTGGTTTGGCGGTGCGCGAGGCCGGAAAATCGATCCCGAACGCTCTTGCCGAGGTGCGCGAGGCCGTTGATTTTCTGCGTTACTACGGCGCACAGGTGCGTGACGGTTTCGACAACGCCGTGCACCGCCCGCTGGGGCCGGTGGTGTGCATCAGCCCGTGGAACTTTCCCCTGGCCATCTTTACCGGCCAGATTGCTGCGGCGCTGGCCGCCGGCAATCCGGTGCTTGCCAAGCCGGCTGAAGAGACGCCGCTGATCGCCGCGTTCTGCGTGCGCCTCCTGCGCGAAGCGGGAATCCCCGCCGCCGTCCTGCAATTGCTGCCCGGCGCCGGTGATGTCGGCGCGGCGCTGGTGGGGCATGCGGCGGTGCGGGGCGTGATGTTCACCGGCTCCACCGCCGTGGCGCGCCGGATCCAAGGGCAGCTTGCCGGGCGGTTGTCGCCCGACGGCGCGCTTATCCCGTTTATCGCGGAAACCGGCGGGCAGAACGCGATGATCGTTGATTCCTCAGCCTTGGCCGAACAGGTGGTCGGCGATGTGATGGCCTCGGCTTTCGACAGCGCGGGGCAACGCTGCTCGGCTTTGCGTATCCTCTGCGTGCAGGACAGCGTGGCGGACCACGTGCTGACCATGCTGAAGGGAGCTCTGCGGGAGTTGCGCATCGGTAACCCTGACCGTCTGGCGACGGACATCGGCCCGGTGATCCACGCCGAAGCGCGCGACGCCATCAAGCGGCACATCGAGGCGATGCGGGCAAAGGGCCATCGTGTGGAGGCGCTCGACCTTCCTGACGAGACCCGATGGGGCGTCTTCGTGGCCCCGACGCTGATCGAAATCGACGGCGTCGACGCGCTGACGCATGAAGTGTTCGGCCCGGTGCTGCATGTCATTCGTTACCGGCGCGATGAGCTTTCACGCCTGCTGGAGCACATCAACGCGACCGGCTACGCCCTGACCTTTGGCTTGCACACACGCATCGACGCCACCATCGATCGCGTGACCAAGCGTGTCCGGGCGGGCAACATCTATGTCAATCGGAACATCATCGGTGCGGTGGTCGGTGTGCAGCCGTTCGGTGGTCTGGGCTTGTCCGGCACGGGCCCCAAGGCCGGTGGGCCGCTTTATCTCCGGCGCTTGTTGAGCCGCCGACCGGATTTGGCCGGTGGACCGGAGGCGGAGCAGACCGCCGCCCGAACCTATTGCGCATGGCTGGCAGCGAACGAGCGCACCATGGAGGCGGCGCGCTGTGAGGCGAGCATCGCCCGCTCGCCGCTTGGCGTTACGGTGGAGTTGTCCGGCCCGGTGGGTGAATGCAACCTCTATGGGCTGCACCCGCGCGGGCGCGTTCTTCTGCTGCCGCAGACGCAGGCGGGGCTTCTGATTCAGCTTGGCGCCGTGTTCGCCACCGGAAATGACGCGGTGATCGATGCGCCGAAGGAGCTGACCGCAATCCTGCGCTCGCTGCCGCCACCGCTTGCCGGGCGCGTGAACGTGGAGGGGGGTGCAGACCTTCCCTGCTGTACGGCGGTTCTGGTCGAGGGGGATGCGGACCGTCTGGCGGAGGTAAGCCGCCGCACGGCCACTTTGCCGGGACCGATTGTCTGCGTTCAAGGCGCGACAGAGGATGACTTGATCGCCGGCCGCGCGGCGTATTGCCTCGATTGGCTGCTTGAGGAACGCACCATCAGCATCAACACCACGGCGGCTGGCGGCAACGCCAGCCTCATCGCCTTGAGTTGATCGTCAAGCGGCGACGACTCCATCGGAATGCTGGCGTCGCGCCTTACACGTGCTCGCTGACAATTCCCGTGACGGTCTTCGCCACGGCCTTGAAGCGGTCGGCGACCAGCGTCACCAGATCGTAGGTTTCCTCGACCAATAGTTTTTCACCGGGAGACAAGGTGTTGCCCGCGCCCCAGAGCTGCGCCAGGCCGGCGTCGCGCAGCTCGTTGACCGCCTTTTTGGCGCGCTTGACCTTCTTGAAGTTTTCGAGCAACGCCTCGGAATGTTGGCTGACCGTGTTGAGCAAGGGCATGCTCTGCTGCACGATCTCGGCGCAGTTCACCACCTCGTTCGCCATGGCTTTCATCTGCGGCGTGAAATCATGGATGCCACGCAGCAGGATACGGCGCGCGGCATCCTTCATCGTGTCCACGGAATCGTCCATCCCATCGATCAACTCCTGGATCTGCGAGCGGTCGAACGGGGTGATGAAGGTGCGGTGCGTCGCCTCGATGGTCTCTTCGGTGATGCGGTCGGCTTCCCGCTCCATCTTTCGGATGAGCGCGATGAGCTCTTCGCGCGAGCCGTCGCCGTGGAGGATGGCGCGGAACGCCCGTGCAGCCTCAACGACCCGCTGCGCATGGTCGCAGAACTTCTCGATGAACGGCTCTTCCCGCGGCATGAGACGCTGGAAAAGACCGAGGAACGTACGCAGCATCTCCGATTGTCCTGCTGTTTTCATGAGGCCACATCTATAGCGGATTCTGGACCAGACTAAACCTGAATCCGCTGTAATGACTTTGGGCGAGCAGAAACCGCCATCCAGAGCGGGATAGCGCCGGGTAGGGCGTCATCATCGATAAGAGGGGGCGATGCGAGAGGGGCCAATGAAATGGCGGCAATAAAGGGGCAGCCCCTCACCGTTCCCGGATCGACGCCTAACTTAATGCTGGCCAGAGCACGATGTAAAGGAGAGCCGACGGCATGGCCCTTTTTATCATCCTCTTTGATCGACCAACAAATCTCGATGCGACAGGGTATAGAGAGCGCTCCAGGAACTGGATTGCGGAAATCGTACGGTTGGAAGGTTTTGTTGAATTCTCGGCTCATTGGAATGCGCTTCAGGATCCGCCCAATACGATGGTCTTGATCCAACTCTCATCGACACAAGCGGCAATAAACGCGCTCTCAGAGCCCGCAATTGAGAAAATGTTTGATGATATGGCAGCGCATGGCTGTCGAAATATCAGGGCGCATGCTTTTCAGAGTTCTGAGATATTTCCTGATCTTATTATCAAATAATAAACTATTCACATATCTGCTGCGTCATTTTTTGCATAAATACATTTATCGCGCCCGCTGCTCTTGGCTTCATACAGGGCGATATCGGCGCGGTTGAGGGTTTGGGGATAGTTTTCATCGGGGTGCTGTTCAGCGATGCCGATGCTGGCGGTGATGGACAGGGTCTTGCCGCCAGCGGGTATGGAGAGGGCGCGAATGCGATTGTGCACGCGCTCGATCACCAAACGAGCGCCTTCAAGATTGGTGTCGGGCAATATCAGCAGGAATTCTTCTCCGCCCCAGCGCCCGCACAGGTCGCTTGTGCGGATCGAGGCCTGCATGCAACGAGAAATCTCCACCAGAACACCATCGCCGATGTCGTGACCCCATGTATCATTGACCTGTTTAAAGCGGTCGATATCAAGTATCGCCAGCACCAAGGGCTTTCCCTGGTGTTGAACACGGTTAAGTTCCTCGTCCAGGCGCTTCAACAGCATCCGGCGGTTGCCAAGTCCAGTTAAGAAATCATGGGTGGATGCTTTTTCCAATGAAAAGTTAAGATCACGCAGCATGGATTGGTAGCGATCGGAAATACGTGTAATCTTCTCTATTTTACGTAATTGCTTATCATAACGTTCGGAAAGTGTAATATTTTGCGTAAGAGTTATCGATTGGAAGCCATCGGATATGCTCGCAATACGCTCAAGACGCTCTAATTGACGTCTGAACTGCTGATCTTTACGAAACAAGGCTTCGCGCAGCGGGTGCCCATTGTATTGCGCGTCACTCAGCAGTTCTTCAATCAGGAGGTCAAGGTTAGATTCACCAATCATGGCTTTAATTCACTGGAAGCTTCAATCACGAAGGGAAAGGTGCAATCTTCACGGAATTCTTCGGCCAATTCACCCACGCGCTCATTGTCACGGTTGTAGTACCAGGAGACGCTGACCGTACGGTTGGAGCGATGGGCCTCTTCGAGCAGGTCGAAGATATCCATCAAGGCCTTGATCGAACTGGTGTTGAGATACACGAGGCGCAGTTCAACGGTCAGCGGGCGCTGGTGCTCCGCCAGAAAGAGTCGCACCCAATCGGTCACCTGGCTGAACAATTCATAGGAGTTTTCCGGATAGGAATCCCCTTGCATGGCAAGCACGCCGCTTTGCCAATCGCCCCGAATTGTGGGGGTGGACCGGGTTCCGTCGATAAAAAGATCACTCATGCTCGTGTTCCCGGATCAGATGACAGCGCGAAGACTGATGAACGCACGGCCATTGGGGTGTTCGGTAAGGAAGGCCTGCATCGGTTCAGTGGATTTGCGGGCGATATCCAGGAGGCCGAGACCGGCTCCGCTGCTGGCGTCAGGATCACGCGGGCGGCGTAACTGTTCCTTGTAGGCGGCTTTAAGCTGGGCTTTGTCAAGTGTGGCGAGGGCTTCAACAGTCTGCACCACGTGGCGTCCATCTTCGTATTCGACCACATTGCCAGCGGAAATCACGTAGCGACCGTGCTCGTCACGGGCAACGGTCACGGTGGCGGTGGCGTCTTGTTCCACATAGCCGCGCCGGCTGGCGTAGTGACGGATATTTTGCGTCATCTCGATATACACAGCGAACACATCCATGGAAGCGCTGGGGAGCGCTTTCTCATCCTGCATGTAAGAGCGCAGGGCATGGCCTATTTCTTCAATCAAGCTGCGTGAGGTTGGGCCATTGAAGCAGAGCATGATGCGCTGCTGAGCGCAATTCTCACGTATCTTTAATAAATTAAGACCTTCCATAGGGCGCCTCGTCAAAGCGGAAAAAGAAAACGGTTATGTCGTCGCGTTGCGGATAATCGCCCTGATACGCGGCAAGAGCGGTGGAAAACAGCTTCGCCTGTTCGTCCAGCGGTCGGTTTGCGTGGTCGCGCAGCAACGCGATGAAGCGTTGGTTGCCGAAACCAAAACCCTGCTCACCACCGGCTTGGTCAAAGAAGCCATCAGTGCACAGACAGAAGGTCCAGCCCGGCTGCAACGGTATCTCCGTATCCTCAAAGGCCCCCTGACGTCTGTCACCGATGGCGCGTCGCCCCCCCTTGTATTCGATCACATCGTTACCGTCACTGGCAAATAATGAAATCTTCGCGCCAGAGAAGATCAGCCGGCGCTGATCAGCGTCGAGGTGGACGAGTCCGGCATCCATATTGGTGGCCAACTCCCGGGTAAGTTGATTTTGGCTGAACATGCTGCGCATCACCTCATCGGTCTTATGCAAAATGACCGCGGGGCTCTGCGTGTCGTCGATGGCCTGGTTGATGACAGCCAGCGCCAGCATGGTCATCAACGCGCCGGGCACGCCATGGCCGGCGCAGTCGACCACCCCGATCAGCGTGCCGCCATCGTATTCATGATAAATGTAAAAATCGCCGCCCACCACATCACGCGGTTTCCATAGGACACAATGACGGGCGCCGAGCGCGTCCTGCATCCGGCGGTCGGGCAGGGTGGCGCGCTGGATCAGGCTGGCGTAATCGATGGAATCATTGACCCGTTTTTGGGCGATGGTCATTTCCTGGTTCGCCCGCTCCAGAGCGTGCGTGCGCTGCTGCACCGTGTCTTCAAGGTTCCGGGTGTAACGGCGAATCTGGTCGGCCATGCTGGAAAAAGCCATCGAGAGATGACCGATTTCATCAGCACGGGGCTTTGGCAAGGGGATGTCGTATTGACCAGTCGCGATGGCCTCAGCCGAGAGTTGAAGGCCACGCAGCGGGCGCAGCACCAGACATTCGACGGTATAGGCGAAGCTGAGCAGAATAAGCACCAAGATGGCGATCAGGGCGATAAGCAAATCCGAGTCCCAATGGCCATCAAGCATTTGCGTGGTTTGCAGATCGACGGCGCTGATCACATACCAGCGCAGTTGCGGGATATAGGCGACGGCCAGCATATGTCTCTTGCCATCGAAAGTGCCCCATAGGATCTGCACGTTGTTGGTGAGGCTGGTTGTGGTCGGGCTGGTGGCCATATCCTTCATGGCGGCGCGCAGATTATGACGTTCCTGCTCCGTGTCGAGCAGATCGAAGACACGGCGATGGACTTCGCCGCCGGCGCCGGATCTGTAGGAAACCAAATTGGGGTCGGGGTGAGCCTGGATAGCGCCGCCGGCGTTGACGATCATCGTTGTAAGACCGGTTTCGCGGCTGGCGATGAATTCCTTGAGGAATTGATCAAAGTCGAGGCCGCTGCTAAGCAAGCCAATCTTCCGCTCGCCGTCGTGAACGATGATATTGAACCAGACCTTGGTGGCCTTGACCTTGGTGTCATAATCAACGTTGACGTTGTACATTTGATCGCTGTTCAATGTATTGAAGTACCAGGAATCGCGCGCATCGTCGCGACTCAAGCGGAAGCGTGGGGTATTGGTTATTGGTGTGCCGGGCTGGTTGAAGTAATGATTCTGTGAGCCCTCCAGGGTGATGAAGTATGTATGGCTGAACAAAGATTTACGGTAGCTTTCAGCTTCTCTAAAGAATGAATCTCGGAGATTTTTATTATTTTCGTCGAGAATCCAGTCTCGCGTCACAGCAGAATTGGCTAATTGCTGGGTTAGTGACAGGTCATGAATGAGCGGAGTAAGAATTTTTTGCTGCGTAAGGAGGGCGGTATTCTTGGCATAAGCCAGGCCGAGTTGTGTGCGAATGCTGTCGCGCGCTTTCCAGCCGAGCAGGATGGCGGGTCCCAATATCAGCAAACAGGCTCCCAGCAGCGCAATCATTGATTTTCCGCGCAGCTTCAATCTCACCGCTTATCCCTCACCAATACGCAACCGAATTCTAAGACTTTCTATCGCAAAAGCCCCCTGCGAACGACAATTAAATTTAGTAAAATTTTCCTAAGAAGCCTTCTTTAATCAATGGCGAGGTCCCCTACAACCCTTCCGCCAGCAAACGGAGGAAAGGCCGGGCCTCTTGGAGCAGCAACACTGTTTCATAAATCATCTCTTCGGCGCTCATCGGTCCGGCTTGCTGCGTTTGCAAAATGAGCAAAATCTTTTGTTCTTGAACGACAAAGCGCGCCCGTTCCAATTTTGGAACACCACGCAGGATAGCCAGCAACCGGCGGCGCTGGTCGAGCGCTTGAGCGGAGTAGGGCGACCGTGGACCAGATCTGGCGGACCGCGCCGTCCGGGGTGCTGTCGTCCGGGCTGACCGCCGCATTGTTGGAGATGGCCGGAATCGAAAAGTTTCCAGGCATGCCGCTAAAATTCTGTAAAGAGCGCAGTGTCATGATTAGGATACCAACCTTCAATGCTAGAAGGTAATAGGCCGGCGATGACCGCCATTGACACCGTACTCGTTCCAATTCACCGCGCCGGTTGGCCGTTCATCGCCATCTTCGCCGTGGTGTCGCTTCTGCTGGGCCTGATGGTGGCGCCGCCACTGGGCTGGGTGGGCCTGCTCGTAACCGCGTGGTGCGTTTATTTTTTTCGCAATCCCGACCGCGTGACCCCAAAGCGTGAAGGGCTGCTGGTCAGCCCGGCGGATGGGCGGGTCACCATGATCGCGCCGGCCGTGCCGCCACCTGAATTGGGCATGGGGCCGGAGCCACGCACGCGCGTTTCGATTTTCCTCAACGTCTTCAACGTCCACATCAACCGCGTGCCGGCTGACGGCACCGTGGTGGCGGCTGCCTATCATCCCGGCTCTTTCGTCAACGCCGCGCTCGACAAGGCAAGTGAAGAGAATGAGCGCATGGCGATTCGCCAGCGCTTGAGCGACGGGCGCGAGATTGCGTATGTGCAAATCGCCGGTCTGGTGGCGCGGCGCATCATCTGTCACTTGAAAGCCGGCCAGACGGTGAAGGCGGGCGAACGGTTCGGTCTGATCCGCTTCGGCAGCCGCACCGATATTTATTTGCCCGATGGTGTGGCCCCGCTGGTTTGTGTCGGACAATTGGCGCTCGGCGGAGAAACCGTGCTCGCTGACCTCACATCCACCGAAGCGCAGCGTGAAGGGGAAATCCGCCCATGAAACGATCGCCCGTTTTCACGTCAGGTGTCTTCAAGCCCGGCGCGTTTCGCAAACGCCACACCCGCCGACCACACCCGCGTCTGAAAGGGCTGTCGCTCAATCATCTGTTGCCGAATGCCTTGACGGTGCTGGCGCTGTGCGCCGGGCTGACGGCTATTCGCTTTGCTATTCACGAACGCTGGCAATCGGCGGTGGTCGCCATCGTGATCGCCGCCATTCTCGACGCGCTGGATGGTCGTATCGCCCGGCTGCTCAATGGGCAAACCAAGTTCGGCGCCGAACTGGACAGCCTGTCCGACGTGGTCAGTTTCGGCGTGGCCCCGGCGATGATGATGTATCTCTGGGCGCTGGGGCCGGCGGGCAGCTTCGGTTGGATCGCGGCGCTGGCCTATGCGGTGTGCATGGCGTTGCGGCTGGCGCGCTTCAATTCGCGCTTGGGGGGGCCTGACCTGCCGCCGTTCGCTTACAATTATTTCACCGGCGTCCCGGCCCCAGCCGGGGCGGGGCTGGTGCTTCTGCCCATGGTTCTCGGCTTTGAGGTGGACCCGGCCATTGTCAGCCACCCGGCGTTGGTGGTGCCCTGGACGCTGCTTATCGGCCTGCTTCTGGTCAGCACGTTGCCGACATTTTCTGGCAAGGGCATGCGGGGTCCCACGGATTATGTGGTGCCGGCGCTGCTGGGGGTGGGGTTGCTGGCCGCCTTTCTGGTGGCGCAACCCTGGTGGACGCTGACCTTCTTGGGGCTTGCCTATGTGGGCATGCTGCCTTTCTCGGTTCGCCAGTTCCGCCGCCTGGAGCGCGCCGCCGCCCTTATCCAGACGGAGGACGGCGCCGCCCCCCCAGCCAAGGAAGAGGCCAAAGAGGGAACGGCGTAATTGTATCAGCTCCAGCTTACAGGCCCAGCGCCTCTTGCGCGGGCTGGTAGGGGCGATTTTGCGCTTCGGAGACGGCGGCGCAGGTGATTTTGCCCGCATGAATGTTCAGCCCGTTACGCAGATGCCGGTTATCGGCAAGCGCCAGCCGATCGCCCTTATCGGCCAAAGCCAGCACGAAGGGCAGGGTGGCGTTGTTCAAGGCGAAGGTCGCGGTGCGCGCGACGCCGCCGGGCATGTTCGCCACGCAATAATGCACCACCCCATCCACGACATAGGTGGGCTGCGCGTGGGTGGTGGGCCGGCTGGTGGTGAAGCAACCGCCCTGGTCGATGGCGACATCGACCACCACCGCGCCACGCTGCATGCGCGCGATCATCGCGTGAGTCACCAGCTTGGGGGCCGCCGCGCCGGGCAGGAGAACGGCGCCGATGACAAGATCGGCGTCCAGCACATGCTCCTCGATGGCGCCGGTCGTGGAATAGAGCGTTTGCAGCGTGGCGCCGAACTGCAAATCCAAGGCCTGGAGCCGCTTCAGCGATGTGTCAAGGACGATGACCTTGGCTTCCAGGCCCATGGCCATGCGCGCCGCGTTGGTGCCCACCACCCCGCCGCCCAGCACCACCACTTTGGCCGCGGGCACGCCGGGCACGCCGCCCAGAAGGACGCCGCGCCCGCCTTGCGCCTTTTCCAGGCAATGCGCGCCGGCCTGCACAGCCATACGACCGGCGACCTCACTCATCGGGGCCAGCAGCGGCAGGCCGCCGTGGTCGTCGGTGACTGTTTCGTAAGCAATGGCGGTGACGCCGGACTCCAGCAAAAGCCTGGTCTGTTCGGGATCGGGCGCCAGATGCAGATAGGTGAACAGAACCTGCCCTTCGCGCAGCATGCGGCATTCGGCAGGTTGCGGCTCCTTCACCTTGACGATCATCTCGGCCCAGGCGAAGAGGTCGGTGGCGGTCGGGGTGATCCTCGCCCCGGCGGCGGCATACAGCGCGTCATCCAACCCGATCGCGTGGCCAGCGTCGGTCTCGATCATCACCTCATGACCATGCTGGACCAGTTCTCGCACCGATGCTGGGGTTAGCCCGACCCGGTATTCGTGATTTTTGATCTCCTTCGGCACACCGATCCGCATCGCTTTCCTCCGTACGACACCAAGCACATCCTTGATGTGGGTGGTTCGCCGACGCTTCACATGGCCCTTATTCCTGGGGCCCTTATTCTTGGTGCATGCATATAAATATTCATAGAATTGTGTGCATTGCACAATAAGTATAGCATTAATACTTAATTGCATATGAGAGGAATCGAAACAATAGATATAATGTGATTTGCGGCATATTATCTTTGCATCACCAGCAGCAGAGAGCCGGGAATTCCGGTTGTAATGCTCATGAGTGGCAAAAAAGATAAATAACTTGGTTTTGTGAGAAGCAATTCAGGAGAATGAGTGATGGCGACTGAAAAAGAAACATCGGCGGCGACCCGAAACAACAGCAACAGCACGAAAGACGCTGCGCGGACCGGAGAAACCTCGGCCTCCCGTACGGCTGATCACCGTGCGGCTGATGCGAGCTCCGACACCGTTCGCAGCGCAAGCCGGGCGATGGCCGAAACGGCGAACCGCAGCGCCAACACGGCGCGCGCGACCGCTCACGATATGGCCAGCGCCACCGACCGCGCCGCAAAGCAGATGAACCGGGTGTTCGGGCTATCCAGTGAGGCGCAAGAGGAGATGACGCAGCAGACACGGGAGAACATCGAGAGTCTCGCGCAGTGCAACGGTGTGTTGATGGAGGGGATGCAGTCGCTCTGGCGGGAGTGGCTGGGCTATTCGCAAGAGGCCCTGCGGCGTCAGATCGCCGGCCTGAACACTATCGCCCGCAGCCGCTCGGTGCAGGATTTCTACCACGCGCACAGTGAACTGGTGAAGGACAACACCGAATTGTTGCTGGACCGCAGTGTGAAGATCTCTGAGTTATCAGCTCAAGTGGCCAACAACGCCGTTCGCCGCATCAACGCCAGCGCCCAGCATCG
Source organism: Azospirillum sp. (assembly GCA_031546725.1). GTDB lineage: Bacteria > Pseudomonadota > Alphaproteobacteria > Azospirillales > Azospirillaceae > Azospirillum. The sequence continues at coordinate 14,068 of JAVBJZ010000107.1, forward strand.
CTCCCACCGAAGCTGAGCCGTTACCCCCGGTTTGCGTTGCAGCCGGGGGATTCTTTTCACTCTTCTGGGACCAGCCAGGACACGCGGCTGCCGCCGCCGGTTCCGGGCAGGATGGCGTGCAGCACGGGCAGCATCTCGGCCAGCGTCTCGTCAAGCTTCCAGGGCGGATTGATGATGGCCATGCCGCAGCCATTGAGCCGCCGATGCGTGTCTTCCCGGTGGATGGTCACTTCGGCGATCAGGATCTTCGGTATGCCGGCCCCGGCCAGCGCCTCCTCGAAGCGCCACACGGCGGGGCGTTCCTTGATCGGATACCAGATCGCGTAGATCCCCGTGGGCCACCGCGCGTGCGCCTGCATCAGGCCATTGGCGAGCAGGGTGAATTCGTCGACTTTTTCAAAGGGTGAATCGATCAGCACCAAGCCGCGCTTTTCCTTGGGGGGCAAATGCGCCTTGAGGGCCAGATAGGCATCCATGTGATGAACGGCGACTTGCGGGTCGCCCGCAAATTCCCGCTTCAATACAAAGGCGTCGTCGGGGTGCAATTCGCTCAACACCAACCGATCCTGTGGCCGTAGCAAGGCCCGCGCCAGCCGTGGTGAGCCGGGATACCAGCGCAAGGCATTGTCTGGATTCAGCGCGGCCACCGCCTCGAGATAAGGGGCGAGGGCCGGGTGCGGTGGGGCCTGACCGAACAGCCGGGCGATCCCCCCTTCATACTCCCCGGTCCGCAACGCCATTTCAGAGGTCAGATCGTACCGACCGATGCCCGCGTGCGTGTCGAGGACGCAAAACGGCGCGGGCTTGAGGCGCAGATGGTCGATAAGCATCGCCAGAATGGCGTGCTTCATCACGTCGGCGAAATTCCCGGCGTGAAAGGCGTGTCGATAATTCATAGCGCGGGGATGTAGCCCATTCCCATCCGTTACGCCAACGGTAAAAGAGCGGGAACACGGCTCATGGGGCGACGGTCAGTTTGGCAGCGCCGCCACCTGGGCGTTGCGGAACGTGCGCCGGGTCGCGGGGGCGATGTTCGCCGAGTCCGAATCGCTGCATTTCGGCGATTCGATCAGCTTGGCGCTGTTTTTGTCGAGTTCGTTGAGATGCCGCCAGACCTTGCAGGTATAGGCCTGGGCGAAACGGGAGGATGAGCCGTTGTAACGGGCCAACGCCGCCCTCCAACTGCCTTCCTCTTCATGCAGGCGAACCAGCATACGACCGGCGTACCAGACATTTTCACGTGGCTCGGCGATGCGCTCGAGGGGTTGGAAATTTCCACGGTGAACGGTCAATGAAATCTGCATGCAACCGACATAGAGGTTGCTTTTTGGCTTGCCGGAACGGTCACGAAGATACCGGGACGCATCCTTGGCGTCGCGCGCGGCGATGGCGCGTCCACCGGAACTGATGGCGTAAGGGGATGGAACGCCGTCCATGCCGCTTTCAACAAGAGCAACGGCAAGCAACATGCCGGCGGGGATATGAAGTTTTTGTTCGGCGTCAACAGCGTGTGATGCGCAACTGTCCTGGGCTGATGCCGACCGTGCCGCGACGGGCGTTAGCGCCATTCCCAGAGCCAGGGCCATCAGGCCACTGGCCATAGTTCGTACGCATCGATTCCGTCCTCGCATGTCTGCGCTCCTTAATGTTTCCTATCCCGCTCGCCCGCGGGGACCGCACGTCTGCTGTGCGGATTTAATTCCCGGCCACCGAGTCTCTTACGGTGACCGCCTCCTAAGCCGAATGTCAGCGTCGCCGAATTGGACGCCTAGGCACTTTTTCTAAAAATTGCTCCACCGTCAATCGAATTACGCTTTGGTAATACCCGGCGCATCAAACGGTAGGGGAAAGAGCGGCTTTTTGCGCCGATCGCCGCGCGGTTGTGGATAACTATCGATAGACTGTTGATTTAACAGAGGTTATTTCTAAAACAGACCGACGATAAGCGGGTGATTGGCGCGGAAGCGCGCCTCCCGGTGGAGTGTCACTAAAACCACACAAATCCGTTATTTTTCAGTGCGTCTTGCATGTTCAGGGGGGTGGTGCGATTAAGGTTCGCCCCTTTTCCAACATTAGGGGTTGCGACAGAGTGTCCCGACGACCATCGCCTTCCGCCGATCTCTCGGCTCAGAGCCTTTTCGATGCTGGCTACCAGCGACTCCATGCCGATGATTCGGTCGGTGCGCGCGCAGCGTTTCGTCTCGCGGTTGTCGCCGAACCGGCCATGGCCGATGCCTACGGGATGCTCGCCGAAACAGAAACCTGCCCCGATGACGCCGTGAAGGCGTACGAACGCGCCCTCAGGCTGGAGCCAGGGCGCTGGTCCTGGCGTCTTGGGCGGGCCAACGCGCTGACAGCGGCCGGACGGGATTCCGTGGCTCTGCTCGCCTTTCAGGAATTGCTGGAAGAGCGCCCGGACTCCGCGCCGGTGCGGCATGGCTATGGCCGGGCGCTGGTGCGGGCGGGCCGCCCCGAAGACGCGGTGGTCGAGCTGCGCGAAGCGCTGATGCTGCGCCCCGATGACCACGCCGTGCTGGCCGAGCTGGCCGAGGCGCTGCTGGTCATGGGGGACGCTCTGGCGGCGATGGAGCTGCTGGCCCCGGCGCTGCGTCGTTCAGGGGAGAATGCCGGCCTGCATCGCCTGGCGGGCCGCGCCTGGAGTGAACTGCGGGAGCCGGCCAAGGCGCTGAGCGCCTTCCACACCGCCCAAGCCATCGAGCCGGACGACCGCACGGCGGCGCTGATCGCCGCCTTGGCTGCGGGGGAGGGCAGCGGCTTGTCCTCGGCCTATGTGCGCGCCCTGTTCGACCGTTACGCCGAGCGTTTCGACGCGGATCTTCTCGGGACGCTGGGCTACGCCGCCCCATCGTTGCTGCGCGGCGCGCTCGAGCGTGTCTATGGAGGAGCGCCGGCTGGCTTGCGCGTGCTCGACCTCGGCTGCGGCACCGGGCTTATGGGGGTGGAGGCGCGGCCCTTCGCCGCCCACCTCGCCGGAGTCGATTTGTCGCCCCGTATGGTGGATAAGGCCCAGGCCCGCGCCCTTTACGACGCGCTGTCCGTCGGTGACGCTGTCGCGGCGATGACCGTCCCTACCTCTGCTCGAGGCTGGGACCTGCTGGTGGCCGCGGATGTGCTGGTGTACATCGGCGACCTGGAACCGGTGTTCACCGCCGCCGCCGCCGCGCTTGAACGCGGGGGGCGCTTTGCGGCGACGGTCGAGCGGTTGGAGGATGACGGCTTCGCGCTTGGTCCCTCACGGCGTTACGCGCACGCCGCCAGCTACATCCGCCGCACGGCCGCCGCCGCAGGGCTGGAGGTTCTGCTGTTGGAGGAATGTTCCCCCCGGCGCGAGAAGCGGATGCCGGTGCCGGGGCTGCTGTTCGTGCTCGGCAAGCTGTAACGTCGAGTCCGCTAAATCACCTGCAAATAGCGGTCGGGTTGTCCCTCGGCGTGCTCCCCGGCGCACCACTGAGCGTGCAACTGATTCTTGTGATCGACATGCAGCATCATCCAGGTGGAGGCGTGGATCAGGCGGTGGCCGGTTTCAGAAAAAGGGGGCGTCGTCAGCGACCAGCCGGGGAGCGGCGCATCCTCGCGCGCGGTGAATTGTTCCAGCGCCAGGCGCAGCAGACGACCGGGCGGCGGATGAGCGGCCTGGGAAGAGACGAGTTGCCACATCTCGACCCCGCCGCCGTGCAGCATGGTGCGGGCCCCAAAATGCATCGCACCCGACAGGACGGTGATCCGGCAGTCGCTGCGCAGCGAAAAACTAGCCAGGAATTCCAGCAGCAACTGCCATTCTTCCCTATGGGCGCGGTTTCGCCACGGGTTGCGCTGCTTATTGCGCAAGGACCGGACGCCGGGCAGGCAGCGCACCACTCCCCTGACCTGGTCGAAGTCGGCGAACAGCAGCGGTATGCTGGACAGCAAAAGCAGGTGGCGGCACCCCTGGAAGCGCTCCAGCCAAGCCGGCAACGCCCCCCATGTCCGTTCCGACAGAACGCGCGTCGGCGTGCGGTCGCTGCGCAGGTCAGGAGCCAAAATCCCGATGTCGCCGAGACGGAAGCCCTGGGTGAAGCCGCCGTGCTTGTCAGCCCACACGCATTCCGGCGGCGATTCCGGTGTGCCCGCGAGTTGGAAGGCGGCGAAGACACGCCGCGCCACCATGGCGACGCCCCGTACGACTGGGGGTATGACCGGGGGCGCGGCAAGGGAACGCTTCCCTTTGTCAGGTCCCCTCCAGCCAGCAAAAATATCGTGTCCGTCCCACATCATCACCGATGGCACGCGCGCCAGCACCGCGGCGACCTCCGGCTGGCTCCAGGCGGTCGTATAACGGTCGATGTAATAGCTCATGCTCTCCTCGGCCATGCTGGCCGAGAAGGCGGTGGTGGCGCGGGTTTTCTTCGCAGCGTGGCTCCAGGCGTCCAGCGAGGGGCAGTCGCGCCAAACGGAATCCGCGCGGATCTGATCGCCGCCGTGCAGCAGGATGTGAAACGGCGTCAGAACATGTTGCGCCGCCAGCGCTCTCCATGCCGTGTCGCGCGGCGCGCTTGCGTCGATACCGTTGCGCGCGGTGAACGCCATCCGTGGCGTGCCGTTGCGGGCTGGAATGGCGATGCTCCAGCGGTGTTCGGTATACTCGAAGCCGTAATCGACCGCGCTGTCGGTGGGCCCCCGTGGCACGGCGAAGTCAAAGCGCCAAACATGGCGTCCATGCCAGGCAAGGACGTGGCGTGGTGGAATCGCCAGGCCGACGCCATCCACCCGCAGGTCGTTTGGGTCGGCGTCACCCTCGAAGACGAACAGGGCGGACAGCCACCAGCGGTCGCCCTGTTCCCCTCGGAAATACAGGATTGGACCCAGGCTGGGTTGCCGTTCCTTAGCCTTCTTCCTCATGCTCCGCCCGTTTGCGACTGGTTTCGATTCCCTCCATTAGAACGATCCAGGTCGGTCGGGAAGGGAATTGCCGCGTGGAGGCGCTTTGATGCGGGGCGCGCATCAACCGTCGGCGTCAGCGCTGAGGGCGTTCTGGGATGTCTTGGTAAAAGATGGATGGAGGAAGGCGGCGCTGGAGTCGCTGAAGAGGCTATGGCGCCGGTTAATTTTTTTGGCGTCGCAGCAAATCAAGCATGCGCGATGGCACGGGTTCTTCAAGCACGGGATCGTACAGTTGGTGCAGTTTGTCCACATGCTGGCGGTGTTGGTCGAGCAAAGCCCGAACCTCGGCGTCCGCTTCGACAGCGGCTTCAAAATCCTGCCGCTCGCTCTCACCGAGGGCGCCGTCGAGATAGGCGTTTATATGGCTCATGGTCACACGCTTCATGTCCGTTCAATCCCGGCGCGTCCTGCACGGTCCGTGACGCGCCCGGCGCTGTCGTCTCCGATCGAGGTCGTTGCGAGACGCTATTCCTCTTTCTTATGGCCTTCTCTTATGGAGGAATAACGAGAGACGACATTATCTCGAATCGACCTTCTTGCGTGGATTGCCCATCGGGCATGGCTGGCCTCCGCTCCCTCCCGGCGCCGTCAACCGCATGCCGTTCTAACAGCGCCCATCAGGGCTTGTTCCAAACGCGCGAAGACAGAGAAGACGGGGAACGTCACACTGTTGCCGTGACGCCTCACCCCGAAGAGAAGGGGCGGCGCCTTGAGCGATGCGGCGCCTTGAGCGATAAGGTGTGTTCTTTATTTTGTCATGCCGCCATCAGCGTGTTGAGGCGTTCGCGCGCGCGGCAAAGGCGTGAGCGGATGGTGCCGATGGAGACGTTCAGTTTCTCCGCCGCCTCCTGATAAGGCCGCCCCTCGATGGCGACCAGCTTGACGACCTTGCGCTGGCTGGGCGTCAGCGCGGTGAAGGCGCGGTCGACATCGCGAAAGATCAGGCGGGCGATCTGCGACGCCTCCACCGACATGGCGCCATCCCACAACTCGACCTTGGTGACGTGTTTTTCACGTTGCAAATTGTTGAAATGCAGGTTCTTCAGCATCGTGGTCAACCAGGCCTGCATGTTGGTTCCCGGTTCAAAGCGGTGTGAGCGTGACAGCGCGCGCGCCAGACAATCCTGCGTCAAATCTTCGGCAGCCGTGACATCGCGTGTCAGTTTACATGCATAACGCTGCAAATTCGGCATGCAACGGATGAGTTCGGCTTCGAACGAATAGGCCATGGTCTCTCGTCCTCCACGTTTTTCCTTGGTGCGAGACGGCCATCGCACGCGAGGCCATTTTTCGCAGGAGACGACAAAGCCCTCCACTCCCTGCCGCATTTCTCTGCCGCGCAGGGGGCCGGCTCGGTTGGTCTCGTAAGCCGATGGAAAGCTGTGCTTCAGCTCTGACGCCTCCATCCGACCGAACTGGCGGTGGGCATGAGAGGGGCTGCCGTCATTGTCGATCTCCCGTTCGTCACATGCGGCAAACACGGGGAGCTACCTCTTCCGGGCCGCCCCCTTCGATGTGAACTTCGGGGTTTAACGTCAGGGGAGCGCGGTTGTTCCCTCAGGCGAGGGAAAGGGAATAAGACGGATTTGAAGAGGATTTCTCCTATGGCGGGCGGCGTTTCACCCCTTGGAGGCATCCCTCTTGAGGAGAGGAGAAGGCTTCGGAGGCGGCCTTACTCTCTTTTGCACCCGCAGAAGCCAGGGCGGCGGGTGCGTGAAGCCATGAAACGCTGGTCGGCGCGCGCGTCTTCCGGTAACCTTAAAATTTGATGAGCAAAAAAATTTGCGCCATCAGGATGCCTGAAACTGGCGCTGCCCAGGGGGTGTACGATAACGATACCCCCGTTGGATTTCTGGCCGCCTGCACAAAGGACATCGACACGCTATGGACGCTCGGCACAAAACCAGTGACATCGAACGGCGCAGCCTGGACGTCGACGGCTTGCGTCGGTCCTTTCTGGAATGGCTGCTCTATTCCGTGGGCAAAGACGCTGGCGCGGCCACCCGGCATGACTGGTTCCACACCGTGGCGCTGTCCGTGCGCGACCGGCTGGTCGATCGTTGGATGGACACGACGCGGGCCTATTACAAGCAAGACGCCAAGCGCGTTTATTATATGTCGCTGGAATTCCTGATTGGCCGGTTGCTGACCAACGGTCTCTCGAACCTGGGCATCATGGACCCGTGCCGCCAGGCGCTTGAGCAAATCGATCTGACGCTGGACGAGGTGGTGGAAGCCGAGCCGGACGCGGCGCTGGGCAATGGCGGCTTGGGCCGTCTTGCCGCCTGCTTCCTGGACAGCATGGCCTCGCTGGGCTTGCCTGGCTATGGCTATGGCATCCGCTACGAATTCGGCTTGTTCGAGCAGCGCTTTGAGCACGGCTGGCAAGTCGAATACCCCGAGCAATGGTTGCAGTTCGGCAACCCCTGGGAATTTCCCAGGGCGGAAGTGCTGTACCCTGTGCAGTTCTATGGCCGGGTCGAGGAGTTCCGCGACAGCGCCGGCGAGAAAGCCTACCGCTGGCTGGACGCCGAGCGCGTGCTGGCCATGGCGTACGATACGCCGGTGGTCGGCTATGGCGGTAAAACCATCAACACGCTGCGGCTGTGGTCGGCGCGCGCCACCCGCGACTTCAACTTCGGCCATTTCAACGACGGCGCCTATATGAAGGCGGTCGAGCAAAAGGTCATGACGGAGAATCTCAGCCGGGTTCTCTACCCGAACGACGCCACCGAGACGGGCCGCGAGCTGCGCCTGAAGCAGGAGTATTTTTTCACCTCCGCTTCCCTGCAAGACATCCTGCGCCGCTACCTTCAAGAGCATACCGATCTCAGCGGCCTGCCGGATAAGGCGGCGATTCAGCTTAATGACACCCATCCGTCCATCGGCATCGCCGAAATGATGCGCTTGCTGGTCGATCAGCACGGGGTGCGCTGGGAAGAAGCCTGGGACATCACCCGCAAATGCTTTTCCTACACCAACCACACCCTGCTGCCCGAGGCGCTGGAGGCGTGGCCGGTGCGCCTGCTGGAGCGTGTGCTGCCGCGCCACATGCAGATCATCTACGAAATCAACGCCGGTTATCTGAATGGCTCGAAGGCCCGCGCCGCTGGCGACAACGGGCGCTTGTCGCGTCTGTCGCTGATCGATGAGCGCGGCGAGCGGCGGGTGCGCATGGGCAATCTGGCGTTCGTCGGTTCGCACAAGGTCAACGGCGTGTCGGCGCTGCACACCGATTTGATGAAGCAAACGGTGTTCGCCGATTTGCACGCGGAGTTCCCGGACCGCATCAACAACAAGACCAACGGCATCACCCCGCGCCGCTGGCTGCATCAGGCCAACCGACCGCTGGCCGCGTTGCTCACCAGCCATATCGGGGAAGGGTGGGTCGCCGATCTCGATCAGATCAAGGCGATCCTGCCGAAGGCCGACGACCCGGCCTTCCGCGCGGAATTCCGCCGCGCCAAAAACCAGAACAAGATGCGCCTGGCCGCCTACATCATGCGCCAGACCGGAGTCGAGGTCAGCGTCGACAGTGTGTTCGATGTGCAAGTCAAGCGCATGCACGAGTACAAGCGCCAGCTCTTGAACATTCTTCAAACCATCGTGCTGTACAACCAGATGCGCGATAACCCGACGGTCGACTGGGTCCCGGTGACCAAGATCTTCGCCGGCAAGGCCGCGCCCGCTTACCAGATGGCGAAGCTGATCATCAAGCTGATCAATGACGTCGCCAAGGTGGTGAACCACGATCCGGCGGTGCATGATAAGCTGAAAATCGTCTATCTGCCGAACTACAACGTCACCGCCGCCGAAATCATCATCCCCGCCGCCGATTTGTCGGAACAGATCTCGACCGCCGGCATGGAGGCGTCGGGCACCGGCAACATGAAGCTGTCGCTGAACGGGGCGCTCACCATCGGCACGCTGGACGGCGCCAATGTGGAAATCAAGGAAGCGGTCGGCGACGACAACATCTTCATCTTTGGCCTGACGGCGGATGAGGCGAACAGCCTGCGCCAGGGTGGGGCCTACAACCCCCGCGCCGTCATCGCCGCCAACCCGGCGCTGAAGCGCGTGCTGGACATGATCGCGATGGGCGTGTTTTCACCGGATGACCCGCACCGCTTCCACCCGATTCTTCAAGCGCTCACCGATGGTGGCGACCATTTCCTGGTTACGGCTGATTTTGAAGAGTATTGCCAGGCGCAGGAAAAGGTTTTCGACCTTTACCGTGACCCAGAGGAATGGACGCGCAAGGCGATCATCAACACGGCCAACATGGGCTGGTTCTCATCGGACCGCACCATCAGCGAATACGCCAAAGAGATTTGGGATGTGCACCCGGTCATCCCCGACAGCGAAGGGTTGGGGTTCCGGTAATAAATCACCTGACGCAAATAGGGTAATTGTACTTGAAAAAAGCTAAGCAACCCTGTTGAACAAAGCCGATGGAAGACTGTTAAGGCAGCATCACTGTAAGAAGGTGAGGCATGTCTGGACGCTCGCCGGCTCATGCGACGGAAGTGGAACGATTGGCCCTTCGGCAGTTGACACGGTCTTCCCGCCGTGGTGAGGCGGATCGGGCCCGTGCGATCCTGCAGACACTGGACGGACAACGGGCCGACGCCATCGCCAGCGTCCTGGGGGCCCATGTCAGCACGGTCCGGGAATGGCGCGGGCTTTACGCGCGCGGCGGTGTGGAGGCTCTGCGCCACCGTCCGGCATCGGGTGGCCGACCGGGCGCGGTAGGCCGTCAGGCTCTGGCGCACGCCCGCACGATCCTGGCCGAAGACACGGAACACGATCGGCAGTGGACCTTGCCGCGCCTGTGCCTGGAAATCGAGCGGCGGGGCGGCGTGCCGGTCTCGCCGGGCTGGCTATCGATGCTTTTGCGCAAGCGGGATACCGCTGGCGGCGGCCGCGCCATACGCTCATCGGTCGCCAGGACGCCCAAGCCGTCGCACGCAGCGGTGTCCGCCTGAAGCTGCTGCGCCAACAGGCGGAGGTTGGCGACATCGACTTGCTGTATCTGGATGAATCCGAAGCGCTGACCCATCCTTACCTGGCTCGCTGCTGGGCGCCGTGCGGCGCCGACCTGCGGATCCAGGCGCCCGGGCAAGCACGACGCCGGGCCTTGTTGGGTGCGTGGGACCCAGTGGAACGCCGCCTGCTGGTGAACACCAGCGCCACCAAGCGCTCCACCGACTTCATCGCGCTGCTCGACCGCATCGATGACGTCTACGGAACCACCGGGCAGGCGCGACTGCTGGTCATCGTTCTTGACAACGGGCCGATCCACACCTCCACGATCACCACCAAAGCCTTGGCCGAACAGGCATGGCTCACCGTCGAGTGGCTACCCAAATACGCTCCCGAACTCAACGACATCGAACGCCGGTGGCGCGACCTCAAGCAGAATCAACTCGCCAACCGCACCTTCGTCG
>JAVBJZ010000117.1:0-9116 GCA_031546725.1 Azospirillum sp.
CGGCCATAATTTCAAGTTCGACCACCAATTATTCGCCCGATTCGGCGTGCGGGTGACGCCCACCGACGACACCATGCTGATATCCTACGTGCTGGAAGGCGGCGCGCACGGCCACGGCATGGATGAGCTGGCGAAGCTGCACCTGGACTACACCACCATCACCTACGCGGATGTCTGCGGTACCGGCAAAGCGAAGATCACCTTCGACCGCGTGGCTCTGGACAAGGCGTGCGACTACGCGGCTGAGGATGCCGATGTGACGCTGCGGCTGTGGAAAGTGTTGAAGCCACGGCTCATCGACGCGCGCCTGCTCAGCGTCTATGAAACATTGGAGCGCCCCCTTACCCCGATCATCGCCGACATGGAGCGCGCCGGCGTCCGAATCGACCGCGCCGAGCTGCGCCGTCTGTCGCAGGATTTCGCGGAACGGCTGGTGCATCTGGAGGCCGGCATCCACGCGCTGGCCCCCCGGTCGTTCAACGTCGCCTCCCCCAAACAACTGGGTGAGATCCTGTTCGACGAGTTGAAGCTGGGGGAAGGCAAGAAAGGCAAGACCGGGGCCTACACCACCGACTCCAGCGTGCTGGAAGGACTGGCCGAACAAGGGGCTGAAATCGCCCAGCGCGTGCTCGACTGGCGGCAATTGGCCAAGCTGAAAAGCACCTACACCGACGCCTTGCAGGAACAGGCGGACGCGCACGACCGCATCCACACCAGCTTCGCCATGGCGTTGACCAACACCGGGCGGCTGTCCTCAAGCGATCCCAATTTGCAGAACATTCCCATCCGCAACGAGGAAGGCCGCAAGATCCGCCGCGCCTTCATCGCCGAACCGGGTTGCGTGTTGCTGTCGGTGGATTATTCGCAGATCGAATTGCGGCTGGTCGCCGAGATGGCCGGGATCGAGGCGCTCCGCCAGGCCTTCCGGGAGGGCATCGACGTCCACGCCATGACCGCCAGCCAGGTGTTCGGCGTACCGCTGGATCAGATGACGCCGGATCTCCGCCGCCGGGCCAAGACGATCAATTTTGGCATCATCTATGGCATCTCCGGCTTTGGGCTGAGCCGTCAGCTTGGCATCACGCCGGGTGAGGCCAACAGCTTCATCAAGACCTATCTGGAGCGCTTCCACGAACTGAAGGAATGGATGGAGGCCACCAAGGCCTACTGCCGCCAGCACGGCCATGTGGTGACGCTGCTCGGTCGGCGCTGCTTCATCCCCGGCATCCACGACAAGAACGGCCAGCGCCGCGCCTTCGCCGAACGCCAAGCGATCAACGCCCCGATCCAGGGCACCGCCGCCGACATCATGAAGCGCGCCATGACCCATGTGCCCGCCGCGCTGGCGGCTGCCAGCTTAAACGCCCGCATGCTGCTTCAGGTGCATGACGAAGTGCTGTTCGAGACGCCCGAGGCTGAGGCCCAGGACACCGCAATCCTTGTCAAGCGGGTGATGGAAGAGGCCGGGGGCACAATCCTGAACGTGCCCCTGGTGGCCGAGGCCGGGATCGGCGCTTCCTGGGCGGAGGCGCATTAATTGAAAACACCCTCCCCCAGGGCTACACGGCTATGTCATGAGTCGAGGAAAAAATCGGGCGTCAGCGTGGCGCCGGGTGTTACGGCGTAGCGCTCAAAATCGGTGACGCCCGCCTCGCTCAGCACCGCCTCGTCGATGAAGAAAGCGCCCGTGCAGGTCTTGGCGTCGCGCGTCAGGATGGCGTGGGCTGCATCGGCCATGATCTCCGGCGTGCGGCAGTCCTCGAACGTCCCCTTCAACAGGCGAATCGCCGCGGTGGCGATGATGGTGCGCGGCCACAGGGCGTTGATTCCGATCTTTCCCTTGAACTCCGCCGCCATGCCCAGCGTGCACAGGCTCATGGTGTATTTGGCGATGGTGTAGGCGGTGTGGTGTTCAAACCACCGCGGATTCAGGTTAAGGGGTGGGGACAGCGTCAAGATGTGCGGGTTCTGCGCCATCAGCAAATGTGGAATCGCCGCTTGTGAAACAACGAAGGTCCCGCGCCCGTTAACCCCCATCATCAGATCCCAGCGCTTGGGCGGTGTCTCCAGCGTGCCGGTCAGGCTGATGGCGCTGGCGTTGTTCACCAGCACGTCAAGGCCGCCGAACTTCTCCACCGCCTGCTGGATGGCCGCCGCCACCTGCGCTTCATCGCGGATGTCGCAGCGGACCGCCAACGCCCGGCCACCGGCGGCTTCGATTGCGGCGGCTGCGGTGTGGATGGTGCCTTCCAGCGTCGGGTGCGGCTGGTCCGTCTTGGCGGCGATGACCACATTGGCCCCATCACGCGCGGCGCGCAGCGCGATCGCCTTGCCAATGCCACGGCTGGCGCCGGTAATGAACAGCGTCTTTCCCTTCAGCGTCCCCACCGTGGTCATGATGTCTCCTTGTCTTAAACCCGCCTTCTCCAAAATCTGGGCTCTGGTCAGCGCTGATCCCAGCACCGATATCTTGAATAGACAATCGAGGGTTCACGCCATGAAAAGCTTCCCGATCACCAAAACCGACGCTGAATGGAAGCAAATCTTGACGCCCGAGCAATATTCCGTGCTGCGCGAGCACCACACGGAACGCCCGGGCTCCTGCGCGCTCAACACCGAGCACCGCGCCGGGACCTTCTCTTGCGCGGGGTGCGGTCAGCCGTTGTTCATCACCGCGACCAAGTTCAACAGCGGCACGGGGTGGCCCAGCTTCACCGATCCGCAACCGGGCGCTATCGGCACAACGGAGGATTACACCTTGTTCTCCCCCCGCACCGAGGTGCATTGCTCCCAGTGCGGCGGGCATCTCGGGCATGTCTTCAACGATGGCCCCCCGCCAACCGGCCAGCGTTATTGCATGAACGGCGTCGCCCTGCGCTTTGAGCCACAGCCGGAGACGCCTGCTTCGTGATCAGTGAAACGACGGCTCGGACAGGCCCGATTTTTTCAACTGATCGACCAGCGCGTCCTTGAGGCGTTCCAACCCCGCCTCATCATACGCTTCGGCGCGCGCGACCAGCACGTCTTGGGTGTTGGACGCGCGCAGCAGCCACCAGCCATCCGGCGTGCTCACCCGCACGCCGTCGATACCGTTGACAATGGCCCCAGCGTCTTTCAGACGGGCCTTGACCTCGTCCACAACCGCGAATTTGCGCGCTTCATCGACCTGGAAACGGGTCTCCGGTGTGTTGATCACCTTGGGCAGCCGGTCGCGCAGTTCAGCCAGCGGAACACCCAGCTTGGACACCAGACCTATCAGGCGCACCGCGCAGTACAGCGCGTCATCGAAGCCGTACCATTTATCGGCGAAGAAGATATGCCCGGACATTTCGCCCGCCAGCGGGGAGCCAATCTCCGCCATCTTCGCCTTGAGCAGCGAATGGCCGGTCTTCCACATCAGCGGCACGCCGCCATGCCCGGTGATCGCGTCGAACACCGTCTGGCTGGTCTTGACGTCGGCGATGATGGTCGCGCCCGGATGGCTCTTCAGCACATCGGCGGCGTAGATCGCCACGAGCTGGTCGCCCCACACCACGCCTCCCTGGTGGTCGACCGCACCGATGCGGTCACCATCACCGTCGAAGCCAACGCCAAGATCACAGCCCTGCCCGACCACCATTTTCTTCAGATCGGCAAGGTTCTTCTCGACCGTCGGGTCCGGGTGGTGATTCGGGAAGTTTCCATCGATGTCGTCGAACAAAAGACTGTGCGTGCCCGGCAGTTTGGTGGTGAGGCGGCGCAAGATCTCACCGGAGGCGCCGTTGCCCGCGTCCCAGGCAACTTTAAGATCGCTCGTACCGTCATAATCCTTGAGCAGGCGGGCCACGTAATCGTCGCGCACGTCGATCCATTCGCTGGCGCCCTGGCCAACGGCGAAGGCGCCCTTGCCGGCGATGCTGCCCAGTTCCTGGATCTTCGCGCCATACACCGGCCCCTTACCCAGCACCATCTTGACGCCGTTGTATTCCGGTGGGTTGTGCGAGCCGGTGATCATGACACCCGCGTCCGTATGCCGGTCGCGGGTGGCGAAGTAGAGCATCGGCGTCGGCCCAAGGCCGATGCGGAACACCTTAAGCCCGACGGAGACCAGCCCTTCGACCATCGCCGCCTCAAGCGCGGGGGAACTGAGTCGGCCATCATAACCGACGCAAACCGTCGTCCCCCCGCCCCCGACCACCACCGTGCCAAAGGCGCGGCCAACAGCGCGCGCATCGCCCTCGGTCAGCGTCGATCCGACGACGCCGCGGATATCGTACTCGCGCAGGATGGTGGGGTGGAGCTTATGCGCCCCCGTCATTTGCCGCTTCCCATGCCCTCCGTCACGGTCTTCCTCTTCTTCGTGGGCCGCCCGATCGAGGTGTAGATGAAACCGGCTTCCGCCATGTCCTCTGGTTTGTAGACGTTGCGCAGATCCACCATCACCGGGCGCTTCAGCAGCGTCTTGACCCGGCTGAGATCCAGCGCCCGGAACTCATTCCATTCCGTCAGCAGGGCGACGCAATCCGCCCCGTCCAGCGCCTTATAGGAATCCTCACACCATTGCACATCGGGCAACAGCTTCTTCGCCTCATGCATGGCGGCGGGGTCGAAGGCTTTCACTATCGCGCCAGCCGCCTGAAGCGCCGGAATGATGTCGAGCGCTGGGGCGTCGCGCATATCGTCGGTGTTTGGCTTGAAGGCGACGCCGAGAATGGCCACCGTCTTGCCGGCGACCGAACCACCGCAGACGTCGAGGATGCGCTGGGCCATGGCCTTCTTGCGCTTGTCATTGATCTCGACGACGGCTTCGACGATGCGAACCGGGCTGTCATTGTTCTGGGCGGTGCGCACCAGCGCCAGCGTGTCCTTGGGGAAGCACGAGCCGCCATAGCCCGGCCCGGCGTGCAGGAATTTCTTGCCGATGCGCCCATCCAGCCCCATGCCCTTGGCCACATGATGAACGTTGGCGCCGACCTTCTCGCACAGATCGGCGATTTCGTTGATGAAGGTGATCTTCACCGCCAGGAAGGCGTTCGCCGCGTATTTGATCAGCTCGGACGTCTCCAGCTCGGTCATCACCATCGGCGTTTCCATCAGATAGAGCGGCCGGTAGAGCTGGCGCATCACCTCCCGCGCCCGCTCGGTCTCGGCGCCGATGACAACGCGGTCGGGACGCATGAAATCGCTGATCGCCGATCCCTCGCGCAGGAATTCGGGGTTGGAGGCGACATCGAACTGGGCGTCCGGGCGGGTTTCCCGGATAATGCGCGCCACCTCCCGGCCCGTGCCGACGGGCACCGTCGATTTGGTGACGACCACCGTGTAATGGTCGAGATTGCGGGCGATCTCCGCCGCGGCGGCGTAGACATAGGAAAGGTCGGCGTGGCCATCCCCGTGCCGCGATGGCGTGCCCACGGCGATGAACACGGCGTCCACACCCTTCATCGCCTCGGCAAGATCCGTGGTGAAGGAAAGACGACCGGCGTTGACGTTGCGCGTCACCAGCTCGTCGAGACCTGGTTCATAGATCGGAATTTCACCCTTTTTCAGGCGGTCGATCTTGCCTTGATCCTTATCGACGCAGCACACATGCACGCCGAATTCCGAAAAACAGGCTCCAGACACCAGGCCGACATAGCCACTGCCGATCATCGCGATGCGCATGGGGGTCCTCGCTTCCTTACAACCGGTATCCTTGCCGGGCACCGGAAATCAAACCTTGTCAATCGAGCCCGCCGCTTGGTTCAAGGGCGGCGGGCTCTCTTTGTTTGCGATAAGTTCAGCGGAACTTACCCAGCATCTCGCGCACCTTGTCGGAGATGTCCGGCCGGCTGAGCGCATAGGCCAAGGTCGCTTCGATGAAGCCGATCTTGTCGCCGCAATCGTACCGGGTGCCCTCGAAACGCAGGCCATGGAACGGCTGCGTGCCGATCAGCTTGGCCATGGCGTCGGTCAATTGGATCTCCCCACCCGCGCCGCGCTGCTGGTTCTCCAGATGGGTGAAGACTTCCGGCATCAGGATATAGCGACCGATGATCGACAGGGTTGAGGGCGCATCCTCGGGCTTTGGCTTCTCGACCAGACCGCGCACGGTGGCCAGACGGCCATCATCCTTCTCAACATCCAGGATGCCGTAGCGCCGCGTGTGCTCACGCGGAACGTCGACGACGGCGACGATGTTGCCCCCCGTCTCTTCGTAGGCTTCCACCATCTGCTTCAGGCAGGCGCGGTCGGCCAGCACGTAATCATCCGGCAGGATGACGGCGAAGGGCTCATCGCCGATCACCGCGCGGGCGCACCACACCGCATGGCCAAGACCAAGCGGCACCTGCTGGCGGGTGTAAAAACAGCGGCCCGGCGCCAATTCGCTGGCGCGCACCTCATCGAGGGCGGCGGTGTTGCCGCGCTCCTCAAGCGTGCGGTTCAGTTCGGTGTCGGCGTCGAAGTGATCCTCGATGGCGCGTTTGGAACGGCCAGTGACGAACACGAAATCCTCGATGCCGGCGGCACGCGCCTCCTCGACGGCATGCTGAAGCAGCGGCCGATCGACGAGCGGCAGCATTTCCTTCGGAATAGCCTTGGTGGCCGGGAGGAAACGGGTGCCCAGCCCCGCAACCGGAAACACCACCTTGCGCACGGGTTTTCGCATTTGGCTCTCGTATTTTTCCATGAACCACAAACAGGTTGACGGCTATCCGCCGGAACAGCGGAACCGCAAAGCTCCAGCGGCTTTCTGCCATAGGGCCCGCGCCGGCGCAACACACCCTTCCGGGCTTGGCAAAAGATCATCCCCGCAAAAGCAAATCTTTCGCCTGGTTGATCTTGGCCGCCAAATAGGTTGACCCCCCAAGGTCGGGGTGAACCCCCATCATCAAGCGCCGATGCGCCTCCCTTATCTGTTCGGCTGACGCCCCTTTTGATAATCCAAGGATCTCATAGGCTTCTTCCCGCGTTGGGCTGTTCGGGTCGTGAGCGTCGGGCGGGGCGTCACCCGACGCCGCGAAGCGCGCGCGCCAGTCCGGGTGGGTGCGGTCAAGCCACGCCTCCAGGACCGCAACGGAGGGGGCGTCCCGGTTCCGGCATTCCTCCAGCAGCGACGTCATCTCAGCCGGGGTCAATGTGTCCAGGGCGCGCCCTTTGAAGGAGCCGTACAACACCGTGCCGGTCATGCCGCCGGAATCGTGATCGAGTCTCATGCACAGATACAGCGTCTCCACCTGCGAAGCCTGTTCGGCCGTGGGATGCGCCCGCCCTTTTCCTCGGCGTCGCAAAGACGCGGCCAACGGCGTCAGCAAGGCCCCCAGCATCAACGCCGGCCCCACCTCACCCTTCACGGCCAGGAACAGGAACACCACGGCCCCCACCCCGACGACGCCATAGCGTATCCCTTGCGCCAGGGCGCGCGGATCGATGCCGAGAAAACCGCGACTCAGCAGATAAAGCCCGACCACCAGCACCACGCCAAAGAAGAACAACGGCATTTCCCTCTCCCCCCGCTTCGTCAGGCGCCGGATTGCGGTGGAATGATCTGGCTGGTCAGCAGCCCGACGACCCCACCGCGCCGCCGTCCAAAATCCTCCAGCGCCGGACGTCCGCCAGCGGCGAACACCGCCACCGCCGACAACAAATCCTTCAACTGCCGGGCTGAAGCGGCGTCAAAGGGGCAGCAAGCGCCGCCGGTCAACCGGGCGATGGTCTGGAAGGCCTTGCGTGCGGTTGGATCGGCCCCTTCATGAAACAGAAAAGCCGGCACCCCGAGCAACCCCAGTTCGCCCGCCTGATGAGCCAGTCGATCAATATCTTCTTCCATGCAATCCCCGACGAAAACCAGGGCGTTCACACGTTCCTGCCTGGTTTGTTTGGCGGCATGCGCCAAAACCCGGCTGATCTGCGTCTGCCCGGCCAGACAACGCACGGTGGTCATCCGGCGCAACAAATCCTGCGCGTTGCTCACCCAGGGGCTGGCCTGGCAGTCGCGAAAACCTCGGTAGAAGACGAGTTGGACATCAAGGCCACCCAACGCCGCCGTCGCTTCAAACATTTCTCCTTGTATGCCGCACGCGCGGTCCCAGGTCGGCTCCCGGCTGGCCGTGGCGTCCATGGCGAACATCAACCGCCCACGCCGCGCGCCGCTGCCGTGCAGCGCCGGGGTCGCCGCCACCCGGCGCAGGAACGCCTCGACCTCAGCCTGTGAGGATCGCTGCACCGGAAGTTTATCGTCCTCCGCCATCGTCCTTCCTCCTTGGCTTTATTATTAAATGGGTAATATTCTTGACTCTCGTATTTTATACCTGGTATAAAACACGCCGCATACAGCATGAGTTCTTATTATGTCCCAGAATCTCTCGAAACCTTGCACCGCCTTTGAAGGCCTTCGGCTGTTGTTGTCCGGCCCCTTGGTTGAAGTGGCGCTGGCCGTCAAAACAGCAACCGAGCGCGGCGCTCTTGACCCCCTTCTGGTTTTCGACGACGCGACGGGCCGGATCATCGATCTCGATCTGCGCGGCTCCAAAGCCACCATCATCGAAAGCCTGTCTCAGCCTCTCCAAAAACCTGTGGGACGTTTTCTGCCCTGCCCTGCTCCTGTGCCGGCGCTCACCGAAGACGAGACGCCCGAGCCGAGAGGACGAGGACGACCGAAATTGGGTGTGGTTTCTCGTGAAGTGACCCTGCTTCCCCGGCAATGGGAATGGCTTGCCGCACAGCCGGGCGGCGCCTCCGCCGTGATCAGAAGGCTGGTGGACGAAGCCAAGAAAAATGGCGGCGTCGGGCAGAAGAGACGGGAAGCGCACGAGGCCGCCTACCGTTTCATGTCCGCCATCGCCGGGGATCTGGCCGGTTACGAAGAAGCGACGCGCGCCTTATTCGCCAATGATCGTCCTAAATTTGAACAGAATACAGCGAACTGGCCGGAAGACATCCGCGCCTATGCGGTTCGCCTGGCTTTCGATCAGCCCACCGCCCCTCATCAAGCCGTGAGCGCCGGGGACCAGACCGTAGGGCAATCGGGTAAATGACAATATTCCTTTTACTAAGATAACCGTCATCCCCGCGGAAGCGGGGACCCAGGCTTTGCGCAAAGAAACTTCTCGGAAATACTGGGTCCCCGCTTCCGCGGGGATGACGACATTCCTAAC
>JAVBJZ010000084.1:0-12706 GCA_031546725.1 Azospirillum sp.
TGATCGTGCCGTCTCGGTGTGTGAAAACAACCGGCAAAGCCGAGCCTTGGTCGCGCGCAGCTCGACCGACCACCGATCGAGCAGATCCTCCACAGCAATCCCAGACATGGCATCCCCCCCCAAACCAACTAACAGGCGGGAGATCGTTTCATCGCAACTGTAATGCTAGACGTCCGATCACTCCCACTCGATCGTGCCCGGCGGCTTTGACGTGATGTCGTACGTCACCCGGTTGATGCCGCGCACCTCGTTGACGATGCGGTTGGACACCCGGGCCAGGAAGTCGTGCGGGAACGGGAACCAGTCGGCAGTCATGCCGTCGGTGGAGGTCACCGCGCGTAGCGCGCAGGCGTAGTCGTAGGTCCGTCCGTCACCCATCACACCCACGGTGCGCACCGGCAGCAGCACGGCGAAGGCCTGCCAAATGGCGTCATAGAGGCCGGCGTTGCGGATTTCCTCCAGATAGACGCTGTCCACCTTGCGCAGGATCACCAGTTTTTCGGTGGTGATCTCGCCGGGAATGCGGATCGCCAGGCCGGGGCCGGGGAATGGGTGGCGCTTGACGAATGCCTCGGGCAGGCCTAGTTCGCGGCCCAGGGCGCGGACCTCGTCCTTGAACAGCTCGCGCAGCGGCTCAACCAGCTTGAGGTTCATCCGCTCGGGCAGGCCGCCGACGTTGTGATGCGACTTGATGGTCACCGAGGGGCCGCCGGTGAAAGAGACGCTCTCGATTACATCCGGGTACAGCGTGCCCTGCGCCAGGAACTGCGCCCCACCCACCTTGTGCGCCTCGCCGTCGAAGACGTCGATGAAGGTGGCGCCGATGATCTTGCGCTTGCGCTCGGGATCGGAAACGCCGGCCAGCTTGCCGAGAAAGAGATCCGCCGCGTCCACATGGATCAGCGGGATGTTGTAGTGGTCGCGGAACAGCGTCACCACCTCCTCCGCCTCGCCCGTGCGCATCATGCCGGTGTCGACGAAGATGCAGGTGAGCCGGTCGCCAACCGCCTCGTGCAGCAGCACCGCCGCCACCGAGGAATCAACGCCCCCCGACAGGCCGCAGATAATCTTACCCTCGCCGACTTGGGCGCGGATCGCCGCAATCGCCTGGCTGCGGAACGCCGCCATGGTCCAGTCGCCGCGGCAGCCGGCGACACGGTGCACGAAGTTGGACAGCAACCGCGCGCCATGCGGTGTGTGCACGACCTCCGGGTGAAACTGCACGCCATAGAACTGGCGGCGGTCGTCGGCGATGGCGGCGAAGGGAGCGCCCTCGCTGATCGCCACCGAACGAAAGCCTGTCGGCAGGGTGGTCACCCGGTCGCCATGGCTCATCCACACCTGCTCGCGTCCACCCACGTCCCAGACGCCGTCGAACAGCGCGCAGGGCTCCGTCACCTCAAGGAAGGCGCGACCGAACTCGCGGTGGTCGGAGCCGGAGACGACGCCGCCGAGCTGGTGGCACATCGTCTGCTGGCCATAGCAGATGCCCAGCACCGGTACGCCCATCTGGAACACCGCATCCGGCGCGCGGGGGGCGTTCACCTCGCTGACCGACGCCGGGCTGCCCGACAAGATGATCGCCTTGGGAGCGAACGCCGCGAGACGCTCGGCTGACAGGGTGTAGGGATGGATTTCGCAATAAACGCCAGCCTCCCGCACCCGGCGGGCGATAAGCTGGGTCACCTGAGACCCGAAATCGAGGATGAGGACGCGTTCAGCGGTGGTGGCGGCGGTCATGGCGGTCATGGGGGCGGTCATGGCAAGGCACTTTTTGATGGAAGCGTGCTAGATGCGCCATCACGCCGCCGTGGTCAAGGGTCTGCGCAATCCTGATGGCTCTCAACCACCGTAATCCCCACCGACATCCGACAGCCGCACCAAGGGGGTGAGGTCACGCCAGCCATAGGCCACCTCGACGATGTCCCGCCCGGCGAAACGCCCTGGCCGGTCGGCGATGCGCACACCGCCCAGATGTTCATAAAACCAGCGCGTCGGGTTGGCGCTCAGGCACCAGACCATGGCGGAGCGCAAGCCCCCTTCCATCATGCGTCCGGCGCAGGCCGCCATCATCAACCGCCCGAGGCCCTGCCCCTTGGCCTCGTCGAGGAGATAGAGCGCGTACACCTCCCCCTCGAACGCGCCATTCAAGGCGCGGCGCTCCTGGCCAAAACTGACGAATCCCAGCACACCGCCAGCCTCTTCAACCGCAACCAGCGTGCCTCTGCCCGGCGCATGGTCTGGCAACACCATGCACCAGCGCGCCGTGTGGACGCGCACGGACATATCCACGAGATAGCCGCTGGGCAATATTCCCGCGTAGGTCGAGCGCCAGCTCTCCACATGCACCCGCGCGATGCCCGACGCATCGGTCGGTTGCGCATCGCGAATCACCATCACGACAAGCCCCCGTTCCCCTCCCGTTGCCGGCTTCTCCAGCACAGGCGGCAGGCGGCTCGACGAGAGCCGCTGATGAGTCTTTACGTTGGGGCGGATTCAGGCTTTGTCCAGACGGTCTATTTCGCTGCGCCTGTCTTGTTGCGCGGATCGTCCTTTGGGTTGAGGTAATTGATGTCGAACGGGCCAATGCCGCTGATCTCGATGACCGTTCCACCGGAGAACATGGCGTAATGGGGCATCTTGGGGGGCGCCATGAAGAAGCCGCCCGGTCCCAGAATCTGCACCTTATCCGGCGCCACCACGTCCCCCATGCCGACTTTGAAGACACCGGACAGAACGGTAACGTTTTCCGCCTGCGCATGCCAATGCGGCGGCACGACATAGCCGTCGGGCATCCGGGCGCGGATGACGAAAAAGCCACCAGCCACTGCCGGATCACCGGACAGAACCACCGCCTCCGCACCCGAGGGCAATCCGTTCGGCGCCGGCTGCCACATGATTTTTTCGGCAGGCGTCAGCACATGCCCATCCGCCGCCACCGCGTCTGCGGCTGGCCATCCGAGAATGGCCGCCAGGGCGGGCAGGATAAGAAGAAACCGCGGCTGCATGGCAAGCCTCCTTGAGAACGATAGAAACGCCCTCAAGAATACGCCGCACCACACGCCGCCACGACCGGGACGAGGGGGCAGGGACGCACGCGAACGGCCCGCCCCCTGCCCCTCATTCGGGTGAAATCGGCTGATCAGCCAAGGGTGCAGTCTCTTCTTCCGCCTTACGCTCAAGCACGGCGGCGAAGAAGCCGTCGGTGTCGTGCTTGCCCGGCAGCAGACGCAAATAGGGCCCTTCCATCGGCGCCGGCCCGTATTCCTCTTCCGCCCAGACCTCGGCGATCGGCTTGACGGCAAATTCCGGGTGCGTCTCCAGGAAACGGGCGATCTGCTCCTCGTTCTCTTCCGCCAAGAGCGAGCAGGTGGCGTACACCAACCGTCCCCCCGGCTTCACCAGGCGGGCCGCGCTGTCCAGGATGCTGGCCTGCAAGGGCACAAGCTGATCCAGGCCGGGGCCGAGCGGACGCCAGCGGCTGTCGGGGTTGCGCCGCCATGTGCCGACGCCAGAGCACGGCGCGTCCACCAGAACACGGTCGAACTTGCGCTTGTGGCGCTTCACCCAGGGGTCACGCTCGCTGGTCAGCGGGTGCGCCTCGATGTTGTGCAGGCCGGCGCGGCGAAAACGCTCGGCGGCGCGCTTCAGACGCTTGTCCAGCACGTCGCAGGCGACCACGCGGCCCTTGTTGTTCATCATCGCGGCCAAGGCCAGCGTCTTACCGCCGGCCCCGGCGCAGAAATCCACCACCTGGTGCCCCGGCTTCGGCGCCGCCGCCAACGCCACGAGCTGTGAGCCCTCGTCCTGAATTTCCACCAACCCGTGCTTGAAGGCGTCGGTTATGGCCAAGGGCGGCCGTCCCTTGACGCGCAGACTGAAGGGTGACCAGCGCGTCGGCACGGCGGTGATGCCCGCCTTCTCCAGCGACGCCCGCGCGGCGTCACGGTTGGTTTTGATCGGGTTGATGCGCAAATCGAGGGGCGCCGCCTCAAGCAGCGCGGTCATCACAACCGCAAAACGCTCCCCCAGCGCCTTGCGCAAGGATGCCTCGGCCCAGGATGGGCACTCGACGCTGACCTGCTCCGGCATGGCGGGGTGGTGCAGCGTATGGGTGTCCAGCGCCCGCGCCACCGTGCGCTCTTCCGGCGACAGAGAGGCCGCCGCGAACTGGCCGCCGCTGAACAGCTCGTCGATCAGGGACGCGCTTTTACCCTCCGCCAGGATGCCGTTGGCGATCACCCGCAAGCGCGGCGTCGCTTCCTGCCCTTCCCGCTCCAGCCACCAGCCCAGGCGCGCGTGGCGGCGAAGAATGGCGTAGGTCATCTCGGCTACGGCGTTGCGGTCCTTGGCGCCGATGTAGCGGCGGGTACGGAAATACACGCTCATCACTGCGTCGGCGGGGCGTGGGGTGGCTTCGATCTCAGTCAACAGATCGATCACCGCCTGTAGGCGGGCAGCGGGCGTCATCTCGGCTCCTTTTGGGAAGAACCCTTCGATACCCCGTTTCGCACCGCCTTGTCATCCTTCCCGATGATGGCCTTCCCGATGAAAGGCTTTCTCCGCCGCGGGGCCCTTCGTTGACTCTTATTTAATTCCCCCGCAATAAAGTGGCAGACACACGTCCTGCCGCCGTCCGCACGCCAAGGCCAGGCAAAGACATGAACGATAGCGCTGGCTGCGACTGGGATGAGGGATGCGATGATGGTTTCGGCTGGGTGTGGCGTGTGGCGAAAGCTGGCGCGGGTGTTCTGTCTTTTGGCGCTGCCCTTCGTTGCGGGATGCGCCACCCAACCCTCCAACATGGCTCTTGAGTTCAGCGCCCTGCCCGGCTGGGCCAATGATGACCACACCGAAGCGCTGACCGCCTTTCGCCGCAGTTGCGATTGGATGAAGAAGCAGCCGCCGGACCGGGCGCTCAGCGCCGCTGGGGCTGGCCGTGTGCGCGACTGGATGCCAACCTGCACCGCCGCCCATCAGACCCCCGTCGACCGCGTGGCGGCGCGCCAGTTCTTCGAGACTTATTTCGTTCCCGTATCCATGCTGAACGACGGCAGCGAAGGGCTGTTCACCGGCTATTACGAGAGCGAGCTGAACGGTTCCTGGACGCGCACGGCGCGCTACAAGGTGCCGCTCTACCGCATGCCCGCCGGTGGGAAGAGCATGCCGACGCGCGAGCAAATCAACAATGGGGCTCTCGCCGGCAAGGGGCTCGAATTGCTGTGGGTCGACGACGCCACCGACGCTTTCTTCCTGGAAATCCAGGGCTCGGGCCGGGTGCACATGACCGACGGCAGTATGGTGGCCGTGCATTACGCCGGCCAGAACGGCTATCGTTATTTCCCCATCGGGCGCTACCTCGTCGATCAGGGCTACGCCACGGCCGAGCAGATGTCGATGCCGCTGATCCGTTCCTGGCTGAAGGCCAACCCATCGCAAGCCACGCGGGTGATGAACATGAACCCCAGCCATGTCTTCTTCCGAACCAGCACCACCGATGTGGGGGCGCGCGGCGCGCTCAACACGCGCTTGACGCCGGGACGCAGCCTGGCGGTGGACCCCAGCTATGTGCCGCTGGGCGTGCCGCTGTGGCTGGAGGCGCGGAATGTCCCCGCCGTCCCCAACGGTATCTTGCGGCGTCTTGTGGTGGCGCAGGATACCGGCGGCGCCATCAAGGGCAAGGTGCGCGGCGACCTGTTTTGGGGTCCGGGCGTCGAGGCCGCGGACGCAGCCGGCGTGATGAAGGCGCGCGGGCGCTACACCATGCTGGTGCCCCGCCAGACCCTTCTCGCCTCCGCCCCGTGATGCGGTCATGCTCGTTCGCCTGACCGCGCTGCCTGAGCCGGGCGTGGCGCTTGGCGCGCTGGAAGACATCTTCTTCCTGTCCACGAGCCGCACCATATTCCCATCACCGGTGGCGCGTGCGGCTTTCTTCAAAACCTGGACCGGCTGGTATCTGGAGAACGCGCCCGACCATGTGTGGTTCTGGCGCGACCCGGACGGGAGCTTCAGGGGATATCTCACGGGCTGCCTGGACAGCGGGGACGCCAAGGGGTTGTTCGAAACCATCCCGAAATACGGGACCTTCGGCGATCTGTTCGCGCGCTTTCCCGCGCATTTGCATGTCAACGTCCACCCCACCCACCGCAGCCACGGTATCGGCGCCAGGCTGGTCGAGAATTTCGTGGCGGCGTGTAAGACAGAAGCGAGCCCCGGCGTGCATGTGATCACCGCCCCGCAGACGCGCAATAATGGCTTTTACCGCCAGTTGGGGTTCACCGAAGCGGTGACGCGCGGGCCTCTCCTGTTTCTTGGGCGCTCGCTGTGAGGCGGCGTGATCTTCTCGCCGGGTTGGGAGCGATGGCGAGTTTGGCGACGCTTGCCCCGTCACCGGCGTCAGCAAAGGAGCTGAGTTACGTCGCGACCCATGGCCACGCCGATTTCGTCACCGAGCATCTCTACCCCAGCGCTCACTTCCCGATGGCGCCAGCCCGGTTGACCGAGAACATCGTCGCGCTGACCTTCGATGATGGCCCTGACGCCACCAACGACCCGCAGATCCTGCGCATCCTCGCCGACCATAAGGCCGTCGCCACCTTCTTCATGATCGGGCGCAACGTCCAGGCGCATCCGCAACTCGTCCGCCAGATCGCCGCCGCCGGTCATGAAGTGGGTAATCACACCTACGACCACCAACGGCTCATTTTCCACACCCCGGCGGAGCAGGAAGCTGCGCTGAAGAAGACCAACGCGCTGCTGGCCGCTGCTGGCGTCCCGCCGCGCTGGTTCCGTCCGCCTTTCGGTTCTTACGACGAACACACCCTGCCCATCGCCCGCGCCAACGGCCTGGACACGATTTTGTGGACCATTGATTCCCAGGATTACCGCGACCCGCCAGCCGCCATGACCGAGGAGCGGGTGATCCGCAACCTGACGCCCGGCGCGATAGTGCTCATGCACTCCAACCACACCAACACGGTTGAGGCTCTGCCCAACATCCTGCGCCGCGCCAAGGAAAAGGCTGTCCGTTTCGTGACTCTCACGGAATGGAAGACGCAAATGGAGCGCGCGGCGAAACAATAACACCATGAAAAGGTGAGATCATATGACTTGGGAATATCGTGTGATGTCAAGGAATAATGAGCTGGCTATTTTTGAGGTATACTACCACGAAAATAGAGAGATAAAAGGATACAGCATAGATCCTACATTCCCCAGCGGGGAGACTCATGATGAACTGCAAAATAATTGTGATCTTTACATAAGGGCGCTTGAAAAGCCTGTCATTAAATATGAAGAATGACAATTTTTTTTAAGAGTATAAAATGGACAATCACAGTCTGGTTATGAAAATATTAGCATGGGCATTGATTGATATCAGGACGGCATCTGTCGATGAAAATCTAAAAGCTGTATTTGCTATATCTGATTTTGTCCATGTCGTTCCATTACAAGTTGAAAAAATAATTAAAAATGGAGGAGATTATTATGAGGTAATAGAATATTTAAAGGAAAGAGCAGAAATAAAAAATATGACGTCTTGGCTTGATAATACAATGAACCATGCAATGAAAAAAGAAGCAAATAATGCACTATAGAAATATAGAGTGTTACGATATAATTAAATAATGAAATTATGCTTCTATGAATCAAGAGATAGTGACTTGGTAGAATTAAACGAAATCACCATCCAAGCAAGTGCCAATGAGCTCAAACCACGCCAACACGGTTGAGGTTCTGCCCAACATCCTGCGCCGCGCCAAGGAAAAGGGTGTCCGTTTCGTAAGTCTCACGGAATGGAAGACGCAAATGGAGCACGCGGCGAAGCAATAATTAGCCGCGAATCCGTTCTTCAATACGCAACGGGAAACGAGAATTTTACGACAGGGCGCATCTGGACAGCCATCGCTATATCATGCATATTATGTGAGTTATGCAAATCACATGACAAGCAGGAGCCACCCATGGCGATCGTCCCGGCGGCCGAATTTCAGCGCAACATCGGCGCCTACCAGGATCGCGCGCTGACCGAACCCGTCTTTGTAACGCGCAACGGCAGGGAGAAGACCGTGCTGCTGTCTGTCGAGGAGTACCGCCGCCTCAAGCGGCGTGATCGTGAAGCGCTGGCTGTCGAGCAGCTCAGCGACGACGATCTGACGGCCATCTCCGCGGCCGAGGCGCCGGCGGAGTTCAATCATCTAAATGCAGAGATGGAGAAGTAATTGCCTTTACCGATCCCTCGGCCGGGCCTCGTCATCGGCTACGCCTATCTTTGGCAGGCCGAACAGCGGCAGGGGCAGCGTGAAGGGATTAAGGATCGGCCGTGCGTCATTGTGCTGGCGGTCGAGAGCAAGGACGATGAAATCATTGTGACGGTCGCTCCGATCACCCACAGCCCTCCCAGAGACGAAGCCGCCGCCATCGAAATCCCAGCCGCAACCAAGCGGCAACCCGATTTGTGGCTTCTCAATCTTGAATCGGAGTTTCTGTTCCGCTGCTCCTCAAACCCCTATGAGGCGGTCGGTGCACCAGTCATAGCGAGATCCTGATGGTGGTTGGCGCTACGAGCGCTGGGCCTGTCTCAGCGCTGGATGTCAGCGTTACCAGCATACAGTAACCCTGGGTTGTTTTTCTTACGAAGTTTGACAATTGTAACTGGGTCCCCGCTTTCGCGAGGATGACGATAGGAGCGGCTAACGCTATAAAATAGCGTCATCCCCGCGAAAGCGGGGACCCAGGAAACCTTGTCAATTCATGCCTATGCCAAGCTGCGCAAGAGCAGGGATCTGAAAAAGTTTATCGATCCACTGCAAAATCAGCCTGGGGTTGCTGTTGAATTTCACCAAACTCCTCAACCCTGCCGGTAGTTCGGCGACTCATTGGTGATGGTGATGTCGTGTACGTGGCTTTCGCGCAGCCCGGCGTTGGTGATGCGCACGAAGGAGCATCCCGTCTGCATCTCCAGTATGGTGCGGTTGCCGGTATAGCCCATTGCCGCGCGCAGGCCGCCGATAAGCTGATGAATGACCGCCGACATCGGCCCCTTATAGGGCACACGGCCTTCGACGCCTTCCGGCACCAGCTTCATCGTCGAGACTTCCTGCTGGAAGTAGCGGTCGGCTGACCCCCGCGCCATCGCCCCGACCGATCCCATCCCGCGATAGCTCTTGTACGAGCGGCCCTGGAACAGGATCACTTCACCCGGACTCTCGTCGGTGCCGGCGAACAGGCCGCCGAGCATGACGCAATCCGCGCCAGCGGCGATCGCCTTGGCCAAATCCCCGGAGAATTTGATGCCGCCATCGGCGATGACCGGGATACCCTGCTTCTGGCACGCCTCCACCACATCCATGACGGCGGTAAGCTGCGGCACCCCCACACCCGCGACGATGCGGGTGGTGCAGATGGAGCCCGGACCGATCCCCACCTTCACGGCGTCCGCGCCCGCATCGATCAACGCCTTGGCCGCCTCAGCAGTGGCGACGTTGCCGGCGATCACCTGGGTGTAGTTCGCCAGGGCGCGGACCGTCCGCACCTGTTCCAGCACCTTTGAAGAATGCCCATGCGCGGTGTCGACCACCAGCACATCGACCCCCGCGTCGAACAGCGCCTCGGCGCGGCGGAGTCCGTCCGGCCCGGTGCCGGTGGCGGCGGCGGCGCGCAACCGTCCCCGCTCGTCCTTGCAAGCGTTCGGGAAGGCTTGCGCCTTCTCGATGTCCTTCACCGTGACCAAGCCGATGCAGCGGTAGGCCTCGTCCACGACCAGCAGTTTTTCAATACGGTGCTGGTGCAGCAGGCGCTTGGCTTCATCCTGACCAACCCGCTCCCCGACGGTGACCACCTCTTTGGTCATCAACTCGCTGATCGGCTGCTTGGGGTCGGTGGCGAAACGCACGTCGCGGTTGGTGATGATACCCACCAGCTTACCGGCGCCACGGGCGTCCACCTCTTCCACCACCGGGATGCCAGAGATCTTATGCGCCGCCATGATGCCCAGCGCATCGGCCAGCGTGGCGTTCGGCGCGATGGTGATCGGGTTGACCACCATGCCGCTCTCATACCGCTTGACCCGGCGGACTTCTTCGGCTTGCCGTTCGATGTCGAGGTTGCGGTGGATCACCCCGATGCCGCCGGCTTGCGCCAGCGCAATGGCCAGCGCGCTTTCGGTCACCGTGTCCATGGCCGAGGACAGGAGCGGAATACCCAGGGTGATGGCCTTGGTCAGCCGCGTGCGGGTGTCCACATCGCCGGGCAGCACCTCTGAGGCGCCGGGAACCAGCAGAACATCATCAAAAGTCAGGGCTTCGCGGATATTTGATACGCGCGACATGGACCATCTCCCGCAAAATTCGCGGCACTATACACAACATGCGGGGCTTGTGAAGGCTCACCGCCCATTTTCTGGGGCCACTACTCCTCAGAGACAGGCTGCCCCTTACCCCGGAAACCCATCGCCACCACATAGGTTTCCGATGAATCCTGCCGGCTGGCCGGCGGCTTGGCGTGGCGGACGGTGGTGAAGTCGCGCTTCAGGCGGTCCAGAAGCGCCCGTTCGGCGCCACCCTGGAACAGCTTGCACACGAAGGCCCCACCGGGCGCCAGCACCTCCTCCGCAAAATCATAGGCGGCTTCGGCCAAGCCCATGATCCGCAAATGGTCGGTCTGCTGATGGCCGGTGGCGGGGGCGGCCATATCGCTCAACACCACATTGGCCGGTCCGCCCATGGCGAGCTTGAGGCGGGCGGGCGCGGCCTCATCAAGGAAGTCGGCCTGCATGGTGATGGCGCCGGCCAGCGGCTCCATCTCCAGAATATCGAGCCCGACCACTTGCCCGCCGGTTTCCTGGGGCCGCACGCGCTCGACTGCGATCTGCGTCCAGCCACCGGGCGCGGCGCCGAGGTCGACGATCCGTTTGCCCGGCCCCAGCAGGGTGAACCGCTCATCAAGCTGCAACAGCTTGAACGCGGCGCGCGACCGGAAGCCGCGCCGCTTGGCGTCGGCGACATAGGGATCGTTAAGCTGCCGCTCCAGCCAGCGCGCCGAAGAATTAGAGCGTTTGGTCGCCGTCTTGACGCGCACCGTCGCCTGACGACCACCGGGCTGCGACGTTGAAGATTTTTTCTGCACCATAAACCCTTATTATCCCACCTCAGCCCGCGCCGATCCGATGAGATCGACGAGGATACCCTCACGCAGGCCGCGATCGGCGATGCGCAGACGTTCAACCGGACAACAGTCACAAATGGCTTCCAGCACCGCACAGCCGGCGACCACCAGATCGGCGCGTTCGACGCCGATGCAGGCATGCCGGGCGCGGCCCTCGAAGTCCTGCGCGACGAGACGGCGCACGATGTCGCGGGCGTGATCGACACGCAGGTAACTCCCGTCCACCACCCGCCGGTCATAGCGCGTCAACCCCAGATAGACGCCGGCCAGCGTTGTCACCGTACCCGAGGTCCCCAGCATCTGCATGCGCTGCGCGGCAATCTGACGGCTTATCCCGTTGCGTTCGATGAACGGCTCGATCTGCGCCGCGATCTCCTCGATCATGGTGCGGTATTGCGCCGGCGCGACGCGGTCACCACCATAACGCTCGGCTAGGCTGATGACGCCGCTGCGAATCGAAATCTGGTCGAGCAGTTGCGGCTGCTCCCCAGGCCGCACCGACAGCCATATCAGTTCGGTGGAGCCGCCGCCAATATCAAAGACCAGCGCATAGGGAATCTTCGGGTCAAGCAATGTGGTGCAGCCGACGATGGCGAGACGCCCTTCTTCCTGGCTGGTGATGATCTCCAGGGCGATGCCGGTCTCACGCCAGACGGCTTCGACGAAAGCACCGCCGTTGCTGGCGCGCCGACACGCCTCCGTCGCCACCGCGCGGATCGAAGCGGCGCCGCTCCGCTGGATCTTCGCGCTGCACACCTTCAACGCCGCCAGAGCGCGCTCCATGGCGCGATCGGACAGGCGTTCGGTGCTGCCGACCCCCTCCCCCAGGCGGACGATGCGCGAGAACGCATCGATGACGCGAAAGCCGTTCGGCGTCGGGCGGGCCGCCAGCAGCCGGCAATTGTTCGTTCCAAGATCGAGAGCCGCGAACACCGGGCGCCCAGGCCCCAGCAAACGATCCCGTTCGGAATCGTACTGCCGCTCGCTGTGCGCGTATGCGTCCACTTCGCCTCCCCGTATCCGGCGGCGTCGACGCCACCCTCTCTTGAAACAATGATGGCTATCCTAGCGGTTTCCACCCGCGAGGCGAAGACTTGCTTTTGATCAAGGCATACGCTTTCTCGCGAGAAAATGAAAAACAGGGCTTCCCAAGCCCGAAACACGGTGCTAAAAGCCCCCTCCACGACAGGAACGCGGCGACACGCCGCTTCCGGTGACGGTCTGGGGGATCGTCTAGCGGTAGGACAGCGGACTCTGACTCCGCCAGCCTAGGTTCGAATCCTAGTCCCCCAACCAACCCAATTCCTTGAGAAATCAAGAGCTTAAGCCCGCCCTCCGGCGGGCTTTTTGCTGTCTGGCGGTTGGTGCGGATTGAGGCATGTTTCGGGAATCGCCGCCGGTAGGGCAATCGGGTAAATGACAATATTCCTTTTACTAAGATAACCGTCATCCCCGCGGAAGCGGGGACCCAGGCTTTGCGCAAAGAAACTTCTCGGAAATACTGGGTCCCCGCTTCCGCGGGGATGACGACATTCCTAAC
>JAVBJZ010000078.1:0-60638 GCA_031546725.1 Azospirillum sp.
CTATGACAGCCGGGTGGTCGGCACGCTGGACGGCACGGTGGAGTATGTCGCCGCCGACCGCACCAGCGACCCGGCGTCGCGCCAGGATTATTTCCTCGCCCGCATCCGGCTGAACGACGCCACCGCCACCAGCGTGCACAATCTGGCCATCCGTCCGGGCATGCCGGTCGAAGCCCGCATCCTGCTCGGCGGCCGCACGCCGATGGACTACATCACCCAGCCGCTGTCGCAGTCCTATCTCAAGGCCTTCATTCAGCAGTAAAGCCGAAACGCTCCTGCGAGGCTGCTTCCGCGTTATGCGGGGTGGCCTCGCAGGCGTAAGCGGCGGCCGGCGAGATCAAGCGCGTTCTTGAGTTGGATGGCGGAAAAGGGCTTGTGCACCACGCCGAGCGGGTAGGTTTCGGTCAGGCGGCGCATGGTGGCGTGATCGGTCTGGCCCGATAGGAAAATTGAGCGGACGCCAAAGCCCGCCGCCAGTGCGCGCGCCGCGACGATACCATCACCGCCTGCCGCCAGACGCACATCGGTCAAGGCCAGATTGGGCCGTGTGCGGTCAGCAAGAACAAGAGCCTCTTGCTCATCACAGGCGAGGCCGCAGACGATGTGGCCAAGAGTTTCGACAACACCCTTGATCGCCTGCGCCACGGTCCATTCATCCTCGATGAGGATGAGACGCAAGGGACGGGGTGCGGATGGATGAGCGAAGCGATTCAGGGCTGGCGCCGGGGGAAGGGCAGGGGCCGGAATTGCTTCTTGTGAGCTCCACGGCACATCCATGCCCCTTTCCTTTGGGATAGTTAAAAAATCATTACCAGCGAAAAGTCGTATATCCGAAAGGATCAAAAATCAAGCGGGACGTGATGGCCTTGGCTTGAGACAGCCTCCCCCTCGGGGTGGAAGGTGCAGGCGTTCATCTGCCTGACTTTGGTCAAGCTTTCTTCACCATTCCCAGCCTAACATCACGTCGAATGGCAGGGAGTCCGTGTGTCCGATGTTCCGTTTGAGCCAGTACATGCGTGCTTTGGTCGCGCCGCAAAGCACGCCGCGCCGCGCCGCGCCCCCGCACCCAGCCGCCGGGCCAGGGGCTGGATCGGCTGAGGGACCGCTGGGTCCGGTTGTCATCTGGAATTTGGTGCGGCGCTGCAACCTGTCTTGCCTGCACTGCTATGCTTTTTCAGCCGACCATGATTTCCCCGGTGAGCTAAGCACGGCGGAGGTCTACACGGTGCTGGAGGACCTCAAGGCGTTTCGTGTGCCGGTGCTGATTCTCTCCGGCGGTGAACCGCTGATGCGCCCGGACATCTTCGCTGTCTCCGCCCGCGCCAAGGAGATGGGCTTTTATGTCGGGCTGTCGTCCAACGGCACGCTGATCGATGACAGCCGCATCGGGGCGATCGCCGCCGCCCAGTATGATTATGTCGGCGTCAGCCTGGACGGGTTGGAGGAAACCCACGACCATTTCCGCCGTCTCAAGGGGGCGTTCCATGCCTCGCTGCGCGGCATCCGGCTGTGCCGGCAAGCCGGCATCAAAATCGGCATCCGTTTGACGCTGACCGAGCGAACGGCGCAGGACATGCCGGCTCTGCTCGACCTGATGCTGACCGAGGACATCGAGAAATTCTACCTGTCGCACCTCAACTACGCGGGCCGCGGCAACACCAACCGCGAACGCGACGCGCTGCACGCCACCACGCGCCAGGCGATGGATATTTTGCTGGAAACCGCGCTGGCCGACGCGCAGGCCGGTCGCCATCGCGAGATCGTCACCGGCAACAACGACGCCGACGGCGTTTATATGCTGCACTGGGTGCGCTGGCACATGCCGGAGAAGGCCGAGGCCTTTGAAAACATGCTGGAGCGCTGGGGTGGCAACGCTTCAGGCGTCAACATCGCCAATATCGACACCCAGGGCAATGTTCATCCCGACACGATGTGGAGCGACCACACGCTGGGGAATATCCGCACGCGCCCGTTCGCCGACATCTGGAGCGACCTGTCCGACCCGTTGTTGCGGGCGCTGAAGCAGCGCCCACGACCGGTGACCGGGCGCTGCGCGTCCTGCGCGTATCTGCGTATCTGCAACGGCAACACCCGGGTGCGCGCCTTGCAAACCACAGGCGACCCCTGGGCTGAAGACCCCGGTTGCTATCTGACAGACCAGGAGATCAGCCGTGCGGTGTGTCATGCTTAAGCCCCTGCTGATGGCCGCAGCCGCCCTGCTGATGCTGACTCCGGCAAGCGCGTTCGCTCTGGATGGCGCCGCCGCCACCTATGCCGAACGCTGCGCGGCCTGCCACGGCGGTGATCGTCTGGGGGCCATTGGCCCGGCGTTGCTGCCGGACAACCTCGGCCGCATGAAGCCAGCGGAGGCGGTCCGGGTGATCGCCGAAGGACGAACCGCCACGCAGATGCCGGGTTTCGCCGATGTGCTCGATGAACAGCAGATCAAGGATCTCACGGCCTTCATCTTCCAGGCGCCCGACAGCGATCCGGTCTGGGGTGAAGCCGACATTCAAGGCACGCATGCCGTCTATAAGACACGCGCGGCTTTGCCGGACAAGCCGGTGTTCTCGTCCGATCCGCTCAATCTGTTCACGGTGGTGGAGGCTGGCGACCATCATGTCACCATCCTCGACGGGGACGCCTTGGAGCCGCTGGCCCGTTTTCAAAGCCGCTTCGCCCTGCATGGCGGG
The DNA here is from genome assembly GCA_031546725.1 of Azospirillum sp. Classification (GTDB taxonomy): domain Bacteria; phylum Pseudomonadota; class Alphaproteobacteria; order Azospirillales; family Azospirillaceae; genus Azospirillum. The sequence continues at coordinate 2,694 of JAVBJZ010000078.1, forward strand.
GTGAAATACTCACCCGATGGCCGCTTCGCCTATTTCGCCTCAAGAGACGGCTGGGTCTCCGTCTACGATCTCTACAGCCTGCAAACCATCGCCGAGGTGCGGGCCGGCATCAACACCCGCAACATCGCGGTGTCCGCGGACGGGCGGTTCGTGGCGGTCGGCAACACATTGCCGCGCACGCTGGTGTTGCTGGACGCCCATGATCTCAGCCTTATCAAGATCATTCCGGCGGCCAGCGAGAAGGGGGTCCCCTCGCGTGTGAGCGCCGTCTATGCGGCTCCGCCGCGCCAGAGCTTCATCGTGGCCATGAAGGACATCCCGGAAATCTGGGAAATCGCCACCAACGACGACGCCCCGCCGGTTTACACGGGATTGGTCCACTCCTACGAGAAGGGCTATGAGGAAGGGGTGCCGGCCTCCGTTGGCCGCTTCGCCTTGCGCCGAACGGAAATGACCGAGCCGCTGGATGACTTCTTCTTCACCACCGATTACAGCGGCGTGATCGGCGCGTCGCGCGACGGCGCGCTGGGCAAGGTGATCAATCTCGACGCCCGCCGCCAGGAGGCGAAGCTCGACCTGCCCGGCATGCCGCATCTTGGATCGGGGATTTCCTGGATGCTGGACGGGCGGCGGGTGATGGCGACGCAGCATCTCAAGGGATCGACCATCAGCGTCATCGATATGCAGGATTGGAAGACCATAAAGCGCATCGATTCCCTGGGGCCCGGCTTCTTCCTCCGCAGCCATGAGAACAGCCCGTATATCTGGGCCGACGCCATGCTGAGCCCGAAGAAAGACACCATGGCGATCATCGACAAGCGCACGCTGGAAATCACCCGCACCATCACGCCGGAGCCAGGCAAGACCGCGGCGCATGTGGAGTTTACCCGCGATGGCCGCTACGCGCTGGTCAGCGTGTGGGAGGACGATGGCGCGCTGGTGGTCTACGACGCCCGGACCTTTGAAGAGGTCAAACGTTTGCGCATGCGCAAACCCGTGGGCAAATACAACGTGTACAACAAGATCAATTTGTCGGAAGGAACAAGCCATTAAGATGGATACGGTTCAGAATCAGCATTCCCAAGAAGATTTTTCCGGCTTGCCGGGGAATCTGATGATGTGGATTTTGATCCTCAGCGAATTGGTGGTGTTCGGTGTGGCCTTCATCGGCTTTGCCGTCACCCGCGCCCTGGACCCGGAATTGTTCAACGCCGGCCAGGCGCATCTGGATCGTCTGCTGGGCGGCGTCAACACGCTGGTTCTGGTGACCAGCGGCTACATCGCCGCACTGGGTGTCGAGGCCGGTCGCAAGGGCCGGCGCCGCCGGGCGAGCCAATTGTTCATCGCCGCATCAGCGGTGGGGTCTGTCTTTCTGTTCATCAAGCTGGCGGAATACAGCGCGACGCTGAACGCCGGCTACACCATCGACACCGACAACTTCTTTGCTTTGTACTTCCTGCTGACCGGCTTCCACTTCCTGCATGTGATCTTTGGCATCGTGTTGCTGCTGGTGATCGCGCGCTGGAACAGTGTGGAAAACCTGGAGACCGGGGCCGCGTTCTGGCACATGGTCGATCTGGTCTGGGTGATTCTTTACCCCATCGTTTATTTGATCCGCTGAACCGCGCAGGAAACGCACCCATGGCCATCAACCGACTCACCATCGCCTGGGGCGTTCTGCTGACGCTGTCGGTCACCGCGCTCATCGTCGGCAACGCCGGATCGGCGCACGCGCACGAAACCTTGGGCGTGTGGGCCGCCTTGGGCGTGCTGGCGACCTCTTTCTTCAAGGGGCGCGAAATCCTCAGGCATTACCTGGAGCTGAAGCACGCCGGACGCGGCTGGCGGATCATCTTGACGACTTATTTGTTGATGATCACCGCTCTGGTGCTGCTGGCCTATGCTGCGGGAAATCTGGGGTGGCTGGCCGCGTTGCGGCGCTGAACCGCCACCCTCCACGCCGGCCTCATGTCTCCACCTTTCGGACGCTCGTCTCGCTCAGCGCGTTTTCGGCCATGCGCTTGACCGCGGGGTGATCGGCCTTGCCTGTGCCGAGGGTGGGGATCTCCTCCACCGACAGAATGACCCGGGGGCGGATGAGTTCGGAAATGCCGTGGGTGTGGGCGAAGGCGATGAATTCCTCGCGCCGGGCCCCCGCGCGGCTGGTCAGCAGAACGATGCGTTCGCCCTTGTGGGCGTCAGGCAAAGCCACGGCGGCGTGCGTATGCTCCGGCCAGAGCTGGGCGGCGTACGCCTCGACGGCGGCCAGCGAGACCATCTCGCCGCCGATCTTGGCGAAGCGCTTCACCCGCCCGACGATGCGCACATACCCTTCATCATCCAGCGCAACGATATCGCCGGTGTCATGCCAGCCCTGGGGCGGGGGTTGCAGGACGGCGGGCTGCTCGGCAAGGATGTAGCCGAGCATGATGTTTGGTCCGCGCACAATAAGCTGTCCGCCCTCGTGCACGCCCGTCACCGGCTCCAGCCGATGCTCGACGCCCGGCAGGAAGCGCCCAACCGTGCCAGGGCGCAGATGCGCGGGCGTGTTGACCGCGAGCACGGGCGATGCCTCGGTCGCGCCATACCCCTCCAGGACCTGCACGCCAAAGCGGTCGCGGTAGAGGTGCAGGGTGCTGTTGCGCACCGGCTCCGCCCCCGCCACGGCGTAGCGCAGCGAGGACAACTCACCATCCGAGGCGGCGCGGGCGTAGCCGGTAAGGAAGGTGTCGGTGCCGAACAGGAGGGTCGCCTTGAAATTGGCTACCAGCTCCGCCACCGCGCGGTAATGCAGGGGGCTTGGGTAAAAGCAGCTTGGCACCCCGGCGAGCAACGGCAGGAGCAGCCCGGCGGTCAGGCCGAAGCTGTGGAAGACGGGCAACGGGTTGACCGCCCGGTCGCTCGGCAGCAACTCCACAACCGCGCGGATCTGCGCCGTGTTGCTGAGGAGGTTGGCGTGGCTGAGCGACACCCCCTTGGGCACGCCTTCGGAGCCGGAGGTGAACAGCAGCGCCGCCGGCGATTCAGCCGCCGGCGTGCGCCCGCGCATCAACCCGGGCAGCCACGACACCGCCAGTCCGGTGAGCTTGTCGAGCGGCTTGAGGTGTTTGCGCACCTCCTCCAGATAGACCAGCTGCACATGGCCAGCCAAGGCTTCGGCGATGCGGTCGAGGCGCGCCAGGGCGATGAAGCGGCGGGAGGTGAGCACGGTGCGGATGCGCCCGGTCGCACAGGCGGACACCAGCGCGTCTGGCCCCATGCTGTAGTTCAGCATGCCAGGCACCCGCCCGAACGCTTGCAGCCCAAAGATGGTGACCGCCACCGCGTTGGCGTTGGGCAGCAGCACGCCCACCACTTCGCCCCGATTCGAGAAGCGCGCCAACGCCCGGCCCAGCGCGATGCTACCCAGCACCAGCCGGCCATAGGTCAACGGCTGGCGTTCCGCATCCTCAAGAATGGGGACGGTGCGACCGAAGCGCCGGCGCGCGTCCAGCAGCGCGTCGAAGACGCTGCGATCGCCGCCACAAGAACGCATTGTCACGCCTGTCATCACGTCGTAAAGCGCGGTGGATGACGCTGCCCGGCGCGCTTGACCCAGCAGGGCCGGGGCCACTTCCAGGCGGCGGGCGGGATGAACGGTCAGCACGATCTTCGGAAAGAGGCGTCGTCCCGTTCGCCGCATGAAGGCGAAGGGAGTAAATTCGGCGCCGTCGATGTGCACCGGCAGGACCGGCGCGCTCGCGTGGTCGGCGACCCAGGCCGCCAGGCCATAGACCCGAAGTAGGTCAGCCTGCGCTTCGACCCGCCCCTGCGCCAAAAGAATACAGCGCCGGCCACCACGCACCATCCGCACCAACGCGCGCAACGCAGAGGAGGTGTTCCGGTCCAGCAGCGCTGTCTTGAACAGGCGGTGCATCCATCCGTGTGCGGTGCGTCGTGGATCGATGGCCAACACGGTGTCGCCGGGGAGAAACGCTGCGATCAGCAGAGAATCCAGGCGTGAGTGTGGATTAGCGACGATGACGGCGCGCGGGTCCGCCGCACAGGCGTGCTCAAGGCCGCGCACCTCCACCCGGTAAGCAAGGCGAAGCAATCCCCGCAAGAGCGCTCTGAAGATCTTGATAATCATGGCGGGTGTCGTCGTGGCTCAATAGAAGCACCAACAGCGCGTGCGCCTCAAACTCTCACCGGCTGAGTGAAAGCGTCAAGCCCTATCGATTAACGGGGGTAGCGCTTTTGCGTGGCTGTGGACGAGACGGTCGCTTTTTGCCAGTGCTGTTGTGCGGTTCACGGTATTATAGGCGATGATTCTACCCCCGCTGTCGCTTTGATCACGGATCTGGGTGATACGGAAAAAATCAATGGAGATGGGTGTGCAGGCCGAAGAAATCGACATTCTGAAAGCGATTGAGAAGCAGGTGCTGTGGCTTGCCTGTTGGATGATCCATAACGCCAATCATCTGCGGGAAAAGGGTGATGTCAAGGTGGGTGGGCACCAGGCGTCATCCGCTTCGATGGTGTCTGTCATGACGGCGCTTTATTTTCATACCTTGCGCCCGGAAGACCGTATTGCGGTCAAACCACACGCTTCTCCGGTCTTTCACGCCATTCAGTACCTCATGGGCAATCAGTCCCTCGAAAAGCTCCAGAATTTTCGCGACTTCGGCGGCGCCCAATCCTATCCAAGCCGGACGAAGGACGTCGATGATGTGGATTTTTCAACGGGCTCGGTTGGCCTTGGCGTGGCGATCACCGCCTTCGCCTCTCTTATTCAAGACTACATCGCGGCCAGGCCCTGGGTGGAGCAACGGCCTGATGGACGGCCCAACGGGCGGATGATCGCGCTGGTCGGGGACGCCGAGCTTGATGAAGGCAATATCTATGAATGCCTGCAAGAGGGATGGAAGCACGACCTGCGCAACACATGGTGGGTGATCGACTATAACCGCCAGAGCTTGGACGGGGTGGTCCGGGAAGGGTTGTGGCAGCGCATCCAGGCCATATTCCAAACCTTCGGCTGGGATGTGGTGATCGTGAAACACGGTCGGCTGCAAAAGACAGCCTTTGCCGAGCCGGGCGGCGAGCGGTTGCGGGATTGGATCGACCGATGCTCCAACCAGCTTTATTCAGCCCTGGCGTTTCAAGGCGGCGCCGCGTGGCGGCGGCGGTTGCTCGATGAGATTGGCGACCAGGGCGCGGTGTCGGCGTTGATCGAACGCCGGTCGGATGAACAACTCGCAGCGCTGATGAGCGATCTCGGCGGCCATTGCCTGCAATCGCTGACCGACGCTTTCGACGCGGTGGATCATGACCGCCCGACGGTCTTTCTCGCCTATACCATCAAAGGATGGGGCACGCCGCTCGCCGGGCACAAGGACAATCACGCGGGCCTGATGACCCCCGCGCAGATAGCCGGGTTCCAGGCGGCGATGCAGGTTGCAACCGGACAGGAGTGGAAGCCGTTTTCCACGGGCGGCGATGCGAACGCCCTAACAAAATTCTTTAAGCAGACGCCGTTTTTCAAGAACGGCCCCCGCCGGTTCACCGCGCCGCGCTTTGACAGCGAAGGCCCGGTCTTTCTTGATGACCGGGAATTGTCCACGCAGACCGGGTTCGGGAAGATCCTTGACGCCCTGGCGAAATCCACCAGCCCGCTCGCCGACCGGATCGTGACCACCGCGCCGGATGTGACCGTATCAACCAACCTCGGCGCGTGGGTCAATCGCCGTGGGTTGTTCGCGCGCAGCATGCGGGCGGATGTTTTTCGTGAAGAAGGCGTAGTTTCCGGGCAGAAATGGCATTTTTCGCCCGGTGGGCAGCACATCGAACTCGGCATCGCCGAGATGAACTTGTTCTTGCTGCTGGCGGCGGCAGGGCTTTCCCATTCGCTTTTCGGGGAGCGGCTTCTTCCCGTTGGGACGGTGTACGATCCTTTCATCTGCCGTGGTCTCGATGCGCTGAACTATGCCTGCTATCAGGACGCGCGCTTCATGATCGTCGGAACGCCGTCCGGCGTCACGCTCGCCCCCGAGGGCGGGGCCCATCAATCGATCGGAACCCCTCTCATCGGCATGAGTCAGGACGGCCTCGCCAGCTTTGAGCCCGCCTTTCTGGACGAGTTGTCCATCATCATGGATTGGTCGTTCGACTACATGCAAAGAAATGGCGAAGGCGACCCCGACGAACGGACCTGGCTTCGGGATGAGACGGGCGGTTCCGTCTATCTTCGCCTGTCGACGCGCCCCTTGGAGCAGCCCGAGAGCCGGCGGAGCGATGCGTTCCGTCAAGGGGTGGTCGATGGCGCTTATTGGCTGCGAAAGCCGGGACCAAACGCCGAGGCGGTCCTGGTTTATCAAGGGTGCGTCGCGCCGGAAATCATCGCCGCCGCCGGAATGCTGGGCGAAACCTGTCGGGACATCGGCGTTCTGGCGGTGACCTCGGCCGACCGGCTGAACGCGGGCTGGACGGCGGCGCGGCGCGCCCGGCTGCGGGGGAATGGCAAGGCGCGTTCCCATATTGAAACGCTTCTCGACGGTCTTCCACGGCATTGCACGCTTCTCACGGCCATGGACGGCCATCCCGCAACGCTGGCCTGGCTGGGGGGTGTTCTTGGTCACCGCACATTGTCCTTGGGTGTCGAGCATTTCGGTCAGTCGGGGACCGTCGCTGACCTGTACCGCCACCATGGGTTGGACACGAACAGCATCATTCGGACCGTATCGGAGCTGGTCCTCGGGCGGATGGCGCCAGAGCTTCCACCGTTTCGCTGAGGTGAGCGTGGCACGCCGATTGCACCAATGGATTAGCTTGATGATGGTGTTGGTGGCTATGGCCAGCACCAACACGCTGTGCGCCGCAGAGAGCGAAGATGCCCGCTCCCTGCGTGAATTGGTGCAAGAAGCCGTCCGCACGGGCCGCGCAACGGCCGCAGCCGGGGAAGAGGCGGCGGCCCAGGCCCGCGCCATCGCCCGGCAAGCGGCTGAGGCGCAAAGCCACGCCGAGGTAGCGGCCGAGGCGGCGCGTTCAGGTAGCCTGCACGCCTGGGTGCAGCGGTTTTCCAACGGCGACGTCTACGAAGGAGAATGGTCGTTCACCACCACTGCCGAGACCCGGCAGGCGCAGAAATCCGGCTACGGCGTCTATCGCTTCGCTGATGGTCAGCTGTATGAAGGTGAATGGCACGATGACCAGATGACGGGTCTGGGGGCTATCGTCTTTCGGACCAGTGACCGCTACGAGGGCGTCTTTCGCGCCGGTCAACCGGACGGGATGGGCGTCTTCCATTTCGCCAACGGCCAAGCCTATGCCGGTGAGATGCGGGCAAACCAGCCGGAAGGGAACGGCGAATTGACCTACGCCAATGGTGACCGCTATCTGGGGCAGGTTTCCGACCGACGCGCCAATGGCTACGGTATGCTGATCTTAACCGGCGCCGGCGGTCGGTATGTCGGCTGTTTTCGCGCCGGTGTTCAGGATGGCCCGGGCCTTGTCACCGCTGCCGACGGCTCCCAGCGCAGCGGCATGTGGCGGGGCGATCAATTGGTAGAGAAATGAAAAGGCTTCAATTAACCAGAGGTTGTAAATGGCCGGGACAATCGCGTGAATGACAATATTCCTTTTATTAAGATAGACGTCATCCCCGCGGAAGCGGGGACCCAGGCTTTTCGCAAAGAAATTTCTTGGAAATATTGGGTCCCCGCTTCCGCGGGGATGACAAATATATTAAAATATGAAAGACTTAATTCTTATTTATGTGAATATTATCACTCACCCGCGATCGGCTGTTTTCGCCGACCGTGATCTGTTCTAAAAAGAATTCCCCCTGTGTCGGAGCTTCTTTCCATGGCCACCATCCAGTCTCTCGCTTCCGGTCTGTCCGCTGGCCGCATCACCAGTGTGACGTTGACCAATCAGGCGCTTGCCCTCATCGCGGCTCCGGCGGGGGAGGGGGAACGCGTCTTTCTTCAGGTGGACCGCGACGCGGCGTTGAAGGCGGCTGAAGCCAGCGACCTGCTGCGTAAGGCGGGCGTGACGCCCTCCCCCCTGGCGGGCTTGCCGATCTCGGTCAAGGATTTGTTCGATATGGCCGGGCAGGTGACCACCGCCGGTTCGGTGGTGCTGAAGGACGCTCCACCCGCCCGCCAGGATTCTCTGGTGGTCGCCCGGCTGCGGGCGGCGGGGGCGGTGATCATTGGGCGCACCAACATGACGGAGTTCGCCTTTTCCGGCCTTGGCCTCAACCCCCACTACGGCACGCCCGGCAACCCCTTCGACCGCGAGCGTATTCCCGGCGGGTCATCCTCCGGGGCCGCCGTGTCGGTGGCCGACAGCATGGCGATCGCGGCGGTGGGTTCGGACACCGGCGGCTCGGTGCGTATTCCCGCGGCCTTTTGCGGGTTGGTGGGGTTCAAGCCGACGCAGGCGCGGGTGCCGCGCGATGGCGCCCTGCCGCTGTCCTGGAGCATGGACACGGTCGGCCCCCTGGCGCGCTCGGTGGCGTGTTGCGCCATCATGGATGCGGTGATGGCTGGCCAGGCGCCGGTTGTGCCGGAGGCCGCTGAGCTGGCGGGCCTGCGCATCGGCGTGCCGAAGAATGTCGTGCTCGACGGCATGGACGCCGTCGTTGCGGCGGCGTTTCAGCGGGCGCTGGCGGCGTTGTCCTCGGCTGGCGTGCGGGTGGTGGAGATTGACTTGCCGGTGCTTGACCGGATTCAGCAGGTGAACAGCAAGGGTGGCCTCGTCACGCCCGAGACATACACGTGGCACCGTGACTTGCTGGAGCGCGCCGGCGATCAGTATGACCCACGGGTGTACAAGCGCATCCAGCGCGGGCAGAAGCAGAGCGCCGCCGATTACATTGAACTGATGCAGACCCGCGCCGTTCTCATGGCGGAAGGCGAGTCCCAAACACGTGGCTTCGATGCGCTTGCCATGCCGACGGTCCCCGTAGTGCCGCCGCGCTTTGACGAGCTGGTGGATGATGCGGCGTATGGACGCATCAACATGCTGGTGCTGCGCAATCCATCATTGTGGAATTTCCTCGATCGCCCGGCAATATCGCTGCCCATGGCGACCAAGGGTCTTCCCGCCGGTCTCATGCTGGTGGGAAAACGCAACCATGACCGCACCCTTCTGCGCGTGGCGAGCGCGATGGAAACGGTGATCGCCTAAGACTCAAGAGATCGGCCAACAGCGGCTATGACCATTGCCTCTTCAGACATGAAAACCCTCGCCGCCGCTGTCCGTGGCGGCGAGCGCCGTGCGTTGGCCCGCGCCATCACGCTGATCGAATCAACCAAGCCCGAGCATCGCAGGGATGCGGAGGCGCTGCTTGAGGCGCTGCTGCCTTACAGCGGTGATTCGGTGCGCGTGGGTGTTTCCGGTGTGCCGGGGGTAGGTAAATCCACCTTTATCGAGGCGTTCGGGCTGCACGTCATTGAACAGGGACACAAGGTGGCGGTGCTGGCCATCGATCCGTCCTCGCAACGCACGGGCGGTTCAATCCTTGGCGATAAGACTCGCATGGTGGAGTTGTCGCGCAACGCAAACGCTTTCATTCGCCCCTCGCCAGCCGGGGCGACCCTGGGTGGTGTGGCGCGCCGCACGCGCGAGGCGATGCTGATCTGCGAGGCGGCGGGCTTCGATGTGATCATTGTCGAAACGGTGGGGGTCGGCCAGTCGGAGACGGCGGTGGCCGATATGGTGGACCTCTTCTTGCTGCTGCTGCTGCCGGCTGGCGGCGACGAGTTGCAGGGCATCAAGAAAGGCATCATGGAGCTGGCCGATGTGGTGGTGGTCAACAAGGCTGACGGCGATCTCGCGGCCATCGCCGGCCACACCATGGCCGACTACAGGCACGCTCTGACGCTGTTGCGCCATGGCGCTTGGCGTGTGCCGGTGTTGAGTTGTTCCGCCCTCAATAAGACTGGCATCGACACGGTGTGGGAAACCATTGCCGAATACCGCACCGTGACCGGAAAGGACGACGCCCTCAACGCACGCCGAGCGGCGCAGGCCTGCGCCTGGTTGTGGAGCGAGATCCGTGAGACGCTCCTGGATTCCTTCCGCCAGCACCCGGACGTGCGCAGCGCTCTGCCGGCCCTGGAGGTTGGCGTCACCCAAGGCGCGCAGATACCAACCGTCGCGGCGCGCGCGCTGTTGGAGCGCTTTTTGGGCCATCCGGTGAATCGCGTGGATTGAGGTTATGCCGCAGGGCGAAACCGTACTGTCCTGCGGTATATGAATCCCTGCTCCAACGCTAAAGGAATGGATATTTTGCGATGAGCGCCAGTCTTTTCAGGCTTTACATGAAGGTGGGGGGGCTGGCCAAAAACGACGCCACCACGGCTGCCGCTCATTCAGCCCATGTCGCCAACGTCATGCAGGATGGTTATCGCCGCTGGTTTGAAGGCGTCACCGCTTCGCTTGGGGAGACCATACACATTGTCCAGGACCTCGGCAGGATCCGCAGCCCTTCCGACATCGTGGGACTCCAGCGCGTTTGGCTTCAAAGCGCATCGGCCCGCACCGCCGAGAATGTGAAGATCCTCATCGACTTGTCACAGAAACTGGTGGCGGCGACCACCACCCAGGGCGTCACGACGGCGCCAGCCCTTCTCGAATCTCCGGCGTCCGAATCCCCGGTGACCAAGCCTCCCACCATCGAGGCCGGGTAATGGTTTTATCGCAAGCGCCTTATTCTTCCTGGAAGGGTGTCGATTGGATGCGCCGCCGTTTCTTCCTTCCTTGACGGAGGGACGCTTATTCGACTATAACGCCGCCTCCTTTGGGCGGAACGCTGCCCGAGACAGATATTCATTATTGAGATAGAGGAACAGTCCGATGGCTCGTCGGTGCACCGTGACTGGCAAGGGTACACAGTTTGGCAACAATGTTTCGCATGCCAACAACAAGTCCCGTCGCCGTTTCCAGCCGAATCTGCAGGAGACCTCGGTGCTGAGCGACGCGCTTGGCTATTCGGTCCGCCTGCGTATCTCCACAAACGCGATCCGTACGATTGAGCACAAGGGCGGCCTTGACGCTTTCCTGCTCGACGCCAAGGATGCGGATCTGAGCCTTGAAGTGCGCCGCCTGAAGCGCCGCATCGCCAAGGCCCAGGCTCAGGCCCAGGAAAAGGCCGCAGCCTAAAACCCTGCACGCTTTTTAGCTCTAAAGAAAACGGCGGTTGGCTTTCCAGGCCAACCGCCGTTTTTTGTTGCCGAAATGATCAGCCCAAGAAGCCGATTCGCTGGGTGATCGCCGCGCCGATGCGCAGGATCACCTCATAAAGGGCGGTCATCGGGCGGAAAATGCGTTCATTCTCCTGCCGATAATTCTGACTCTCATCATTGCGGTAGGTAGCCGGCTCACCGAAATCGCTGCTCTCGATTTCAGTGTCGGCGGTGGCCGGGAAGATTTCCTCCAGCTGGGCCACGACGCTTGGAATGTCGAGGTGCAGGATGCGGTTGATGATACGCTCACGCGTTGTTTCGTGCTGGCTGGAGAAGTCCGGAATGTGGGTGGCGAGCCGGAACAGCTCATGGATCAACGCCAGCCGCAGCGCGTGCAACAGCCGCAATCCCGTCCGCGTCGCCGGGTCCAGCAGCGCTGAACACCCGGCGCCGCTCAGCGCCAAGCCATCGCGCAATTCCGCGTGATCGCGGAGCAGCTTGCGGTAAATGCGCATCTGCCGGACATGGGCGGAGTTGTCTTCGAGATGGGCGGCGAGCTGGCGCATTTCATCCGCCCGCCCACGATCACCCGTGCGCGCGGCCAGCGTCAGCCACAACCCCGGATCAAGCGTGTCGATGTAAGCCTTCAACGCTTCGGGGTCGGCGATGGCGAAACCATATTCCACTACCCCCAGCAATTGCCGAAAGCGTGGTGAACGGGCGTGCATCGCCACGTAGCGTTTCGGGTCCTTGTCGATGGCGGCGCCGAAGCCGCCGATGACGTTGGCGGGAAGGCCGAGTTGCTGGAGAATGGCGTTGTGCGGGATGGCGCGGATCTGGGTGGCGCTCTGCTGGTCGATGTTCTCCGCCGTGCTGTCGTGCTGGCGTTTGAAGGCGCGGCTGCCGGAAGGCAGCAACAGCGCCGGACCAATCGTTGAGAGCATGACCGCATAATTCGGATCGCGCATCAGCGAGACCTGGAATTCCTTCACCGTGGTGAAGATCTCGGTGATGTAGTCGCTCTCTTCATAGAACGGGTCATCGGCGTTGCTCTCGTGCTCACCCAGTATGTATTCGGCGATGCGCGTCACGGCGGCGAAAGCCGCTGTTTCGGTGACGAAGTAGAGAAAACCGTCCCCGCCCTGGAAGCTGACTTCCTGCTTGAAACTGATCCCCTCGGTGGCGAGGAAATGCAGCCACGCCGGCGGGGCGATGTAGGACAGCCGGTTGGTCAGGCTGGCGGGGTGAGCGCCGCGACCGATGGATTCGCCGTGCGTATCGAAGATGACAAGCTGCACGCCCGGCAACCCATGCTTTTTGAGCAGCCGGGCGACGCGCATGCGCAGCCGCTCGATGCTGGCGGCGGCCGGAGTCTGGCCGAGATAGCGGCCCGCGTCCGAATAGCCGGTCTGGATGCACAGCCGCCCGCGCTTTTCCACATAGGCGCGGTAATGCGGGTTCTCCAGAAGGGCGTCGATGACGCGGCTGCCCAATTCCAAAGCCCGTTCCGTCTCGAACAGCGGGGAGATGTCCAGGCGGTTTTCGACACCAAACAGGCGGGCGTAGTACAGGGCGGTCAATACCGTGAACGCCGTCTCGCTTTCGGCGATGAGAAAGCGTATGGGCGTCGTCGAGTCCGAGTATTTCAGCATCTGCGCCACGATCATGAACAACCGCTTGGCCGATGTGCGTTCGGTGATCAGGGAGCCAAAGTTGATGCTGACCGGCTGCACCTCGTCCAGCAGCGTGGTCAATCGTTCCAGATAGGATTGGCGGTAGCGCGGGTCGTCCGGCGCCGTCTCCAGCCCCACAACCTTGCGGATGGCGTTGTGCAATTGTGTCGAGTTGATGCGCACATGGGTGTGCGCGATGCCCAGCCCAAAGTTTTCCAGCTCCGCCCGCAGCACGCTCAAGCGCAGCACGGCCCCCGCGGCCATTTCGCCATGCTGGCGCAGCAGCCGGATGGCGCGATTGACTCGCTCCACCAGCATCCCGCCGGAGATCAGGCGGAATGCCTGATCTTCGTGCATGCGCTTGCCAATGCGCTGGATGTGGCGGTGAGCGTCGGCGGTGTCCGGGTCATGCAGCGCGAAGACCTGGATTTCATCCATCACCTCGTGAATGGCCAGGACGAGGCGGGATTCGATCTGCTCCAGGGTGTGGCGCAATTCCTCATCATCCGGCGCCGTGTTGCGGATGCCCACGAGTTCGTTGAGGTAGTGGCGCAGTTGCAGCACCTGCACGGTCAGGCGCTTGTGCAACGTGTCGGTCCAGGTGATGTCCGAGCGGCCATCAAGGTCATAGCCAACCCAACTCGCCACGGTGATCAGCTTGGGCGTCAACTCTGTCCAATGCTCGGGGTACAAGACGGCGGCGGCTTCAAAGACCACGGTGTAGAGCCGGCGCAACGCCACCTGGATGTTGGTGAGCGCCTGCACGGACAACGCATGTTCGCGCGTCAGGCTGATGTCAGCGTCCGGGCGGTGCTCGCTTTCAGCCATGCGGGCGATCATCGCGCTGCGCAGTTCGGCGGTTAGCGGCACGCCGTCCGTTCCCCTGCCGGTGGCGAGCACGGCCAGCGTTTCCATCAGTTCACCCGACAGGGTGAAGGTCGGGTGCGCGGTGATGACGATGCCGAACGCCTCCCGCTCCACCGTACGGCGAAACGCCGCGAAGGGCAGGGGATTGCCCTCCTTGTCATGGGCCAGCGTCTGCACCAGCCGGCGCAGATGCTCGGTGTTGGTGTCCGGCTCTGTCTCACCCAGCTTACCGGCGAAGCGCCGTGCGCGTGTCAGGAACCCTTCCGCCGACAAATATTGGACGAGTTGTTCCAGCTTGCCGAAATCCAGACCACCCGTGGCCAGGCGCTTTTCGATTTCCAGAGCGAGATGGAAAACCGGGTTGGTGAACGGGTCCTCCTCACCGTCGCGCATGAAGCGTTCGAGGTGGAGAGAGAGATCGGTCGCCAGTTCCGCAGCATTGAACTGCGGGTCCACCGGGAATTGCGCCGTAGGGGGCGCCAACAGCGGTCGCTCGGCGATGAGGGATTCGGTTGGAGTCACGGGAATCTCAAGGATGGGAAGCGGGGGGGTGGTCCGTTTGCGGGCGATCTTTTCGGCGGCGGCGGTCATTACATTCCCTCGACGGTCGGACACATCGGCGAAACGATGTGATTCCCGACGACTGAAGTCAACGCCGGCTCCATCCGTGGAAGAGTGGCTGCGACAAAGCGGCCCTTCGCCGATGCATTCGAGGCGAGCGGGCCGGATGGTGTTGGAGTATGATCATGCAACAGGCGCAGGCTCTGCGCTGCAAACAACGGTAAGGACCGCCAGAGACGGTCCGGGAGACGGTGATGTCCATCAAGACCATTCTTGTGCCGCTCAACGGTGGCGGTTCTGATCCGGTTGCTCTGTCGTCGGCGTTCGCTGTGGCGCGTTTGTTTGAGGCTCACGTGGATGCGCTGTTCGTCAAGCTTGATCCCCGCGACTCGGTGCCGATGCTTGGTGAGGGCATGTCCGGGGCCATGGTCGACGAGATCATGCGCGCCACGGAGACCGAAGCCAGCGGCCAATTCAACACGGCCCGCCGCAGCTTCACCGAAGCTGTCCAGCGCGAACAGGTGACTGTGTGCGAAGGGCCGCCGGCGCTTGATGGTGTCTCCGTTCGCTGGCGTGAGGCGGTCGGTCGTATCGAAGAGGTGGTCGCGCAAGAAGGCCGCTTGTCCGATCTGCTGGTTTTCGCCGATAGCACGGGGGCGCGTGACCCCCAAAGCTATATGACGCTGGAGACGGCGCTGTTGAGCTCCGCCCGGCCTTTGCTGGTGACGCCGAAGGAAGGGGTGAGCAGTGTTGGCCGGAACATCGCCATTTCCTGGAACGGCAGCGCCGAAGGAGCGCATGCGGTGGCTGGCGCCATGCCTTTCCTGCGCCAAGCCGACACGGTGCGGATCCTCACCGCCGAGACATCGGCGACGCCAGCCGCCGCGGGCCGCCGCATCGCCGAATACCTCTCCTGGCATGGCGTCAACAGCCAGTCGATTGTTGTGAAGCCAGGCTCGGAGCCGGTGGGGCAGGCGCTTATGGGAAAGGCGGTTGAGCTGGGGGCCGATCTCCTGATCATGGGTGGATACGGGCACAGCCGGATGCGGGAGATGATCCTTGGTGGCGTCACGCGCTATATCCTCAACCATGTCAACGTGTCAGTGTTGATGGCCCATTAGAACGGATCGGTCCCTGGGGGGCTTTAACGCTCCCCAGGCCCCTGGGTTCAGGAGAAGACTTCTCCCAAGCGCATAGTCCGCTTCGTCCTATGGCGGGACCACTGTTGCGGTCCCATATTCAATCCAGTCTCCAGAATGACGGGGCTGGAACCATGCGAAGTATTCTGGTGCCGATTAGCGAAGGGGAAGCGCTGTCCTCCGTCTTGCAGACGGCTGCGCTCGTCGCTGAATCGTGGGACAGCTATTTGGAAGGCTTGCATGTGCGCTTGGATGTTTCCAGCGCCATTGCGATGATGGGTCTGGGCTCGCCCGTTCTCATCGAGGATTTTCGCCGCGATGAGTGGGCGCGGGCCCAAGAGGTGCAGGCGCAGTTCGATCACGTTCTTGCCGGTCGGCAAAGACATGCCGACGCCGTTGGGAAGGGGCTGACGGCGTTTTTTCGCGCGGAGGCCCCTCCTGGAGAAGCCTTTGTTGGCCAGCACGCTCGGCTGTTTGACCTGACCGTGCTTGCTCAACCCGAGCATGTCAGAGCCCCCCAGCAGGAAATGCTTTTAGAGACCGTCTTGTTTGAAAGCGGGCGTCCGGTCTTGCTGGCGCCGCCGCTGCCACCGGAAACCTTGGGCGAGACAATTGTCATTGCCTGGAACGGCAGCACTGAGACGGCGCGAACCCTCGCCTTTGCGCGTCCCTTTCTCGAACGGGCCAAACACATCATCGTGCTGTCCGTAGAGGGTGGCATGGTCGATGGCCCGTCCGGCGAAGAGGTTGTCGATGGTCTGAAGCGGACGGGCATTCTGGCCGAGCCGCGTCATGTGCCGCAGCATCATGGCATCGGCGAAACCATTTTAGAGGAGGCTAGGCGGCTTGAAGCGGATTTGCTGATCAAAGGAGCCTACACGCAAAGCCGCCTGCGCCAGATGATCTTCGGCGGGGCAACCCGCGTCATCCTAAATATGGCGCATCTTCCCGTCTTTATGGCGCATTGAGAACCAGGTCTGTGATGATGCCGGCAAGCATCGATCAATCGTTTTGCTTGCTGGTATTCTACGCCGCTTCCCGCTCCAACATAATCTGAAGGGAATGAATGGCTTTGCGAATATCCTCTGGTGCGCTCTGGTGGTGGTAAAGGGCTTCCTCGGCGATTGTCAATTCTTCGTGGGAAGGCTCTTTGTAAAATACGCGCTGAAAATTGTTCATTTCCTTGGATTCCATAGAATAACCTCATTCTTTTCAAGATTATAATCTGTGTATCGGCAGATGCGCGCAACCCGCGCCTGTTGCAGCGCCGAGGCTTCATCAAGACCAGCCGCAGAATAGGCGCTCACAATAACCCTCCAAGGGTTTGCGACGCCTTCCAAAAGCTTGGCGGCTTTGACCGGTCCCACGCCTGGGCAACCGGAATAACCATCTGTGGCGTCTCCGGTAAGGATCTGGGTGAAAAACCATCGATCCGCCTCCTTCTCCGTTACTTCCTGGATCACGGCTGCGCCGGAAGCATCCCTCTCCCCACGCCACAGGCGGCCAGGGATGCCTTTCAGGTCTTTATCCACACTCCAGACAATCCGCTCCCCCTCGATAAGAGTGGGGTGTGTGGAGAGAATGCCGAGCACATCATCCGCTTCCAGCGATGGCTTCTGACATGTCTGGAAATTTTCCTTGATCCACCCAATGAACGCTGGATATCCGAGTGGCTTGCGCGATTTTCTATTGCTTTTATACGCAGGAAGAACAGAATAACGGAAGTTATCATGGCTTGTTAGGCATATGATAGCAGTGTCTGACTCCGTATCTTTCATAGCGCATCGAACAGATGATTTAAAATTTTCCTTAGCTATGGCAAGATTTGTATGAAGTGTCCAGACATCATCATACCAATTAACTTCTGTTTCAGATGAAAATGCAGCTTTATGAGCTTCAATATCTCCATCAACCAGCAGTGTGCATTTTTTCATAGTGATAATCCTTAAGAGCCAGAGAAGGCTTTCGTTCAATCACCATAACAGCGTTGAGGAAGGCGTAAATTTTCTTAGCCTCCTTCCTAAATTTGAATGAACCAAAAACTCTGATAATTGAACCTGATTCAATCTCTGGATTTTTAGTAATGATCATGCCATTAATATCAAAAATAACCGGCTTGTGTTTGCTATTAAAATAGAAAATACAATTTCCATTATCTTTTTTATTGAAAGGTATATTTATTGATGCATTATCACTGGATTTTAGCTCCGTATCAGCTATGGATTCACACATAAAAATCAGTGGCTGCGCATCTTGTTGGGATAATATGAGCTTTGTGTCATAGTAAGCATTACCGGCTTGGCAAAACCTTGCGTGTTCAAGGAATGGGAAAGAGGCTGTTCCAGCGTTTGTTTTAAATTTCATCGCTATTTATTCTCAATACCGAACCGTCAGAGCGCTCGTATCGCCACTCAGGAATCGTCCGTAGGCGTCCAGGTAAGCCAGGACAGCCTTATCACCGGCAGCCTCAAGTTTCTCAGCCGCATCAAAGCAATCTCCTAAAAAGCTTATATCAAGCCCCATGTCATCAATCAGGGCAAAAAAATCAGCAGGAGGCATAGACCCAACTAAGACATACGAAATACCTAAGGCGGCGAGGCGTTCAACAGCAATCATGATTTATTCATCCTTCTATATCTAAAAGTAAGGCTGTGTATGGGACAGAATTCATCCATAATATTGTATTTATGGATGGATTATTTTAATAACTGGCAATCTTGATCCAGGTGATCGTTCCTTCGACCGCCTGCCGTCGAACTGGCTTCGCGGCCCATCCCTTGTCGGGCCGCCATCACTCGATAGAGGTTGATCGTCGCCCAGAGCCCATTGTTGCCGTGGCGATAGAAAACAGCCCTGGCCTGTCGTAAAAATCAGAAAATCCTTGGATAACATCTGCCATTGGCGATCCGTACATCGCGATTTACTGGATACTTGGTCGATTGCTGCAGGTTGGCGATGTCGCTGAATCGATACAGCATTTCGTTATCATGTATTTGTGGAGTATCTGCTGTATTGTTTTCATTCATGTATTGTGAAAATGCCATATGCAAAACACTTATATTATTATTTGTTTTTTTTGGCATAATCACGTCCTTTGTGATTATTTATTTAATTCAGTCTGTGCTGTTTTTTGGTATCGCCACCACAAACATCAATCATTGCACAACCACGGCTTTCTTCCAGAAATCTGGAAGAAAGCCGTCTCATAGGCGTGATTTAATTTTACCAAGAGCTACTACCGATACAGAGCCTCACAAAATATCTCTGCACCGTAGAAGTTTCCTGCTATGGGATGTTCATGCAAAAGCAAACCAGGACCTGCGACAACCGTCCAAATCCAGTGAACCATGAGTCGGCAAGATACCTTTAAAGCTGGCTTGACCTTCGTGAGAGAGCTGCTGAAGCGTCGCGTCCTTGACCGACTGGAACAGGTCGAAGCCAGCGTACAGATCGACAAAAGCCCGGCGGATGATCCAGAAGAACCCATCATCCTCTTTCTCCATGGATCCACAATCCGCAGCATGGGTGGCGAAAGAATCATGGATAAGCATGAAATTGCTTATCCCGGCATCAAGAGCCTGAATAACCACCATGAAGAGGTGAGTGCTGTCCATTGAGTGAATAATATTGGGAGCAATGGCGCTTTTTTGCTTTGATTTATTAATTAAGCCAGCTGGCTTTTCCTGCACCATGGTGCGAAAACGCTTCAGCACCGTTCCGTCACTAGCAATTTTGTCTTTTTCTGCTTTCTTGTGGACCGGGATGGTTTTGTCATAAATAAAAAGCTCAACCTCCTTCATGTCCCACTCCTGATATTTATGAACGACTGGAAAGCCCAGAGGGGTTCTCCAGATCATTGGCTTGCCTTCACGGGCCAGTGCGGCGGCGCAGTCTTGAAAAAACCTCATCCCGGAATGAGTGGCGGTGAGGATGCGTGTGACGCTGTCCCAGACATGCTTGGCCAGCCAGGCGGCGGCGGCATCCCCTGCATCATCCCCAAAGGGGTGGGTGGGGATGGCGCCGGCAATGCGTTTCAGTTCCAGGGCGTCCATATGATCCTCGAGGATCTGCTCTTTAAAACCGAAGACGCCGGAGCTGTAGCCGAAGGTCATCACATTGCGCTTCACGTGAGAGCGGCTTAGGCCGTTGCGGACCCAGAGCAAGGCGGCGCAGAGGTCACGGAGCTTGGCCGCCGGGGCCTCTTCCTCCTCTTTCTTCTTGGCTTTACCCCATTTCTGAGCGGTGGCGGCATAGTCGGCGATGAGGTCGCGCGGGTCTCCCTGGATAAGGTTGCCTTCCGTCTCGATCATCCGCAGGGCTTTTTGAAGAATATCTTCGGCGACCGTCGCGTAGAGATCGGCGGGGTCCTTGGCTGGCGTCAGATTCACCAGGCGCCCCTCCTCGGCGCGCAGCGCGGCGGTATAGTGCTGGATACCAGAATTGGAGCCGTCGAAAGCAATGGGCATGCGGGAGATGAAATTCTCCGGGTTCGCCAATTCCCAGGCGGCGGCCACCTCCAGGCATAGGGCGTAGAAAGTGAAAGGCTTGTCCGCCTTATGCCAACGCAGAGCAACATCCGCCTTGCGTTCCTCGGGTGACATCTTAAGCCATTCCAAGGCGTTCCCTTGCGGGTCCTGGGCGATCGCCATCAGCTCGGCCTTATGGGCCTCCGTCCAAGCGATACGTTCATCCCAGCGCTTTTTGGACAGCTTTTCGAAATCGCCCGCACTGGCCAGGGCGGCCCGCAACCACTTCCAGCCCTGAGGACCCAACCGCTTGCCTCGGGCGAACCGGAAGGTTCCTTTGATG
This sequence comes from Azospirillum sp., assembly GCA_031546725.1. Lineage (GTDB taxonomy): Bacteria > Pseudomonadota > Alphaproteobacteria > Azospirillales > Azospirillaceae > Azospirillum. Next base: position 22,914 of record JAVBJZ010000078.1, read on the forward strand.
TGATCCGCTCGCTGATGGTTAAAGGAGGGCGCGGGATAGACACGTCCACGGAAATCCAGATTGTGCGGCAGGAAAAAACTCCTGTATTCCAGAAGGCGCTTCATCGTGTTGATGTCGCTTCTGAACAGGACCGTATTGGCGATGACGCCCCGGTTGACGCGTCGGGTCTGTTTGATGTCTCGAACCGCACGAGCCTTATCGCGTGGGTTCATGGAGGCGAAGTCTTTGGGCAGCGGTCTTTCCGTCACGGCGGACAGGCGAGGAAATTTTCTAATTTCAAGACTGCTGAAGCTTTTGGTGGGATCAAGCCGGGCTTCCAGAGCCCCCACCCATTCCACAAGATCCACGACAGCCGGGTTCAAGGCGAATTTTACTTGAGAGATGGCGGTAAGAGCCTTCAAGATCTGCTCAAGCTCTCCATCCTTGATTGCTTTCTCCATAAGGATCTTGTGTTCCTTATCAGGAGTGCGGACCAAGGGAAGGGCATGATGAAGGGCTTCGTCCGCGTAGCAGCCGTGATTGAAATCTTTCCAAGGCTCAGGCTTCACGACCATGGGAAGCATAAGGGGAGAGAGGTGGCGGTGGTTTTCATCAATATTATCCACCAGTTCCTGGCCCAGTTCCGTCAAGGTCAGGTAGGTATGGGTGCTGCCCTCTTCCGTATCGTCCTCTCGAAGGAAGAGCCCGGTGGCCAGCAAGGCGTTGATGAGAGGTTCAGCCACATGGGCGCGTGTGGCGGCGTCCCACTCTTTCAGTTCCACCCCACCAGCCTTGGCGGCTTCCCGTAACCCGCGAGCGCGGCTGCGGGCCGTGTCATTGTTCCTGGCGACACGCTTGATGGTCTTGCTCCATCCCTTGAAAGCCGCATGATCTTTGGCAAAAGCGGCCTCCTGGTCGGCTTTGAGAAGATCATCAGCGATTTTTAAAGCCTCTACCGCCTGTCCCAAGGCAATCAACAACTTGCCCAGCGGGGCTCGCTTGCCGACTCCATCCCAGCCATGCTTGATGGTCAGCGCGGCCAACACATGGGCGTCCATTGCTTTTAAGACGCTGACAAATTTTGGGGTTTTTCCAGGGCGCCCTTGATGGCTCAGCAGGGTTTCCGTGATGGTCTCAGCCACCAGGGGCAGCAGCAGGGGAAGAGTGACGCGCCCCGACTGGGTGTCGGAACCCCCGCCACGGGCTTTGGCGCTTTCTTGCTGGGCATCATAGCGCTTGGCTCCCTCCACCTTCATTTCCTCATACAGCGCGGCCTGAAGGGAGGCACGATCCTGGATCACCGCTAGGGTGGTAGTCATCGATGGTTTTCCTTTAGGATATGGAGAATTATTCACAGTCAAGGATACTCCTCATCTGTGTTTATTTGGCGCAGAAGAAGTAAATGAGGTGGCATTCAATGCAATTTAGATCTGACAAAGATCATATCTAAGATTTTTTGTCTTATTAAATTGGTGCAGTATTTTGTGTTTTGAGGAGATGCTATATTTTAAAATAATTATCGGCCTATATTTTGAAATATTAATTTGATTAATTTAAAATTATTGTTTATTAAATATTATGTTATTGCTGTGTGCTTAGTCTTGCTAAGATTATTTTTTAGAACAAGAGATGCATGTTCTTGTACTGTTCGGCGGGATCTTAGTTGCGCTCAATAAGGACATACCCCGACTCTCCCTGGAGCGCGGCGGTGGTTCGGAGCGCACGTGTGCCCGAAGCCCGGCCTTTCGCGCTGGTGGCGGGCGGGTCCTGTGGACCCGCCGAGAACCGGCGCATGAGGCCATATAAGTCTAAAACGGATCGCAATCCGCTTTAGGGAATTCATTAAGTAGTGATCATTTTTTCCTAATCATCTGAAGCAATGCATGTATGGCCTCTCTGAATTTTACGCCTGTACACCATATTTCAACTTAATATATTCTCTAGTGACCGCCACATTATCCTATGATAATGGTTATGATGTTGGATTTTAATATTCATGACATTAAAAAAAGGATCCGTTCCGCTGTCCGACGCTTCACCAATCCTCCGAGTTGTCGCTTGGATGATGTCCCGTCTGGATTGAGAACGGTTGCGTAAACCCACTTATCAAACTCCTCCGCCGCGCTTTGGTAATCCCTGGCGTTGAGTTTCATCAGCAACGTGGAGCGCTTCAGGCAGCCGGCTCCAAGGTTGAACACGAACGAGGCGAGAGCTCCGGTTTGGTTGGGTGTGAGGGGGGCTGTGGCCAGGGAATGCACATCATCGGCAGCCTTTAGAAGGTCCTTGAGCAGCCACTCTTCCGCCTGTTCCTGCGTCCATTTCAACCCTTGGCGCACCAACGGTCCGGTATGACCATAGCCAATGGTCCATTTCCCGGCAGGACAGCGGTACGCCTCAAGCCGACACCCCTCGGCGGCCTTCACCAAGGCAAGGGCCGCCGGCGGAATTGTGAGGTGGTCCACTCTCACAACCCCACCTTCCGTCTAATACGCAGATGCGCCAAGAGATTCTTGAGGCGGTCAAAGAAGTTGTCATCAGCCTTGGTAGGCGTAAGAGCAGCGATTGCAAGACCAAGGGTGAAGAGGATATCTAAAATATCCAAAAATTGAGAGCTATTTCTTACAATAAAATCAAGCATATTTTTCCTATTAGTGTGAGTTAAAATAACCGCTAAGCAAAGATGCAATTGCTGCGACAAGGGCAGCAAAAATTGACCCCAATGTTAGCCACCAATGTTTATTGGAGTTTCCTTCAGTTTCAACAATAGTTATTCTATTTTCAACGGCTGCCGCCCTGTTTTCCAAGGTTCTGATCCGTTCGTTTTGCGTGGTTTGAAGGGATACAAGCGTATCAAGCTTCCCTTCCATGCGCCCCACAACAAGAATCAATTCATGATCCATATTCCCTCAAATTTCACCGGATGCGCCGGTCAATAAAGCTGTCCGTCAAGTCAGCTCCGCCAGTTCCTGGCGCAGCTTGGTGGCGCGAGCATCCAGTTCGGCCAGCCGCGCATGGTCTGTATCCGTGGCCGCGCCAACGGTGATGGACCGCACAGACCGAAGGCTCAAGGTGTCGATATCGCGCAATTGAACTGCAATGACATCCCGGCGTGTTTGCAGGATACGTTGACGCTCTTGCTTACGTTCGTATGTTTCTGGCAGCTCAAAGGAGCGGCCATTCCAATACCATCCGATTTTTGGGCGTGGATCAATATCGGTGATGTCAATAAAGACAGACTCTCGCCACTGCGGCGGTTCTTCGGCAACGATGATGTTCCAGAGGATATCCTCTTGCAACAGAGCGAACGTTCTCATTTTTATACCCTCATGTTAAAATTAAAATTCTATTCTGACAAAACCGGGTTGACCCTTGGCGCCGTATGCGAGCATCGCTGCGCCGCCGCCGCCAGCGCCATAACCTGATCCAGGAGTGCCATCCCCATAGCGAGCAGCCGATGCAGGGGCCGGAGCGCCATACTGACTTGCGCCACTAGCCCCCGTTGCTGTCTGGTTGCACCAACCCGGAGTGGCTCCTCCCGCATCCCCAGCGCCACCGGCTATAACGCCGGTAGACCCACCGCCTCCGGCGCCTCCAGCACCCCCCGTGGTCGCGCCAAATCCTTTACCGCCACCACCACCATTACATGTAAAAGCAGCGCCAAAGACGGTAGGCCCTCCCGCCTGACCTTCCCCCTGCTGCGCCGAGCCGCCAACCCCGCCATCGCCGACCGTGATGGCGATACTGCTCCCGGCAGTAACGGCAATTGCCTTGTCTTTAAAAGCTCCGCCACCTCCACCACTGCCCCCGGAGGAGGAATAGTTGCTCCAGTTTCCACCACCTCCACCCCCTCCACCGCCCCCCGCGCACGCGGACACGGTGAGGGAGCTAACACCTGCCGGCACGACAAACGTGTAAGTTCCCGGCCCGTACACGATGGTGTTGGCTTTACCATCCACTATGGCTTTAAGGCTTAGGGGCGTGACCGCGCTGGCGGCGTCAAGACCGTTAACGGCTTCGGCGAGAGTGGCGAACCTCATCAGGCCGAGCGCGGTGGTGCTGGCGACCGCATGCGTGTGGATGACCGGGGCCGCGCCGATATCGGACAGGACCTCGGCTGGGAGCCGGTACGTCCAGGTGCTGCCGTCCGCAGCAGACTTCAGGAACTTGCCCCCATTTCCGGCAGGACTCATTGCCTTGATGGCTGCGGCCTCGGCTGCGGTTTTGGCCGCCTCCGCGCCTGTCCTGGCTGTTTCCGCCCCCGTCTTCGCCGTGGCGGCGGCGGACGCGCTGGTCGCGGCGTTGGTCGCCGATACGGCGGCGTCACTGGCTTTGGTGGTTGCCGTGGAGGCTGAGTTGGCGGCGTTTGTGGCGGAGGTCGCAGCAGCCGTGGCTGACATACCGGCGGCTGTTGCGGACGTAGAGGCGCTCGTGGCCGACCCTGCGGCAGCCGTAGCCGAGGTGGCGGCGTTGGTGGCCGAGGTCGCCCCACTGGTCGCAGAGGCAGCGGCCTTGGTCGCGTGGTGCTTGGCGGAATAGGCCCCCGTCGTGACCACCGTATCAACAGGATTCTCCGCCCATTTTTGAGCGAGATCACGGGCAGCCTCAGAGGCTGTCATCGCCGTTACAGCATTCGATTGGGCGGTTTGGGCGGCTGTCTTGGCGCTGTTTGCTGTCGTGGCCGAATTGGCGGCATTGGTGGCTGACGTGGTGGCGTCCCCAGCTTTTGTTGTCGCCGTGGAGGCCGATCCCGCTGCGGCAGTTGCAGAGCCAGCAGCATTGATGGCGGACGATGCCGCCGCTGTTGCGGAGTCGGCGGCGCTCGTGGCCGAGGAGGCGGCCTCCGATGCCTTGGTGGTGGCCGCCGTGGTCGAGGTGGCGGCATTGGTGGCCGAGGTCGCCCCACTGGCCGCAGAGGCAGCGGCCTTGGTCGCGTGGTGCTTGGCGGAATAGGCCCCCGTCGTAACCGCAGTATCAACGGGATTCTCCGCCCATTTTTGCGTAAGATCGCGGGCCGTCTCCGCAGCAGTCTGCGCCGTCTGGGCGGCGCTCTTTGCTGTATTCGCCGCCGTGGCCGAATTGGCTGAATTGGTGGCGGCAGTCGAGGAGTTTGTGGCGGAGGTTGCGGCAGCGGTGGCCGCCGTGGTGGCGTCCCCAGCTTTTGCTGTCGCCGTAGAGGTGGAGTTTGCGGCGTTGGTCGCCGAGGCTGCGGCATTTGTGGCGCTGGCCGCCGCTTTGGTGGCGTGGTGGAGGGCGCTGTATTTGCCCGTGGCTATAGCGGCGTCAACGGTATTTTCCGCCCATTTCTGCGCAAGATCACGGGCAGCCTCGGAGGTCGTTTTCGCCGTCTCCGCGCCCGCTTGGGCGCTTTGGGCGGCTGTCTTGGCTGCTGTAGACTCCGTGACCGAGGTTGCAGCCTCAGACGCCTTGGCCGTGGCTGTGGTTACGGAGCCGGCGGCGCTGGACGCCGCGCTTGCGGCGTTGGTGGCGCTGGTTGAGGCCTCCGATGCCTTGGTGGTGGCCGTAGAGGCGGCCGCAGAGGCTTTCTGGGCCGCCTGCGTGGCCAGGGCTTCGGACGCCGCTGCGTTATCGCGGGCAGCCTTGGCGTCATTGGCGTTAGCCTGGACGCCGCCGCTCAGGCTGGACACCAGGGATATCGCACTGTTGGAGCTGCCCTCCACGCGGGTAACCGCGTCGGTGGCGGTGGCGACGACGCGGGCTTCGGACGCCACCGCCTCCGCTGTCAGTGACCCCAAAGCGCCTTGAGCCGCGCCGGCGGCGTTCTGCGCCGTCGCTGCGGCGGCATTGGCTTGCGCAAGATGCTCCAGGGCTTCCTTGAATCTGGTCTCGAAGTCCAACTGACGCCGCGGGTCGGCTCCCCGTAGGCCATAAAAACTGGATGGTGAAAATGAATTGCTCATCGCGGATATCCTCAGTCGTCGATTTGGTAAGCCGGCTGGATACAGAGCGATCCTCCGGTAAATTCTTCGTCGCGTGCTTGGGCGTTCAATTCATCGCGAATTTGTTGGTAGCGGCCTTCCCATTCCGCAGTCTTGTCCTGCGCGAAATAATCACCGGCATAGGACAGCGCGGAGTAGAGGCAGAGATCCGGAGCGATGAGGCTCAGTTCATTCTCATCTTCATCGTTCACCAGAGGGCCGAATTCCCCGTAAAACAAAAGATTGACTTCAACCCCCTCGCAGAGATGGGGTCGAAAGACGAAGAGGTCGCCTCGGCGGGCGTAATAACGTGGGTTGCCATGCGTTGGCTTGGTGATGATTTGGCGGACGGGTAATTTTTCCAGGGCGCGATCCCCGATAAGGACATCTTTCATTTCCAAAAAATCATCAGGAACCTGAACACAGTCTATGCTGCCAAGGGCCCGAACGATGACTTCCCGTTCCATGGACGGTATCCGCAACTCGCGCTGAAGGCGGCTGAACCCTTGGCGAAGAAATGTGACGGTAAGTTCTTCAGAGCAGTCAGAGCGATTCAGCAACTCCATGAATTGTGACTTAAGCTCTCCATAGTTCATTAAAATCAAATCCTTTTGTTGCTTGTCAAAAACCCGTCGAGGCCACTATTTTTTAACCGCTTGATGATCGCGCTATGAGGCTCTTTGAAAATATCGAAGCCGTCGTTCATCCACTGCACCCAGACAAAGGCGGGGACATGCGCGATACTGGCGGTATTCCCCATCCGCGCCTTTGCGGATTCGTCTCGGCATTCCCTGAGCCAGGCCAGATAATCCTCTGGGATATCCTGCGTGCGGTGGATGCTCAGGCCGTTTTCATCTTGAGACACATTCCAGATTACGTCCGACATATCCTGCATGCCAACCTCCCGGTGACAAAAAAGGGCAGAGAATTTCTTCTCCGCCCTTGATCTCGTTTTTGAAATTACTTCAGGTTGCTGATGAGGGTGGAGCCCTTGAAATTGCGGTGCTTCAACGAGAACTCACCAAGCAGCATGACGCGGGTGCTGTCGCCGGACTTGGCCAGGGTTTCGCGCTGCCAACCACGCAGCGTCACCTTCTTCCACATGTCCGGGTCGAACAGCAGGGCGTTCGTTGACCGCTGAAAGCGATTTAGGACCACTTTGAACTCGCCAAAGGGCGTCACCAGCAAATCGACGCTGTTAATGATTGTCTTCCCGTCACCCAGATCACGGAACCGTCCGGCCGCTGTCGCGAATTTGCCGACCTTCAGACTATCCGCAGGCTTGATCATGAGAATGGAAGCCTCGGCGCCAGCCTCATAGAGCTTCTGGCCAGCCTGAAGGATCATGTCTTCAGACAATTCAGCGCCGGCTGCGTCAACCAATATGCTGTCGTCGATCTGCGCCTGGTAACCGGCCATTTCGCGCGCCGTGCCGCTGTCGCCGACCACCATCTTCTGTCCGGTGCCGACGAAGGACAGCTCCAGATCCCGCTTCAATTCCGTGGAGGCTTTGGCGAGGTTATAACCCAACTCTTTGGCGCGTCCATACATTGAAACCGTATCGGCGGTGCCGGAAACCTCGACTGTCTTTTCAAGGATCTGGGTAACATTCTGACGCATATGGGTGGACGTCAGAGTGGCGGAAACCGCTGAAAAGCCTTCTTTTTGTGCGTTTTTCTTAGCGGCGGCCAGTTCATCTTCTTGCCATTGAAAAATAGTATTCTTGGTAGAATCGGAACCAATGACGGTAAGAAAAGGTGTTTTTTCAGGAGAGATGTTTGAAATGATGTCATCCACCATTTCTTTTTTTCCAACCTGATTATAACTTGTAAATTGCGGCATAATATTTCCTTTGTTTAAAATATCATCCTATAGAATTAGGATTCAATCCAATTTGACATAAATGCATTTGCAGCGTCATCCATCCGGCCTGTCTTTTTAAGTTGAGCTTTGGCCTGACTCTGTTTGGTATTCGCATCCCCTTGGTTTGATCTGTATAGTGTGGTTTTCAAAACTTTTTTGGGCGCCATGATTTTTTTTGCAATCTTGCTTTCTACAGCCTTCTTTCCACGTTCATAGAGCATGGCGTTGTGAAGGATTTTGATGATTTTTGGGTCTACGATGCTATCAACCAATCCAACATCCATGCCTGAGCCGACGGCAAAGTCCCGGATATCTTTGTGGAGCTGTGGGGACCAGCCGGGGATACCCTTTTCGGGGTCGCTCAGAACCCTGGTGGCTTCCTTGGCCTGTGCTTGAAGGGTGGCGGCATGCTGTTGCTGCGTGTTGGCCAGAAATGCATCGATTTCTTGCGAAAGAAACATGAAGTTCTCATGAGCTTCCGAAGCATCTTTGCGAAGCTGTTTGAAGGCTTCAGGGTCCAACGTACGAGAGGCGTCGAGCATATCCATTTGCGCATAAGGCTGCCATCGTGCTTTTGCTGTCTGAAGCATACGATCCAGAGCGACGGCGTGTCTGGCTCCGTCCTCTTCCACCCGCTTGGCCATGCCGGCAAGTTCCAGAGATTTTTCTGTAAGGCTGGTCTCTTGTCCATACAGCCGTTTCAGTTCCTTTACGGACACCGTGTGGCGTTCATCGCCAACAAAGATTTCAACATCGAGGTCATCTTGGATGGGTGCGCCATCATCATCGCGGCCTTGATCTTCTTCATCTTCAACATCTGTATTTACCTCAGGATCTCCCTGATCGAAGAGCCCTTGCGGATCAATTTTTTCATTGGTTTCTTGGTCTAAGCCTGACTTTTGTCTCTTATCAGCACTCAGGAGGTTGGAGGTGAAAGCGTCAGCGGCGCCATCAAAATTAAGAGAATTATGCCTCTCGGGATCTTGTCTATCCGTTGTAAGTGTGTTTTCGGCTGTCATCAGTCAAAATCCTCTTCATCTTCCTTGATACGCTTCTCAAGCTCATTTTTTGCAAGAACCCAGCTCACAAGCTCTTCACTGATTTCCTGAAGGGCGCGGATCATGATGTAATGCTGTTCACGGGTTTCCCTGGCGTCTGGAATAGAGTTGAGCAGCGCAGCGGTATGGAAATTTGCCAGTGTGTTCATCACGTTCGTAAACGTTCCATCATTGAGGAGAATATGGGCGGCATTCCCGCGACCAAGGATCTCCTCGGGAGATGTCTGGTTCATCTATGCTCCGGTTTGGGGAAATTTGACATATAGAGACAGCTTAAGGTGCGCTGTCCTTCTTCTATAGTCGGGGTTTTAGAACATATTAAACAGAGACAACCGCTCGGGTATTCTGATTCGATTGAACGATTGCCAGCTCAGCGGCATCCATGGCGGCTTTATGCTGAAACTCTTCCATTTTGAGAGCGTGATCTATCCCCATTTTTTCTTCTTCAAGTGCTTGTACAGCCTGGGATTTTCGCATCTCAAACTCGAATTTCTGCTCGGCAAGATTCTGCTGGCGTTCCTGAATTTCCAATTGCTTTTGCGCCAGCTGTGCTTGGAGTTGTTGCATGGGGTCAGGTTGCTGTGGTGGAATTTCTCTTGGATTGAGGAGATGATTGTTTACATCTTTAATTCCAAACCCTTCCAGGGCGCGGCGCAAGGTGTTGTAGCGCTTCTCCAATGGGTAGAGTGGTGAAAGATATGGATCGGTTGCAAGCATTTGGTTTGCCTGGAGGTACTTCTGCACCTCTTTTTCCTTCTCACCGTAACCGAGAGCAAACTCCACGGTTACATCTTTGCGTTCAATCCATTCCCTTGGGCTGATGTTGACCCATGATCCAGAAACGGCAATGATCTTTTCATGTTTTTCGTTTTCAATGACAAGACGGTAAACCTCAAGAAACAAAGGTTTCAGGAAGAGCTCGGCAAAATTCCTGGCAATAATTTTTTGCCGCTGCTGGCTGATGCTTACCAAGGTATTTACCATATCAGCGCTATTTTGCTGGCTGATGGCGTCCTTGTTGAGCCCTTGCGACAGCTTGCTGATGCCCGTGGTCTCTTCCTTGTCCTCGTCCAGCATGGCGATGGTCTGGAAGATGAAGGGATTGAGTGTGGCCTGCGTCAACGGAAGGATTGCATCCGGTCGTGTGACGTTCACAATCCCACCAATGCGGTTTTCCATCAGCTCTTTAGGCGAGACCAAGCCTCCCTTGACCACTTGGTAGCGGGGATTGGTGGTGATGACGGTATGGTCGATGATGGATCTGGTCAGTGTCGTCTTGGCGTTCTGGGTGCTGAACAGCTTGCTGGCAAAACTCGATCCCCAGAAGGAATGCGGGCGGCGCAGAGGAGCGAAATCAATGAAAGGATTCTGGCTGACCTCTTCCTTATCCAGGATAACATTCCTAACATAGGTGATTTTCCATAGCTTGGCCAGGCCTGAACCTTCCATATCGATACGGGTGTAAACTTCATACACCATGACGCGCTTGTGGGCTTTCTGGTGTTCTTGATGGCTGACGCCACCATCATCCATTGCATGGAACCGCGCCTGAATTTCTGGTGCATCATCGATATCTTCTTCTGGCGCCTGATCTTTGATCTGATCAATCAGATCATGGTCATATCCTTCATTGAGAAGATCTGTGATGGTCTTTTGCGTTCTGTGGTAAACCAACTCCGCGTGCTGGATGCTTTTGGCGCGTGGGCTGATGCCAAACTCTTCTGGCGGCACAGCTTCCAGGCGTATTTGTGAGGTGTCCACGGTGCGGGTCAGGGCGCCGTGGATCAGGCCGGCTTCATCCACTTCCAGACTGTCTTCATCCACCGTGATGGCAGGATCATAGAGAAGAAGGGATAGGGCTTCGTAGGGCACGCCCTCGAGGATCTCATCCACGGTGTCCTCAGAACGTTCCCACCAGACCTTGACGATACCATTACGGTTCAGTAAGGCGTCATGAATGACATCATGGAAAACAGCGAAACCATTGTTCTGCCCGAAGACGACATAAGAACAATAATCGGTGGCGATCCGGGCAAGATCGACATCCTCATCCCCCATGGGAGAAAACTGCACAGGCTTAAGATTGCCACTGAACGTCTCCAGGAGCGTGGCTTTCATAGCCTCGACACTGTCCCATACATCCTGTGAAATATATTTTGAATTTCCGGCATGAAGTGGCTTGGGAAGCTCAGCGTCATAGTGGAGGTTGGCCTTTTCGCGCTCTCTGCTGAGCTTGCTGTCGGCATAGGCGGTAGCTTCACCAACCCTGGACTGAAGCAATTCAATCAATTGCACATCTGTTAATGCCTGTGTTTTCATAAAATTTCCTTTTAAACAGCTTCAATATACCAATCATCACTGTTGTATATGGGATCAAAATGGCCTTCGTTAATATGGTTGCAGAGAGCAAGCGCGATAACGCAATCATCATGAGTCCCTTCTTCAGCCTCCATTTGCCCTTTGCTGTTTACGACATAGGACATCATTTCCCGTAATGTCTGGCGGTCATAGATTGTAATTTTTTCTTCTCGCATCACGGCGCGAAGTTGATCGATAATGAGTGGTTTCGTTTTTACAGTGGATGCAAATCCAAGTTTTATGGTCTCTTTATCCAATAGCTTGTCGTATTGAGTTTCTGTGTAGAAATTAGGATAAGCCAAGTCTTTTGCCAGGCGTGTACAGGTAAGAATTCCATGGTTGTTGCTTTCCACGATAATTTTTGCTTCATTATAGAACATCCCAAGATGATAGAGTATCGTAGCAAAATAATCGGGATGGACATGGCTTCTGTATGTGGCGACGACCCGCTTGCGGCTGTCCATCACCTGGGCGACGCTATAGTCGCCGCCCCGGACTCCCATGGCGACATCGGCCCCGATACAGTAGGTTTCGGCGGGGTCGTAAGGCCGGTATGCCAGCAGTTCCCCTCTGGAGTCCGGCTGCCACGTTTCACCCACCAGGGTCATGGCGGTGACAGGCTCAGGAGACGCCTCAAGCATCGTCTGCAATTGTTGGGGGTTGAACACCGGGCGTCCGGTGGTCAGGAACGCTTCCTCAGGCGTGCTCGGGTATTCTTGCTGCCACAGATCGCGCCCGCTCTGGGCGATCTTCTTGCGGCGAAAACACAATTGCCCGTCATCCAGGCCAAAGCGCTCCGCAAGCTCCTCTTCCTCCAGCGAACGCTGGAAACCATCAGGAATCTCTTCACGGTAGGACGGATCGATAAACCAAGGGAGGAAGACGGGGATGAACCCGTTGCGTCCCTCCACCGCCCCTCTCCAGATGTCGGCGAACAAGCCGGAGACCCCATTCGCCGTGCTTTCGATGAACACCGCCGTGCCGGGCTCGTTCGGGATGGCCTGCATCAGGCCATTGAAAGTCTCCAGCGCCGTTGATTTCGGCCAGAACGCTAATTCGGAAAGATGCGCCTGAGTGATCGTTTCGCCGCGCGCGATACCGGCGCCGCCTGCTGTCGCGACCATATAGCCGCTATCCAGAATATTGAATTTCAGCTCTCGCCGAGAGGAGTAGCTGGTGGAGGGCTTCAAGATTTCTGGAGTGTTGTCAAAATACCGCTTTGTCATATCAAAGAGTGATTGGGTGGAATCGGCTTTGTGCGTTATCACCAACGCCTTTTGCGCTTCATGCTGTGTCACCCACCAATACAGCCATCCGCCAACCAGCGTTGACAGGCCCATTTGGCGGGCTTTTAGGATAACAACCCTAATTTTATTTTCAAAATAGGAATGATCATTGATAATAGATATTAGTTTTTTCTGTGATTCATTTATGGTAAACGGCTTGATTTCGCCTTTTTTTGTGCGGATTTTTAGAACATGCTTGGCATAATATTCAAAGTCGTTCAAAAGTCTTTTCCGCACATCCAGCATTTCAGGAGTCATGGGGCCTCCATGGAGTGAGGGCTCCTGAGCGGAGCCCTTGGAGTCAGTCTCCCTTCTTCGCCTCGGCGGCGAGGGCGGCAAGGAAGTCCTCAGCTTTGCTCACCGCCACCTCGGATTTCTGGGTTGGTTTGGTCTTAGTGTACTCAAGGACGGTCTTGGCTGCCGTAAGGCGTTCACGCATTTGATGGGTGTCGCCACGGACGACATCGATGCAAAATTCCAGGGCTTCCTTGCCGGCGGCCTCATTCTTGGAGATGTGCTGTTTATTGATCATGATTCCTGCGGTAAATTCCTGTCGAGAATCTTATCGAAAATAAATCGAATGGCGGATTTGAGTTTCGGCTTATTGGAAATAAAGCGAGAAAATTCTTCGCCATGATAAAGATAAAGATGATAAAACCAATTCGGTGATTTGGTGATCATCCAGAACCTGAATTGTCGCCATTTCGGGTTTTCTTCCCCATAAACCTCGCGAGCAACCCAACAAAAACTTGAATAGACAGATGCGGCCTTTTGCGCCAAGCCCAAGCCCTGGTCTAAAATTCCTTTCTGCTGTACAGGTGTCGTCTGTGTCGTCGTTTGCCCCCAATTCCCTGCGCCAATAATCTTATAGTACCGGCTTAAGAGATCATTTGCCCGGGAGTCCTGCATTTGCCAGGCCTGGAAATTTGCGGCATTTTGCGCGTTGGCGTCATCTTGAAGGATTCCGCCGGCTCCCAGCAGGGCGTTGGCGTTCCCCAGGCCCAGACCATTCGCCACATCAGCCCCTTCATAACCAAGCTGTGCGCTCTGCCCAAGCTGGGCATTGGCTGAGAGGCGGTTTTTGATCTCGGATTGCCGCGCCTGCTCGGCGAGATTGAGGGCGTTAAGCCCTTGCCCCGCCAGGGTTCCTTGCTGATTGAGAGCGGAGAGTGACGAACCCATGTTGCTCTGCCGCGCTTGTTCGGCAAGTTGCAGGCCGGTGGTGTAGGCGTTGCTCCGCATCTGCGCGCTCAGGTTTCCTAGGGTGCGCGCCGCCTCGCCGCGCATCGCCGCTTCCGCCGCGCCGGCGCGTGAGCTGTTCAGGTTTCCACCGGCGGAGGCCTGGTTGTTGAGCCCCACGAGATCCGTGCCCAGGCTGTGGTTCACGTCCCCCGCCGCCGCGTCGATCTGCTGTTGCAGAGCGCCGCTGTTGGCGTATTGCTGGGCATTGGAAATGTTGGCTTGTGTCGGGTCATTCTGCGCGGTCGTCAAAAAATTGTTGAGACCACTTTGAATGCCCTGATAATCCCCAAGGGCCTGACGGCCAAAGCTGCTCAGCACCCCCGCCTGGGAGGCTGGAACCTGCCCAAAATTACCCCCTGCGAAATTCGTCGCGTTATTGCCAAAGCTTACCGCGTCACCAAGTCCCTGATACGCTCCTTGCGCTGCCGCGTTGCTCAAGGCCGCCCCGGACCCATTCACCCAATTGCCGATGCCGTTGATACCCGCCATCTGCGTATTGTTCAGCCCAGTGTAGAGATTGCCTTGGTACGCCGGTGTATCTTTTTGACTGTTGTAGATATTTTGGGCTTGGCTAAAAGCTTCTTGCAGATACGGAACTTGGTCTTTCCAGGGATCTGAACTACTGGTGCTGGTTTGCATCTTGGTGCTACCAAAGAGTGATCCCATTTCCTAATCTCCTTATATAAATGGATCGTGTAATGCCATCCTGGCATTCTAAATCACTGAAGTAGACAAAGCCGAATAGGCGGCACCATTTTCGGTGCTTATCATCCCATCGATCATGAATGGCATAAATTGGGCCACCATGAAGGCCCATTATCAATTCCCATGCCTCCTTGAGCTTCTTGGCGACAGAAACTGTCCATTTGTAAACATCACAATGCCCAAAGGTCATGTTATCCCATTGCTCAAGCATGATGATTGCCTCCGGGCATTTGAACACAGGAATTTTGTATAATTGCATTACAATGGCTTCCAAATCCCATCGAGATAAGTCACCAAGGCATACTCTGTTCCAACAGGTTTCCATGGGGCTTTAGCCAGACGGATCATTCCTTCGTAGGGGTTCTCTGGTTCCTTCAACGCTGTTTGCGGGATAACCTGAGAGATGTCATGGAGGCATTGCTCGATGCGCCGCAATTCTTCTTCCAAATAAACTCCATTGTCGGCGTTCAATGAGGGGCGGAGCCCGCGCTGATATGGACGAGGAACAAGGCCTCCTTTATTGATCGCCATCAGCGGCGTCCTCCTGAAACAATATCGGCATCAAAACCACTGATTTCAAAATCAGCAGGTTTATCAACAAAAAATCTTACGGCGATGTACCGTCCGCTTGACCGGGTGTCGATCTTGTATTGCTTGTGTGGATTGAATGATTGCTTTTGCTCCCACTTAACATTACCGGAGGGTGCTTCAGACGCGCCGATTTGAATTTGAAGTGGTATATTACGGAAGGTTGTGACTTGAGGATACAACCTCCGGCACAGCTTGAAGTCGCCCAAGCCAGCGCCTTGCGTATCCAGGTCCAAGCCCACGCGCTCCACATAGGCCGGGGCGTAGCTCTCCAGATCAAGCTCGTAGGTCAGCGCTCCATTGTCCATGGAGTCCAGCCCCAGCAGCTTTGAACCAGTCAGCCCGGACGCTGGAAGAGGGGCGGACACGCCAGTGACATGAGTCTCAAGGGAGTCCTCTTGATCATAGTAAGAACCACCAACAAGGTCATAGCGGGCATTGGCATTTTCATAAGTGAAGACGTGGTCAATATTAGAAAGTGTCATGGACGAAATATTCGGAAGATCTATAAACCCCCATGTTTCATTGGCATAATTATACACGGCAGCTTTATTGCATCGTGTAGGATTGATGAATTTTGCATCAGTATCGCCTGATACATAAGCGAATATAATTTCATTAAGATTTGGATTATGCTGTACAAAAAATCTTGAACATAACTTGTTGTTCATTGATCGAAATATAAAATCTTTTACACGTTCATCACTGATTGATTGTTTGTTTGTTCCGTCATGAACATAAATATCATCTTTGCCAAAAACATAATGTTTTCCATTAACCTCAACAACGCAATTCTTATTAATGATGCCTCCTTCATGAAAAACTTTGCGGAAGTTGAAGATAAGCTGCCCCCCGACATGCTCCATCATCCAGACTTGGGATTCTCCGTAGATGATGAAAATGTTTCGCAAAGACAGGCCATCGATGATGGGTCCATCCATTTCGGCAAGGGGCGTTTCGCCGGCGCTGGTGGCGTCGTCGTTGGCGTCCCAAGAGGCGGGTGGTTGTCCTGCCAGGGTCAGATCGCTCCACTTGACCAGGGTGGGGTGGGCCACCGCGCCCTTCGTCAGGTTCAACGCGATCAGGAAATCCTTGAAGGCCCGGACAGACTGCGCCCGCCACCCGCTGTCCCAGCCGGGGAGGGGGGCGAAGCTGTGGCTGCCGGGTCCCCAAAAGCGAGGGACATGCGTGGGTCTGTTGAGATACAACACATCTCCCAGGAAGGCGGAGGTCCAGGGGGTGTTCGAGTTGATGGTCTGGAAGCCGCGCTCGGTCACATTCTCCACCCCACCCGTGGCGTAGTGGTGCAGTGAGCCATCAGTGTCCCCAATGAACACGCTGTCGAATCCCGTGCTGGGCCGCAGCCCCACGCAGAACCAGGGCTCCACGGCGGGTAAATCCTTCAGAACAAGGCGAAACACCGGGGAGCGCATGGCCTTCCCGTTGTCGAAGCGTACGTTGGTTCCACCAGAAAAGGCGTTGAGTGGCAGGTCGAAAGGATTGCGATCCTTGATGATTCCAAGCTCAGACAGGTTGCGGACGGGAAGAATGGACATTTTTGAATATCCCCCTCACAGCTTGATGATGAACGCCAGGGCCAGGTAGGGGCTGCGGGTGTCCAGCGTGACCGTGTGCGCGTGATTGCCCTCCACGCTGACGCTGACGGTGTGCGTGTGGTTCGCCTCCGCCGTGATCGCGTGGTTGTGCGGCTGCCCGCCCCCCGCGTCCCCTGTCCAAATGGTTGTGGGGTTGCGCGTTGACGTGGCGCGGACGTCCCATCCGGTGCCGCTGCCACCATAAGTTTGACCGACGAATTGCTGATGGCTGTGCGGCGGTATCTCTGCTGTTGTCAGCGTGTGCATACCGACCGCGCCACCGTGGCTGTGCCCACCCTTCGCGTCCGTTGACGCGGCGTGCCCATGCGCCCCTGTGCTGGACGATGTCGCGGAGGCCGTGTTGGCTCCGCCCGTCTGTCCGGGGAGATAGGCTCCCCCGGCCCCGACGATGAAGCGGTCCCGCAGATCCGGGGTCTTCACCCCACCCACGGTCTGCCCATTGCACAGCGCCCACCCCGCCGGCACGGCGCTGGCGTCCCCGGACCACAGCATGATGGCCCCTTGCGGGACAAGGGCGGCCCCGCCTTCCTGAAGCTTTCCGGCCTGGGTGTTGACGTTGCCGGCGGACAGCGTCAGCGACCCTGCCATGGTGTCCCCGGCTTTCTTCACGCTGCCCCCCTGAAGGGCGCTGAGATCCGTGCGAAGCTGGGCGGTGTCATTGAGTTGGGCGGGGGTTGCTGTAATCTTTCCATCAATATTTGGAAAAGTATTCTTTAGAACGCTTTTAATAAGACGAAGATGATCATCCGCCTGCGCCAAAGCATCTGTGGCGGCAGGGTTGGATATGTCAAGATTATTGATATAAGAAGCACTTTCAAGCGGCATTATTGATCTCATTTATTGAAATGCGTATGCATTCCATAAAGTCTATGACTTATGGTTTATCAATATGCATTAATTTCATTGAGGAAAGAGAGAGGGGCTATCCTTAAAGCTCTCTAAAGAGGCCCTCTCTTCTCTATAGTCGGGGTTTTGGAGCTATACCGCTGCGTCAGCGAAGATAGTCGAATTGCCGCAGCAGCGGCGCCTGGTGTTTAAGCACGATCTTCAACGCCCGCTCATCAAGCCGCTGATGTGGCTTCACCATAAGCGGGGCATGCCGGCGGCAAAGGGCAAGCGCAGCCGCGTCGGCGCGTACATCCAAAAAGCGCAACACGGCGCTGAGCTGCGTGTCCGGGTCATCCATCAAATCTTCAACGCGGACTTCGTGGTAGCGCTCCGGTCGGCTGGCGCCAAAGCGGCAGGCGGTGCGCGTTGCGTCGGTCCAGGCGTAGGCGGCGGCTTCCACCGCCGCGCTCCATGCGTCGCCTTCGGCGTCGAGCGGCGATTCGGCGGCTTCCAGCGCCGCAGCCACGGATACCCGCCCGTCGCGCATCACATGCAGCAGCTTGAGGTTGGGAAACATCAGCTCCCAGAAGTCGAGGTTGTGAGCGTGCACCGCTGCGGCGCAACCGATCAGCCGCACCTCCTCATCCGGGGCGAGCTTGGCAAGCGACAGCGCCACGGCGGTGCGCACCAGATAGAGGAAGTCACTCTGGGTAAAGGCGCCGCCGCCCGTCCCGGCTGAGTCGTTGTAGCCGCTCAGCACCTCCTTGAGCGGTGAGGCGAAGCGGTCGGTGAAGTGTCCGTCTGGGCCGCAACGCGCCTGCGGGTGCGCGTCCAGCATCGTCCGCACGGCGTCGAATCCAGTTTCAGGCGCGCCGACGATCAGCAGGAACGGGCGTGCGTAGAAAGTCTTCAACCGCTCATCGAGCGGGGCGAGGTGATAAGGCATTGGATAAGGGGCTCACGTGAACAGGAAACGACGCTCGGTGCCTTCCAACGCCAGGCATGTCAAGCGGTTGGTGGCGAAAGCGCCGGTATCGATGCCGATGCGGTTGGCCCGCACCTCCGGTTCCATGCTGATGGTGTGACCGTGCACCACCACCTTGCCATGATCCTTGGTGGAGCGCAGGAATTCCTCACGGATCCAGATCATGTCCTGCTCACGCTGGCGATTCAACGGCACGCCGGGCCGGATACCGGCGTGCACGAACAAATAATCACCGATGGTGACGCTGGGGCGCAGCGATTCCAGAAACAAGCGGTGCGTCGGCGGCAGCGCCGTAAGCAACATTTCCTGCACGCGCAACAGCGTTTCCGTTCCGATTTCCGGGGGCGGCGGCAGATGATAGCTGACCAGCGTGGCGGCCCCCCCGTAGGTCAACCAATTCGGCCCGATGTCGATGTTTTCCAGGAAATTGAGCATCGATGCTTCATGATTCCCCTTGAGGTGGATAGCGCCAAAGCCTGGCGGCGGCCCCTCGATCAACCGTTCGATAACGCCACGGGAGCATGGGCCACGATCGACATAATCACCGAGATAAACGATGTATTTCACCAGATCCGACGCCGAAGCCGCGTCATCCTCGATGGCGTCATGCAGTTGATCGAGGAGGTCCAGGCGGCCATGCACATCGCCGACCGCATAGACGCGCAGGCCACGCGGAACGGCGGCGGCCATTGGCTCCGTCTTTTGCCATCGTGCTAAGCTGAACACAGCGATCTCTCCGAAAAAGCAAACCCTTACAGGTGTTTTCGTACCGTCAAGAATCAGGTGGTTCAGCAAAAGGGAAATTGCGAGGGGCTATCATACCAAAGGCGCTTGGTGGAAGCCACCAAGCGCCTTTGATTCACCCAACCGCATACCGCACAGCATGGCGCGGCAGCAAAAAACTAGCCTCATGCGTGGGGCGGTTATTTCCGCTCCCACACCTCCGACTCGATGAAGTTACTGGCCAGGAAGCGGTAAGTTATCTTCTGCAATTGTTCGACCTGCTGCGAACGCACCTCTACGCTCACCCCGTCCCAGGCACGCAACAACTCTTCCCACTCCATGAGGCTCATACGCAGCTCATCACGGGTCTTACGAACGAAGGCTACTGTGGACTTAAAGGACTTCAGCGCGCCAACGACCTCGCCAGTTTGCGCGTCGGCCTGCTCGAAGATGGCGTCGTACTTCTTCAAAGGCTTTTTGATCAGCCCCTGCATACGCTGAACCTCCGAGCACAAGGCGCGGTCTGTCCGGTAGAGATGAAGAATCTTCTTCAGGTTTTCCTCGATGACACGAATGCGCTGAAAGCGGTCACGCAACGCCTCGATGTAGGAAAGTTCCTGTGTCAGATCACTGATGCGGTCACCGATGTATTGGTCAGCATTCTCTTTGATCCCAAGCTTTTCAGCAATCTGGTGGAACGCCGTTTTGAGCCGTTGCTTGGTTTGCGGGTCTTCGACAACCTGCTCCAGCTCCGATTGATCGACGACAATCATTTCCGATCCGGTGATCCAGGAAACGAGCTGGACGATAAGCCGTCCATTGGCGATGACCCGGTGCCGGTCTTCCACAGCCCAGGATGCCGATCCATCCAGCAGTTCACCGGGGATTTTTTCACCGGGACGGATTTGTTTGACGTAGTTCAGGCCTTTTTCAACCAGCCCCAGCAGCTTGGCGTCATGACCGCCCTCCGGGATATTGAAAGATTCCTTCAGCGTCTTGAAGCTCAAAGAGGCCTTGAGATCGCCAAGAATAACGTTGAGCACCGGCTGTTTCGTTGAATAATCCAGCATGAAGACCGAGCCGGACATGCTGAACACCTTGTGCTGGAAGTCGAAATGCGTATCCCGCCCAGTAGGTTGGGTATCGCCGCCGGTCGCAACGTTTGAAGAGTCGGACATGATTTGGACACAAGGCTGTTAGTATCAGGAATAAGGGGGAACCTATAGCAGATCGCGCAGCCGAAACCATAGCATTGCGAGGACAAGCGCCGGGGTGCGCAACGCGCCGCCGCCTGGAAACGCCGTGTGTCGGATCCGGGCGAACACGTCAAAGCGTTCCGCCGTACCAGAAATGGCCTCGGCGATCACCCGGCCGGCGATGCCCGACAACGCCACCCCCTGCCCGGAATAGCCGTGCGCAAAAAAGATGGAAGGCGCTAGTCGACCGATACGCGGCAGCCGGTTGGCGGTGATCGCCACCCGGCCTCCCCAGCAGCAAGCGATACGCACGCCTTCCAGTTGCGGAAAAGTTTTCACCATCGTGCGCCGCAGCGCCAGCGCGGCGCCCTGCGACTCTCGCCCGGAATAGCTTACGCCGCCACCGAACAAAAGCCGGTGGTCGGGCGTGCGACGAAAGTAGTTCAGCACGAAGTTCATATCGCTCACCGCCACATCCTGCGGCAGCAGGGCCAGCGCCTGTTCGGCGCCCAACGGTTCCGTGGCCAGAATGCAGGTGACGACCGGCATCGTCCACGGCGCCAGCTCCAGCGCCAGCGATCCGAGGTAGGCGTCGCCGGCCAGCACAAGAAACCGCGCCCGCACCCGGCCATGCGCGGTCACCGCTTCTGGCGCGGGGCCTCGGTTGATGCGCAGCGCGCGTGACCCCTCGAAAATCCTCACACCCGCCGCCAGGCAAGCGTCGGCCAAGCCAAGCGCATAGTTGAGCGGGTGCAGGTGCCCGCTGCCTGCATCAAAAAGGCCTCCGATATAGCCTTTTGCCCGGACCATCTCCTCCACGGCTGTGCGATCCAGCGATTTCAGGCCGGTGTAGCCATAATCGTCGCGCATGCCGCGCTCAAGATCCGCCAATTCGATCAAATGACGCTTCTTCAAGGCCGCCAGCACCAGCCCCGCGGTGAGAGAGCAACGGATGGCGTGGCGCTCAACCCTCTGGTGCAGCAGCGCCTTGGCCTCCTCGCTGAGGGCCCACAGCATGCGGGCGTCATCATGGCCGACGCGCCGCTCGATCTCATGCATGGATTTGTTGAAGCCGGTGATGATCTGTCCACCGTTGCGGCCCGACGCCCCCCAACCGATCCGCTCCGCCTCCAGCAGCACGACCTCATAGCCGCGCTCGGCCAGTTCAAGCGCGGCCATCAGCCCGGTATAGCCGCCACCAATCACACAGACATCGCAGGTGACCGCCTCCTCCAGCGCGGAATGCGTGGGATGCGGGTTTGCGGTGTCGGCGTACCAGGAACGGCTGTGCGGCTGAGGCGTCATGAAAGGGCAGATAGAGGCAGCCGGCATAGCCGTCAACAGGGGCCGTCAACAGAAGGCGTGGCGTACGAGTGGACGATCTTATGCTGATGGTCCCTGGCCTCACCCTCGAACGCTGCTCATATCTGGATCAGCATCAACAGCATGGGGGCGTCCGTCGTCGTATCACGGACTGTTGTTTCATGGCGTTTATGGAAGATTTCATCAAAAAAAATCGCATCACCGAGGTGGAATGCCTGGTCCCCGACCAATCCGGCATTGCGCGTGGCAAGATCGTTCCAGCCGAGAAATTTCTGCGCATTCTGCGTGATCGTGGTCTGCGGCTTCCCGAAGCGATCTTCGTTCAGACCGTCACCGGCGAGTACCCGGAGGATGATGAGGTCACCTCGGTCGAAAACTCCGACATTTACATGATCCCCGACGAGCGAACGATGCGCTTCGTTCCCTGGTACGAGGAACCGACCGCCCAGGTGATCACCGACTGCGTCTACGCCAACGGCGCGCCGGTGGATTTCTCCCCCCGCCACGTCCTAAAGCGCGTGCTCGCGCTGTACGAGGAGCGGGGTTGGAAGCCGATCGTGGCTCCAGAGCTCGAGTTCTTTTTGGTCCAGGTGAACAAGGATCCCGACTATCCGCTGATTCCACCGGTTGGCCGCAACGGTCGCATGGAGAGTGGCCGGCAGGCTTTCGGCATCGACGCCGTCAACGAATTCGACCCGATCTTCGAGGAAATCTATGATTTCTGCGAGGCGCAGGACATCGACATCGACACCCTGACCCACGAAGCGGGCGCGGCGCAGATCGAGATCAATTTCAATCACGGCGATGCGCTGGAACTGGCCGACCAGGGGTTCTTGTTCAAGCGCACCGCGCGGGAATCAGCCTTGCGCCATCAGATCTACGCCACATTCATGGCCAAACCCATGCAGGGTGAACCGGGCAGCGCCATGCACATCCATCAATCCGTGGTGGACGCGGAGACGGGGCGCAATTTGTTCGCCAACGCCGATGGCTCGGACAGCCCGTTGTTCAGGAAGCATATCGCCGGCCTGCAAAAATATCTGCCCTACGCGATGCCGCTGTTGGCGCCGAATGTGAATTCCTACCGCCGGCTGGTGCCGAACGCGGACGCGCCGATCAATGTGCATTGGGGCCGCGACAACCGCACCACGGGTCTGCGTGTCCCCGTGTCTCCACCGGATTCCCGCCGGGTGGAGAATCGGGTGGCGGGCGCGGACGCCAACCCTTACCTGGCTATCGCCGCCTCGTTGGCGTGTGGGTATCTGGGCATGGCGCAGGGGCTGGAGCCCAACGACCCGGTAAAAGGCTCCGCCTACCGCCTCGCCTTCACCCTGCCGCGCCACCAGGGCGATGCGCTGGCGAAGTTCAACAGCTGCAAACCTTTGAAGGAAGTCTTCGGTGAGAAATTCGTCACCGCCTTCACCTGCGTGAAGGAAACGGAATATGAGGCGTACCACCGCGTCATCAGCTCGTGGGAACGCGAAAACCTGCTGTTGAACGTGTAGAAAAAGGGATCGATCGTGCGTATGGCGGGGGCCGTGCGGATCGGTAGTGACGAAATTCGGGGAATCGCTAGGATGCGCCGCACCAGTCATGGGCTGGCGTCGTAGATTTGGGGACTCCGTGCTTCGCAACATCCTTTCCGTTGGCGGGCTGACCCTGGTCAGCCGTATCCTTGGTTTTTTCCGCGACATCCTCACCGCAGCCCTGCTGGGGGCGGGGCCGGTGGCTGACGCCTTCTTCGTGGCTCTGCGGCTGCCAAACCATTTCCGCGCGCTGTTCGCCGAAGGCGCCTTCAGCTCCGCCTTCGTTCCGCTGTTCTCCGCCTCGCTGGTGCAAGACGGTCAGGCGCGCGCCAAGCGGTTCGCCGAAGAGGTGCAGGCGGTGCTGCTTGTGGTGTTGGGCGTGCTGACGATCATCTTCATCGTCATCATGCCCTGGTTCATGCGGGTGTTTGCGCCGGGCTTCGCCGATGAACCGGAAAAGTTCGACCTGGCTGTGTTGTTCACCCGCATCACCTTTCCATATCTGCTGTTCATGTCGCTGGAATCACTGCTGGCCGGCGTGCTGAACAGTGTTGGGCGTTTCGCCGCCGCCGCCGCCGCGCCGCTGCTGCTGAACGTCTGCTTGCTCGTGGCGATGCTTGCCGCCGCGCCGCTGCTGCCCACCGTGGGGCATGCGCTGGCCATCGGCGTGTTCGTCGCCGGGCTGGCGCAATATCTTTACCTGGCCTGGGACGCCCGCACGATTGGCATGATGCTGGGTCTTGTCCGACCGCGATTGACGGCGGGAGTAAAACAGTTTTTGGGCGTTCTGGGCCCGGCGGCGCTTGGGTCCGGGCTCACGCAGATCAACATGTTCGTCGATACGCTGATTGCGTCGCTGCTGCCGACGGGCGCGGTGTCGTATCTGTACTACGCCGACCGCTTGAACCAATTGCCGCTGGGGGTCATCGGCATCGCCATCGGCACTGTGCTGTTGCCCGAGATGGCGCGCCGCATCAAGGGGAAGGATGAAGCCGGTGCGGTGGAAAGCCAGAATCGCGCGGTGGAGTTTACGCTGATTCTGACGCTGCCTTGCGCGGCGGCGTTTTTGGTGTCGGCGTACCCCATCCTGTCCGTGCTGTTCCAGCACGGTCGCTTTGGTCCCACCGACACGGCGCAGTCGGCGGCCACTTTGCAGGCATACGCTCTGGGGCTGCCGGCGTTCGTGGTGATCCGGTCGCTGGTTTCCGGCTTCTATGCCCGGCATGACACGGTGTCGCCCGTGCGGGTGGCGGTGGTGGCGATGCTAGTGAACGTGGCGCTGAAGGTGATGCTGATGGGGCCGCTGGCTCAGGTGGGGCTGGCGGTGGGAACCTCGATGGCCGCTTGGGTGAACGCCGGCCTGCTGGCCTGGCTTCTGCACCGGCGCGGCCTGTTCGCCGCCGACGCGCGCTTGAAGCGCGCCTTGCCGCGCATGGTGGTGGCGACGGTGGCGCTGGCTGTCGCGTTGTGGTTTGGCCAGGCCGCGCTGTCGCCTTGGCTGGGGGCGGTGGATTTGTCTTTGCGTATCGCCGGGCTGGGACTGTTGATGGTGCTGGGGTTGGTTGTCTACACGGTGCTGGCGGCGATTCTGGGAATGGTGCGTGTTTCAGACATCGGTCGCCTGCGGCGACGCAAGGGGACGGCATAATTGCTTCCAACAGCCCAGGCCCTTTTCTTGTCGCAAGGGAGGCGCGGTGTTTCCATTGCTCGAAGGGCCTGATGACTGTAAACTTTAACCAAGCGGGACTGAACTCTTCCAAGGAGCCACCATGGCGACCATCAACAGCATGCCGGGTTCTGGTCCTTCCGCTGGTGAGGATGTGGGACAGTTCGCCATCGGCGATGCGCCGGTGGAGGTCAAGGTGGTCATCGGCACCGCGATGTTGCGCGTGCGCGACCTGCTGAAGCTTGGCCGTGGCGCTGTGGTGGAACTGGACCGCCACCTCAGAGACCCGACCGACGTCTATGTCGAGGGCATACTGGTTGCCCGGGGCGATGTGGTGATCCTTGAGGATAAGATCGGCGTGACGCTTTCCGACTTCATCATGTCCACCCGCGAATGGAAGCGCTGACTCCTCAGCGCTGATCTGGCCTTTCCGCCACTTCCACCGCCGGCGTCTCTACGACCGGCGCTTCCACCGCAGACGCCTCCATGACCGGCGCCTTCGCGATCGGCGCTTCTACAGCCGGGATTTCTGGAACGGGCGCTTCTGCGGCCGGCTCTTCCACGGCCGGCTCTTCCACCACTGGCGCCTTCGCGGTTGGCTCTTCCACAACCGGCGCCTTCGCCGTCGGCTCTGCAACGGGCGCCTCTTCCTGGTGGGCAGTGGTTTTTTCGGGAAGCGCGGGGGTGCTGACGGTCTCGACTTTCACGGGGACCACGCCAACGTCTTCCATACCAAGATCCAAGGCGGCCCGTTTGGACAGGTCGATGATACGACCGCGGATGTACGGACCGCGATCATTGATCTGCACCAGCACGGTTCGTCCGGTTTCCAGGCTGGTCACCTTCACCGCCGTGCCCAATGGCAAGGTGCGGTGCGCGGCGGTCAGGGCGTTCTGATCGAAGCGTACACCGCTGGCGGTCTTGCGCCCGTGGAAATCCCGCCCGTACCAGGATGCCTTGCCCGTCTGCGTGAAGGCCGGATGCTCTTCGACGGCGGCGGTTTGAACCTCATGCTCCACGTTGGCGACGGGAGAAGCGTCGGAAGGAGGCTCCGCCTGGGCAGCCAGATCCTCGTCAGGGAATGGGGCGTTCTCGTGGGCGGCGGTGAGGCCGGAAAAAGCCGTCAGTGTCAGGACCAGTCCAGCCGTTGCCGCAAGGTGAGCCCCTTTTCGTGAAATCTGAAAACTCATCCGCATCACTGTTCCTTCTGTAGCCAACGCTGGCATCCCCGTGCAAGGGGAACCGGACAGTTAGTGGTGGAACAGTGATAATTCCAGGAAAGTTCATGGGCATACCCCATACTACAGTGGTCAATCCCACGGCTAAATCTGGGAGATGGTCTGTCGCGAAAAGGAAAATATTCTTTTAATCAGCAAGTAAATATTACTATCATTACTTTAATGACGATAATAGCGATCAAAAATAACTTCAGTGAATTACTAGAGGAAAAATTCGTTCTAGGAGTTCATGGCCTATGACTAAAGATAGAAAAATGCCGGGGCGGGACTCGGCCCGCAGCCTGTCGTAATATCCCCCTCGGCGTCTCGGCATTGGGAGTGAAGCCTGCTATAAGGGATACCTCTGAAGCTTCCACCATGCCGAGGGCTTGAACGGGCGGTGTCGGGTGAATGCTTATGGCACCTTCTGTGAGCTGTTGTGTTGGTTGAGGGCGGCAGAGGGAATGCCGTGGAGGGTACGATGGCCGACACCAGCGTCGAAAAGCTTGACTCCATCTATGCGCCGTCCAATCCGATGGGACGAAAGCACTTGGCATCCGGCAAGCACATCGCGATGCGGCTGTGGGATGCAATGCCAGGGAATGTCACCCAGGCCAGCCGCCGCGAGTACGAAACCGTTGGTTTTATCATCGGTGGCCGGGCGGAACTGCACATTGAAGGGCAGGTGATCCAGCTTTGTTCCGGGGATTCCTGGGTCGTGCCGAAGGGAGCCGAGCATTTTTATCGGATTCTGGAACATTTCCAGGCGATTGAAGCGACGGCTCCGCCTGTCCAGATCCAAACACCCGAGGAATGAGGCATGAATCCGCCGTAGCCTTTCAGGTCGATGGCTCTCTGCTCTAGGTGTTTAGTCCTGGCATTTGATGGGTTGGATCGAGCCTGAATCGTTCAGGCTCGGAAGCCCAGGTTCTGCCGATGTATTCGTAGGGAGTTAGAGGCTGTCCGATAGAATAATTTTCAAGATTAAGTAAAAATTTTAGTAACGATAGAGAGTTAAGAAGACTGTTGAGAGAGCATAAGTCCCCCTGACAACGGGAGAGCGACGATGAAATCCGATCGTTACCCCACAGACCTGACCGATGAAGAATGGGCGATCATCGCTCCTTTATTTTCGAAGAGTGAGAAGCGTGGCCGGGAACCAACCTACGCTCTCCGACGGGTCCTGGATGGATGCTTTTATGTCCTACGTGGTGGCATTTCTTGGCGAATGGCGCCGCATGATTTTCCACCCTGACGGGTGGTACGCGACCACTTCAGCCAGTGGTGCAAGAGCGGTCAGTGGGAATGGATCAATCAAGCGCTGCGCGAGCGCTATCGCAAGATAAAGGGCCGCGATCCTCAGCCGTCCGCCGCCATCATTGACAGTCAATCCGTTAAGACGACAGAGATGGGCGGGCCGCGTGGCTATGATGGCGGCAAGAAAGTCTCAGGACGCAAGCGGCAGACACTTGTCGATACGGAAGGGAACGTTTTCAAGGTCAAGATTCACCCCGCCGACCTCCATGACAAAGTTAGGGGCATGCTTCTGCTCAGCTATCTCCATCTCCTGTTTTCTCGGATCAGTTTGGTTTGGGCGGACACCCATTATCAAGGGCTGAAGTCTTGGGCCAAAGATCACCTCGGCTGAGCCATCCAAGTCGTAAAGCACTGGTGGACTGGCAATCATGGCTTCTGGTGCGCCCATGGACAAGAACCTCCCGAAATACCTTCTGGATTTCACATCCTTCCACGGCGTGAGCCGCTCCGGGTTTGCCGGAGGCTCCAACTTCCAAATAGGATGGAGCCATGACGAACACGACCCCAAGTAAGACCACGAACAATTCTCCCCTGAAATCCGAGCCCGGGCGGTGCGGATGGTGCTGGAGCACGAAAGCGAGCACCCCTCGCGCTGGATGGCGGTTTCCTCGATCGCGGCCAAGATTGGCTTCAATCGGCAGTTCCATGCGGACATGCCGAACAGACTGTAGGTCAGCGATTTCACCGATGTTTTGACGTGGGGCGGCATGGTTTACACGGCTTTCGTCATCGACACCGACGCCAGACGCATCGTTGGCTGGCGGGTCAGCCGAACGGCGCATACCAGCTTCGTCCTGGATGCCCTGGAGCAGGCTCTGCATGAGCGGCGGCCTGTTCATCGCGGTGGCTTGGCGCATCATTCCGACCGCGGCAGCCAGTATATCTCGATCAAATACACGCAGCGCTTGGCGCTTGCCGGTATTGAGCCATCGGTTGGCAGTGTCGGCGACAGTTATGACAATGCCTTCGCCAAGACCATCAATGGCCTCTACAAAGCGGAAATGATCCATCGGCGGGCGGGAGCCATGGAAATCCATAGAAACCGTCGAGCTGGCAACCCTCGAATGGGTGGATTGCTTCAATAATCGCCGCCTGATCGAGCCGATCGGGAACATCCCGCCAGCAGAAGCCAACTATTAAGCGGCAATGGACGTGCTATCGATCGCTGCGTAATTTGAGAAAACCTGCCTCCGGCAAACCCGGAGCGGTTCAGTCAAGACTGACCCGTGACGAAGTTGCGGCCATGCCCGCCATGGCGCCGGAATCAGCCCTATCGCCAGGCAAGCCTTCCCCTCGCTCTGGTCAAAAGCCATAGGCAATTCGAAATACTTCTTTTGATAGGAAGAGGTAGGTGAAGCCTATCACAATGCGCCAAAAGTCTATCCATCCTACCAATTCTTGCATTTAACAGAATAGATAGGATATACGTCGAAAAGATTTTTTGACATGCCGGTTTAATGAGTTGCTTCACCTTCATTGTCACGTCACAGTGACAGTGTTCAGCGGTCGTGCCGCAGGTAATTCGGCGATTTTCTTGACAAAGCAAAGCAGCCGAAGCGGTAGGGAGCCATGCTTGCACATTGTGTACGCATGCATGATCCGATGAACATTGTGATTGAAGAGAGGAGGTTCGAGGTGCTCAAGAAACTGCTGACCGGTGAGAACGCCAGCCTGTCCCACTATGTCGAAGAGTCGAAGCGGTTCCCGATCCTCTCGCCGGACGATGAGCGTGAATTTGCCTGCGCGTGGCGCTTTCGCGGTGACCCCGTGTCTTTGGAAAAGCTGGTGGGCAGTCATCTGCGTCTCGTTATCAAGATTGCTCGTGGCTTTGCCGGTTACGGCCTGCCGTTGACCGATTTGGTGGCGGAAGGCAATGTTGGTCTGATGCAGGCCGCGCAAAAATTTGATCCCGAGCGGGGGTTTCGCTTCGCCACCTATGCGACCTGGTGGATCAGAGCCGCCATCCAGGAATACATTCTGCACTCCTGGTCCTTGGTGAAGATGGGCACCACCGCCGCCCAGAAAAAGCTCTTTTTCAACCTACGCCGTTTGAAGAGTCGGATGGAGGAGTTGGAGCAAGGTGATCTATCACCAGAGGCGGTGACCTTCATCGCCACTGAGCTGGATGTGCCGGAAAACGAGGTGGTCGAGATGAATCGCCGCCTGTCCTTCTCCGACAGCTCGCTCGACGCCACGCTGAGCAGCGACGGCGAGACAAACTGGTTGGAATTGCTCGCCGACGAGCGCCCCAGTCAGGAAATCCTGCTCGCTGAGGCTGACGAACTGGCCATGCGGCGGCGTTTGGTTGGTCAGGCGCTCGAACGCCTTGATGAGCGTGAGCGGCGTATCCTGTTCGAGCGCCGGATGAAGGATGACCCCTCCACCCTGGAGGCGTTGAGCCAGCAGTTTTCCGTCTCGCGGGAGCGCGTGCGGCAGATTGAGGTTCGCGCCTTTGAAAAGCTGCAAAAGGCGGTGTTGAGCGCCGCGCAGGCTTTGCGCCGCCCGGCGGCGATCGCCGTGGCATGACGCCCATTTTTGAATGTAGGGGCCGGATTCAAGAAAAAGGCCCTGGGAAATTCCCAGGGCCTTTTCTCTCGTGAGGTTCGGCTGTCCTTAAGAGGACGGGCCGGCCACGGTCGGCAGGATCTGTGCGCGGCGGTTTGACGGCTCGCGGACATTGCTGCCGGTCTTGACCAGCAGTTCCTTGTCGCCATGGCCTTCGGTGGTGATGTTGCCCGCCGGGATGCCCTTGGCGACCAGCACGCGCTTCACCGACTCGGCGCGGAGCATCGAGAGCTTCTGGTTGTAGCTCGGCTTGCCCGACGTGTCGGTGTGACCGACGACGCGAACGCGCATGGGCTGCTTGCCCGCCGAGGTGATCATATCGCTCAGCACGCGGTCAGCGGCTGGCGTGATGTTCGACCGATCCCAGTCGAAGAACACCAGATATTCACGCTGCAAGCCACCGACCGCAGCCGGCTGCTCAACCGCGCCTGTCGGGCACCTGGTGCTGCCCTGATGGGTGGCGTAGCCACCATCGACCGTCTTGACCGGAGCGCTGCCCCAGCCCGGTGCGTACAGCGTGTTGCACCATTCCTGAGCCTGAGCCGGCGCAGCCAACAGACCACCGGCAACGATAGCGGCCGGGACCATGGCCAAGCCTGAGAGAAACTTCTTCATACTTTCCTCACTCCCTCTACGAGATAGCATCTCGCTGGTGGCGTCTACGGTGGCGTAAATACCACCTGATACACGAAAAAGGCGCACAACACTCGTAGGCGGCGCTTCCGAAACAAGCACGGAAATCGATTACCCCTGGCTTATCCCCCGGAAGGCTTAAGCCAACGTCGCATTCCTACCAATGAGAGGCCTAATACACCAGACGAATGATACACCAAAAGGCCAAGTCCAAGCCAGCCTCAACCGCAGCGTTTTATCACAGGCCGGTTCGGCCAGCCAAGTTGCTGCATTTTGCTACGGCTGGCGTGGCGATGGCGGTCGCATCCGGCTCAAAGCATCAAAAAAGGCCACCCCTGAAGGGGTGGCCTTTCCAACGTGATCGGGAATCGGTCTGGCGCTTACTTCGCGTTCATCATGGCGACGGCGGTGTCGCTCATCCGGCACGAGAAGCCCCACTCGTTGTCGTACCAGCTCATGACGCGCACGAAGGTGCCGCTGATCACCTTGACTTCGTTCAAGGCGAAGATCGAGCTGAGCTGATCATGGTTGAAATCGCTCGACACCAACGGCTCGTCGTAGCATCCCAGGATACCCTTGAGCGGGCCGGACGCCGCCGCCTTGATGGCCTTCTGGATCTCTTCGACCGAGGTGGCGCGCTTGGCGACGAACTTGAAATCCACCACCGAGACGTTCGGGGTGGGGACGCGGATGGCGGTGCCGTCCAACTTGCCCTTGAGGTCCGGCAGCACCTTGCCCACCGCCTTGGCCGCCCCTGTCGAGGTCGGGATCATGTTCAAAGCCGCCGCGCGGGCGCGGTGGAGATCCTTGTGCATGGTGTCCACGACCCGCTGGTCGCCGGTGTAGGAGTGGATGGTGGTCATGAAGCCGTGATCGATGCCGATCAGGTTGTTCAGCACAAAGGCGACCGGG
Source organism: Azospirillum sp. (assembly GCA_031546725.1). Taxonomy (GTDB): domain Bacteria; phylum Pseudomonadota; class Alphaproteobacteria; order Azospirillales; family Azospirillaceae; genus Azospirillum. Next base: position 54,436 of record JAVBJZ010000078.1, read on the forward strand.
GCCAGGCAATTGGTCGTGCACGATGCGTTCGACACAATGCGGTGCTCGGCCTTGAGCTGGTCCGAGTTGACGCCGAAGACCACCGTGATGTCTTCGTCGGTGGCGGGGGCGGAGATCAGCACCTTCTCCGCACCGGCTTCCAGATGCTTGGCGGCGTCGGTGCGCTTGGTGAAGATGCCCGAGCATTCCATGGCGACCTGAACGCCAAGCTCTTTCCACGGCAGCTTGGTCGGGTCACGCTCCTGGACGACCTTGATGACGTGGTCGTTGACGACGAGGTTGCCGTCCCGGGCCTCGACGGTGCCGGGGAAACGACCGTGCACGCTGTCGTATTTGAGAAGATGGACGTTGGTGTCGAGATCGGCGAGATCATTGATCGCCACGACTTCGACATCCTTGCGACCGCTCTCATAGATCGCCCGCAGCACCAAACGGCCAATACGGCCGAATCCGTTGATCGCAACCCGAACTGCCATAACGTCCTCCAGTGTGTCTTCAGTGGCCCTTTGAGGGCCACGCTGCCGGTTTGAACTTACAGCCGCGCCTTGGCGGCCTTGACGACGGCTTCGGCGGTGATGCCGAAATGCTTGTACAGATCCTGATAAGGCGCCGACTCGCCGAAACCGGACATGCCGACAAAGGCGCCATTGGGCCCGAGCCAACGATCCCAACCCAGCCGCGCGGCGGCCTCGACGGCGACACGGCGTCCCGTGCCCAGCACCTGCGCCTGATACTCCGCGCTTTGCTGCTCGAACAGTTCCCACGATGGCATGGAGACCACCGCCGTGCCGATGCCCTCGGCCTGCAGGGCCTTGCGGGCCTCCACGGCGAGCGACACCTCGGAGCCGGTGGCCAGCAGCGTCACCAACCGCTCTCCCTCGGCCTCGGCCAGCACATAGGCGCCACGGCGGCTGAGATTCTCGGAAATATGCCGCACCCGCAGGGTCGGCACGTTCTGGCGGGTCAGCGCCAGCAGGGAGGGACCGTCCGGACGCTCCAGCGCCAGTTCCCAGCACTCAGCGGTTTCCACCGCGTCTCCCGGCCGCAGCACGTACAGATTGGGGATCGCCCGCAACGCGGCGAGATGCTCAACCGGCTGATGCGTCGGGCCATCCTCGCCAAGGCCGATGGAATCATGGGTCATGACGAAGATGCTGCGCTGCTTCATCAACGCGGCCAGGCGGATGGCCGGGCGGCAATAGTCGGCGAACTGCATGAAGGTGCCGCCATAGGGGATCACCCCCCGGTGCAGCGCCATACCGTTCATCACGGTCGCCATGCCGTGCTCGCGCACGCCATAGCGGATGTAACGGCCATGGAAATCACCGCCACCTTTCACATCGCCGCTGTTCTTGGTCTTGGTGTTGTTGGAGGGCGTCAGATCAGCCGAACCACCGATCATCTCCGGCACCGCCGGGATCAGCTCCTCCAGCACATTGCCAGAGGCCACGCGGGTGGCCCAGTTCGGCTTCTCCTCCGAGACCTTGCGCTTGAACGTCTCGATCAGCGGCGCCAGCCCAACCGGGGCGGCGCCGGACATGGCGGCGTCGAAGGCGCTGCGCTGTGTGGCGTCCAGGGCCTGATGGCGGGCGGCCCAGGCTTTGTACGCCGCATCGGCGCGCCGGCCCACGGCCCTCCAGGATTCCGCTATATCGGTGGGGATAGTGAACGGCTCATGCGGCCAGCCCATGGCCACACGGGTGGCGGCCACTTCGTCGGCGCCCAGCGGCGAGCCGTGGCAAGAATGCGAGTTGGCCTTGTTCGGCGCGCCCTTGCCGATGATGGTGCGGCAGGCGATCAGCGACGGGCGATCGCTCTTCTGCGCCGCTTCAAGGGCGGTGGCGACGGCGGCCATGTCGTGACCGTCAACGCTCTGCACATCCCAGCCATAGGCCCGGAAGCGCGCCGGCGTGTCGTCGGTGAAGCTGAGGTCGGTGGCGCCGTCGATCGAGATATGATTGTCATCCCACAGCACGATCAGACGCGACAGCTTCAGATGCCCGGCCAGCGAGCATGCCTCGTGGCTGACGCCTTCCTGCAAATCGCCATCCGACGCGATGACATAGGTGAAGTGATCGACCAGCGCATCGCCGAAACGGGCGTTGGTGATCCGTTCAGCCAGCGCCATGCCGACGGCGGTGGAGATGCCCTGGCCCAGCGGGCCGGTGGTCATCTCGACACCGATCCCCGGGTCCATTTCGGGATGACCCGCCGTGAGGCTGCCCAACTGACGGAAGCGCTTCAGCTGGTCGATGGTCATGCGCTCATAGCCGGTCAGATGGGCCAGCGCATAGAGCAGCATCGAGCCATGACCGGCCGACAGCACGAAGCGATCACGGTCTGGCCATGTCGGGTGCTTGGGGTCGAACGTCAAAAAGCGGGTGAAGAGCACCGTCGCCGTATCGGCCATGCCCATGGGCAAGCCGGGGTGACCGGATTTGGCGGCTTCGACAGCGTCCATGGCCAGGGCGCGGATGGCGTTGGCCATGGTTTCCAGGGAAACGGCGGGAGCAGACATCAATAAGGGTTCCTGCGGGGTGCGCGCGATAAGGAAATAGCCCGACAGGCGGGCAGTCCAAAGACGTCCCACCATCTTGCGGCAACCATGCAGATCCTCCGCCCGCAGGTCAACACGCGATTGCGGTGAGCCGTTGCGCGCGGCCCAGGCGTGGAAGCCAGAGGAGTATGAAGGGGGGCATGGAGACGCCGTGCTCTAGGTTGTTTGTCGCGGTCCGCCATTTTGGGTTGACGAGGCAAATAAGTGAGGCCACCTGTATGGTAATCCAATCCCGTCCGTCCGCGAAATAACCGTCGGTATCCTCATGGAAACCCTGAAAACCGCCCTTGACCGCCTTGGCAAAGCCGTTGACCGGCTGGAACTTGCCTCTGCCATGCGTGAGACGCGCGTGTTTCGCCGGGAACAGGAACTGATGGACGAGGTGCATCAGACCCGCCTGGCCGAAGCGCGGGCCGTACAAAACGCCGAGACCGTGTCGCACCGCCTGGAGGCGGCGATCGGTCGCCTGGAAACTGTTCTGGAGAGCTGACCCCATGGCGCGTGTCGATATAGAAGTCAACGGCCGGCCTTACCAGCTCAACTGTGAGGAAGGGCAAGAACAGCGCTTGCGCGACCTTGCCGCTTACCTGGATGGCCGGATCCGGCAAGTCACCGGCGGCGTGCGCTCGGGCACCGAGGCGCAAATGCTGGTGGTGACCGCGCTGGTGCTGGCTGATGAATTGCAGGATGCGAAGGCCGGGCGCGGGGCCTCGGCGCTGACAGCCCCCGCTTTCCCGGACGAGGTAGAGATGGTCGCAATGGTGGAACGAATCGTCGGGCGCATCGAAGACGTTGCCGTTCGGCTTGAACGCGCCTAGACTGTGCGGCAAGGAAGGCTGCTGCCTGGTTCGTCGGGTCGCATTATCCCCAGGGCCGATAACCCTAAACCTCTTGGGAGCTGTCCCTGCCGGGATCGTGGTCTCGGTATATGGCGCCCACCTGCACTGGCAGGCCATGGAGGATAGGCAACATGACCAACGGCCAAGGCGGCTCCTTCCCCTTTCTCTTCCCCACGCGCCACCCGTGACGATGACGGACGGCCCTTGCGACGCAAAGAACGCCGCGAGAGCGCAGGCGCGGATCGTGCGCGACAAAATCACCGACGCCAACGAACGGGACCACGCCGCGCATGCCGTGCGCGACCGCGTGCTGGCCGATGTGCCTCTGCCTGACGGGGCGGTGGCGGGATACTGGCCGCTGGGCTCTGAACTTGATGTGCGGCCGCTGCTTCTTCATCTTGGCGCAGCCGGGCGGAGGGTGGCGCTTCCGGTGTCCGGTCCCAGGGGGGAGCCGTTGACTTTCCGCGCCTGGACGGCCGAAACCATCTTGCAGACAGGGCGCTTCAGCATCCGGGAGCCGGCGCAAGCAGCACCACTGGTGACGCCGACGCTGCTGTTCATACCTTTGCTGGCGTTCGACCGGAATGGGCAGCGGTTAGGCTATGGCGCCGGGTACTATGACCGTACGCTGGCGGCCTTGCGTGCGGATTCTTTACGCGCCGGAGCCGGTCCGGTGCTGGCGGTGGGCGTCGGCTTCGCCGCCCAAGAGGTGGCGTTGCTGCCGCATGATCCCTACGATCAGCCATTGGACTGGATCGTGACCGAGTGTTTTTCAAGGAAAGTGGAACGATGAGGCTTTTGTTTCTCGGCGATGTGGTGGGTCGCAGCGGGCGCGACGCGGTGATCGCTCATTTGCCGCGCCTGAAAGCCGAACTGGACCCCGACCTGACGGTGGTGAACGGTGAGAACGCCGCCGGCGGCTTCGGCATCACGGTCAAGATCGCCGAGGATTTCTTTGCCGCGGGGGTGGACGCCGTCACGCTCGGCAACCATTCCTGGGATCAAAAGGAACTGGTGGGGCAGATCGACCAGCAGCCGCGCATCCTGCGCCCGCTCAATTACCCGGAAGGCACGCCGGGACGCGGTTTCGTGCTGCTGCAGGCGCGTGGTGGACGCCGGGTGCTGGTGATGAACGTCATGCTGCGTCTGTTCATGGACCCGCTGGACGACCCCTTCGCGGCGGTTGAGCGCGTGGTGCGCGCGCATCGGCTGGGGGCGGGCGGGGTGGACGCCATCCTGGTGGATGTGCATGGCGAAGCAACCAGCGAGAAGATGATCATGGGCCATCACCTCGATGGCCGCGCCTCACTGGTGGTTGGCACGCACAGTCATGTGCCGACCGCTGATCACATGATCCTGCCGGGCGGAACCGCCTATCTGTCGGACGCCGGCATGTGCGGCGATTATGACAGCGCCATCGGCATGAAGAAGGATGTCGCCATGGCCAAACTGATCCGCAAACTGCCCACCGAGCGCCTCAGCCCGGCGGAAGGGGAGGCGACGGTGTGCGGCTGCTATGTGGAAACCGACGACCGCACCGGCCTCGCCCTGCGAATCGAGCCGCTCCGCCTGGGGGGACGTTTGAGTCAGCATATGCCGGTGCGGGGGTGATGCCTTATGATTATGATAAAGAATGATGGGGTGGCGATTGGTGACAGTTAGCCCCGCAAACCCAGTGATTCGACAATCTTCAAATCCTCCTTTCTATGAGCTTCTCCGTAAGCAGTGAAAAGCACGTTTTGTGCGGATAGGGCGTTACAGAGGTTTGCGACAATGGCGGAGATGGTGTCGTCTTTTAGGGTCAATGTCTCGTTGAGCGGTGCTTCGGCCATCATATCGATGATGCTGAGGAAGCAGCGGCGTTGTTCTTTGATCATGTTCAAAACAGGTTCAGGGGGGGTGTTCACTGCGAAAACAGGCAATGGGGCGCCCCGGACATATCGCACATCACGAACGGAACCATGCTCCGCATAGTTGCACATTTCCAAGAGTTCACCATTAAACTTGTTATTTTCTTGGTTAATAACTGCGTGAAGGGCGTAGTCTTTCGGCATTTGTTTCTTTTGTAGGCAGGCGGCTGAGATCATAAAGCGATAAATGAAGAAGAACTGACGGTCCTTCTTGCCTAGAGATTGTAGTAGATGCGACATTGACCACCCTGAACTGGCGACATCAACCACCAAGCCACGCTCACCCAGGCGATCGCGCGCATAGGCCAGAAAGTTGGAAGATGGCTGGAGCTGTGTCTTGCGGCTCGTGTAGAAATACTCTGCTGGGCAAACGCGAATCTTGTCTCTAACCCGTTCAGCCAGAACCCGGTGAAGAGGTAGCCATAGGTTGCAGTCACGGCTAACAAACAGCAAATGGGAAGCATCCACATCTTGGGCAAGCCGCAGCAGTCGCAAAGAAGAAAGCAGAAGGATTGGAAAATTTAGCTGGGTTTGGATCAGTTGCAGTTGATGCGTGATTGGGTCCGGGTGCCAAGTTCTAAGCCGTGCCTCACGCAGCAGCCGTGCTAAATCACGGAGTCCAAAATCTAATAACCAGGCTTCAACCGATGACGGGGTTGAGGCGGTTGTATGAGCGCAATCGATGCCAAATTTTGATGGCATTGCAATATCAGAGTGTAGGCTGTCTCCTAGATGCCGGTTTATTGAAAAATGTGTCTGAACTTCTGGCCAAAGCGTTCCCGAATGTTTGCCGAAGTTGGTGACGGCTAATCCTACTTCTTTATTCAAACCGGCCTTGGTCAGCAAGCGGCGGATCATCTCTTCGCTCAAATACATATCGGAAAGCAGCAGATCGCC
>JAVBJZ010000039.1:0-9312 GCA_031546725.1 Azospirillum sp.
CTACCGGGCGATGGCCGGGCTCGATTCCATCGCCCAGGCCGCCGGTCGCTGCAACCGCAACGGTGACTTGCCTGAGCGGGGCCGAGTCTTCGTCTTCACCAGCCCGGAGGGTGAATCCCACAAACCACCGCCCGAGCTGGAGCTGTTTGCTACAGTGGCGGCCAGCGTGCTGCGCATCCATGACGACCCGTTGGCGCTCGCCACCCTGCGGAGCTATTTCCAGCGCCTGTATTGGCTGCGCGGGCCGGATGATCTGGACGCCGCCCTGGTGGGGGAGGGGCGGACGCACGGCATCCTGAAGGCGCTCCGTCTCTACCAGAGCGACGGGAATTATCCCTTCGCCGACATCGCCAAGGCGTTCCGCATCATCGATTCGCCCCTGGTTCCGGTGATCGTTCCCTACGAGCCGGACAGGGTCGAGCAATTGCTGGATGCTCTGAAATATGCACCGGTAAACAAGACGGGAGGCATCGCCCGGGATCTGCAACCCTATCTGGTGCAGATCCCGCGCGCGGCTCGAAACAGGCTTCTGGCGGCGGGAGCCGCTGAATGCATCCGAAAAACTGAATTCGATGACCAATTCGTATCGTTGGTCAATAAAGACCTCTATCGTGATGAGGTTGGGTTAGATTGGGAAGATCCAACTTTTCGGGAAACGGAAGGTCTTTTCTTGTAATTTATTAGGGGAGTAATTTCTCGTGTGGTGGGCGGATCATGAATGATCCGCCCTTCGACTGTTTCCAATATTTATTGTTGGAAAAATACAGTTTCAATCCACGCCTTTACTACTTGGCGACAGCTTCAATGTACCTGAATTTTATTCTGCGTTCAATCTGAAGCCTATCAGTCGTTGGATTAACTGAGGGTGGCGAGGGGAGGGGCGGAAGATATGCATAGAATGAGGGGATGCTTTTTGTGATAGATAGTGAGTCCCCCTATTTCTTCTCGTTGAACTGGCATTGGGTATGTCATGATTGGGATAGTCCCAACGCCGGTAGAGGCATCTTGAACGGGTAATCGAATGAGAGCTATGGCCCCTCGCATGTTGGAAGAAATCTCTCGGTGTTTGTTGGCTTACTCCAGCATTATAGCGCTATAGGAGCTCAGAGCCGTGTCTACCACCGTTTGCGATCACAACCGCCAGGCAAGTGACCAAGCCCTTCACGGACGCCCGTTTAGATATCAGCCTCTAGAAATCTTTCTGTATATATCCGATGATAATATCGGAACAGTCGCTTGACTCCATTAAGTGATTATAGGATACTCCCTTTTGCCAGCTAATCGCAAAAAGGTGCGATGTGCGTTGGCATTATACTTTTCAGTCGAAAGGGGGCGTACGGATGCGAGAAATCCAACGTATCTTATCAGGTTGGCATATATATGCCCAAAAATGATTGAAAAGAGCAAACTTACCATCGCGTAGGTTTGCTCTTTTCAATTTGTGAAAATGCTGAGATTTCTAGGGTTGGAGGATTCCTCCTCATCAATCTAACGCAAGGAGTACGTTTGTTATGGGAGGCTGGCGTTGGCGCGTAGTGCTGTTCGGCATAAAGCCTTCGGTGAAGTGATCGTAAGTAGTAGTGGCGCTCATAATAGCGCGATAGAGGAAGATCGAGTCTCTCTGGTTGATTGCAGCAGTTACACTCATTCTTGCAGACAGAGCTTTGAGCATTTAATATGCCGGCATAGCCGGCGTGCTTGAGGTCATTCCAGCACTCCTCGGGAGTGTAGAGATTGCAGATGCTGCCGACGACTTTGCGCAGCTCTTCAATGGTGGGTGCGCCGATAAAGCGGAGATGAGCCTTGAGCTTGGCGAAGGCTATCGCGATCGGGTTAAGGTTGGGACTGTAGGGCGGCAGGAAGAGGAACCAAGCACCGCGCTCCTTGAGGATGGTCTTGGTCTTTTTACTTTTGCGACTGGAGAGATTGTCGAGGAAGACGGCATCCGCCGGCTGAAGGGTTGGTGCGAGTTGTGTCTCGACATAGGTCTCGAAGATGGTTCGGTTCATCAATCCATTGATGACCCAGGGGACGGTCAAGCCATCGCAGCGCAAGGCGGCGATAAAAGTCTGGGCGCCCAATGGCGAACCGGCGCCTGCGCCTTGAGCCGCTGGCCGCGCCGCGCTCGTCCCGGCAACCGGGTTATCTTGGTGGTGATCGCCGTCTCATCAAGGAACGCCAGCCGATCTGGCTCCTGGCGCAGACAGGGTAGGCGCTGGCTTCACCATATCCGGCGCTCCTGCGCGACATCAGCGCGACAGCGAAGCGAGGCGAGCTGCGACCCCGCACGCCGCTTTCAGCTTGGCCGCCAGTTCCGGCATGGTGATGTCGCCCTGTGCTTCGACTCGGCCGGTCGGAAGCTCGGCATGAGCCGCCGGCTTGCCCGCCTCCTCGCGGACGACCTTGCCGTCCAGGCTCCAGCGAGCCTGTCGCCGCTACCCCATCCGCTGCGCCAGCCGTATGCTCGTACTGGCGCTGACACTAAAGCGCTGCACCGCAGCGCGCCGTGACCCGCCTTGTTCGATCTCTGCGTAAATCCGAACCCGAAGGTCCCAGGAATAGCCTCGCCCCATGATCCACCTCCAAAGAGGGTGAATCACAAAGCAAAGCCCAGGACAAGACTCACGCTTCGGGTTTTAGGCTCGGCGCTCCAAAGCCATGCCTCGCCGTCACGTGCTTCGGACAGATAGAGCTACCGGGCCAGAAGGCCGCCACCAAATGCTCGATGCATGGCTTTTTCGTAAACTGCTTCACGAATCGAAAAACCCACCCGTCCGGCACTCCATGATCGATCTTTGTGCAGATTATGATGGTGTGACTTTATGGAACCTATGCTGGTTTGATGAAAGGGTATTTTTATTGCGCACATTTAAGTTTGTTATATTCAATGACTGCATAAATTATATCTAGACTTCATGGCCCTGCGCCCGTAAAGTATGTTTATAGAAAACAATAAAAAACTCAACAAATGATGGGGGTACCGTGACCTACGGAGTCAAGCTCCACGTATGGGGAGAGCGCGCCTGTTTCACCCGAGCCGAGATGAAGGTTGAGCGCGTTTCTTACGATGTCATGACGCCATCGGCGGCGCGTGGGATTTTGGAGGCGATCCACTGGAAACCAGCAATTTCTTGGACAGTAGACGCGATTCATGTGTTGAAACCCATCCGCTTCCAGTCTATCCGCCGTAACGAGGTCGGTGCGCGCGTTCCCGCCGCATCTGTCCGCAAGGCGATGAGGGCCGGCGCGGTGCAGGATCTGCGTATGGTGGCGGAGGACAACCGGCAGCAACGCGCCACCACGCTGCTGGTTGACGTCGCCTATGTCATTGACGCGCATTTTGACCTGACTGACCGAGCCGAGGCGGGTGATACGGAAGCTAAGCACCTGAGCATGTTCAACCGCCGGGCGGCTCAGGGGCAATGCTTCCAGCAACCTTGCTTCGGGGTGCGCGAATTTCCGGCCAACTTCGCTCTGGTAGACGGTGCTCCGCCATTGTCCGACCTGCCAACCGACCAGCGCGAGCGCGACCTTGGCTGGATGCTGCTCGACATTGAGCACGAACGGGAAAGCCGAATCGGCAACCAGCATTGCTGCACCTCGAACTGCACTCCGCTGTTCTTCCACGCCGTGCTGCGTGACGGGGTGCTGATGCCGCCGCCGCGCGATTCGCGTGAGGTGCGGTCATGACCATGCTTGCGGCGCTGAATGGCTATTATGACCGTCTGGCGAATCGCGGCGATGTGCCGCCGTTTGGTTACTCAACCGAACGAGTTTCCCATATCATCGTCCTGTCCCCGAGCGGCGACCCTGTAGAAATCCTGCCGTGGCAGACCACCTCCGGCAAGACGCCGGAGGCGCGCCCCATGGCGGTGCCGCAGTCTTTCAAGCGACCCGGCGTCACCCCGCGCTCTTTTTTCTTGTGGGACAACACAAAATATCTGCTTGGCCTCAGCCTCGACAAAACCACGAAGAAACGCGTCAGCCATCCGGCCAATTGGGCGGCTTTTCAGACCTTGCACCGCAGCCTGCTGGTTGGAACCGAGGACGCTGGTCTGCTGGCGCTGCTCGGCTTTCTTGACATATGGTCTGGGGAGCGGTTCGAGACATCGCCCTTTACCGACGCGATGCTCGACCAGAACATGGCGTTCACGCTGGATGGTGAGTCCGGCTTTCTGCACGACCGTCCCGCTGCTCGCCGGATCTGGGAGCGGCAGGTCGCCGACGGCGCGGGGGGTGAGAGCCTGTGCCTGATGACCGGCCAGCGGCAACCCATCGCCCGCCTCCACCCCGCCATCAAGGGGGTGATGGGGGCGCAGAGTTCCGGGGCGTCCATCGTGTCGTTCAACAACGACGCCTTCACCTCTTACGGCAAGGAGCAGGGGTTGAACGCCCCCGTGTCGGAGGCCGCCACCTTTGGTTATGGCACGGCTCTCAACGCTCTGTTGATGCGCGGCAGCAGTAACCGCGTGCAGATCGGTGACGCGACGACGGTGTTCTGGGCAGACGTATCCCGTGGTGAGGCCGCCGCTCGTAAGGCTGAGGAAGTCTTCCTCCACCTGTTGGACCCGCCTCGCCCTGACGATGCGGAGGAGGCGCAGAGGATCAAGGATAGCCTCCTGCCGGTTTCCCAGGGACGGCCGGTGCGTATGATTGATCCAGGGCTCGATGAGGACACGCGCTTTTTTATTCTCGGCCTGTCCCCGAACATCGCCCGGCTGTCGGTGCGTTTTTGGCTGGAGGATTCCTTCGGCGCCATCGCCCGCCGTATCGGTCAGCATTGGCGCGACCTGGAGATCGAGCCGTCACCTTGGCGCACCGAACCGTCAGCCTGGGCTTTGCTGCGCGAAACCGCCCTGCTCGGCAAATCCGAAAATATCGCCCCGCAACTAAGCGGGGAGATGATGCGCGCCATTCTGACCGGCAGTCGCTACCCCCGCAGCCTGCTCTCGGCGGTCATCACCCGCATCCGGGCTGGCGACGACATCAACGGCGTCAAGGCTGCTATCTGTAAGGCGTGTCTCAATCGCGACTCCCGTCTGGGATCGAAGAAGGAGGAGGAACTTCCCGTGAGCCTGAATCGAGATGAGGCAAGGCCAGCCTATCGGCTGGGCCGATTGTTCGCTGTGCTGGAGAGCGCCCAACGCGCGGCTCTGGGCATGGTCAACGCCAGCATCCGCGACCGCTATTTCGGCGCGGCGTCGGCAACCCCCGCCAGTGTCTTTCCTCTCTTGCTGCGCAACAGCAATCACCATTTGGCGGCGCTGCGCAAAGACAAGAAGACGATCGGACTCAGTGTCTGGTTCGAAAAAGAGATCACCCAGATCCTGGGCGGCCTCGACACGGCGTTCCCGCGTTCCCTGCGTCTTGAAGATCAAGGGCGCTTTGCCATCGGCTACTACCATCAACGGTTCACGGGCAAAGCCGAAGCCACGGCTTCTGACCCTGCTGCTTCCGATCCTGCCGCTTCCGACACGACCGATTCCGAGGACTGAGCGATGACCGCCATTCAGAACCGCTACGAATTCGTTTATTTTTTTGACGTCACCAACGGCAACCCGAACGGCGACCCGGACGCTGGCAATTTGCCTCGGCTGGACCCGGAAACCAACCAGGGGTTGGTGACCGATGTCTGCCTCAAGCGCAAGATCCGCAATTTCGCCGCTCTCAGCCGCGACGGGGAACCGCGCTATGGGATCTACGTCCAGGAAGGCTCGATCCTGAACGAGAAACACCGCACAGCCTACGCCGCCGCCCGTCCTGACGACACGAAAGTGGGTACGTCTGATAAGCTGTCACCGAAGGGGGCGGAGGAAGAAAAAGCCGTTCGCCAGTTCATGTGCGACAATTTCTTTGACGTTCGCAGCTTTGGTGCGGTGATGAGCACCAAAATCAACTGTGGTCAGGTCCGGGGGCCGGTGCAGATGTCCTTCGCCTGCTCGGTCGAACCGATTCTGCCGCTGGAAATCTCAATCACCCGCATGGCCGCGACCTCCGAAAAAGAGCTGGAGGAGCGCAAGGAAGGCGATACGGGAGATGATCGCCACGATAACCGCACGATGGGGCGCAAGCACATCGTGCCCTATGGCCTGTACTGCAGCCATGGCTACATTTCCGCCAGTCTGGCGGGAAAAACCGGTTTTGACGAGGCCGATATCGAGCTGCTGTGGACCGCGCTGGAGCAGATGTTCGACCATGACCGTTCCGCCGCGCGCGGTGAGATGACCGGGCGGAAGCTGTTCGTGTTCCGCCACGACAGCGTCCTGGGCAATGCCTCGGCCCAGCGTTTGTTCGACCTTGTCAGCGTGAAGCGTCGCTTCCAGAATGAGGATTACGACCTCGGCGGCGCCAATACCGACAATCTTCCGCCAGCCCGCCGCTTTGCCGACTACGCGGTGTCGGTGAACGCAGCCGGCGTGCCCGCTGGGGTCACGCTCATCGAAAAGTTCTGACGGAAAGGGCCGGCGGCATGGATGACGATGATTTCCTCCCGCTGTCGGCCCTTCAGCACCATTTGTTCTGTCCCCGGCAGTGCGCCTTGATCCATGTCGAGCGCCAGTGGCAGGAGAATCGGTTCACGGTGGAAGGCCGCGTGCTGCACGACACCGTGGACGCGGGTGGTCGGGAAAAGCGCGGCGCGGTCCGCATCGTGCGGTCGATGCCGTTGCGATCGCGCCGCCTTGGTCTGACGGGGGTGGCCGATGTGGTCGAACTGTACGGCCCGGAACGCCATCCCTTCCCCGTGGAATACAAGCGTGGCCGCCCCAAGGCCCACCGGGCTGACGAGGTCCAGCTCTGCGCCCAGGCCATGTGCCTGGAGGAGATGTTCCACACCGCTATTCCCGAAGGCGCGTTGTTCTACGGCGAAAGCCGGCGGCGCTTTCCCGTGGTGCTGGACAGCGTGTTGCGGGAGCTGACCGAGCAGACGGCCATGGCGGTCCAGGACATGCTTTGCCATGGCGTAACGCCTCCGCCGGTTTACGAAGCCCGCAAATGCCAGAACTGCTCGATGCTCGATCTTTGCCGCCCTCAGCGTTTGACCAAACCACCGGTTGTGGCCGTTTGGTTGGCCCGGCACTTGGCCGAACCGGCGGACGACACGGAAGCAGCCGAAAAACAAGAAAGGTCGTGACGCCATGCGGCAGCATTTGAACACCTTGTTCATCACCACGGACGGGGCATGGCTGCGCAAGGATGGCGCCAACATCGTGGTGGAGGTGGAGCGTTCCGAGATCGGGCGCGTCCCTGTTCACATGATGGGCGGCATCGTCTGCTTCGGGCGGGTCGGCATGTCGCCACCGCTGATGGGGCATTGCGCGGAGGCGGGGGTGGCCGTCTCTTTTCTCAGTGAACATGGAAAGTTCATGGCGCGGGTCGAGGGGGCGATCAGCGGCAATGTGCTGCTGCGGCGACGCCAGTACCGCATAGCCGATGATCCGGCGGCCGGGCTGGTCATCGTCCGCGCCATTGTCGCGGCGAAGGCGGCGAACCAGCGCGCCGTGCTCCGCCGGGCGTTACGCGATCATGGCGCGGGGTTGGAGGATGCCGGTCGGATGCGGCTGGACGATGCTCAACGCCGCTTGGGCGATGTGGCCCGCCGTGTGGCGGAGGCCCCGGATATCGACGTGGCGCGCGGTCATGAAGGCGATGCGGCGAACGCTTATTTCGGTGCGTTCGATCATCTGATCCGTCGCGACGATGACGCCTTCCGCTTTAAGGGGCGCAGCCGGCGACCGCCGCTGGACCCCTGCAACGCGCTGCTGTCGTTCCTCTACGCCATGGTTGGCCATGATTGCCGGTCCGCGCTGGAAAGCGTGGGGTTGGATCCGCAAGTTGGGTTTTTGCATCGGGATCGGCCTGGCCGCACCAGCCTTGCGCTTGATCTGATGGAGGAATTCCGACCAGTGCTGGCCGACCGGGTCGTTCTGACCTTGATCAACCGCCAGCAACTGGGAAAAAAGGACTTCATTCATATGGAAGGCGGAGCGGTGCTGTTGCACGACGATGCCCGCAAGACGGTTCTGACCGCTTATCAGGAGCGAAAGAAGGATGAAATCATGCATCCGTTTCTGAACGAGAAGGTCAGCCTTGGGCTGATCCCTCATATTCAGGCGCAGCTCCTTGCGCGTCACCTGCGCGGTGACTTGGATGGATATCCTCCGTTTTTATGGAAATGATCCTCCATGTTGATGCTCATTACATATGATGTGAACACACAAGACACAGCGGGGCGACGCCGGCTGCGTCACATTGCCAGGGCCTGCCAGGATTTTGGCCAAAGGGTTCAATTTTCAGTTTTTGAATGCGAGGTTGATCCGGCGCAATGGGCCGCTTTGCGCGCCCGTTTGCTTGCGGAGATCAACCAGGACACGGACAGCCTCCGCTTTTACCATCTCGGAGCCAATGCCGGTCGGCGTATTGAGCATATCGGCGCCAAGCCAGCGCTCGATCTTGGGGGCGCCTTGGTTTTCTGATTGGCGCGAACCCGGAGTGGACAGAAAAACCCTGGGAGGTTCGCCCCTTATCTTTATCAAGGGTTTACGCTTTATGAGGTGCTGATTGGCAGCCCAGCGCCTGTGCAAAAGTGGAGGTTCGCATTCGTGCAGGGATTGTGGGTTCTTGGACAAACGGATAGAGACAAGGAGTCGCTCCCCATGCGGGAGCGTGGATTGAAACCATCGAACAGCAACGCCCTAAACAACTGTCCTCCGTCGCTCCCCATGCGGGAGCGTGGATTGAAACATGCTCAAACCCAAGCACGCGAATAAGCTTCTCGAGTCGCTCCCCATGCGGGAGCGTGGATTGAAACATCCCGGTGACGCCGCCACGCCGGCCTATCTCCGGGTCGCTCCCCATGCGGGAGCGTGGATTGAAACGATCGCCGGCCTGATCGAGGGATTGCTGGCCGGGGTCGCTCCCCATGCGGGAGCGTGGATTGAAACCGCCAGAGCCGCACCCACTCAGGACCGAGCGCCGGTCGCTCCCCATGCGGGAGCGTGGATTGAAACAACACGTTGATCTGCGAAATCTTGCCAAACCTTGGTCGCTCCCCATGCGGGAGCGTGGATTGAAACGTTGATGACAACACCTATGCGCACGCCGTTAAGCGTCGCTCCCCATGCGGGAGCGTGGATTGAAACTGGTCTTTCGCCGCCAACCACCTGGAATATGAGGGTCGCTCCCCATGCGGGAGCGTGGATTGAAACAGAGCGGTTGCAGACCGAAGATCGCACCCACCGGGTCGCTCCCCATGCGGGAGCGTGGATTGAAACAGGTGTAACGCCCGGAGGCCGAGCCGCCGATCAGGACGAT
>JAVBJZ010000001.1:0-21650 GCA_031546725.1 Azospirillum sp.
AGTCACCCAGCGCGAGGATGGCCTGAGCCCGCGCGACGCCATCGAACGGGCCTGCGTGCTGCGTTTCCGCCCCATTATGATGACCACCATGGCGGCGCTGATGGGCACGCTGCCCATCGACGTCGCTCACGGCGCGGCGGCTGAATTGCGCCAACCCCTGGGTTTGGCGGTGGTCGGCGGCTTGATGGTCAGCCAAGTGCTGACGCTGTACATCACGCCGGTTCTTTACCTGTACATGGAGGACGCCGGACGGTTCGTCGAACGCCTGCTGTACCCCCAGTCCAAGACTCAGCAGCCAGACGCCGGTCACGCCGTGCAGGCGGGGGAGGATTGAATATTATTTACGAGGATGATTTTGTTCTGGAAAATTTCTTGAACGATATATTGCCTTCACTTATACGATGGCCACTGCCTAGCCACGTGCAAGACGCGCAGCACGCGCACCAAGCCGTCGGTCACGTCATAGACCAAGATATAATTCTGGTGCACTACCAGCTCGCGGGTGCCGGTAACGCGGCCAAGCCGGCCAAGGCCGGGATGATCGATCAAGCGATCGGCTTTCTCTGCAAACAACTCATCAAGGGTTAGCGCGGCGACCGGGTTGTCGGTCTCGATGTAGTCATAGATTTCGTCACGGTCTTGGGTAGCTTCGGGCGTCCAGAACAATTCCATCATTTAGAGGCTTCAAGCCGGCGGCGTGTAGCTGCCCGCTTGGCCGCGAACTTGGCTTCGACCTCGGTCGCCGGGATCAGATTACCGGCGTTGGCCGAGTCCAGGCCGATTTGCGCTTGGCGACGAAACCAGGCGTCATGCTCGGTCGCTTCCTGCTGCTGCCGTACGAAGTCACGCATGAAATCGCGCAGGAGTTGTGCGGCGCTGCGGTCGCGGGTCTTTGCGGCTGTGGAAAATTCATTTTTCAGGGCCTCATCAACTCGGAAGGTGAAGGTGGCTTCGCTCATGTCGGCGCCTTTCATGTGTTACAAACAAAGTGCAACATAACACAGATTTCGGCTGTGTTGATGGTCTTGAAAAGGCTCATTACCCGAAGGAGCCAAATCTTCAACATCTCATACCGACGGATCGGCGCGCTTCGTCCGTATAACGGGGTATGGATCACCACCTCGATAGCGGCAAAACATGATCATGCGTTGGAAACCGGTCGCCACCGGCTTGGCCGTCGCCTTGGGGTTGGCGGCTGTCGGTGTCGCCGTGCAGCAGCAGCTTGCCCAGCAACTGGCCTCGAACCCGGGGGGGGGGGGGGGGGGGGGGGGTGGTCCGGTTCCGGTGGTGGGCGGCACGGTCGCTCGGGAGGATATGCCGATCTGGTTGGACGGCATCGGCACGGTGCAGGCGTTCAACAGCGTCGTCGTGCGCGTGCGCGTCGATGGCGAGTTGCAGCAGGTCACCTTCACCGAAGGGCAAACGGTCAAGGCCGGCGATGTGCTGGCGCGCATCGATGCGCGCCCGCTGCAAGCCCAGCTTGCCCAGGCGGAGGCGAAGAAGGCGCAGGACGAGGCGCAACTCGCCAACGCCCGCCGCGACTTGGAACGCAACCTCAATCTGCGTGAATACGCCTCCAAGCAGCAGGTGGACACCCAGCGCACGTTGGTGGTGCAGGGGGAGGCGCTGGTCCGCTCCGATGAGGCGGCCATCGAGACGGTGAAGGTGCAGCTTGACTACACCACCATCACCGCGCCGATCAGCGGGCGCATCGGGCTGCGCGGCGTGGACCAGGGCAACATCGTCCGGGCAAGCGACCAGAACGGCTTGGCCAGCATCACCCAGGTGCAGCCGATCGCCGTGCTGTTCACCCTGCCGGAACAGAATTTACCGGCGGTGCTGGAGGCGCAGGCGGCGGGGGTGGTGAAGGTGGTGGCGCTCGACCGCGCGGGCAAGGCGGTTCTGGGGGAGGGAACGCTCAGCGTCATCGACAACCAGATCGATTCCGGCACCGGCACTGTGCGCATCAAGGCGGTTTTTTCCAATGACCAGCAGCGGCTCTGGCCGGGGCAGTTCGTCAATGTCCGCCTGCTGGCCTCCACGCGCAAGGACGGCGCGGTGGTTCCCTCCTCGGTGGTGCAGCGCGGGCCGCAGGGGGTCTACGCCTATGTCATCAAGGACGATCAGACGGTCGAGCAGCGGACTATCAAGGTGACTCACAGCGAGGGTGACAAAGCGCTGATCGACGAAGGGCTGAAGCCCGGTGAAAAGGTGGTGGTGGACGGCCAATACCGCCTGCAACCCGGCGCGCGCGTCGTGGTTTCAGAGCCGGACGCCAACGCCAGCGCTCCAGCTCCTTCCGGTGAAGCGCGGCGTCGTGAACGGCAAAACCGCTCATGAACATATCCGCCCCCTTCATCCAACGCCCGGTCGCCACCTCGCTTTTGATGGTGGCGCTGGTGCTGCTTGGCTTGCTTGGCTACCGGCTGATGCCGGTGTCGTCGCTGCCGACGGTGGATTTTCCGACGGTGCAGGTGACCGCCCAATACCCCGGCGCCAGCCCGGATGTCATGGCCTCCTCGGTCACCGCGCCGCTGGAGCGGCAGTTGGGGCAGATCGCCGGGCTGTCGTCGATGATCTCCACCAGCTCCTTCGGGGTCTCGACCATCGCCTTGCAGTTCAGTCTGGCGCGCAACATCGACGCCGCCGCGCAGGACGTGCAATCCGCCATCAACGCGGCGGCGGGCGGCCTGCCCAAGGGGTTGCCGAACCCGCCCACCTACAGCAAGGTCAACCCTGCCGACACACCGGTGCTGGTCCTGGCGCTCAGCTCCGACAGCTTGCCGTTGGAAGTGGTGTCGGACGCCGCCGACACGCTGTTGGCGCAAAAGCTCAGCCAGGTGGATGGCGTCGGCTATGTCGGGATCGAGGGTGGCCTGCGTCCCGCCGTGCGCGTGCAGGTCAACCCCGCCGCCATCGCCGGCCAGGGCCTGACCATGGAGGATGTGCGGAACGCCATTTCCCAGGCCAACGTCAACGCCCCCAAGGGCAGCTTCGATGGGGCGCGGCAGTCCTTTTCCATCGCCGCCAATGACCAGATCGCCTCGGCGGCGTTGTACCGGCCGATCATCGTCGCCTACCGCAACAGCGCGCCGGTGCGGCTTCAGGACATCGGCGCGGTGGTGGATTCGGTGGAAAACACCCGTCTGGCGGCTTGGCACGACGGCAAGCCGGCGGTGCTGCTCAACATCCAGCGCCAGCCCGGCGCCAACATCATCGACACGGTGGACCGCATCAAGGCGCTGTTGCCGCAGCTTCAAAGCGCCATGCCGCCGCAGATCCGGGTTTCGGTGCTGACCGACCGGACGGACACCATCCGCGCCTCGGTGCGTGATGTGCAATTCACCCTGGTATTGACCGCTGCTCTGGTGGTGCTGACCATCTTCTTGTTCCTGCGCAAGGCCTGGGCGACGGTGATCCCATCCGTGGCGCTGCCGCTGTCGCTGATCGGCACTTTTGGCGTTATGGCGCTGTGCGGTTTCAGTCTCGACAATCTGTCGCTGATGGCGTTGACCATCGCGTCCGGCTTTGTGGTGGACGACGCCATCGTGATGATCGAGAACATCGTCCGCTATATCGAAGAGGGCGATCCACCGCTGGAGGCCGCGCTGAAGGGCGCGCGGCAGATCGGCTTCACCGTGGTGTCGCTGACCGTGTCGCTGATCGCCGTGTTCATCCCGCTTTTGTTCATGGGCGGGGTGGTCGGGCGTTTGTTCCGTGAATTCGCCATCACCTTGTCCATCGCCGTGGTGATGTCGGCGGTGGTGTCGCTGACGCTGACGCCGATGATGTGCGGACGGCTGTTGAAGCGCCAGAGCGGCGAGGAAGGGCGGCTGTTCCGCTGGAGCGAGCGCGGCTTCGACGCGCTGCGCGACGCCTACGCCGCCAGCCTGCGCGTTGTGCTGCGCCATCAACCGGCGACGCTGCTGGTGGCGATTCTGACTCTGGTCGGCACGCTTTATCTCTACGACGTCGTGCCCAAGGGCTTTTTGCCGCAGCAGGACACCGGCGTCATCATCGGCGTCACCGACGCCGCTCCGTCGATCTCCTTCAAGGCGATGACCGAACGTCAGCGCGCCATCGCCGCCATCGTGCGCCAGGACCCGGATGTGGTTGGGGTGGCGAGTTTCGTCGGCGCAGGGACGGTGAACGCCACCAACAACACCGGCCGCCTGACCATCACGCTGAAGCCGAAGGAGCAGCGCTCAGCCTCCGCCGAGGCGATCATCGCCCGCCTGCGCGCCGCCACAACCGGGGTGGAGGGGGTCTCGCTGTTCATGCAGGCGGTGCAGGATGTGCAGATCGACGCCCGCGTCAGCCGCACCCAGTTCCAATACGTCCTGCAAGACCCCGATCCGCTGGAGTTGGGGACATGGGCGCCGCGTCTGCTGGCGGCGCTCCAGGCGCGCGGCGAATTGACCGATGTCGCCAGCGATCAGCAGCCCAATGGCTTGCAGGTGTTCTTGCGCATCGATCGCGACACGGCGTCGCGCCTGCACGTGCTGCCGCAGGCCATCGACGACACGCTGTACGACGCCTTTGGCCAGCGGCAGATCTCCACCATCTACACCCAGACTAACCAGTACCGCGTCATTCTGGAGGTGGAGCCGGGCTTCCAGGTGAACCCCGACACTCTGTCGAAGATCTATGTGAAGTCCACCACCGGGCAGGCCGTGCCGCTGAACGCGCTGGTCGCGGTGGAGCGCGGCGCGGCGCCGTTGGCCATCACCCACCAGGGGCAGTTCCCGTCGGTAACCTTGTCCTTCAACGTGGCGGCGGGGGCGTCGCTGGGGCATGCGGTGCGGGCGATCCAGGACGCGCAGGCAGCCATCGGCATGCCCGACACCATTTCATCCACCTTCACCGGCACGGCGGCTGAGTTCCGTTCCTCGCTGGACAACGAGCCGTGGCTGATTCTGGCGGCGGTGGTCGCCGTCTATATCGTGCTGGGTATTCTCTATGAGAGCACGATCCATCCCATCACCATCCTCTCGACGCTGCCGTCGGCGGGCGTCGGGGCGCTTTTGGCGTTGATGGTCACCGGATACGATTTGTCGCTGATCGCGCTGGTCGGCATCGTGCTGCTGATCGGCATCGTCAAGAAAAACGCCATCATGATGATCGACTTCGCGCTGGAGGCCGAGCGTGTGCACGGCATGGCCCCGGCGCGCTCGATCTACGAAGCGGCGCTGCTGCGCTTCCGGCCCATCATGATGACGACCTTCGCCGCCTTGCTGGGCGCGCTGCCGCTGGCCTTGCAGGACGGCACGGGGGCGGAGTTGCGCCGTCCGCTGGGCATCGCCATCGTCGGCGGGCTGCTGGTGAGCCAGGTGCTGACGCTGTACACCACGCCGGTGGTCTACCTCTACATGGACCGGCTGGGGGCCTGGCTGAAGGGCGCGCGCGCTCAGCTGACCGATGTTCCGGCGACCGATCTCCCCGGCGCTTCACGCCGACCGGCGGAGTAGCGCCATGGGCCTGTCCACCCCCTTCATTCATCGCCCGGTCGGCACCTCCCTGTTGATGGTCGGCATCTTGCTGGTGGGGATCGTCGCTTATCGCTTTCTGCCGGTGGCTTCGCTGCCGCAGGTGGAGTTCCCGACCATCGTCGTCGCCACCGCGCTGCCCGGCGCCAGCCCGGAGACCATGGCGACATCGGTCGCCACCCCGCTGGAGCGCTGGTTGGCGCGCATCGCCGATGTGACGGAAATCACCTCCAGCAGTTCGCTTGGCGCGACCTCCATCGTCATCCAGTTCGACCTTGGGCGCGATATCGAGGCGGCGTCGCGCGATGTGCAGGCGGCTATCAACGCGGCGGGCGGCGATTTGCCGAAGGATCTGCCAAACCCGCCGCAAATGCGGCGCATCAACCCCGCCGACGCGCCGATCCTGGTGCTGGCGGTGAGTTCCGACACCATGGCGTCGGGCGATGTCTTCAACCTTGCGGACACGATCATCGGCCAGCGCCTTTCGCAGATCGAGGGGGTGAGTCAGGTCAGCATCAGCGGTGCGGAGAAATCAGCCGTGCGGGTCCGCGCCAACGCCGCCGCCTTGGCCTCGATGGGGCTTAGCCTGGAGGATGTGCGCAGTGTGGTCTCTCAGGCCAACGCCAACGGGCCGAAAGGCAGCGTCGATGGCGACCGTGAGAGCTGGTCCATCGGCGCGGATGATCAATTATTTGGCGCTGATTCCTACCGCCGCCTGATCGTCACGGAGCGTGATGGAGCCGTGGTCCGGTTGAGCGCTGTCGCCTCGGTGGTGGACGCCACCGAAAACAACCGCCTCGCCGCCTGGTACAACGGCAAGCGCGCCGTGCTGGTCCAGGTGCAAAAGCAGACCGGGGCCAATGTGGTGGAGACGGTGGACCGGGTCTACGCCGAACTGCCGCAGTTGGAGCGCTGGCTTCCCCCCGGCGTCAGCGTCACGGTGCGCACCGACCGCACGCCGAGCATCCGCGCCTCCATCCATGACGTGCAGGTCACCTTGGCCCTCACCGTGGCGCTGGTGATCATGGTGATGTTCTTGTTTTTGCGCCGGGTGGCGGCGACGCTGATTCCTTCCGTGGCCGTACCGCTGTCGTTGGCCGGCACCTTCGCCGTCATGTGGCTGTGCGGCTACAGCCTGGACAATCTGTCGCTGATGGCGCTGACCATCTCCGTGGGCGTTGTGGTGGATGACGCCATCGTCGTCGTCGAAAATATCGTGCGCCACAGCGAGGCTGGGGCCGGTCCGCTGGAGGCGGCGCTCAAAGGGGCGCGGCAGGTGGCGTTCACCGTCATTTCCATCAGCCTGTCGCTGGTGGCGGTGTTCATCCCCATCCTGTTCATGGGCGGTATCATCGGTCGCTATTTCCGTGAATTCGCCGTGACGCTGTCGGTGGCCATCGCCGTCTCGGCCGTCGTGTCCTTGACGCTGACGCCGATGATGTGCGCCCGCCTGTTGCGCGCCGACAATGCCGCAGAGCGCCGCCCCGGTCGGCTGGAACGCGGGCTGGAGCGCAGCTTCAACGCGGTGCACCGGGGGTATGCGCAGGGGCTTGACTGGGTGCTCGCCCATCAGGCGGTGATGCTGCTGACCACGCTCGCCGCCGTGGTGGCCAGCGTCTGGCTGTACATCCACATCCCCAAGGGCTTCTTTCCGCAACAAGACACCGGCCTGTTGTTCGGCGTCACCGACGCGCCGCCGGACATCTCGTTCCAGGCCATGCTGTCGCGCCAGCGCGCCATCCAGGATGCGGTGGCCGAGGACCCGGCGGTGGAGGGGGTTGGTTCCTTCATCGGCGGCAGCCTTTCCGGCAGCAGCGGGCGTTTGTTCATCACGCTGAAGCCGCGCAACCAACGTGACTCCATAGACACCGTGATCAACCGGCTGCGCGGACGCACCCAGCACGTGCAGGGAGTGCAGCTTTACCTTCAGCCGGTGTCGGACATCCGCATCGGTGGCCGCAGCGGCAAGGCGCAGTACCTCTATGCGTTGCAGGACACCAACCTTGCCGAGTTGAACGCCTGGGCGCCGCGTTTGGTGGCAAAACTACGAACCCTGCCGGAACTGCGCGATGTCGGCAATGACCAGCAGAACGGCGGGCTTCAGTCCATGGTCACCATCGACCGGGATGCGGCGTCGCGCCTGGGGGTCGCCTTGCAGGACATCGACGCCACGCTTTACGACGCCTTCGGACAACGCCAGATCTCCACCATCTATATCGCGCAGAACCAGCACCATGTGGTTCTGGAGGTTGATCCCGCCGACCAGCGCGGGCCCGAAGCGTTGAATAAGATCTTCGTCAAGGGAAGCGGCGGGCGCGTCGTGCCCTTGGGCGCGCTGGCGCGCTTCGTTACGCTATCGTCGCCGCTGTCGGTGCAGCATCAAGGGCAATTCCCGGTGGCGACGCTGTCTTTCAATCTGGCGCCGGGCGTTTCGCTCGGCGAAGCGACGGTGGCGGTGCGCAAGGCCGCCGACGATATCGGCATGCCGCCGACCGTGCGCGGCGGTTTCGCCGGCTCGGCCAAGGCGTTCAGCGATTCCCTGTCCAGCCAGCCGCTGCTGATCGGGGCGGCGCTGATCACCATCTACATCGTGCTGGGCGTGCTGTACGAGAGCACCATCCACCCCTTGACCATCCTGTCCACGCTGCCTTCGGCGGGGTTGGGGGCGTTGCTGGCGTTGATCCTCACCGGCAATGATTTGTCGATCGTGGCGATGATCGGCATCGTGCTGCTGATCGGCATCGTCAAGAAGAACGCCATCATGATGATCGACTTCGCGCTGGAGGCCGAGCGTGAGCGTGGTCTGTCCCCCCTGGAGGCGATCCGCGAGGCGGCGCTGGAACGCTTCCGCCCGATCATGATGACAAGCTTTGCCGCTCTGCTCGGCGCCTTGCCGCTGGCGCTGGACACCGGCGTCGGCGGTGAGCTGCGGCAGCCGCTGGGCATCGCCATCGTCGGAGGGTTGCTGGTAAGCCAGGTGTTGACGCTGTACACCACGCCGGTGGTCTACCTGATGCTTGAACGACTGGCGCAACGGCGCGGGGCGGGGCGTCGTCTGGCGCCGGCAGGGCAGGGAGGCTGAGGGCGGATGCCGACTCTGTGGGGGGGATATGAAAGCGTCTGGTTTGTGCGGGGACCGATGAGTGTTGCGCCAGAGAGCGTCGGACCTGACAGCGATGACGCGCTGATGGAACGCACCGCCGCCGGCGACGACGCCGCTTTTGAGACGCTGGCCGCCCGGCATATGCGCCGCGCCGTAACTCTGGCGCAACGGCTAACCGGCAATGCCTCCGACGCTGACGAGATCGCCCAGGACGCTTTCCTGCGCGTCTGGCGACATGCCGAACGTTGGGAGACGGGGCGGGCGCGTTTCAGCACCTGGTTGTACCGCATCGTCACCAATCTCGCCATCGACCGCAAGCGCAAGCCGGAATGGCAACCGCTCGACACGGCGGTAGAACTGCCGGACGACGCCCCAGATGCGGTCGAACGCATTGCCGAAAAGCAGACCGCCGATCGCATCGAGGCGGCGTTGCGCCGCTTGCCGGATCGTCAGCGCGCCGCAGTCGTGCTGTTTCATCAAGAAGGGTTAAGCCTGCGCCAAGCCGCCGAGGTCCTGAAAATCAGCGAGACGGCTTTTGAATCCTTGCTTGCGCGAGGGCGGCAGGCTTTGAGAGCGGCGCTGATCGCCGGGAGGACCGCATGAACCACCCCATGCATCTTGAGCGTTTCACCGGCTTGCTCGACAGCTATGGCGCGGATCTCACACAATGGCCGGCGCCCGAGCGCGGGGCGGCTGAGCGGCTGCTGTCCACCGCACCCCAGGCGCAAGCGGCATGGCGGGCTGCGTGTGACATAGAACGGTTTCTTGCTGAACCGCCAAGGGTTGAATCGGCGCGCATCGACGGTTTGGTCGCCGCTGTGGCCCGCCGCGCCCGCGACACCCAGGGGGAAAGGTTTCTGGTCCTGTTGTTTGGCCGCATGCCCGCACCTTTCGCCAGTGCGCTGTGCGCCGGTCTGCTGGCGCTCGGTTGGATGGTAGGCGGTCTGCACCCCCAGACAATCCCGGCGTCAACGCCGGATGTGGCGTTGTTGATCGACGAGGTCCCGGTATTGTTCGACGGAGGTCAGCGATGATTGCACGACCGCGCCTGTCCTTCCGCCTCCTGGCGCTGGCATCGCTTGCCCTCAACCTGTTCCTTGGCGGCATGCTGGTCAGCACCTACCATCACCAACAGCCGGTCTCCGCTCTGCCGATGCCGGATCGTCTGATCGCCCGCGTCACCGCCGATTTGCCGGACGCCGATGTTGAACGCCTGCGCCGAGCCTTCGAGAGCAAACGCACGCAGTTCGTGGCGCTCGATGAAGAATACCGCCAAGCCATCCAGCGGGTCAGAGCCACCGTCGTGCATGAGCCCCTTGACCGTGAGGAACTGCGTGTGCTGATCGATTCCGCCCGCGCCGTTCGCCGTCGCATGGGTGATTTGATCGAGGGAACAGCGCTGTCCCTGCTGCCGGACCTATCGCCATCCGCACGCGAACGCCTTGTCGCCGGACGCCGATAGGGCGGCGTCCCTCCTGGAATTCTACACCACGATGGTGATCAGAGCTTGTCTGTCGGCGGCGGTCCTGGCAAACATGCCCGCTGACCGCAGCCGGAGGGGCGCCGCGCCAGCCTGTCGCTTGGCCATCACTGCGCTGCGCTCATCCATGCGATGGACCATCTTCCAGCCGGTTGGCTGGTGATCCTCTAAAGACCAAGTAAGGCTGCGGCAGGAACGGCGATGCGCAGAGTCATGATAACCGCGCGGGCTGATTGGCGGCCCGGGCTTCGCAACTATCCCTACGGCGTGGCGGCGTCCCCGGCTGGGGCGCAGTGGCGTGAGAAGGTGCGCTATGAGTTCTCCGCCCAGCAGATCGACCTGATCGAGAGCGTCGCTGACGAGTTGCACGGGATGGTGCGCGAGACCATGCGCGCTGTGGTCGAGGAAAAGCAGTTGAGCGTTCTCGGCGTTCGCGGGGAGGTTGCTCGGCTGATTGATGCTTCCTGGGCGGATTACTGGCGTCCGGGCGGTGTGAACGAGCGGGCCGGCAGTCTGGTCGGGCGGCTGACGCTGGCCTATGACGGGCGCGATTCGATCAAGCTGCTGGCCTGCAATTATGATGTGGTGGAGGGGCTGTTCACGGCCTCGCTGGTGCAGCGCAACTGGCGCGAATCCCAGGTTCAGTCAACGAGTTTCAGTCAATTCAACGGCCTGCACGAGGCCTTGGTGGAGCGCTGGGAAGAGTTGGCGCGGGGTGTCCCCGGTCGTGAACGTGTGCATCTTACCTGCCTTACCCCCGATTCCATACGGGAAGGCGAACTGATCTATTTGGCCGCCACCGCCGCTGAGGCGGGAATCGAGACGGTGCTGTTGCCGCTTCAGGACATCGGCTGGGAGGGGGGGCGCTTTCGTGACCACGACGGCGCGGCGATCTCCTGGCTGGTCAAGCTGTATCCCTGGGAGGCGCTGACCAAGGATGCGTTCGTGCAGCATCTGCGATCCTCCGGCATGGGGGTCCTGGAGCCGGCATGGTGCTGGGCGGCGTCAAACCATGGCCTGTTGGCGATGCTCTGGAACCTCTACCCCGATCACCCCAACCTGTGCCGCGCCGCGCTGGACGAGGCCAGTCTGGGCCCGGTCGAGGCGGTGACGGTGCGCAGCCTGTTCGGCCTCGATCACGCCGTGACCCGCATGACCGAACACGGTCAATTGGTGGCTGAAGGCGGTGACGTGGAAAACCCCGGTGGCTGGCTCTGGATGGAAACCCCGCCGACTTTTTTTGAACGGGAAGGCGTGCATGCGGTGATCGACGCCTGGATCGTTGGAGACAAATGCCTGGGCATGTCGGTTCGCGAAGCGTCAAGCCCGCTGGTGGGAGCGGACGCGGTCATCGTGCCGCATCTGTTCCGACCATAGCCGAGGGGAGAAACGCGCTTTCTCCGCCGATGCTCCTTACCTTGGTCGTTTACGGATAGTGCGTAAGCACAAAGTGGCGGACTGCATCAAACACTCTCAAGTTGCGCGAAATCATTGCTAAAGACATCATCGTAGGATAATGAAGCCATCAATAGTCCAGCCCCATAAAAATGAAGAAAATACGAAATATCGAGATCTCTTCTTATGAGATATTTAGCAATTTCAAGATTTTTACGAAAATCCCCTTGGTCTCTTTTTTCTGTTGGCCAATACATTTCCAATGTCTCAAATACACCCCAATTAAATAAAGGAGACAGAATATTTAAAATATCGCTGGTTACTATTTCATGAGAAAGGCAGGGTTGTTCATATAATATTCCATAATCATCATATTCATAACTTCTTAAAAATAAATCCGAATGATGATGCGGGGATACAACCAGGACGCCTGTATTAACCATTGTGTTATGGTCTTGTTCAATTTTATATTGTCTAAATGTGTTGCTGAATTCTATATCCTTAACTCTTTGATCAATCGCTGCAAAAGTCTCAAATCCATAAAGGCGCTCAAAGCATACTTGCCTTTCAGCTGTAGAGAGCCGGTCTCCGGATAGAGATGCTGAAATTTGTTGATGATTCTTAGCATAATTCAGTATATTTTGTGCACGCTGCGAAATTATTATATCAGAATCAAGCCATATCAGTTGATCATATTGTTTTGACCAATGTTGATTTAAAATAAGTAATTTTTGCCATGCAGGGGATCTATCTATTGCCCTATTACTTTTATCAAGCAAATTTGTAATTATTATTATATCAAGATCATTATCTTCCGCATATTTTTCCCACGATGCCTTACATAAGCGCATCCACGTCTTTTGATATCTTCCGCCGACAATCATACTAACGATAGCGGCCTTTTTTCCTGTTCTTTCAATCGTGTCTTGATTGTTATCAACAAAAAAAAGCATAGCTTTCTCTCTTTGACCAAAATTATGGATACGATATCTTTAATGCATGGCGCTTGGAATCAATGGCGGCTTTATCGCCACCATTGATTCGCTAAAACCATAACTGATAGTAACTAGGTGCAGCTCAAGGGTGTTTACATCCAAATTTTGACCTGATGTCAACCCTTCTTGGCATCCGCCTTGGTTATGCCGGCGATTTGCCTTTGCAAATCATCAACACGCTTTTGTAATTCCTCGATCGAGTGATCCGCCCCGCCATGCCCAAACAGTTTGGCGGCGGAGGCGTCGTCAATCCCGTCGTGGGAACCGAAGGGGGTGAACATGCGCATCGCCCGTTCAAGCATAACGAGGTTCTGCTTGCCCATCTCCTCCAGGCGTCCGAACGGGAACATGCCGCCCAGAGTGTTTTGGAAATACTCATGCATCCGTTCTTGGTTTTTGGCAAAGCTCTGCATGGAATACTCCAGATAGCGAGGAACCATCCATTGCATATTATCGCCGTAAAAACCAATGAGTTGGCGCAAGAAGGGAATCGGCAATAGATTTTGCCCCTTGCTCTCTTCCTCGACGATAATCTGTGTAAGCACGGACCGGGTTATGTCCTCGCCTGTCTTTGCATCGTAAACGACGAAGTCAAACCCATCCTTGACCATCTGGCAGAGGTGATCGAGCGTTACATAGCTGCTGCTCGCCGTGTTGTAGAGCCGCCGGTTGGCGTACTTCTTGATGGTGATCACGGTGGACTTCAGATCTTCCTTTTCGGCCATCACAGGGTCTTTCTTATCAGCGTGCAGCAGGAATATATCTCAAGGCTAGAGTTACGGTATAGAAAGCCATGTGGCAAGTCTTCAGCCAAAAATGGGAAAACGGGACCGATCCCCCTCACTTTCTTGCTGGCTGGCCCGCCGGCAGGCGTTTTCGCACAGGGCTGGTCAAGCCTGGGGAAGTCCTTCTATACTGCCGAACATGGTTGATCCTTCCGATTCCGACATCCCCACAGTGGATGCGCTGGCGCAGCGTTATCTGGACCTTTGGCAGGACCAGTGGACGGCCATCGCCACTGACCCGGAAATGGCCGATAATCTGGCGCGGCTGTTTCAGATACTAGGGCAGGGGGCGATGTCCTTCGCGCCCACCGCTTTCGGCGCGGGCAGCTTCGCCAGCCCGCCGGGCTCCGGCTGGCAGCCTCACCCACCGCCCAATTCCGCACCATTCCATGCATGGCCTTTCACCCCGAAATCCGCCGCATCAACGGAGGGAACGGTCCATGACCGAGCCGCATCAGACACAACACGACCGGCGACCGCTCCGGCAGGGGCCGCGTCCGCTGGGGCTGCACCTGTCGGCGGCTCTGGGGATGTTGATGACCTCACGCGACGCATTGCCGTCCTTGAGGAACGGCTCGCAGCCCTGGAGACCCCATCTGATCGACCGGGCGGCGGAGCTGCAAAGCCAAGCCGCCGCCGCGGACGCCACAGCCCTTCGTGACGCGGTTGATCGTGAGATGCGGCGGCGCATCGATCGATTTTTAACCGGCGTCGAGCGTTACCGCCATCATCCCTACCGTCGGGATCTGCCCGACCCGCCGGTGGTGTGGGCCGAGGGGTCGTCGCGCCTGCTGGATTACGGCGCCTTGAATAAGGAGGGGACCGGAAAGCCGGTGCTGTTCGTGCCGTCCCTGGTCAACCGGCACTACATCCTCGATCTGTCCGCGTCCAAAAGCATGATGCGCTGGTTGGCGCAGCAAGGGCTGCGGCCCTACCTCATCGACTGGGGGACACCAGGGCCACTGGAGCGCCGCTTCACGCTCACCGATTATATCGCCGGTCGGCT
Source organism: Azospirillum sp. (assembly GCA_031546725.1). Classification (GTDB taxonomy): domain Bacteria; phylum Pseudomonadota; class Alphaproteobacteria; order Azospirillales; family Azospirillaceae; genus Azospirillum. The sequence continues at coordinate 14,251 of JAVBJZ010000001.1, forward strand.
GGAACGTATTCTGGATACAGTGGTGGGCTTGACCGGAGGGCCCGCGCCCGTGGTGGGTTATTGCATGGGGGGGCTGCTGGTCACCGCGCTGGCGCAGCGCCGACCGCGCGACATGGCCGGCATGGTGCTGATGGCGACGCCCTGGGACTTCCACGCCGACGACATGGCCTCGGGCAAGCGCACCTCGGCCTTCTTTCAGCCCTTCGGGCCGGCTCTGGAGACGTGGGGGGAAGTGCCGGTGGACATGTTGCAGGCGCTGTTCGCCCAATTGGACCCGCTGCTGGCGTTGAAGAAATTCACACAATTCGCCCGGATGACGCCCGACAGCCCCGCGGCGGAGGCGTTCGTGGCGCTGGAGGATTGGCTGAACGACGGGGTGCCGCTGGTCGCCGCCGTGGCGCGTGACGCGCTGACCAATTGGTACGGGCGCAACGACACCGTCGGCGGTAACTGGCTGATCGGCGGTCAGCCGGTGGATCCCGCGCGTATCGCCGTGCCGACTCTGGCGCTGATTCCCGAACGTGACCGAATCGTGCCGCCGGCGTCGGCGGTCGCCCTCGCCCAGGCGATTCCTCATGCCCAAATGCTCAGGCCATCGCTGGGGCATATAGGAATGGTGGTGAGCGCGGGGGCTGAAAGCAGCCTGTGGCGTCCTCTGGCGCAATGGCTTCATTCCGTCGGTCGGAACGGATCGTGACCTGCCTAAAGGCATAGCACGAAGATCTTCTTGTTAAATAAAGGGAGTTCCATTGTATTCCCGCTTCATCGCGAGCCGGAAAATGCGTTAATCCGCCTGGATGGGGAGCCTTGCGTAAGGCGAGTGTTGGGCTTAGGCTGACGCTATCTTCCTTCATGCTGTTTGATAGCAAAACGGCCAAATCTGAGGAGCATTCTTATGACCGAGGTCGTTATCGCCGGTGCGGCGCGCACACCAATTGGCAGTTTCAACGGGGTGCTCAGCTCTGTCTCGGCGCACTTCCTGGGTGAGGTCGCGATCCGCGAGGCGCTGAAGCGCGCCAAGACGGACGCGGGTGAGGTTACCGAAGTCATCCTGGGCCAGATCCTGACCGCCGGGCAGGGCCAGAACCCGGCCCGCCAAGCCGCGATCAACGCCGGAATCCCGGCCGAGAAGACGGCTTTCGGCATCAATCAACTCTGCGGCTCCGGCCTGCGCGCCGTGGCGCTTGGCCATCAGGCGATTCGCCAGGGCGACGCCGAGGTGATGGTGGTCGGCGGCCAGGAAAGCATGAGCCAGGCGCCGCACGTCATGCATCTGCGCAACGGTGTCAAGATGGGCTCGGCTGAGCTGCTCGACACGATGCTCAGGGATGGTCTGCTGGATGCCTTCCAGGGCTATCACATGGGCGTCACCGCCGAGAATATCGCGCAGAAATGGCAACTGACCCGCGAAGAGCAGGACGCTCTGGCGCTGGCCTCGCAGATGAAGGCTGAAGCCGCGCAAAAGGCTGGCCGTTTCAAGGATGAGATCATCCCGGTCGTCATCAAGGGCCGCAAGGGGGATGTCGTCATCGCCGACGACGAGTATCCCAAGCATGGCACGACTCTTGAGTCGCTGGCCAAGCTGCGCGCGGCCTTCGCCAAGGATGGCACGGTGACCGCCGGCAACGCCTCGGGCATCAACGACGGCGCCGCCGCGCTGGTGCTGATGAGCGCCGCCAACGCCGCCAAGCGCGGCGTCGCCCCGCTGGCCCGCATCGTCTCCTGGGCGACCGCCGGCGTCGATCCGGCGATCATGGGCGCCGGCCCGATCCCGGCCAGCCGCCTGGCGTTGCAGAAGGCCGGCTGGAAGCATGAGGATCTCGACCTGATCGAGGCCAATGAGGCGTTCGCCGCCCAGGCTCTGGCGGTCAACAAGGACCTGGGTTGGGATACCGCCAAGGTCAACGTCAATGGCGGCGCCATCGCCCTTGGCCATCCCGTCGGCGCGTCGGGCGCCCGCGTTCTTGTCACGCTGCTGCACGAGATGCAGAGGCGCGACGCCAAGAAGGGCTTGGCTACGCTGTGCATCGGCGGAGGTATGGGCATCGCGCTCTGCGTCGCCCGCGATTGATACAAAGGGTGGGGGGCCGGGTCAAAAAAAACAAAAACCGGCCCGTTACCCTGAGATGTCCGATCAGAAACGTTAAGAGCTGAACCTTAGGGAGGAATCATGGCTCGAGTTGCAGTTGTTACTGGAGGCACGCGCGGTATCGGCGAGGCGGTGGCGATAGGGCTGAAAAAAGCCGGCTACCGTGTCGCTGCGAATTATGCCGGCAACGATGAGCGCGCCAGGGAGTTCACGGTGCGCACCGGCATTCCCGCGTATAAGTTCGATGTTTCAGAGTTTAATCAATGCAAGGACGGCATCGCCAAGATCACTGCCGATCTCGGTCCGGTGGATGTGCTGATCAACAACGCCGGCATCACCCGTGACGGCGTCATGCACCGCATGAGTTATGAGCAGTGGGAAGAGGTTGTTCACACCAATCTTTCTTCGTGCTTCAATATGTGCCGCAACGTCATTGACAGCATGCGTGAGCGGAATTTTGGCCGTATCGTCAATATCGGCTCGATCAATGGTCAAGCCGGCCAGTATGGCCAAGTCAACTACGCCGCCGCCAAATCGGGCATTCACGGCTTCACCAAGGCGCTCGCTCAGGAAAGCGCGGCCAAGGGCATCACCGTGAACGCCATCGCGCCGGGGTATATCGACACCGACATGGTGCGCGCGGTGCCGCCCAATGTTTTGGAGAAGATCGTCGCCCGCGTTCCGGTCGGTCGTCTTGGCAAGGCCGAGGAAATCGCCAACGCCGTGCTCTTTCTCGTTTCCGACGAGAATGGTTTCATGACCGGTTCGACGCTGTCGATCAACGGCGGCCAACACATGTATTGATCGATTTTTCGATCAGGCGTCAGCCCCTTCTCCTTGCCAGGGGAAGGGGCTTTTTTTTATTCTGTCCATGCCGGAGTCTTTTCCTTTGAGCGCTACAGCGGATTCCGGTTATCGGCTGGAATGTGAATATTCAAAGGAAGAACGTGATGAAGCTGCTGCGTTATGGCCCCAAGGGAAGCGAAAAACCGGGTGTGCTCGATGATAAAGGCTGCATCCGCGACCTCTCATCGGTGGTTGAGGACATCGCCGGCGAAACGCTGACGCCAGAAGGGCTGGCCCGCCTGCAGGGGATCGACCCAGCCACGCTCCCGCTGGTCAAGGGTGACCCACGCATCGGTCCGTGTGTTGGAAAAGTCGGCAAATTCCTCGCCATCGGCCTCAACTACGCCGACCACGCGGCGGAAAGCGGCATGCCGCTTCCCAAAGAGCCAATTATTTTCACCAAGGCGACCAGCGCCATTTGCGGTCCCAACGACGATGTGCAGATCCCCCGCAACGCGGAAAAAACCGATTGGGAGGTTGAGCTGGGCATCGTCATCGGTCGTGACGCCAAATATGTCAGCGAGTCTGACGCGCTGAAGCATGTGGCGGGTTATTGCGTGGTCAACGATGTTTCCGAGCGCGCCTTTCAGCTTGAAGGAACCGGCCAATGGGTGAAGGGCAAGAGTGCCGACAGCTTCGGCCCCATCGGCCCCTGGCTGGTCACCGCTGACGAGGTGGGAGACCCGCAGAGCCTTGACCTCTGGCTGGAGGTGGACGGTCACCGCTATCAAAACGGTTCAACCCGCACCATGGTGTTCGGCGTCGCCCATCTGGTGAGTTACCTCAGCCGCTTCATGTCCCTGCAACCCGGCGACATCATCGCCACCGGCACCCCGCCGGGTGTCGGTATGGGCCAGAAGCCGCCATGCTACCTGCGCGCCGGCCAGACTATGCGTTTGGGGGTTCAAGGGCTGGGCGTCCAGATGCAGAAAGTGGTGCAAGGATAAATCTACAGTTCTTCTGGATGCTTGGGGTAGACCTCAAGCATCCATCAGATTAGGCTATTGGCCAAGAGGGGTATGGCAGGCGACCATCCCCCCAAAAGCGCACTTTTCATACCGCCTGTCTTCATCAAGAATTCTCCCTGTAACGTCGTTGCCTGCCCTTGAACTGTTTACTATCCAATGTGCGGCGCAACATACTTGCATTGTGCGGTGCGAAAACACGGAAAGCAAAGCAACAAGAATTGAGGGAAGAGATGCTTTCACTTCGGGATTTGATCGACTTCGCTGCATGCTCCGGTGATGAAGGGCGTGCTGTTCTTCGCGCGATGGGACTTACCGAAGAAGACCTGCGTCGACGCACTGTTCTGGTGTCGATGCGGCGTCCCGACCCAACGCCGCACAAACCGCCACCGGCGGATTGGACACCCTGAACCTCAGGCCCGGCAAACCTCACGCCCGACGGTGTTGCAGGAAGAAGCGCAACATTTCCTTGCTGGCGTCTGGTCCCTGCGGGTCGGTGTAGGAACCGGAGAGGCTGCCCCCTGACCAGGCGTGCCCGGACCCATGGATCGTCCATTGCTCGCACATGGCCAGACCGGAGGAGGTGGTGTGGAGAGTGCGGCTGTAGGCGTGGCCGCCGGGCTTTTGGCCGTTCCGCTCCATCATTTCGAGACCGGCGATCCCCCCCGGCGATTGAGCGATGACCGCATCACCGTTACGGGGATGGACGGTGGTGTCCTGGTCGCCGTGGAACACAATGGTCGGCACTGTGCAGGCGCCTTTCTTCCCCGTGCCCCCCTCATGCATGGCGATGAAAGCGGTGGGAAGGCTTCGGGCGGCGCCGGCGGGTAAGCCGGAATGCACCCCGATGGCGGCGTAGAGATCGGGGTATGTGGACCCCATGATGGCCGCAGCCGCCCCGCCGGCTGAAAGCCCGGCGATATAGACGCGATTTTGGTCCACGGGGTGATCACGCATGATCTTCCGGGTGATTCCGGCGATCAGAGAGGGCTCGCCACGGTCACGCTGCTGGTCGTCCGGGTCGAACCAGTTCCAGCATTTCTGCGTGTTGGCCGCCGCCGATTGCGCCGGATAGGCGATGAGACACCCATACTCCTCAGCCAGCGTGTTCATGCGGGTGCCGGCGGCGAAATCATCGGGTGATTGCGTGCAGCCATGCAGCATCACCACCAGGGGAAGCGGCTGGTCGGAGCGGTTGCGGGGAATGTAAAGCTTGTAATCGCGCGTCCCGGCCTCGTTGGTGTAGGACGCCATTTCAAAGCGCGCTCCATCCGGCATGGGATCGGGCGCTGGCCGGAGACCATTGCTCAGGTCCATCCCCGCTGGCATGACCCGGGCGGCAAGATCGCGCAGAGTTTCACCCAGTCCCGTCAGCCCTGACCAGGATTTGGCATAGGGGGAGTCTGGGGCGCCGGCATCGATGGGCCGGGCATTGATAGGTTCAGCGTTGAGAGGCTCAGCATTGATCGGTTCGACAGTGATGGGTTCGACATCAATAACACCCGGTGACCCGGTGGACTCCGGAGGTGCTGCGTTCGACGATCCGCCTTGAAACAAGCGCCGAATGAGGGTTGTCGCCTCGGTGAGCTTGCCGGCTCGGGTGAGGCGCGTTGCTTCCATCAGTTCTTGAGGCAGCCGCTGGGGCATTGTCGTGGCTTTCTGTGCTCGAAAAAAGGGTCGTTTTATCATCGCATACGGTCGGCGAGGGCCGCCTTGACGGCGGGGCTGGCGTGCAGCGCCCCCAGCACGACGATCGAAGCGACGGTGGAACAAGCGAGTTCGACGGAGACATCCGGCGCGATGCTGGCAAGCCCCAAGACACGGATGTGGAGCATCTGCCCGGCATCCCGCACCGCTTCCAGATCCGTGCGGCTATAATGCCGGAGGCCAAGGTCGACACTTTTGCGTGTCACGGCTTGCCGTACGGCGTCGTTGTGCCGTTCGATCTGGTTGCGGATAGCGGTGCGGATAAAGTCGGTGCGGTTCGAATAGAAGCCTTCTTGCACCAGAAGATCGATATGGCCAAGGTCGACATAGCCGAGATTGATGGTGATTTTTTCGCTTTCGGTGGCCTTGATCCGTGTATCGGGCAGGGTGTCGACCATCTTATTTCCATCCCATTACCATCCATGGAGATGGTATATGGAGGGAGGCGACTGTCCGTCAAGACCCTTCCCCCTTACTGATAGGGTTGGCGACGATTTCGTCGAGCTTTCATGCATTCCAATGAATGATGAAGCGGTTAATGACTTTGCGGATGGCGGGATGGATGTCGAGAACGTCCACTGGCTCGCGAGAGTCGAGTGTTAAAAATGCCCAGTTCGTTAAGAATGCAGGCGAAACCATTCAGGGTGAACGGTCGGTAGCCTCTACGCTTTGGCGAGCAGAGCAAGCCCAGCGAGGCCTGGCCCAGCGGACGCGGCCTGGAGAGGGCATTCCTACCCCATGGAAACTCTGGTTTTTGATGCAAACGTGCGGACCATACGGGGCTTTTCACAATAGCAGTACAGGCGCGACAAATATGTTTGCACGAAAATAGGCGAAGCATCACGGTTGACTAAACCAAAAGATGGATACATCGTTTCGTTTCGCTTTTTTGGCTACAGGCTTATGGTCGATAACCAAAGCAGGAAGAGCGGAATTTAGTCTCTTCGCTCGTCGATCAGCCCGATGCCAAAGATCCTGTGGCATGTGCGCCTCATTACCCCCTCTACGGGAGAGAAATAATGTCGCTGTCCTCACTTCTGCTGGGCTTCCGTTCCGCTGTCTTCGCTCCACTGGATGAAGGGAGTGGGGGACTCTTGCTGCTGCCCTCGGCGGAAGCGGTGGTCAACACCACCACGGCCAATGATCAGACGACGCCGGCGGTGGTGGTGCTGGCCAATGGCGGGCACGTGGTGCTGTGGCAATCCAACGGTCAGGACAGCTCGGGCTGGGGGGTCTACGGCCGGCTAACCATGCCGGATGGGACGGTGGGACCGGAGTTCCGGGTCAATACCTATACCGCCTCGGATCAGGGCATCGTGCAGGTGGCGGCGCTGGCCGACGGCGGCTTCGTCGCCACCTGGCAGTCCAGCCTACAGGACGGCTCGGGCCTGGGGGTCTTCGGCCAACGCTACGACGACGCCGGCACGACGGTCGGCGCGGAGTTCCCGGTCAACACGACCACCTCCGGCCATCAGCAGAGCGGTCAGGTGGCCGGGCTGGCCGACGGCGGCTTCGTGGTGACTTGGCAGGGCGCCAACGCCCTCAACGGCAGCCGCGACAGTATCTACCAGCAGCATTACGACCGAGAGGGCCGGGCTGTCGGTGGTGAGGTCCAGGTCAGCCCCAACGGCCCGATCGCGTCTCTGCCGGCTCTGGCGGCTTTGGCGGATGGCGGCTGGGTGGTCGGCTGGCAGAGCGCCGACGGCACGGGCCAGGGCGTCTTCCAGCAGCGCTACGACGCGGCGGGCGCCGCCGTCGGGACGGTGACGCAGGCCAACAGCGCCTCGGTCGGC
>JAVBJZ010000092.1:0-20711 GCA_031546725.1 Azospirillum sp.
CGTCACAATCAACGCCGGATGAGCACCCGCTGGGGGCCGCGCGCGCCCAGGTGCACAGCACCTACATCGTCGCGCAGACCAGCCAGGGAATTGTCATCGTCGATCAGCACGCCGCGCATGAGCGTCTGGTCTACGAACGCATGAAAGCGGCGCTGGTGGACGGCGGCGTCAAGCGCCAAGGCCTGCTGATCCCCGAATTGGTTGAGCTGGACGAAGCCTCCGCCAACCGCCTGCTGGCGCGCACCGCCGAACTGGCGGAGCTGGGCCTGGCGGTTGAGCCCTTCGGTCCCGGCTGCATCCTGGTGCGTGAAGCGCCGGCGCTGCTTGGCAAGACCGATGTGAAGGGTCTGGTGAAGGACCTCGCCGAGGACTTGGCCGAGCTGGGCGACACGCTGTCGCTGAAAGAGCGCTTGGAGGCGGTGTGCGCGACCATGGCCTGCCACGGCTCGGTGCGCTCTGGCCGCGCCTTGAACGTTGAGGAAATGAACGCGCTGCTCCGCCAGATGGAGGCCACCCCTCATTCCGGCCAATGCAACCATGGCCGCCCGACCTATGTGGAATTGAAGCTCGCCGATATCGAGAAACTGTTCGGGCGGCGTTAGAGCCAAGCGTATGAATCATTGGCGAAGGAAGAGACAGCTATAAACAAGCCATCGACATTTTCTCGGGAAGATCTGCTTGCCGCTTTCGACCGGATCGGCGAGCAGGCGCTGGCGAACGCCACCACCTTGGAAATGGCCGTCTATGGCGGCTCCGCTCTCATGCTCGCCAGCCGATTTCGCTTCTCCACGGAGGATGCCGACATTGGGGAGATTCCCAAACCCTGGCCGCAATGGCTGACCGACATTACGCAACGCATTGCGGTGGACAACGGATGGTCCGCCGACTGGCTGAATGATGCGGTGCAATTTCATCTCAGCGCCCAGGCCGAACGGGCCTCAGACCACCACGAGTTTGGAACATTCCCATCTGGCGGACCTCCCGGACTTCGTGTTTACGTGCCGACGGCGGAATACATGCTGGCCTTGAAACTCAAGGCGATCAGCCGCATCAACGACCCGGTGAAAGGCGAGCAGGAAACCGCCGATATCCAGAACCTTCTGCGGGCCAACCGGGTGAAAAACATCGAAGAGGCAATCGGTATCCTGGAAAAATTCTTCCCGAAGTCGGCGGTCGACGCCGACAAGCACCGTTTTTTCCTGCGTCACCTATGGCCGAAAGCAGACATCAATGAGCCGTCCGCGTACCCTGTGCTCGGTCGCTGAGCGCATCCGTGAAGGGACGCCGCTGTCGGTGGCCGTGCCCGAGTTCATGGATGAGTTCATCAAGGCGGCGTCAGCCGAAGAAAAGCTGTCAATGCTGCTCGATGAGCCGCCGCTCACCGGCGCGATACGGGCCGACGCCCTGCTGGCCGCTATCGCCGAGTATCTGGCGAAACAAAATCGCCTTCCTGTCGTGCCCAGGTGGGTGTCGAACACCAACCGGCGTCTTGCAGAGCCATGGTTCACCACGGAGTCGGACTCCCCCGCGATGCGGGAGTATCTGGCCTGCTCATCCCCGGCGGAGTTCCGCCATCACAACATCTTCACAAACGAGACCCCGCTTCGCCGGGCAGGCTCCAGATTTTGACGGAATCGTAGCGGTCACCGTCGGGCTTTTAGCAGCCGCACCGTGCGCTTCGGCAGCGTTGGCCATGATTTGTGACCCAGCACCATCAGCACCAGCAGCGGTCCGATCCCCGGCACGAACACCAAAAGCGCCCAGCGTGGATCAAGCCCGGTGCGGCGGGTGATCCGCCACAAGGGCCAGGCGATGAGCACCGTGAACAGAGCGATCCCAAAGGCGGGATGATGAATAAAGTCCGACACCGGATTCTCCTGATGCACGCCTGCGGCGCCAAGGCAAGCCTTATACCAGCCCGGCGCTCATTCCCAGCCCGGCGTCCTTCTCCGCGATAACCCGGGCGACCTCGGCCTGTTGGGCGGCCTGTTGGGCGGCGGTCAGGCGCAGGCTGTCGCTCTTGAGCTGGCCGCAGGCGGCCATGATGTCCTCGCCGCGCGGGGTGCGCACCGGGCTGGCGTAGCCGGCGTTGTTGACGATGTCGCCGAACACCTGGATCGCCTTGTTTGTTGAACGCTCATAGGGCGCGCCGGGCCAGGGGTTGAAGGGGATCAGGTTGATCTTCGCCGGAATGCCTCTCAGCAGTTTGACCAGCGCATGGGCGTCGGCGGGGCTGTCGTTAAGGCCCTTCAGCATCACATATTCAAAGGTGATCCGCCGCGCGTTGTTGAGCCCAGGGTAGGTCCGGCAGGCGTCGATCAACTGATCCAGCGGGTATTTCCGGTTGATCGGCATGATGATGTCGCGCAGCTCATCGGTGACGGCGTGCAGGCTGACGGCGAGGTTGACGTTCAATTCCTCGCCGCAGCGCTTCATCATCGGGACCACGCCCGAGGTCGACAGGGTGATGCGCCGCTTGGAGATGGAGATGCCGTCGCCGTCCATGACGATCCGCAGCGCCTGGGCGACGTTCTCGTAATTGAACAGCGGCTCACCCATGCCCATCATGACGACGTTGGACAGCATCCGGCCGTCGGGGGGCGCCGGCCATTCGCCCAGCATGTCGCGCGCCAGCATGACCTGGGCCACGATCTCCGCCGCGCTCAGATTACGCACCAAGCGTTGCGTGCCGGTGTGGCAGAAGCGGCAGGTCAGCGTGCAGCCCACCTGGCTGGAGACACAGAGCGTGCCACGGTCTTCTTCAGGAATATGGACGCTTTCCACCTCCTGGCCGTCGGGTATGCGCAGCAGCCATTTGCGCGTGCCGTCCGTCGAGGTGAGGTCGCGCACCACCACCGGGCGCAGAATGACGTAATGCTCCGCCAGCATCTCCCGCACGGGTTTGGCCAGCGTGCTCATCACGGCGAAATCGGTGGCGCCGCGATGATAGATCCAGTGCCAGAGCTGACGGGCCCGGAATTTCTCCAGGCCAATGCCGAGGATATCGGCCTCCAACTCTTCACGGGAGAGACCGACAAGATTTTTACGCCCGTCCGCATGCGCGTGCGGCGACGGGGATAGGGCGGCGGCGCCGAGTGTGTTCATAGCTGTTGTACATAGGTCTTGCGGCTTTGAGTGTCAAAGCCGCGCGGCCTAAACCTTACCTTTTCACCCCGCAGGCCTGGTTGATGGCGCTGTAGGCGTCGGTGATGCCGTCGAGGTTATAGGTGTCAGTCGTCTTGGTCCCGCGGGCGGAGGAACCCTTCATCACCATGGGCTTGCCCTTGGCCTCCTTCATGGCGGCGACCATGGCCTTGTCGGTGTTGGCGTCGCGGGCCCAGGCGGTTTCACCATCGGTGAACAGCTTGAAGGTCTTGGACCCCACATCCACCGAGGCCTCGGCTTCCTTCTTGAAGGAATAGCCGGCGATGAAGCTCACCACATCGAAGCTCTTTTCACCGGGGCGGTGCGTGATCAGCACATAGATGTCGCCGCGCTTGGCGTTCGCCGGGTCCTTCTTCTTCGGCTGGCTCGACATATAGCAGACCTTCTGCCCACCCTCATCGAAGGTGAAGGCGTTCCAGTCCTTGAAAGAGCCGAGAACTTTAGGCTCAGCCGCCAGAGCGCTGTGGCCGAAAGCGACGAGAGCCAGGGCCATGGTGGCGACCCCACGGACGGTGCGGAAGGGCAACATCGGGATGTGACTGCGAAATGGTTTCAAATAGAGGGGCACCCTATCTGAAATCGCCCGCCGTTTGAAGAGGCTGCCGAAGTCGCTTTATGGATAGGCCGGCGATTCACCAAAGCAAGATGCAGCCGATCGATCGGCAGGGATCAATCGGCAGGAATCTCACCCCGGCCCAGCGTGGCGGCGCGGCGGCGGCGTTCGGCGCGGCTGCGGATCTTCTGCGGGCCATGCCGGTGCACGGATGGGGTTTCTGTGGGGCCGCCGCTGCGCACCGGGCGTTCGGCGAAGCGGCCCAGGCTGATCATGCGGTCGTACATGACCAAAGCGCCGGCCACGCCCACGTTCACGCAAAACCGTATCGGGATCTTGATGATGAAGGCGCAGCGCTTTTGCAGTTCCGGCGACAGGCTGCCGCGCTCGGGGCCCAGCACATAGGCGGCGCGCAGCGGGTGGCGGAAGCTCGGCAGAGCGATGGCGTCCTCGGTTAACTCGACGCCAACCAGCGTGCAGTCGTGCGGCAGCGTCACGCTGTCCACGCCGTCGTGGATGTAGAAGGGCAGATGTTCCTGCGCGCCGGAGGTATCGACAAAGCGCATCTCGCGCAGATCCGCCGCCGGGTCGATGGCGAAGAAGAATGAAGCGCCAAAGGCGTATGCCGAGCGCATCAGGTTGCCGGCGTTGCCCGGTTTGCTGATGCCCTCGACGCCAATGGCGAAATAGCCGCGCCCCGTGCTTGCAGGAGAGGGGCTTGTCGGGTTCATGCTTGCGGGGTCCATGGCCCTGCCTGACAAAAGATGATCGATGGTTCGGGCCGCACCTTGCACCGCCCCGCCCGCGCAAGCAAGATCGGCCCTGCGAAGTCTTAAGGGGAACGAGCATGTATGACCTCACCATCCGCGACCTCGAACCGATCCGCGTCGCGACTGTCAGCCACCGTGGCCCCTACACGGGGATCGGCGGCGCCTTTGAGCGGCTGATCGCCTGGGCCGGTGAGCATGGCCTGCTGGGGCCGGCCACCCGCATGTTCGGCGTGTACCATGACAACCCAACCATCGTCCCCGCGGCGGAGCTGCGGTCCGAGGCGTGCCTGCTGGTCGGGCCTGAGATCCAGGGTGACGCCACTGTGTCTATTGAGGAAATCCCCGGTGGGCGCCATGCCGTGGTGCGCTACCAGGGCCCTTATGAGGAGCTCGACCGCGTTTACCGCTGGCTGTACCAGGGCTGGCTGCCGCAGAGCGGTGAAACGCCAACCGGTCGTCCCTGCTTCCAGGAATATCTCAACAACCCGCAGACGCTGCCGCCAGCCGAGTGGTTGACGCTGGTTTGCCTGCCGCTGGCGTGAGCGGACGCATGAACATTGATGGCCTGAACCTCCAGTACGGAAGCGTCCGGCGCCGGGTTCGCAAGCGTGATCAAGTCATGAATGCATAAGGTGGCGGGATTGGAGGAACCATGACCAAGCCCGCCACCATCCTCGACTACAGCCGCCGCATCGGGCGTGTTGTCGCCTATATCGGCGAGCATCTGGACGAGCCGCTCGACCTCGAACGGCTGGCCGGGGTGGCGTGCTTCTCGCCCTGCCACTTTCATCGTATTTACCGGGCGCTGACCGGCGAAACCACGATGGACACGCTGCGTCGCCAGCGTCTGCACCGTGCGGCTGGCGAGATCGTGCGCGACGCGGCTGAGATCGTGCTGATCGCACGCCGCGCCGGCTATGGCAGCGTCGAGGCGTTTACCCGCGCCTTCCGGCAGGTCTACGGCATCCCACCCGCAACCTACCGGCGGCGCGGCCATTTGGTTCCTCCGCCAGCCTATCCCAATATTTCGGAGGACAGTATGCAAGACGTCACCATTCGTCATCTTCCGCCCGTGCGTGTCGCCGCGCTACGGCACGTCGGTCCCTACATGGCCATAGGCGCCGCGTTTGAGCAACTCTACGTCTGGGCCGCCGGACGCCGCCTGCTTGGCCCCGCGACACGCGCCTTCGCTGTTTTTTACGATGATTGCGACGCCATAGCGCCTGATGCTCTGCGGTCCGACGCCTGCCTACTGGTTGGGCCGGAGGTGACCGGCGATGGCACGATACGGATCATGGAGATCCCCGGTGGTCGGCACGCTGTCCTGCTGCACAAGGGGCCGTACGCAGAACTGGAATCGGTCTACCGCCGGCTCTACCGCGACTGGCTGCCACAGAGCGGCGAAACACCGGCCGACCAGCCTTGTTTCGAGGAATACCTCAACAATCCACGAACGCTGCCACCTGAAGAATGGTTGACAGAGATCTGCCTGCCGCTGGTGTGAACGGGCGGAGGTTTGTAGGGTGGGGGCAATCCTCCACCCCGCACCCTGAGCGCCCCTCATGAGCATCGACGATTTGCGCACCCAGTACGAGGCGTATCCCTATCCGGCGCGCGACCCGATGGACGAGGCGAAGCGGCTGGTCACCGGCTCACCCAGCCATCTGGACGAGGTGAACCATTACGTCTTCGGCGGTCGGCTGGATCTTGCCAAGCCGCTCGACGTGCTGGTCGCCGGTGGCGGCACGGGCGATGGAACGATCATGCTCGCCCAGCAACTGGCCGATGCCGGCAATCCGGGCCGCGTCACCTACATCGACCTGTCGGACGCCTCCCGCGCTGTGGCCGAGGCGCGCGCCAAGGCCCGGGGCTTGACCAATTTGCGCTTCCTGCGCGGCTCGCTGCGGGAGCTGGCGGGGTTGGGGACGTTCGATTACATCGACTGCTGCGGCGTGCTGCATCACCTTGACGACCCGTTGGCCGGGCTGAGGGTGCTGGAGGGCGCGTTGAAGCCCGGCGGCGGCATGGGCGTCATGGTCTACGCGCCGTTGGGGCGCACCGGCGTTTACCCTTTGCAGGCGGCGCTGCGCACCATGACGGAGGGCATGAACCCGGCGGAGAAACTGGCCTTGGCCCGGCGGCTGATCAGCCAGCTTCCCGCCGGAAACTGGCTGAAGCGCAATCCTTTCCTGACCGATCACCAGACTTCCGACGCCAATCTGTACGATTTGCTGCTGCATTCCCGTGATCGCCCCTACACCGTGCCGGAACTGGCGGAACTGGTGCAAAGCGCCGGGCTCGCCATTACGGCGCTGGTCGAGCCGGCGCGTTATGAGCCCGCCACATGGGTCAAGGACCCACGGGTGCTGAAAAATCTGGGGGGCTTGCCCTGGCTGGAGCGCGCCGCCTGGGCTGAGCAGATTTGCGGCGGCATGGCCAAGCACATCGCCTATCTCGTTCGCCCCGATGCTCTGGACGATGCGGTCGCCCGACCGCATGGGACAGAGGTGACGCCGGTGCTGCGTGACCTCGACGGACCCGCCATCGCCAAAGGGCTGCCCCCTGGGGGCGTGCTGGAGGTGGAACTGGCGGGGGTTGTCATGCCGCTGCCATTGCCACGGCTGGCCGGGCCGATGCTGGCCCGCATCGACGGGCGCACGCCGCTGGGCGCGTTGCATCACCAAGTGGCCGAAGCAACCGGCGGCGCTCTGCGTTGGGAGGCTTTCAAGACCCAGTTCGACCAGCTCTTCTCCGCCTTGAACGGTGTGGGGAAGATGCATCTGCGGCGACCGGCTCTAAAAAGCTGACCATTCCTGCTGATACACAGAGGCGCGCATTTTGTGATCAGCGTAACCATTCCCCTTCCGGGTCGTGCGCGTGGAAGCGGTTGCTCGCGTCAGCCCGGTTTGACACGGCGTAGCAATAGACGCAGCCATGCGGGCAGGTGTCGTACGCGCCGATGTCGCGGCTCTCGGCGCACAGGCAGCCGGGGCGATTGCCTTTTTGCCTGGCTTTGATGAAGCGCCCGGCGGCATCCGACAGGCGGGCGGCGTCCACACAGCGCGCCGGGGTCACGCCGGAAACCCCGTCCAGCGCCGGCTGGGTGCAGAGCGTCAGACTCATCCCCTGCCCGGCGGCGATCGCCGCGAGATCGGTCAGCAGGGCGCGCTTTTCCTCCGCCTCCGGGATGCGCCATTCAAAGGCTGCGCCACGCGCCGCCATGTCCAGATTGCGCGTGGTCTTGCGGTATGGCTCCATGAAAGAGACCACAACCTCATCGCAAACGCCTCGTAACGCCTTGGCCAGTCGGGCGAAGCTTTCCCGATGCCAAGCCGGTGGCGTCACCGTCGTGACGGTGATGGGGTCGTAACGCCACACCACCGCCCGTGGCCCCCACCGCTCCCGCACCAGGCGCATATGCGCCACCGCCGCATCCGGCGCGATGACCGACCGCTCCAGCGCACGCGGATAGCCGGTGACGCTGTAGTGCACCACGAAGGCGAAGCCCTGGCCGCTTACTTCCCCGAGCGTCTCCAGGAAGGGGCCAAGGTTCTTTGTCCAAAACACGAATCCATCCACCGCCTCGGGGGTTAAATCCACGCGCCCCGGTGGGCCGCCGTATGGATTGACGACACGGGCGTAGCCTGCGGCCAGCCGGTTGCGAAACCAGGGACCATAAAAAGCCGGGATATCGGTGCGGTAGCTGGCGGAAATGATCATGAAGCAGGCGCCATCAAGAGGATTTGCTTTATGGTTATAGTGGTCAAGACATGGGGAGGCTCGATGAACGGGGACTGGAAAACGGTCGAATGGGCGGGAATGGTGCGGTTCCGTGTGCCCAGGGACTGGGCGGCGGCGTCCGAGACGCGCGAGGGAATCGATGTGGTGGTTTTTCGGCCCACCGAGGCTGGCGATGACGGTGGCGCGCTGCACGTGCTGACCGATGAGCGCAGCCCCCGTGCAGGCGAATCGCCGGAAGCGGTGCTGCACGAGATGGCCATACGCTTTGTTCGCCCGGATGACGGGCGGGTCACCGACCGCGCTGTGGACGACCGGGCGGACGGCGTGCGCATCGCCCAAGCGGCCATGACGACCGAAGAAGACGGTAGCGCGCAGAGCCATTACCTCTGGCTGCTCGGTCACGTGCGAAACAGCCAGGTGCGGGTGGCGATGTTCAGCTACACGGCGCCGGCACGGTTCGACGGACAAGAACCCCATGTCTCGACGCTGGCCGGGCTTGACGCCGCCATAAGGGAGGCGGCGTTGCTGTAGAGCGCCGCCGGCTTTAGCAATGGCCGGCGCTGCTGGTCATCAGGGTGTGGAGGTGCGCTGTCTTCGGGTCGTGGGCGATCACGGCTTCTTCGGCTGCCATGGCGGCCAGCCCCAGAAAGCACGCCAGATCATCAAGGGCGCAACGTTCTGCATCGTCCTTCAGACTGTCGAGGCAGGATTTGATGGCAAGCGCCACGTCGCGCTTATCGTCAAACATCATGATCACCCTTCACATCGGCGGTTCATCACGCCGATATGTACCACAAATTATTACAGGGTTCACTCTTAGAATCCCATCAACCGCAGTAGTTTCTGGATTTTTAGAACTATCGCCACGCATGAAGCGCAAATCATTGTCGGTAACGAAAGATTAACCATAGGAACGCCGTAGACTTTATCATTTGCGATACTGTACTATCGCTTTGCTCTACGGCAAAGAAGTCTCAGGATCGCATCCTATACCGGGCGTGTCATCATACAATGGTATGATCCATTTTGTTGCAGGCGGCGACAGCGCGGGAAGAGGCTCGGATTATGGGGCAGTCCAACTGCATCCCCTTTGCGTGTCGGTGATGCGGTCCGGAGATGTTGCACGCGGTGGCACACCTGCCTATATCTCCGGCGACAGTCACGTTTACCCCGACTGCACCACCGAGCCCAAAGGGGATCGGGGCGGTGCCAAGCCCCTGGGCTGCCACCGATCTGCCGGAGATATAGAGGTTTAAACATGAGCAAAGTGATTGGCATCGACCTCGGCACCACGAATTCGTGCGTGGCCGTGATGGAAGGCTCCACCGCCAAGGTGATCGAGAACGCCGAAGGCGCGCGCACCACCCCTTCGATGGTGGCTTTTGCGCAAAACGGCGAACGGCTGGTCGGCCAGCCCGCCAAGCGCCAGGCGGTCACCAACCCTGAAAACACTCTGTTCGCCGTCAAGCGCCTGATCGGTCGCCGTCACGATGACCCGCTGACTGAAAAGGACAAGGGCCTGGTGCCCTACAAGATCATTCCAGGCGACAACGGCGATGCCTGGATCGAGTCGTTCGGTAAGAAATACAGCCCCTCGCAGGTCAGCGCCTTCATCCTCGGCAAGATGAAGGAGACGGCGGAGAATTACCTGGGCGAGAAGGTGACCCAGGCGGTCATCACCGTGCCGGCGTATTTCAACGACGCCCAGCGTCAGGCCACCAAGGACGCCGGCAAGATCGCCGGTCTCGAGGTGCTGCGCATCATCAACGAGCCGACGGCGGCGGCGCTGGCCTATGGCTTGGAGAAGAAGGCCACGGGCACCATCGCGGTGTATGACCTCGGCGGCGGCACCTTCGACATCTCCGTGCTGGAGATCGGCGACGGCGTGTTCGAGGTGAAGTCGACCAACGGCGACACCTTCCTGGGGGGTGAGGATTTCGACGCCCGCATCATCGACTATCTGGCGGACGAGTTCAAAAAAGAGCAGAGCATCGATCTGCGCAAGGACCGTCTGGCCCTGCAGCGTCTGAAGGAAGCCGCCGAAAAGGCGAAGATCGAGCTGTCCTCGACCGCGCAGACCGAGGTGAACCTGCCCTTCATCACCGCCGATCAGTCCGGTCCCAAGCACCTCAACATCAAGCTGACCCGCTCCAAGCTGGAAGCCTTGGTGGAAGACCTGGTTCAGCGCACCATCGAGCCCTGCCGGGCGGCCCTCAAGGACGCCGGCATCAAGGCCAATGAGATCAACGAAGTGATCCTGGTCGGCGGCATGACCCGCATGCCCAAGGTCTTCGATGCGGTGAAGCAGTTCTTCGGTCGTGAGCCGCACCGCGGCGTCAACCCGGATGAGGTGGTCGCCATCGGCGCCGCCATCCAGGGCGGCGTGCTGAAGGGTGAGGTGAAGGACGTTCTGCTGCTCGACGTGACCCCGCTGTCGCTGGGCATCGAGACGCTGGGCGGGGTGTTCACCCGGCTCATCGATCGCAACACGACGATCCCGACAAAGAAGAGCCAGGTTTTCTCGACCGCCGAGGACAACCAGACGGCGGTGACCATCCGCGTCTACCAGGGCGAGCGCGAGATGGCGGCGGACAACAAGATGCTCGGTCAGTTCGATCTGATGGGCATCCCACCGGCCCCGCGCGGCGTGCCGCAGGTTGAGGTGACCTTTGACATCGACGCCAACGGCATCGTGTCGGTGATGGCGAAGGACAAGGCGACCGGCAAGGAGCAGCAGATCCGCATCCAGGCGTCGGGCGGCTTGTCGGACACCGACATCCAGAAGATGGTGAAGGAAGCGGAAGCCAACGCGGCTGAGGATAAGAAGCGGCGTGATGTGGTCGATGCCCGCAACCAGGCGGACGGCCTTATTCACACCACCGAGCGCTCCATCAAGGAGGGCGAGGGCAAGATCCCGGCCGCCGAGAAGGAAGCCGCCGAGCGCGCCATGACCGACCTCAAGGCGGTGCTGGATTCCAACGATCTGAACAGCATCAAGAGCAAGACCGATGCGCTGGCTCAGGCATCCATGAAGATCGGTGAGGCGATGTACAAGGCCAGCGCCGGTGACGCCGCAGGGGGTGGGGCCGGTGCGGCTCACGGCCCGGCGGAATCGGGTGTGGTCGACGCCGACTTCGAGGAAGTCGACGACGATAAGAAGAAGTCGGCGTAATACCAAGCCCCGATGATGGGTCCCCATCATCGGGGCTTGATAATTAAGTCACGTCAGATCTGGCCTGACTCGGCGTTATACCTCCTGGCCTGTCGTCTGTGCTATTCACCGGCGACAGGCCGGAACGGTGTGATCGGGTCGATTGCGGGGCGCTTGGGGCTACTCCATGGCGAAACAGGACTATTACGAACTGCTCGGTGTGGTGAAGACCGCCAGCGCAGATGATCTCAAGAAGGCATATCGCAAGCTCGCGATGCAGTACCACCCGGATCGCAACCCCGGGAACAGTGAGGCTGAGCATAAATTCAAGGAAATCAGCGAAGCTTATGAAGTCCTGAAGGATGAGCAGAAGCGCGCCGCCTACGACCGCTTCGGCCACCAGGCCTTCGAGAACGGCGGTCGCGGCGCCCCCGGTGGCGGTGGCGGCGGTTTCGGCGGCTTTGACTTCGGCGGCGGTGGTTTTGCCGACATCTTCGATGAGATGTTCGGCGATTTCATGGGCGGCGGTCGCCGTTCCGGCGGCGGTGGCGCGGGCCGTGGCCAGGACCAGCACTACAACATGGAGATCACCCTTGAAGACGCCTTCAAGGGATCGCAGACCACCGTGCGCGTGCCCACCTCGGTGGCGTGCGAGGGGTGCAACGGCTCCGGCGCCGCCGCCGGCACGCAGCCGGTAAGCTGTCCGACCTGCGCCGGTCACGGCAAGGTGCGGGTGCAGCAGGGGTTCTTCACCATCGAGCGCACCTGCTCGACCTGCCACGGCCAGGGACGCATCATCAAGGACGCCTGCAAGGTCTGTGGAGGCGTGGGCCGCCAGCGCAAGGAAAAGACCCTTCAGGTCAACATCCCCGCCGGTGTCGAAGACGGGGTCCGCATCCGCTTGGCGGGGGAAGGCGAATCGGGCCTGCGCGGTTCTCCGCCCGGCGATTTGTACATCTTCCTGGCGGTGGCGCCGCACGGGCTGTTCCAGCGGGACAAGGCCGACATCCACTGCCGGGTGCCGATCCCCATGGTGACGGCGGCGTTGGGCGGCTCGGTGGAGGTTCCTTCCATCGACGGCTCGCGCGCGACAATCACCGTGCCGCCCGGCACCCAGTCCGGCCACCAGTTCCGCCTGAAGGGCAAGGGTATGTCGATCCTGCGCAACCCGCACCGGGGCGACATGTACATCCAGGCGATGGTTGAGACGCCGATGAACCTGAACAAGCACCAGCAGGAACTGCTGCGGGAGTTTGAGAAGGCCGGCGGAACAGACAGCACGACCAACCCACAATCCGAAGGCTTCTTCGCCAGGGTGAAGGAGATGTGGGGAAGCAAGTCGAAAGAATAGGTAAAAAAAATCGGTGGAAGGCTTCAGGACAATCGGGTGAAGAGGCAACAGCCGTAACTGGATCCCCGCTTTCGCGAGGATGACGATAGTCGAGTTTAATATTATAAAATACCGTCATCCCCATGAAAATGGGGATCCAGGAAGAGCCGCGGCAGCGGCGACATGAGTCCTTGTCCTTCCCCCGATTGTCCTGGAAAGGGTTCCGGTTCAGATTGAACCGGAACCCTTTTCAGCATTACAGCAAGAAGTTGCGCACCACGGCGATCTGCTCAGGCGTCATCAGCGACGGGGCGTGGCCACAATGCGGGACCTCGACGATGTGGGCCTTGGGGCCGCGTTGGCGCATTTCTTCCGCCGTGTCCTTGAGCAGCAGATCGGTGTCCGCGCCACGCAGCACCAGCACCGGGCAGCGGATCTGGTCCCAGATCGCCCACAGATCGACATCGGCGAGCGGCTGGGTGGTGAACGCCTTGCCGATGCCGGGATCATAGGCGAGGCCGAAGCGACCGTCCGGCAAACGACGCGCGCTGTGTTCGGCCATATGCCGCCACATCTCATCCGACAGAGAGCCAAAGCCCATCAGGACATAGCGCAGATACGCGTCCACCCCACGGATGTCCTCGAACACCGGGTCCTTGCCGACATAATCGCCGATGCGCTCCAACCCCGCCTTGGGCACGAAGGGGCCAATGTCGTTGATCACCAGCCGCCTGATCGGTGAGCC
Source organism: Azospirillum sp. (assembly GCA_031546725.1). Lineage (GTDB taxonomy): Bacteria > Pseudomonadota > Alphaproteobacteria > Azospirillales > Azospirillaceae > Azospirillum. Next base: position 13,456 of record JAVBJZ010000092.1, read on the forward strand.
CGGCTGCGCGGCCAGCAGCATGCCGATCAACCCACCCATGGAGGTGCCGACCCAGTCCACCGCCTCGGTGTCCAGGCGCGCGATCAGCGCGGTCATATCCGCGAGATACTCCGTATACCCGTAGAGATCCGGGTTGGCGAGCCAGTCACTGCGGCCCCGCCCCACCACATCCGGGCAGACGACGCGGGCGGCATCCGCGAGATTGAGCGCCAAAGAATCGAAATCACGCCCGTTTCGCGTCAACCCATGCACGCACACGACCGTGCGCCGCGCATCGTCACGGCCCCACTGGGTATAGGCGATCTTGTGGAACCCCAGGGCGCTCAGACCGAGATAAGTGTGTTCGGACATCGGCATGCGGATCTCTCCCTTTTCTTGCCCTGCGCTATGCCGAGCATATCAGCGCGGCAGGGCCGCTGTCCGCTTTGGGATGGACGACGATGGCTCGGCCACGGTCGGATCGAAGGGGTGATCGGTCTGCGGATAAAGACGCCGGATCAGTTCAACATAGTTGCGTGTCTCTTCATAGGGGGGAACGCCACGGTAACGGTTCACCGCCCCTTCTCCCGCGTTGTAGCCGGCCAGCGCCAGGGTCACGTCACCACGGAAATACGCCAGCAGCCAGCGCAGATACTTCATCCCGCCGCGCAGATTGTCTTCCGGGTTGAAGGGATCACGCACGTCGAATCGCTCCGCCGTGTCGGGGATGAGCTGCATAAGCCCCGCCGCCTCCTTGGGTGAGACGGCGTCGGTGCGGAACGCGCTTTCCACCTGCACGACCGCCAGCACCAGCTCAGGATCAAGCCCGTAGGTCGGCGCCATGGCCTTCACCATGCGCACGATATCCTCGGGTGGGGCCACGGTTCCGCGCGGCGGCGCCGCGCCCGGTCGGCAATAGGGGCGACTGTGCCCCATCCGGCCGGGACTGTAATGCACCAGCCGGCGCGCCTCCCCATGGCCGCGAGTGGCTGCGGCGCGCAGCCACGCCATGCCCACGCGCTTGTTCTTGCGCACGCCGGCGCCAAACAGATAGCGGCGCGCCACGGAGTACGCCGCCTGCGGGTCACCGGACTCGGCGCTGTTGCATTCGATGGAGAAGCTTTGGCGCTTTGTTGCGTTCGCGGCCTTCTCGCCGCCCTTTTCACCATCCTTTTCACCGCCGCGAACGATGAGGACGCCATGATCCCTGGTCCGGGACGCCGCCTGCGCATCCGATAGGAAGGAAATGGTCAGAATGATTGACGCAATCGCCAGACGCTTGCACAGCAAACCCATTATTCTCCCCGTACGGACGGTAGGATAATGGGCTTCCACCGCCAACTTCACAAGCATCCCCACGGGAATAGACACACTGTCGTCAAGGGAGCCTTACCACAAGCCTTGCCTCAGCCGTTCAACGCCACGGGGGTAATCCATCTGCATTCTTTGGCTTTAAGCCGGTATTAACCGGCTAGGCGCAAATATCCCCGTGCTTATCACGGAGGTCCCCATGCGTGCATCGAGCCCATCCAGTTTCATTTCTCGAATGATCGCTCTCGCCGCCGATCCCGCTATGGCCGATAGCGACGAGGTGCGGTCAGCGTCACGGGTGCGGAAAATCGTCTGGGCGTCCCAGGCGGCCAAGCGGCACATCGGCCTGACAGCCCTTGTCGCCCACCAGATCGAATGCAAGGTCACCGCCGAACTCGACGCCATGGCCTTGCCAGAGGTCTTCTTCACCTCGCTGGAAGTCGCCGGCCATGTCGTCACCTGCGACTTGGACGCCATGGGCACCGCGTCGATCTTCGGTTTGATCGACCCGTCCGAATATGATGAACTGCTTGAAGAAGCGGGCGACGACGCGCTGTTCGGCGTCGATTGGGACGGTGTCTATCTCACCTCGGCCCGCACCCGCCATTAATTCCCCGTCCCTGATCCCCCCGTCCGGCCAAGCACCCGCCCGGCCACGGCGTCAAGTTTGCTGATCATCGCCGGATCACGTTTGTCCGGAGCCGTCACCAGGGCGTTGTCCAACGCCGTGTGACAGCCGTGGGGGCAGACATGGTCATGCCGCCCCAGTGTGGACGCCACCCGCTTGATCATGCCGCGCGCCTTGTCGGCGTTGGCGTTGAACACCGCGATGATGGTGTCCATGGTGACGTCGTCGTGGTCTGGATGCCAGCAGTCATAGTCGGTGACCATGGCGACCGTCGCGTAGCACATCTCCGCCTCGCGGGCGAGCTTGGCTTCGGGCATGTTGGTCATGCCGATGACGTCACAGCCCCAGCTCCGGTACAGCGCGGATTCCGCCATGGTTGAGAACTGCGGGCCCTCCATAACCATATAGACGCCGCCGCGCTGGAAAGGGATGTCCAGCTCCCGCAGCGTCTGCTCCAGCGCGTCGCCGACGCGCGCGCATACGGGACGCCCCATCGCCACATGCGCCACCAGCCCCGTGCCGAAGAAACTCTTGGCGCGGGCGAAGGTGCGGTCGATGAACTGGTCCACCAGCACGAAGATTCCCGGCGCCAGATGCTCCTTCAGCGACCCGACGGCGGACACGCTGATGATCTCCGTCACCCCGACGCGCTTCAAGGCGTCGATGTTGGCCCGAAAATTTATCTCGGATGGCGGGATGCGGTGACCACGGCCATGGCGCGGCAGGAAGACCAGCGTCTGGCCATCCAATTCACCGGTCAGCAGTTCGTCCGATGGGTCGCCGAACGGCGTATCGACCTTGATCCAGCGCGTGTTCACCAGCCCATCGATGCCGTACAGACCGCTGCCGCCGATAACCCCAAGCATCGGTTTCACCATGCCGTCGTCTCCGGGAAAAGCCAGGAAAGGCGCAGTATCATCGCCGCTGCATACGGAAGGCAAGCTTTGCCGGGTGTGGTGGTCACGCCTGTGATTTGTTAAACAGAAAGGGTCCGCTTCTCGAACTGACAGGACCTCCCGTGACCGAGCCCACTCCCTCCCAGGCTGCCGCCGAATTGCTGACCGTTCGTGATTTTATCCGCTACGGAGTCAGCCGCTTCAACGCCGCCGCTCTCTCCTATGGCCATGGAACGACCACAGCCTATGATGAGGCGGTGTTCATGGTGCTGGAGACTCTGCACCTGCCCATCGACCAGCTTGATCCCTATCTTGACGCCCGCCTGACCGCGCCGGAGCGTCAGGCGCTTGCGGAAATCCTGCACGCCCGCGTCACCACCCGCAAACCCGCCTCCTATCTGCTGAACAAGGCCTACATCCAGGGCATCCCCTTCTATGTGGATGAACGGGTGATCGTGCCACGGTCCTATATCGGCGAATTGCTGTTCTCCGATCTGTTCGGCGGCGATGACATGACGCTGGTGGATGACCCGACGGAAGTCAGCCATGTGCTTGACCTGTGCACGGGTTCCGGCTGCCTGGCGATTCTCGCCGCCCGAACCTTCCTCGAGGCCGAAATAGACGCGGTGGATATCTCCCCCGACGCCCTGGAGGTCGCCCGGCGCAACATCACCGACAATGACCTTGCCGAGCGCATCCGCCTTTTCCAGGGCGATCTGTTCGCGCCGTTGAAGAATCGCAAATATGACGTCATTCTGACCAACCCCCCCTATGTCGACGCCGACGCCATGGCCGCCTTGCCGGCAGAGTTCCGCGCCGAGCCGGCGCTGGCGCTGGCCGGTGGCGCCGACGGCCTGGACATCGTGCGCCGTATCCTCAAGGAAGCTCCCAAGTACCTCACCTCCGAAGGGGGGCTGCTCTGTGAGTTCGGGACCGGTCGCGAAATCCTGGAGGACGAATACCCCGACCTGGATTTCCTCTGGCTGGAGACCGCCGACAGCTTCGGTGAAGTGTTCTGGCTGACCCGCGAGCAGCTTTTGGAGATGTAAGCGTTACCCCCTCTCTTCTCAGCCCGCGCCAAAGGAGAGAGGGGGTCGACGAAAGGGGTGGCGCGCCGCTCAATAGTATAGAATCAGCACGATCAGGTAATTGATTTTCTTATTGGTACGCCAAATCATACATTGGCTGAAAATACCGTCGCGGTTTTTTCAAGCAAGCGTGATGAGGGCGTAGAATGATGCCAAAATTTACAGAAATCGGCCAATCCTATAAGAAACAATTAAAAATGGCCCTTCGCTATGGGAACATTTCCCTTAAAGACCGGGTGATCATGCTCGGAAGGGGAAAAATGTTCGTGTCCCGCGACGACAATCGTGGATTGCGCCTGCTGGACAGAAGTGGCGTCTCAAACCCGGCGATCATCGATTTTTGGCGTTTGGCGATTCAGAAACTGAACCCGGATCTGGTCTTGGATATCGGCGCCAATTATGGCGAAGTCTCATTATCAGCACGCTACAAACCAACCGCCAGCGTTCATCTCTTTGAACCAAACCCGAGAATTGGACGATTGCTGGAAAAAAGCCTGTCGTCACGCGCCGATAAGCAGCAATTCCATCTTCACCTGTGCGCTGTCTCCAATGAAAATGGAACCGCTGAGATAACGATCGACAGGAAATGGTCGGGAACCTCGTCTCTTATCGGACGGATAGAGGATGATGGATTCAAAGGAAACGGTCATGCATCCTTTGAAACAGTATCGGTAAAGACCTCCACCATAGATGATATCATAGGCGGCGCTGTCGGCGCTCTGCTGTTCAAGATCGATGTCGAAGGATGGGAGAGCCATGTCCTGAAGGGCATGCGGAATACGCTGAAGAAAAGCCCTGGGTTTGTTGGGGTCGTTGAAATGGATGATCGCTATCTGCGCAGAGCCGGAAGCAGCGCCGATGAGATGATCGGTATTCTCAGGGAGTTTGGCTCCGTGTCCGTGTTGTCAGGACACAAACCCCGCCCCTTGGACAGCAACAGCACACACAGCCATGGGGATCTCATCGTTCTGGGGGGCAGCGGCGAAACGCTCATCGAATCATAGAGGTTCATCAGCCATGCGCATCCTGGTTCTCGGTTCGGCGGCGGGGGGCGGTTTTCCGCAATGGAATTGCGCCTGTGAAGGCTGCCGCCGCGCACGGGCTGGCGATCCTCTGGCGCGCGCGCGGACCCAATCCTCGATCGCCGTCAGCACCGACGAGGACTGCTGGCTTCTGCTCAACGCCTCCCCCGATCTGCGGGCGCAGATCACCGGCAATCCGGCGCTGCACCCCAAAGAAGGCGTCCGCTCCAGCCCGCTCGCCGCTGCGGTGCTGACCAACGCCGACATCGATCACATCACGGGGCTGCTGTCCTTGCGCGAGAGCCAGCCCTTTGCGGTCTATGCGACGGCGCGCGTGCACCGTGTGCTGGCCGACAACACGGTGTTCCAGGTCCTGAACGCCGGCCTTGTCCCGCGCCGCGCCATGAGCCTGGACGAGCCCTTCCAACCGGAAACCGTCGATGGCGAGCCGCTGGGGTTGACGGTTGAGGCGTTCGCCGTGCCCGGCAAGGTGGCTCTCTACCTGGAAGATGAGACCGCCCCCAGCTTTGGCTCGACCCCCGAGGACACCGTGGCGCTGCGGGTGACCGACTCGAAAACCGGGGTAGGATTCTTCTACATTCCCGGCTGCGCCGCGCTGCCCGACGGATTGGCGCAGCGGCTGCGCGGCGCGCCTTTGGTGCTGTTCGACGGCACCACCTGGACCGACGACGAGATGCAGCGCAGCGGCACGGGAGTCAAGACGGCGGCCCGCATGGGTCACATGGCCATGTCCGGCCCAGCGGGCAGCATCGCCGCCTTCGAGCCATTGGGGGTCGCGCGCAAGATTTTCATCCACATCAACAACACCAACCCGGTGTTGCTGGAAGACTCAGCCGAGCGGCGCTCCGCAGAGGCGGCGGGATGGGACATCGCCTTCGATGGGATGGAATTGAGGCTGTGACGCCCCCGCCTCATTGCCCCGGTGGTGGGCCGACATAGTGGGGGGCTAGTTTTCCCTGATCGGCGACCCAGACGGTGCAAAGCGCTTCGGGCTTGTCGAAAAGATAGACCTTTCCGGGGGTGCGCTTGTCCTGCGGGTCGTTGAGGGTGTTGCCGCCGGGAAACGCCACGCCATAGGTCTGGCTGGGGGTGCGCGCCCAGAAGAAGCCATTGATCTGCTGAGTGAAGGCGCCACGCTGGCACAGGCGAGAGAGCTTTGTGTCGATCTTCGCCAATTCCGCTATGTTGGATGGCAAGCGGTAAACGACCTGGCCGCGGATGTTCTGGGTGCGCGGCAGCTTTGGCTGCGGCGTGACGTAAAGATTGTTGAGGCCGCCCAGATGCTCGGGATCCGTGCGGTCGGTGGGCATCATCTGCGCGGCGGCTGGCGCCGCCGCAAGCAGACCCGTCATCAAAAGGCAAAACCCTCGCGTCTTCATGCCATCGCTTTTCGCATATTTGCGTGAAGAGTCCGTTATCGAACTGTCAGGGCGTCCCCTTTGCCCCATCGCCGACCCACCATGTGTCGAAGGACAGTGAATAGGGCGGCACGATCGCCGGGCGCTTGAGGCGCGTCCAATAGGCGATGCGGAACGTCCCCGTGTGCCAATGCGGAATGACGTAATGGCTCCACAACAGCACACGGTCCAGCGCGGCGACGGCGGTGTGCAGTTCCTCCTGATCGCCAGCCCGGACGATGGCGTTGATGAGCTGGTCAACCGCCGGGTTGTGCACGCCCGCATAGTTTCGGCTGCCTAAGCGGTCGGCGCTCTCCGAACCCCAGAAGTCGCGCTGCTCATTGCCGGGGGACAGCGATTGCGGCCAGACCCCGACGATCATGTCATAGTCGAAGTCGCGGATGCGGTTTGTGTACTGCGCCGAATCCACGGTGCGCAGTCTGGCCTGAACACCCAGCCGCTTGAGATTTTCGATGAAGGGCAGCGTGACCCGCTCGAAGGCCGGCGAGACGAGCAAGATCTCGAAGGTCAGCGGCTGATTCGTCGCGGCTTCGACCCGGACGCCGTTCTTTATCGGCCATCCCGCTTCATTCAAGAGGCGGTTGGCTTCCAGAAGATTCTTGCGCATCCCCTCCGGTCCCTGCGTCGTGGGCGGCGTGTAGCGTTTGGTGAAGACCTCCGGTGGAATCATGCCACGCAAAGGCTCCAGCAGCGCTAGCTCCTGCGGTCCCGGCAATCCTTCGGCTTGCAGGTCGGAATTCTCAAAATAGCTATCGGTGCGCTTGTAGGATTTGTAGAAGAATGTTTCGTTGCTCCACTCGAAATCGAAGGCATGGGCAAGCGCCCAGCGCAGCTTCGGATCGGCGAACACCGGGCGGCGCGTGTTGAACACATAGCCTTGCAGGCCAGAGGGA
>JAVBJZ010000041.1:0-8350 GCA_031546725.1 Azospirillum sp.
GGTTTTCCGTGGGAAGTGTTCCCGCGGTGGCTCTGTTGATGCCCCTTCATCACGGGCCCAACACCTGACCCAGCCGCCGCTACCCCGCCCCGTTATTAATTCCATAATATACCTTATGCGATTATCGTCTGTAGGCGCAAAATAGAAATGTCAGTCCCCGATTGGCTGTGCGGCGGCTGGGAGGCTGGCGATGGGCTGGGTTTTGATGAGCGAATGCGATCTTCTCAGCGGGTTGTATTGGCGGAAGTGCTGGACGGGCGCCGAACGGCGACGGTCGTCCAACAACCGCTTTCATGACGGGGTGCGCACTTTTTTAGCCGTGGTGCTGATTTAAACCCATTACCAGGATTTCGGCTGCGCGCCTAGCGATCCTGACGCTGGCTGAGCGCCATGGGCTGAAAAAATATCGCGGGAGGACATTCCGGCGCTGGATGATTGAAGGCGAGTTGTGGCTGCCATGACGGCAGCCCCGCCCGTTCCACCCTCCCCTGCTACGCCCTTGAGGGCATTCTTGACCGGCGTTGCGTGTGGGTGGTCTGGGGCAGAACGAAGGGATGGACCGCCCGGTCCTTACATTTCGGCTTTACTGATAACCCTGACAGTTCAAGTATGTTGCAACATCGCACGCATGCCCCGGTATACGGCCCGACAGGGTTGCTATAAGGGCATCCCTGCTTCCCATCCATACTCTGGAAAGCAAACATGGCCCGCAACATTGACCGCCTGCTTGATATCATGGCCCGTCTGCGTGACCCGAAAGGCGGCTGTCCCTGGGATTTGCAGCAAACCTATCGGACCATCGCCCCTCACACCATCGAAGAAGCGTATGAAGTCGCTGATGCGATTGAAAAAGGCGACATGGGGTCTTTGCGAGAAGAGTTAGGCGACCTGCTCTTTCAGGTTGTCTATTATTCTCAATTCGCACGGGAAGAAGGGTTGTTTGATTTTAACGAAGTTGCGGGTGTTATCGCCGACAAAATGGTGAGCCGTCATCCGCATGTTTTTGGGTCGGAAGAAATCCAGACCGCCGAACACCAGACGTCACGCTGGGAAGAACACAAGGCCGCTGAACGCACAGCCAAGGCCGCCGCACAGGGACAAACCACGGTCTCGGCGTTGGATGGAGTGAGCAGCGCCCTCCCCGCCCTCACCCGGGCGATCAAGCTGCAAAAGCGTGCCGCGCGTGTTGGTTTTGACTGGACGGACGCACGCGATATCCTCAACAAGATCGAAGAGGAAGTCGGCGAACTGCGCACAGAGATGGACCAAGGTGCGGTCCATGAACGCATGACCGATGAGCTTGGCGACCTACTGTTCGCGCTGGTTAACCTGGCGCGTCGCCTGGATGTCGATCCCGAAGGGGCCCTGCGCGGCACCAACGCAAAGTTCGAACGCCGCTTTCACCGTATCGAGCATTGGCTTGGAGAGCAGGGAAGAAAGCCGGAAGCCGCCACGCTCGATGAGATGGAGGAGCTGTGGCGGCAAGCTAAGCGCGAAGAGCCCAGCGTTTGACCTGCCCTCGTTAAAATCACTACAGTTTTGCTGGAGCCTTTTGCTTTTGATTGGTCTTCGTGGAACTGGTCTTGGGCGTCGGCTTCAGTTCCAAGGTAGCGCTGCCATCCTGGGGTGGGTTGCCCAGCAACACCTTCCCCCCACCCTCAATCCCGCTATCACCGAGCGCCTTGAGCAAGGCGTCGTAGCTGGCCTGGTCCGCCTGGGGATTCGGCTTCGGCGCCGGACCAACGAGCGCGCTGGCCGGTGTTGCTGGCGTGCCGGACTCAGGCACAACCGAATCCGCTTTGGCTTCCTTTATCCCAGAGTTTGGAGGCAAGGCAGCTTCACCGTCCTTCTTCTTGGAATCCGCTGAGGCGGTGGCTTCAGCTTCCTTCTTCTTGGCGTCCCGTTCCTCTGGGGTGGATGGCCGCCATGTCTTGAAGCAATTGACGAAATCTTCCTCCTTGTCGCACTGCTCGGTGAGCAAGGCATGCGCATCCGGCCCGGTCACCACCGGGCCGGATGGCGCCACGGCCATCGCGGCTGGCGGCTTGGGCCGCGGCGGCTCAGGTGAATCATCCGTCACATCGTCGGTAAGGGCCACGCTATCAGCAAAGACTGGCGTGGCGATCATCAACGGGATGAGGAAGGCGAGCGTGCGTAGGGAAGCCGGCATTATCAGACATCATCAAAAAGGATCTCATCACTATTATGAAGTCCCCCACCCTCCAGCGCTACGGACAAATCCGTGTCTTTACAGGCTGAGCTGGAAGCGTTTCTCAAAACGCGCCAAGTCAGCGGGGTCAAGCGCCACCTGCAGATGGGCCCGATCACCCTCATCGCGCCGCTCCAGCACCTCACCGCGCTCGTACAGCCATGCCAACGCGGCGCCATCACCGAGATCCACGGACAAATCCACGGTAAGCCGTCCGACGTTCATCCAGCGGTCGAGCATCGCGTCAAGGTCATCGATCCCCTGCCCTGTCAACGCCGACACCGCCACTTGGCGTGGGTCACGGCCAGTCTGGGCGAAGACCGCCTCGCGCGCCTCATCGTCCAGGACGTCAACTTTGTTCAGCACTTCGACGACACGATCATCGGTCTCTGGATCGACTCCGATGTCACGCAGCACTGTTGCGACATCATCGCGTTGGGCCTGGGTGTCGGGATGGGCGACATCGCGGACGTGCAGAATGATATCGGCGCTATCCACCTCTTCCAATGTGGCGCGGAAGGATTCGACCAGATGGTGCGGCAGGTCGGAGATGAAGCCCACCGTATCAGACAGGATGATCTTGCGGCCTGAAGGCAGCGTCACCTGCCGCATGGTCGGGTCGAGCGTGGCGAACAGCAGATCCTTGGCGAACACATCCGCATTCGCCAGACGGTTGAACAGCGTCGACTTCCCCGCGTTGGTGTAGCCAACCAACGCCACCACCGGGTATGGCACCTTGGCGCGCGCTTTACGGTGCAGGCCACGGGTGCGGCGCACTTCATCAAGTTCCTTCTTGATCTTGATGATGCGGTCGCCAATCAAGCGGCGGTCCATTTCCAACTGGGATTCACCGGGCCCACCCAGGAAGCCGAAGCCGCCTCGCTGGCGTTCGAGGTGAGTCCAGGACCGGACCAACCGGGATTTCTGGTAGGTCAACGCCGCCAGTTCGACCTGCAACTGGCCTTCACTGGTCTGGGCGCGCGCCCCGAAGATTTCCAGAATCAGGCCTGTGCGGTCGATGACCTTGGCCTTGATGCTTCTTTCCAGGTTGCGCTGCTGCACCGGGCTGAGCGCATGGTCCATGATGACAAGGGTGGCTTCGGTTTCCTCGACCAGCTCGGCCAAGCGCTCGACGGCGCCAGAGCCCAGCAAAGTCGCTGGTTGCGGTTTGGTGACCCGGACACACTCCGCGTGCACGACCTCAAGCTCGATGGCTTGAGCGAGGCCGATGGCTTCTTCCAGACACGCCTCAGGTCCACGCGACGCATCACGGGCGGCGCGCAGAACCGGGTGGATGACGATGGCGCAGCCGGAGCCATGCGGCATCCGGCCATCGCTGTTTACGGCAGCGCCGTCAACGGGAACGTTAATCGCTCTCACCTTCCTTGGGCGGCTCGAACAATTGAACCGGATGAGCCGGCATCACGGTTGAAATCGCGTGCTTGTACACGAGTTGCGAATGCGCATCCCGCCGCAGGAGGACAGAGAAGTTGTCGAACCAAGTGATGATACCCTGAAGCTTGACGCCATTCACCAGGAAGACAGTCACGGGAGTTTTGTTTTTTCTAACGTGATTCAGGAACACATCCTGCACGTTCTGATTTTTTTCAGACATTCTATTCTGTCCCTTCTTGAAGGTTTATTGGGGCCCTTTGAGAGCCCACTCTCCGCAACACACGAGTCGTTCAGTCTGCGGAAACTGTTCCGGTCAACGCATGGACGGATATGGTATCACCGATGCGATGCACCAAGCCACACAGCGCGTGACAAGAGTCATAACGGTGTTTTGGCGGGAAGCGGCCAAGCCCCTCCCCCTCCATATTCCCCACCAGGATCGGCACGAGACCTGTTGCGTGAGCGCATTCCATATCGATATCGGCGTCACCGATGAACCACACATCCGCCCCCGGCGCGATACCGCTGGGGGCCAGGGCGATACGCACGGGCGCCCCGTGCGGCTTATCCTCTTCGGCGTCCTGGGAGCCGACAACACCACCGAAAAAGCGCGTCCAACCCAACGCCTCGGCCTCGGCGCGCAGGTAGCGGCCGGTCTTGTTCGACACCACAGCTTGATAGACACCCTGCCGCGCCAGCGCCTCCAGCAGGCTTTGCGCGCCGGGCATCGGGCGCATCTCCTGCAGATGGTGCGCTTCAAACGCGGCATAGAAAATGTCGCGCGCCTCGGTCCAGCGGTCACCGAACAGGCGTGGGAAGCTGTCGCGCAGTGACTGCTTGATGCGTTCGCGGGCGATCGCCTCGGTCCAGGGGTCTTGGCCGAACGCCACGAGCGTGTGGTTCAAGGCCGTGCGGATGGTTCCCCAATTGTCGACCAGGGTGTTGTCCCAGTCGTACAGCACGGCGCGCGGCAGGGTGAGCGGGTCGTTCACAATCCACTCCGTACAGGGCCACCCACAGGCGCGTTCCGCACAGATTCGATATAGGCGTGGCGCAGGTCCAAAGTGATGGGCCCCGGTTTGCCGTTGCCGATGGTGGATGCGTCAATGCGCGTCACCGGCATGGCGAAGGCGCCGGATGAGGATACGAACGCCTCACGCGCGGCGTATGCTTCCGCCACGGTGAAAGGCCGTTCCTCCACCACCAATCCCTTCTCCCGCGCCAGACGCAGAAGGGTTAGCCGGGTGACGCCGTTGAGAATTTTTTTACTCGCTTCCCGTGTGACCAGAATTCCAGCGGAGGTGACGATCCAGGCATTGGAGGAGCAGCCCTCCGTCACCGTGCCATCGGGGTCAACCATCCAGGCCTCATAAGCCCCCGCCTCGGCCGCCCGTTGCTTGCCAAGCACCTGGGCCAGCAGGCCGGTCGTCTTGATGTCGCGCCGGCCCCAGCGGATGTCTGGAATGGTGATGGCCAGCACCCCTTCCTCCACCTGCCCCGGCTGAGCCCAGCAGGCTATGCGTTGGGTCGTCACCACCAGGGCCGAAGGGCGCGGCGTCGGAAAGCGGAAATCACGGGCCGCCACACCGCGGGTGACCTGCATGTAAAGCAGGCCATTGCGAAGGCCATTGCGACGGGCCAGTTCGCGCAACACCATACCCAGAGCGTGCGGTCGAAGTGGCCAGGAGAGGCGAAGCTCATCCAGATTGCGGGCCAGCCTTTCCACATGACCGCTCAGATCGGCGAAGCAGCCATCAAGGACTGCGACGACCTCGTACACCGCATCGGCGAATTGATAACCACGGTCTTCGACGTGAATCGCCGCGCGGTTATGGGGCACGTACCGGCCATTGACATAAGCCCATCGAGGCATCGGTTCTTCGTTCTTCTTTTCTTGGCTTCACCCATGACCAGACGGGGAAGCGCAGAGCCTTAACGGTCAATTCACCCGGCCAACCAACCGGCTGGCCAGAGCGCCGGACGTTAGCATCAAGCGTTGAAAAGCGCCAGACGTTGAGCCTTACGCACCCCTTTCAGGGCTGCGTCGCGAGGAACAGGCTGTCAGTCCACCAGCACCTTTCCCTTGTCGTTGCCGTGCACGCCCAGGCTTTTCAGCTTGCGGTGCAGCGCCGACCGCTCCATGCCGACGAAAGCGGCGGTGCGGGAGATGTTGCCGCCAAAGCGGGTCACCTGGGCCAACAGATACTCGCGCTCGAACACCTCGCGGGCCTCGCGCAAGGGCAGGCCCATGATCTCGCCGCCCTTGTCCCATTTCAGCACGGTGGGGGTGATGGCGCCAATCTCCGGCGGCAGCATATCGGCCCGGATCGCTTCCTTGGGGTCGCCTTGCGCCATGATCAGCAGCCAGTCGATCACGTTGCGGAGTTGCCGCACATTGCCCGGCCAGTCATAGGCCTGGAGCGCCGCCATGGCGTCTTCGCCGAACTCCCGCGCCGGCAAGCCCGCCGTTTCGCCTGAGCGCTGCATGAAGTGTCTGGCCAGAAGCGGGATGTCCTCGCGCCGCTCGGCCAGGGAGGGCACGCGGATCGGAACCACCGCCAGACGGTAGAACAAATCCTGGCGGAAGCGTCCGCTGTCGATCTCGGCCTGGAGGTCGCGGTTGGAGGTGGCGATGACCCGCACGTCCACCTCCACGCGATGGCCGCCGCCCACCCGCTCGAAGGTCTGTTCTTGCAAGGCGCGGACGATCTTGCCCTGCGTCTCCAGGGGCATGTCGGCGACCTCGTCCAGCAGCAGCGTGCCGCTGTGCGCCTGCTCGAAGGTGCCGATCTTGCGGCCAAGCCCGTCCACCCCCGCCTCGGCGCCGAACAACTCATTCTCCAGCCGGTCGGGGCGCATGGTGGCGCAGTTCAGGCCGACGAAGGGCCCGGTGTCGCGGCGCGAACGCTGGTGGATCAGCCGCGCCACCACCTCTTTGCCGGAGCCCGCCGGGCCGGTGATCAGCACACGGCTTCCCGTCGGGGCCACCCGTTCGATGCTCTGCCGCACCTGGGTGATGCTGGAGGATCGGCCGACCAGCTCCACCTCGCCGCCGGCGCGCAGCCGCAATTCCTCGTTCTCCCGCCGCAGCCGGGCGGCTTCGATGGCGCGATCGACCATCAACAGCAGGCGATCGGCCTTGAAGGGTTTTTCGATGAAGTCATAAGCCCCGATCTTGATGGCGCTGACCGCCGTCTCGATCGACCCGTGACCGGAGATCATGATCACCGGCAGATTCGGGTGATCACGCATCAACCGCTCAAGGATCTGCATCCCGTCCAACCGGCTGCCTTGCAGCCAGATATCAAGGACCACCAGGCTTGGCCGGCGTGACGCCACCTGGGCGAACGCCTGGTCAGCATCGGCTGCTTCGCGTGTCTTGAAGCCTTCGTCATTAAGAATACCCGCGATGAGCATCCGAATATCGGCTTCATCATCGACGATCAGAATGTCATGCGCCATTGGCTGCCCGCCTCTCTTCCCCGCCGGTCTTCGCCGGTCTCTTCTCTTCAGCCGCGTCTTGCACGGCGCTTGTTATGCATGGAATGATCAAACTGACCCGCGCGCCACCATCGGGCGCGTCTTCGAGCAGCAATGCGCCGCTGTGATCTTCCATGATCTTCTTGACGATCGCCAACCCAAGCCCGGTGCCCTTTGTCCGTGTGGTGACATAGGGCTCGGTCAGCCGGTGCCGTTCCTCTTGCGGAAGGCCCTTGCCGTTATCCTCGACCACCAGCATCACCCGCTCGGCGTCGGCGTCGATGCGCACGGCCACGCGGCCGGGCGGCGGCGCGGCGCCGTCCGTCGGTTGTGCGCGGCCTTCAATGGAATCGATGGCGTTCTGCAACAGGTTGATCAGCGCCTGCGAGATCTGCCGTGAATCGCACATCACGGTCAGCGGGCCGGGCGGCAACGACACGTCGAACGTGACCGCGCCGGCGTGCGCGCTGGTCTGCAAGAACACCGCCTGACGGACAAGATCATTGACATTGATGGGTTTCATCACCGGCTGCGGCATGCGCGCAAAGGCCGAAAACTCGTCCACCATGCGCCGGATATCGTCCACTTGCCGGATGATGGTGTCCGTGCACATGGTGAAAATCTCGGTGTCGTCGGGCGCCACCTGTTTCAGGTATTTGCGCCGCAGCCGCTCAGCCGAGAGCTGAATGGGCGTGAGCGGGTTCTTGATCTCATGCGCGATGCGGCGCGCCACATCGGCCCAGGCGGCCTTGCGCTGTGCGGAGACCAGTTCGGTGATGTCATCGAAGGTGACGACGTAACCGCGAATGACCCCACCCCCACCCTCGGCGCTGATGCGCACCAAAAGCGTCAGCGGCGCGCCGCCAGGCCGGCGGATCTGCACCTGTTCTTGTATCGGTCGACCGGGGCGGTGCGGCGCGTTGTCCAGAAGCTGCCCCATCTCCGGCGACAATTCAGCCAGATGGCGCCCGATCAGCGTTTCGGGGTCTTCGACTCCCAGCAGACCGGCTGCCGACAGATTGGGCAGATTGACGATTCCATCAGCGTCCAACCCGATGACGCCCGCCGTTACGCCGGTCAGCACCGTCTGGGTGAAGCGGCGGCGCTGGTCCAACTGGCTGTTTGCCAGAAGCAGCTCACGCCGCTGGTTCTCGATCTCGGTGGTCATGCGGTTGAAGGCGCGTGACAGCAGCGCCAATTCATCTTCATCGCGTGGTTCCGCCACACGGACCTGAAGATCGCCGGCGCGCACCCGCTCGGCCGCGC
>JAVBJZ010000019.1:0-3085 GCA_031546725.1 Azospirillum sp.
CGCCTTGCTGACCGGCCAGCCGGCGACGAACAGGAAGGGGATATCCGGTCGCGCCTCAGCCAGGGCGAAGGCGATGTCCACCCCCTTTACCGGCACCGGGTTGATGAACGTCACCCGCCGCCCTGTCGTCCGGCCCTCCCCTGCCCGACAGCGAAAACGCTCCGCCCGGACGAGCGGCGGCAGGATCAGCGGCTCAACGCCGAACGCTTGCCGATACCGTGCGGCGGTGAAGGCGGAGTTGGCGATGTACAGGATTCGGCTGGTCACCGGCAGCGGCGCATCGAGCTTGTGAATTTCGAGATCGCGCAGATAAACCAGCACCGCCCGCCCGGTCGCCAAGGCGGCGTCGATCAGCGGGCTGAGGCGCTCAGCCTGCACGACCAGAAGATCCGCCCTGGTCAACGCCGCAACCGCCGCAACCGTTTCCTTGTCGATTGAATAGGTCCGGTACACCGGATAGCCCAGGACGCGGTCAGCGGAAGCCGGATCGCCGCGACCAACCCGCCGCAGCACACGGTGATAGAGGCCCAGCGCGTCACGCCCGCCCAAACGGCACAGCACAGCGATGTCATGCCCCCGGTCGCGCAGGGACACGCAGAGGTCATGGGTGCTCGATTTCGTGCCGCCAACGCGCTGCGGCAGATAGGCGTGGTCCGATAGGAAAAGCAACCGCATGCCGGAGACCCCGCTCTGGGTGTTGCGCGTGTCGTCTTGCCGTCTTGCCGTCAGACCCGCCCGCCGTCCGAGTTGTGCAGGCGCGAACCAGCGTTCACCCGCACCCAGTCCTTAAGGCGCCGATACCCCGCATTCACCAGGCGGGACACCGCGTAGCGGTAGGAGGGAATCTGTCGAAACGAGCGAAGGCTTTGGCCAAAATCCTTCTGCTGCCACGCCGTACGAAATTCCATGAAGGATAAATGGCTTTCCAGATGGATCTGTCGTTCGCTCAACGCCGCGATCAGGGCCTGATCCCCCCGCGTCCGCGCCCATTCCAGAAGACGCTGGTTGGCGAGGTTGAAATCGCGGTACGACGCCCCGTCATCCGATTTCGACAAGGACCCCCACCGGCGTGTGTAATGGTAAAGCGGCTTGTTGACGAAGAACAGGCGGGCGCCATGCATCAAACAGCGCATGTAGAAATCAAAATCCTCGCCGATGCGGATGTCTTCGGTATAAAGCAGGCCGGTGCGCAGCAGGAAATCCCGCTGGATGATCGGCTTCGCATAGCCCAACCCCATCGGGCCGGTGTTCGGCCAGTCCTGCTGGCAGATCAGGACAGCCGGCAACGGACCGAAGGGTTCCGTCGGCCAGGGTGGAAACGCCAGCTTCGTCGTGCCGGAATCCTGGTCATGAACCAGTAGATTATCCGCGATAAGGTTGGCGTTGACCCGTTCCGCATGCTCCACCAGGAAGCTCAGACGCGCTGGGTCATACCAATCATCGGCATCCAAGGGCGCGATCCAACGCCCACGGGCAGCGGCGATCGCGCGGTTGCGCGTGGCCGCCGGGCCGCAATTCACCGCATTACGCAGCAAGAGAACGCGCTTGTCCCGTTCAGCAAAACGCTGAGCCACAGCGACCGTATCATCCGAGGAGCCATCATCAACAACCAGGATTTCAAAGGAGGAAATATCTTGCCTGATCGCTGATTCAATCGCCGTAGAAAGACAATTCCCTGAATTGTATGCAGCAATGACTATAGAAACCTGAGGGTTCATCATCAGCTCACTGCCACACCTTATTTTCCTGATCGCGCCGTAGAACTTAGGTCCGTCCGGCTCTGGGTGTTTATGTACCTCAACATTTGAGGTGGGCAAGTCAGCTAATAGAATTAACTTTATAGGCCCAGAGCACCCCCGATTTATCCCCAAGCCTTTTCGTCTTCACCAAACGAAAAGGGGCCTCGAGTGATCACATCGCTGATAAAGCGCAGCAAGATCTCCAAGGCGCTCACCCCCTTGGTTTTTTGTACGATCTTGCCTGTTGAAGCATAGGAGGACGGTTTCCCGTCCTCCACTCCCTATTCCCTCAATGGCTTTGCCAATTCGCGGCAATCACCGGATCGAGCGCTTGGTGCTGTTGCGTTGTCAGTTGCGTCTGACCAGAAGGCGGTGGATTGAAAGCCGCCATGGCCGAAACGAGGTTGTCCACTTGGCTGTTCAACAATTGTGCTCCACTCGCTGTAGCAAGCTGGCTCACCCGGTTCGCTGGATCCGCATACCACGCATTGATGGTGACACTGTCGGCGGCGCCGATGATCGACACCTTAAGGTCGTCACCTTGCCGCTGGAACCACAATTGGTCAGTCGTAATACCAGCTCCAAACACGACAACATCGCCGTCGCCGCCATGGCCACGGTTATCGATGACATCCGCTCCAACGCCGCGTCCGATACTGTAGATATCGACGCCATCGCCACCCACAAGCGTCTCATTGGCCGGGGTGTTGAAGACCACGTTGCCGCCACGCCCCGGAGCGGCATAGGTCTTCTCGACCACAGCGTAACCGCCGCCATCCTGACCGGCCGCTTGCCAGGCGACGATGAAGCCACCGTCTGAGGTCGCCGCTATCGCCGGGTAGCCCTGTTCACCCGCAACCGTGTCATTAATGCGGAATTCATCACCTTGCACCGCACCATTGGCGTCGAAACGCTGGCCATAGACCCCGTTGCTCGAACCATCCTGACCGTTGGATTGCCAGGTGGCGATAAAGCCGCCATCCCCTAAAGCCGCCAGCTTGACTCCGCTTTGATCCCCGATGGTGTAGCTGTTGAGAGTGAAGCGGGAACCGACGCTCTGCCCGGCAGCGTTGAAGCGCTGGCCGTAGACGCCCAGGCCACTGCCATCCGGCTCGGTCCACGCCACCATCCAGCCGCCATTGGCCAGGCCGACCACTGTCGCGTTCGTTTGACCGCCGGCTTCAATAGCGTTCACCCGCGTCGTCGCCGCCGTAGCATTTCCCGCCGCATCGAAACGCCTCTGGAAGATACCCTGGCCCGAGGCGTCAGTGGCCTGCCAGGCGATCACCCAACCGCCATCCGCTAGCACGGCTATTACAGGAAGAGTCTGCGGGTCCCAATTGTCT
>JAVBJZ010000097.1:0-23651 GCA_031546725.1 Azospirillum sp.
CTTGCGTCGAGCCGGCAAGGGCTATGTGCTGGGCGTGCCCAGCAGCCATGCCTTCCATTCCTGGAGCCCAAGCCTGTCGGTGTCAGGGACCGCCGCGGTGATCGCCAAGGGGCTTGCGGCCACGGATTGGGTGCGGTTGTCCGCGGGGAACGGAACCAAGGGGCCGCGGCGGTTCGACTGGGCGTATCGGGAACTGGCTGATCTCGCCCCCGAGGACGTTGGGGCGCCGGCCGGTCTGGGCCTGTGGACGCGGGGCCTGCTGATCCGGCGCCGTCCCACGGATGGGGAACTGGCCTTTTCAACTGGGGCCCCAAAGGCACGCCTGTGGAAACGCTGGTCCGGGTTGAAGGGCGACGCTGGGCGATTGAGGATGCCTTCGAGACGGCCAAGACCGAACTCGGCTTGGAGCATAACGAAACCCGGAGCTGGCACGGCTGGAACCGGCACGTCTCGCTGGTGATGCTCGCCTTTGCCCTGCTCACCACTCTGCGCCACAAAGCACAGGCCCTGGCCACCGCCCAAAAAAAATCACGAGCAAAGACAGCCACTCTTGATTCGCTGGTCGATGCAAGAGATCCGGCGGGTGACCAACCGCTTGGCCCAGCGGCGGATCGAACCCGCCTGCGTCATCGCCTGGTCCGCCTGGAGGCGATGCCACCAAGCCATCGCCAAGCAGGCTCACCTTAAACTGGCGGTGCAACTGTAATGTTAGGCGCAGGCCATTCGACAAATCCTCCAAGCAGATCATCCCTGCAACAGCCAAAGAGAGCGCTCAAGCGGCCAGGAAAGACGGTTTGCTCACGCTCACGCTTTCACGGCCGAGCGGAAACCGCGCTAGGTGTTTAGTTCCGGCATTTGATGGTGTATGCTGTTCTCCAGCCTGGAAGGCTACGCTATGGGACAGATTTTACACGGCTGCGCCACAACGACCCAGGCAGTGCGTCGAGCACTACAAAATAGTCAAGAGAGCTTGATCACGTTGGCCAAGCGTTACGGGATCAATCCGAAGGCGGTCGCCAAATGGCGCAAGCGTGGTTCCGTCAGTGATTTACCGACTGGCCCCCAAAGATGTGAAATCAACAGTTCTATCGGTTGAGGAAGAAGCCATCATTGTGGCTTTCCGTTGGCATACGCTTCTTCCTCTTGATGACTGTCTTTATACATTGCAGGCGACCATTCCACATTTGACGCGCTCATCGCTGCACCGGTGTCTGCAACGGCACGGCATCAGTCGTCTACCGAAAGAAGAAGGCGATAAAAATCCAAATAAAAAATTCAGCAGCTATCCGATTGGCTATTTTCATGTCAATATTGCAGAAGTACACACAGCCGAAGGCAAGCTTTATCTTTATGTCTCTATCGATCGCACCAGCAAATTCACCTTCGTTCACTTGATAAGAAAAACAGGCAGAACCTCAGCTTCAGCTTTTCTCCTCGCCTTGATCGAAGGCGTTCCTTCCAAAATCCACACCATTCTCACCGACAATGGCATCCAGTTCACCTTCCCGCCGCGTTACGCTGATGGCCCCACAGCCCGATACAGCACCCCTATGTTCGGCATGCGCTGTGAAGAAAGTGGCATCGAGCACCGCCGAACAAAAATCAAGCATCCCTGGACCAACGGACAGGTTGAACGCATGAACCGGACGATCAAGGAAGCCACCGTCAAGCGCTTCCACTATGACGATCACGCCCAGTTCGAAAAACATATCGTGGACTTCATCACAGCCTATAACTTCGGGCGAAGATTGAAGACCCTGCGAGGCTTAACTCCCTACGAATTGCTGGAACGAAAGCACCTTGCCTTGCTTGATGAGGCGCAAAGCCGTGGACAGCCGGACACGGACAACATGCGGCTCTGTTTCGAGGTGCTGGCTCTGGCCTCAGCCATCGACCGGGCTTGCGCTACGCGCCTCGCACCGCATCACCTTTCGGAAGGGAAATTCGTTCTGCTGCTCCTGCTCCGCGATCTGCCCGAAGGGCTTGCGCCGCACGAGCTGGCTGAACGGGCCGGCGTCACGCGCGCCACGATTACCGGCCTTCTCGATGGATTGGAACGCGATGGCTTCCTTGCCCGACATGGTGACAGGGAAGATCGGCGCAAGGTGTCGGTGCGGCTGACGGCGAAAGGGCAGGCCATGGCGCTCGATCTGTTCCATAAGCATAGCCAATGGATCGGCTCCCTCTTCGCGGGCTTCGACCAGCACGAGCGCAAGGCCCTTAGCGGCCTGCTGCGGCGCGTCTGGCGCAACGTGGAGATTCCGGCGAAGGACAGCGCGGCCGTCGCTGCCGGCAACCCTCGGTGAGTGCGGGCGGGTCTGGAAAACGTGTCGCGGATATCGAGCCGGCCCGCCTCGCCTTGCTCAATACGGGCGCTGTCGAGGCCGCCACGCTGACCGAGTGCCTAGCCGTGGATTTCGCGGCCCTGATGCACGTCGCCCTTCCCGAAATCGGGGAAGACGCCACGGCAGCAATGCGACAAGCGGCAGGGGAAGGGATTTCCCGGCGCATGGCGTTGGCTGCGCGCCTGATCCATGAACGGCACGGCATGGCTGCCTTGGGCGCGTTGCGCCGCCACGCATCCGATACGGTGCGCGGTTGGGCCTGTTTTACGATCGGCGCAGTCGAGAACATGCCCCTTGCCGCCCGGCTCGCCGCGATCCGGCCCTTTGCCGACGATCCTCATTTCGGGGTGCGGGAATGGTCGTGGATGGCGGTTCGCCCGCATATCGCAGCCGATCTCGACAACGCGATCATGCTGCTCGCCGCTTGGACGGCCGAACCGCCCGAGCGGCTGCGGCGCTTCGCCAGCGAAGCAACCCGGCCGCGCGGCGTGTGGTGCACCCATCTTGGCCCACTGCCGCGACATCCAGAAAAGGCGCTGCCGATTCTCGAACCGCTCCGAGCCGATCCCGCTCCTTATGTGCAGGACTCCGTTGGCAACTGGCTGAACGACGCCAGCAAGGACCGGCCCGATTGGGTCCGGTCGCTGTGCGCCCGATGGTCAGCCGAAAGCGTCACGCCCGCAACCGCCCGAATCTGCAAGCGCGCCCTGCGCTCTATCGACCGCAAGGGCTGACATACGAAAGGATCGCTCACATGGCGCATTATCTGGCCGAGACGATCAACGTGGCCGGGGCTGGCGTTGCTCTGAACGGCCATCTTTCGCAGCTCGCCGCGCTGTCGCCGGTTTCAGTATTTCCGCAACAGTGAACGCCGTCTCAAGGGGAGGTGGCGATCCCGGAATGCGCAAAGTCGAAAGCACGTTCCATGGTCTTGAACGAAACTCCTTTATTGACCACGTGATGCAGGGTGATGGATGGCCGCGCATGGTGCGGGCCGATCCTCACAGCATCTCCCGCGCCTTCCACAGGGCGGGTCGATAAACGGAGTGCCTGATGGACTTCGGTCAATTCACCGAGCGTGCGCGTGGCGCGCTGCAAGCCGCGCAGATGGTGGCCCTGGCTGGCCAGCATCAACAACTTCTTCCCGAACATTTGATGAAGGCGTTGCTCGACGATGCCGATGGTTTGGTGCGCCGCATCCTGCGTGACGCCGGCGGCGATCCCGATTTGTTGCAGACCGCCGCCGAGGAAACGCTGGGCCATCAACCCAAGGTTGAAGGTACGGGGCCGCAGCCCATCTTCATGTCTTCGGCGCTGGCTGGCGTTCTGAACGCCGCTGTGCAGGCGGCGCGCACCGCCGGCGACCGTTTCGTCACCGCCGAACGCCTGCTGGAAGCGTTGCTCGTGCCGATGCGCCCGGTCTTTCTGCGCGCCGGAGTCAACCCCGAGGGGCTGACCGGGGCGGTTGAGAAACTGCGTCAGGGCCGCAAGGCCGAGGATGAAACCGCCGAGCAGAGCTGGGAAGCTCTCAAGAAATACGCCCGTGACCTGACGGAGGAGGCGCGCCAGGGCCGTCTCGATCCGGTCATCGGGCGTGACGATGAAATCCGCCGAACCATCCAGGTCCTGGCGCGGCGCACCAAGAACAACCCGGTGCTGATCGGTGAGCCCGGCGTCGGCAAGACCGCCGTCGTCGAAGGGTTGGCCCAGCGTCTGGCCATGGGTGATGTGCCGGAAGGGCTGAAGGACCGGCGTGTGCTGGCGCTTGACCTCACCGCGCTTCTGGCCGGGGCCAAGTTCCGCGGCGAGTTCGAGGAGCGGCTGAAGGCCGTTCTGACCGAGGTGCAGGCCGCCAATGGGCGGATCATCCTGTTCATCGACGAATTGCACAGCCTGATCGGCGCTGGCCGCACCGAAGGGGCGATGGACGCCGCCAACATGCTGAAGCCGGCGCTGGCGCGCGGTGAGCTGCGGTGCGTCGGCGCCACCACGCCGGACGAGTATCGCCGCTACATCGAGAAGGACGCGGCCCTGGCCCGGCGTTTCCAGCCCGTGACCGTGGATGAGCCCTCGGTCGAGGACGCCGTGTCCATTCTGCGCGGCATCAAGGGCAAGTATGAGGTGCATCACGGCATCCGCATCGCCGATGCGGCGGTGGTTGCCGCCGTGCGGCTTTCGGCGCGCTACATCGGTGACCGCCGGCTTCCCGATAAGGCCATCGATCTGGTGGACGAGGCCGCAAGCCGCCTGCGCATGGCCATCGACAGCAAGCCGGAGGCCCTGGACGCCGTTGGGCGGCGGGTGGCGCAGCTGAAGATCGAGCGGGAGGCGTTGAAGGGGGAAGCGGACGCCGCCTCGCAAGGCCGTCTGGTGACGCTTG
Source organism: Azospirillum sp. (assembly GCA_031546725.1). Taxonomy (GTDB): domain Bacteria; phylum Pseudomonadota; class Alphaproteobacteria; order Azospirillales; family Azospirillaceae; genus Azospirillum. The sequence continues at coordinate 4,726 of JAVBJZ010000097.1, forward strand.
AGGCCGAGTTGGCCGAAGCGGAATCGCGTCAGGCTTCGATGGAGGAGGAATGGCGCGCCAATCTGGCCCGCCGCACCGAGGGCCGACGCCTGAAGGAGGAGTTGGATCAGGCCCGCATGGGATTGGAGCACGCGCAGCGTGACGGCGATTGGGCGAAGGCCGGTGAACTGGCCTATGGCGTCATTCCCGACTTGGAAAAACGCCTGACCGAGGCCGAGGCGCGCGCCAGCACCGAGCGCGAGGAGGTGACGAGCCGCGACATCGCCGCCGTGGTGACCCGCTGGACCGGCATCCCCGTCGATCGCATGCTGGAAGGCGAACGCCAGCGCCTGCAAGGCATGGAGGAAAAGCTGGCCGAGCGCGTCGTCGGCCAAGCCGAGGCGGTGCGTGCGGTGTCCAGGGCTGTGCGCCGCGCGCGGGCCGGGCTGAAGGACCCGAACCGCCCGACAGGGTCTTTCCTGTTCCTCGGGCCGACCGGCGTTGGCAAGACCGAACTGGCCAAGGCGCTGGCTGCGTTCTTGTTCGACGATGAGACGGCGATCACCCGCCTGGACATGTCGGAGTATATGGAGAAGCATGCCGTGTCCCGCATGGTCGGCTCACCGCCGGGCTATGTCGGCTATGACGACGGCGGCACGCTGGCGGAGAAGATCCGGCGACGGCCTTATCAGGTGATCCTGCTCGATGAGGTCGAGAAGGCGCACCCCGACGTGCTGAACGTGCTGTTGCAGGCGCTCGATGATGGACGGCTGACGGACGGGCAGGGGCGTACGGCGGACTTCCGCCACGCCATCCTCATCATGACATCGAACCTCGGCGCCGAAGCCCTCAGCCGTTTTGCTGAGGACGAGGGCATGGAGAGCGTGCGGGTCGAGGTGATGGACGCGGTGCGCCGCGCCTTCCGGCCGGAGTTCCTGAACCGGCTGGATGACGTGCTGATCTTCCCCCGTCTGGGCCGGGAGTCGATGGCGCGCATCATCGACATCCAGCTCGCTCGTGTGAACGAGCGTCTGGCCGAACGCGGCCTGACGCTGCTGGTGGATGAGTTGGCCAAGCGGCGTCTGGGTGAGCTGGGCTGGGACCCGGCGTTCGGGGCGCGTCCGCTGAAGCGGGCGGTGCAAACCCATGTCGAGGACCCCATCGCCGAATATCTGCTCGACCATGCGGAGGAGGACCGGCTGACGCTCCTCTTGTCGGTGGTGGACGATCGGCTGGCGCTCAACGGTTCGATCGTGGAGGACGACCGCAACCACGGCTTCAAGGCGCCCGAGCGTCCACCACTGGGCTTCGCGCTCGGTGGACGGAGCACGTCGGTGCATTAGGGTAAAGCACGGCAGTGGATTCCGGGGTGGAGGGCCCGGAATCCATTGTCTTCCAGACGAGCATCGGCTTAAGGACGATGAGTCATGTCGCCGCTATCACGGCTCTTCCTGGATCCTCGTTTTCACGAGGATGACGATAGGGGAGGTTGACGCCACCCCTACCGTTATTATCGCTTCCCATGCCGTCATCCTCGCGTAAGCGGGGACCCAGGAAACCTCGCCAGTCCAAACCTATGCGGGAATAACGAGCGAGGGAGGTCATACATTGTAGAGTTTGGCGTTACAGACTCTATTTCATTTCGCTGTAGCCGCCGTTGTGCCAGACATAGATGGTATAAGCGGGGTCCTTGACGTCGCCCTTGGCGTCAAAGCTCAAAGGCCCGAGCACGGTGTTTACCGGCTGACCATCCTTTAGCGCCTTGGCGACGGCGTCGGGCTTGGTTCCCTTGGCGCGGTCGATGCCCTGGGCGATGGCCTCGACGGCGGCGGTGCTGAACAGGGTGAAGCCTTCGGGATCGAATCCCTGCGCCTTGAGGGCGGCGACCGTCGCCTTGGCCGAGGGGAGGTCGCGCGGCTCCTTGAGGAAGCTCATCAGCGTGCCTTCGCCCGACGGGCCGGCGATCTTCCAGAACTCGGGGCTGTTCATCGAATCGCCGGTCATCAGCGTGGCGTTCAAGCCCTGGTCACGCGCCTGGCGGATCAGCAACCCGGCCTCGTTGTAATAACCACCGAGGTAGATGATATCGACATTCGCCTGCTTCAGCTTGGTGATCAACGCCGAGAAATCCTTCTCGCCGGCCGTGATCGCCTCGTAGGTGACTTCCTGCAACCCACCGGCGTTCATCGCCTTTTTCACCTCGTCGGCAAGGCCCTTGCCATAGGCCGACTTGTCGTGCAGCACGGCGATGCGCTTGTCTTTGAAGGTATTCACCAGCCATTTGCCGACATAGGTCCCCTGGGCGTCATCGCGCCCATAGGTGCGCATGATGGTGTTCCAGCCCTTCTTGGTCGTCTCCTCGGTGAAGGCCGGGGCGGAAGTGGCCGGGCTGATCATGAACACGTCGTTTTCGCCATACACCGCGGCGGCCGGAATCGAAGAACCCGAACAGGCGTGGCCAACAACGAACATTATGCCCTTGCTCACCATCTGGTTGGCGACCGCCACGGCTTGCTTGGGATCGCACTGGTCGTCGCCAACCACCATCTTCAGCGTGTTGCCCTGCACACCGCCCCTGGCGTTGACCGCGTCGATCGCGGCCTGAACGCCGCGGGTCATTTGCTCACCGATCATGGCGTGCTGGCCGGTCATCGGGCCGACGACGGCGATGGACAGATCGGCAGCGTGCAGTGGACCCGCCGCCATGCCAGACAGCAGCGCGACGCCCCAAAGAAAATTCCGTCTCATGCCGACCCCTTGCGTTTTTTGTTATGACCTGCACGATAGCATGGAACGCTCATCTCATGGGCGTCAAGGCGCCGGGAGGGGCTGCGCGCTTAAAATTTTGAAGACGGGCGGTCCCCAGTCGCGGCGTCTATGCTTACATTAACCATACAATCATATGTTGAAACCACTCACGCCACGCGCTACCGTGCACCCGTGGTATATTTGGCCCACAGCAACGCTTGGATTAGAGCCGCCGTGACCGAAGAGCGCTATTCGCTGTTTTCCCTCTTCCGTCAGGGATTGAAGGGCCATACGGGCTGGAAGCCGGTGTGGCGTACGCCGGCCCCCAAGCCGGACTATGATGTGGTGATCGTGGGCGGCGGCGGGCATGGGCTCGCCACGGCCTATTACCTTGCCAAGGAACATGGCGTCTCCCGTGTGGCGGTGCTGGAGAAGGGCTGGTTGGGTGGCGGCAACAGCGGGCGCAACACGCAGATCGTGCGCTCCAACTACCTCTTTCCTGAAAGCGCGGCGTTCTACGAGAAGTCGCTGAAGCTCTATGAAGGGCTGGCGCGGGATCTGAACTTCAACATCATGCTCAGCCAGTGCGGCATCGTCACGCTGGCGCACAGCCGGCATGATCTGGAGGCGGTGGCGCGCTGGGCCAACGCCATGATCGTCAATGGCATCGACGCGGAGATGCTGACCCGCGAGCAGGTGCGGGAACTGATTCCGGCGATGAATTGGGAACCGGACGCCCGCTATCCCGTGCTCGGTGGTTTTATTCAACGCCGTGGCGGCATGGCCCGGCACGACGCGGTTGTCTGGGGATACGGTCGCGCCGCCGATTCCCGTGGGGTGGACATCATCCAAAACTGTGAGGTCACCGGCTTCCGCCAGGAAGGCGGTCGGGTGGTCGGTGTCGAGACCTCACGCGGGTTCATCGGGGCGGGCAAGGTGGGGCTGACGGTAGCCGGGAACTCCGGCGTGCTGGCCAACATGGCCGGCTTTCGCCTGCCCATCGTCAGCTACGCGCTTCAGGCGATGGTGTCGGAACCGATCAAGCCAATACTGGACACCGTGGTGCTCTCGCCCTCCACCGGGGTGTATGTCAGCCAGTCACCAAAGGGGGAGATGGTGGTGGGCGGCGCGCTCGACCTGTTTCCCAGCTATGCCCAGCGCGGCAGCTTCCGCACCACCGAGGATGTGGTCGCGGGGTTCTGTGAGATGTTCCCGCGCTTGCGCCGCTTGCGCTTGATGCGGCAATGGGCGGGCATCACGGATGTGGCGCATGATTCCAGCCCGATCATCGGCCCGTCCCCGGTCGATGGGCTGTATCTCAACTGCGGTTGGGGCACCGGCGGCTCCAAGGCGATTCCGGCGGGGGGCTTCACCTTTGCGCATCTTCTGGCGACGGGACAGGTGCATCCGCTCACCACCGGCTTCGGCCTGGACCGCTTTCACACCGGCCGCATGATCGATGAAGCGGCCGCCGCCGGCATCGCGCATTAAGGCCGTTCACGTGAATTGGCTTGTCACCTCAAAGAATGAACAGCAACCATGATGCAGATCCCCTGTCCCTGGTGCGGACCACGCGACGAGGCGGAGTTCCTCTGTGGCGGCCAAACCCATATCGTCAGACCCGCTCCGCAGGTCGGTGACGAGGAATGGGGCCGCTATTTGTTCGAGCGCGACAACCCCAAGGGCCTGCATTTCGAGCGCTGGCTGCACCGCATGGGCTGCCAGCAATGGTTCAACATCGCCCGTGACACGGTCACCCATGAGATCAAGGCCGTTTACCGCATGACCGATCCGAAACCCCCAATGGAGGTCGCAGTGGAAGCTGCGGTGAAGGCCGAGGTGCAGGGATGACGCCGACCTTCCGTCGTCTGCCCACGGGGGGGCGCATCGACCGCACCGATTCCCGGCATTTCACCTTCAATGGCCGCAGCCTGATCGGCTTTGCTGGTGACACGCTGGCCTCGGCGTTGCTGGCGAACGGTGAGACGGTCGTCAGCCGCAGCTTCAAGTTGCACCGTCCGCGTGGCGTCTTCTCCGCCGGTGTCGAGGAACCGAACGCCATCGTCACCGTCGGTCGCGGCGCCCACGCCGAACCCAATCTGAAGGCCACCCTGGTTGAGCTGTACGCGGGGCTGGAGGCCAAGAGCGTCAATGTCTGGCCCTCGGTCGAATTCGACCTGACGAGTCTGGCGGGTTCGCTGTTCAACCGCTTCATACCCGGCGGCTTCTACTACAAGACGTTCATGTGGCCGGGCTGGCGGACCTGGGAACCCTTCATCCGTAAGGCGGCTGGTCTGGGTGAAGCGCCTGTCGCACCTGATTTGGAAACCTATGAGACGCTGAACGCCCACTGCGACGTGCTGGTGGTGGGGGGAGGGGTGGCCGGCCTGTGCGCCGCCCTGGCGGCGGGCCGGGCGGGGGCGCGGGTGATCCTGGCCGAACAGGATTGGGAGTTCGGCGGCTGGTTGCTGTCGGAAGACGCGGTGATCGATGGACAGCCTGGCGCCGCGTGGCTGGCGTCGACGCTGGCCGAGTTGGCGTCCATGCCCGAGGTGACGCTGCTGCCGCGCACCATGGTGTTCGGCGCCTATGACCATGGTTTTTTTGCCGCTGCGGAACATGTGCAGGACCATATGGCCCCGCGTCTTCGCTGCGGCCCCCGCCAGCGGCTGTGGAAGATTCGCGCGCGTCAGGCGGTCTATTGCCAGGGGGCCATCGAGCGGTCGGTGGCTTTCACCAACAATGACCGACCGGGCGTCATGCTGTCTTCCGCCGTGTGCACCTATGCCAACCGCTTCGCGGTGGCGCCCGGTGGGCGGGTGGTGGTGTTCACCGCCAACGACAGCGGCTACACCACCGCGCTGAGCCTGGCGCGCCTGGGCGTCACGGTAAGCGCCATCGTCGACGCCCGCCCCAGCGCCAATGGCCCGTTGGTGGCGCAAGCCCACCGGCAAGGGCTGCGGGTTCTTACCGGCGCGCTGGTGAGCCGTGCCTATGGCCGGGGCTGGGTCAACGCGGTCGACGTCATTCCTGCTTTCGTGCAAGGGCCGGCGGAATGCATCCCCTGTGACCTGCTGGCCGTTTCCGGGGGCTGGAACCCCACCGTGCATCTGTGGGGGCAGTCCGGTGGGACGCTGGATTGGGACAATGATCTGGCGGCCTTTATCCCGGCGCATGGGCCCAACCACATTCATATAGCCGGCGCCGCGGCTGGACGGTGGGGTATCTCAAAGGCGCTGGCCAACGGCTTCGCGGCGGGCATGCACGCCGCTCAAGGCGCGGGATGCAGCGGCGCCGTCGGCGTCGCCCCGACAACACAGGCGGCGGGGGACGGTTACTCCATACCGCTCTGGCAGGTGCCAGGAAAAGGCAAAGCCTGGGTGGATTTGCAGAACGACGTGACCACCGCCGACATCGCCATCGCCGCGCGCGAAAACTACCGTTCGGTTGAGCATCTGAAGCGCTACACCACGTTGGGTATGGCGGTTGACCAGGGCAAGACCGCGAACGTCGTGGCTCTTGCCGTGATGGGACAATTGACCGGGCGGACGCCGGCGGAAGTCGGGACCATCCGTTCCCGTCCCCCCTTCGACCCGGTGAGCTTCGGCGCCATCGCCGGCCTGAACCGTGGCGCGCTTTTTCGTCCGCGCCTGCGCCTGCCGGCTGAGCGCGTTCACAGCGAACGGGGCGGCCATTTCGATGATTTCGGCCCCTGGTGGCGACCGGAGTTCTACCCACTGGCCGGCGAGAGCGCCGAGGCCGCCATCCGTCGTGAGGTGCTGGCGACGCGCGAGCGTGTGTCGGTGTTCGACGCCTCCCCCCTCGGCAAGATCGAGGTGAGCGGGCGCGACGCTGGTCTGTTCCTCGACCGCATGTATGTCCAAACCATCTCGACCATTCCCGTGGGCAAAACGCGCTATGCGGTGATGATCAGCGAGCACGGCGTGGTCATCGACGACGGCGTCATCACCCGCCTTGCCGAGGATCGTTTCCTGGTCGGAACCACCAGCGGCAACGCGGCGCGCGTCCCGCTGATCTTTGAGGAATGGCTGCAATGCGAGTGGCTGGGCCTCGATGTCTGGGTGACGCCGGTGACCGAGCAATGGGCGGTGATGACGCTGGCCGGCCCCCTTGCGCGCGCTGTGCTGCGCGATCTCGGGACCGACATCGATCTGGACCCGGCGGGCTTTCCGCACTTGGCCTGGCGTGAGGGCATCGTGGCGGGGGTCGCGGCGCGCGTGGCGCGCGTAAGCTTCACGGGCGAGATGAGCTATGAGGTCTCCATTCCCGCCCGCCATGCCGAAGCGGTGCTGCGCCGCATCCTGGAGGTGGGCCAGCCCTACGGCGTCACGCCGATCGGTGTGGAAGCGCTTTTGGTGCTGCGGTTGGAAAAAGGTTTTCTTCATGTCGGCGTGGACACTGACGGCACGACGCTGCCCGATGATATCGGCATGGCGCGCGGCGTCGCCAAGAAGGAAAGCGATTTCGTTGGCCGCCGCTCGCTGGTTCGACCGGCGGGCGTCGACGCCAATCGTTTGCACCTCGTCGGCTTGCTGAGCGCCGATAACAAAACGGCGCTGCCGGTTGGCGGACAGGTACTGGGGGAGAACGGCAGCGACGGTTACATAACCTCCAGCGCGCTCAGCCCGACACTCGATCATCCCGTGGCGCTGGGGCTGGTGCGCGCCGGTCGGTCGCGTCTGGGTGAGACGGTCACGGTGCTGGCCGGAACCACGCGCATCCAGGCCACGCTGGCCCCGGCCGCTTTCTACGACCCAAAAGGGGAGCGTTTCCATGGCTGACATCGTCCACATCAGGCCCCTTATGGGCCGGATCGCCTTGCGTGGCCGCCCCGACGACCACGCCTTCCTGGATGCGGCGGCGTCTGTTCTCGGGGCCGCTCTGCCTGTCGAGCCCAACACCGCCGTGCTGGAGCCGGTGGGGATCTTTTGGTTGCAACCGACCTTCTGGCTTGTGGAATGTGAGCTGAACGCGGTGGAGGCTCTGATCGCCCGCCTGCAACCGGCGATCGGCCCGCGCGGCATGGTGGTGGAGATCAGCGACAGCCGGATCAGCTATAGCCTGAAGGGGCCCGAGGCGGTGACCCTGCTGAACAAGGGCTGTTCACTGGACCTGCACCCACGGGTCTTCCCGGTCGGTCGTTCAGCGCTCTGCGCCTTTGCCCAGGTGCACGCGCTGTTGGTCAAGACAGACGATGCCCCGGTCTTCCACCTGACCATCCCCCGTTCAGCACAGACGCATTTTGAAGGATGGGTGCGGGCGGCGAAGCCTAAGCCAGCGGATGCTGGCGTAAACCAGCACAGTGGGGGACGGCCCTTTCTCAAGCCTTCCTCATTTCCGCCCTTCCGCGAATGATGAAGATCCTCCTGGCTGTCGCTTTCGTTATTTGATTTGACGCACCGATTCCCGTGGGCGACCCTTAAGGTGACCCACGGAAATCTGCTTCAACAGCTCGTGAAGGAATTTATTGGCTGGTTCGGAAGGCTTTCCGGGCTGCTGCACCATATAGGGCTTGCCGGATAGAGACGATGAGGACGCGGCCTTGTCGATGAACTCTTCGGCGGTTCCAAGATAGTCTCGGGTGTTGCCGAGTTTGAGTTTGAGATGCGCCACCGCATCGCTGACGGAAGAGGTTACACCGTTTCGGATGAACGCCATGTCCGTGCGCTTTTCCAGAGCCGTGAGCAGGCCAGCGACCCGCTCTTCCTCTTGGGGCGAGAGCGCCTGGGCAGAGGATGCAAGCAACAAGCCCATGGACAAGACACAGAAAAATAAAAAATTATACCCTGCCATTCTACTCACTTCTTCATGCTCATCATAATTACTTTATTTGCTTCATAAGAGTTTTCTCCACGGCCTTGTCGAAGCTGCTGTCTGAAGCGGATTCTGCTTTAGCTTTTTTCAGATGCGCATCCCGCTGGCCAATCAGCTCGGCAAGCTTTTGGGCGTCTCTGGCGCGTTCTTCACGCTTTTGGTCGATGTAATGCTGCCTGTCCTCTACCGAGAGCGTACGAAGAGCCTCAGGCAATTCTTTGTCGGAGAGGGTGGAGAGCGTCACCTTACCGTTTTCGATGTCGGCAAGAAGGTCTCCATCACCCGTAATCACACCTTTACCCTTGCTTGATTTGTTTAAATATTTCGACATATCGATTGAGGCTGGAGCAGGGGCTGCCATTACTTTTGCGCTGGACATGGAGGTCTTGCTGCTAACCTCTTTTTGTTGTGAAGCGCTTCCATACGGTATGACCGTGCTGTTCAAGCGGATCTGGATGGTATTGATTTCTACATCATAGGGCGTCGCAATGACGACGACCGCCCCACCATCCTGGGGGATGGTCAAATAATCACCATTGCCGAGAGTGGCCATCTTGGTCCAGAACTTCCTGGTTTCAGAAGAATTTCCAGCCTGAACGGTGTTGACGATGATGCCTTTTTTGACCGCGTCCTTGATGACTTCAGGGTATTTGCGGTCCTGTTTGTAATCCATATGCGGCGGAGCATCCCCGACCAGGAAGAGAATGCGGTCGGCCTTGACCTGGTTTTTGTCGCTCCAGCCGAGTTTTGTGACCGCGACATCCAGGGCCTCGTTGACCGATTCCGGCGTATCGCCTCCCCCATCGGCCTTGAAAGACAGCAGATGGGCGTACAGGCCCTGAATGTCGGTGGTCAGGGGGTAATGCCTGGTGACGTAGTCATCGCCGATGTCGCGGTAGGCAACCAGCCCCATGCGAATTTCCGCGCCGGGATTTTGATCGATGATGCTGTTGGCGATCGACCATATCTTCTTTTTGGCGCCCTCGATCAGCTCCGTCATGGAACCCGTGGTGTCGAGCACGAAGACCGCTTCGACCCGGCGGACAGGTTCCTGGCCCTGCACCGTGCTGTCGCCGCTTTCATCGGCGGCCCTTGCGGGAAAAGCCCCCGCCGCGCACCACAAAGCGAGCCCTATGCCCCATGAAAGATTTTTCAGGAGTGACATAACGCCTCACTGACCGTTGTATGAAAAAAGCAATACTACCCTTTCTCGTTGAAGAAGAAAATCGCGACAAAACCGCGCGGCTTGCGGAGCGGACAATGCTCTACCGTGGGATTGCCCTTCGCACATCCCGCGCGGTCAAATGGATGTTGGCGTCCGGGTCAAGGGCGCGATCCCTGATGCGCGTTTCCACGGCCTTCTCGAAGATCAGACGGTTGGCGTGGAAGAAGGCGTTCGCCTCTTCAGCCGTGGGGCGGCGTTCCATAAGTGATGTCAAGACCGAAGACGGGACGTAGACAATTCCTTCGTATTCGCCGATGTTCACAGTGAACGTCAGCGTCGCGGTCTCCTCATCCCACTGTGTTTCATCGGGAAAGCGAAAGAGAGGCATGCCATGACTGTGTCACAAGTCTAGGCCGACGTCCAGATTTGGCGCTGAATGGGTGATCCACCCAACGGAGATCATATCTACCCCCGCTTCGGCGATGGGGAGGATTGTTTGCAGGGTCACGTTTCCTGAAGCCTCGGTGATCATCCGGCCCGCCACCATGCTCACCGCGCGCCGCAACGTCGCCGGGTCCATGTTGTCAAGCAGCACCGCGTCGACCTTCAGGACCAGCAACTCTTCAAGCTGCCCCAGCGTGTCCACCTCGACCTCGATTTTCATCATGTGGCCGACGGCGGCGCGGGCCCGCTCGACGGCGGGGCGGATGCCGCCGGCAAGGGCGATGTGGTTGTCCTTGATGAGGATCGCGTCATCGAGGCCGAAGCGGTGATTGCCGCCCCCACCCAGCCGCACGGCCTGCTTTTCCAGCGCGCGAAGGCCGGGGGTGGTCTTGCGGGTGCAGACGATGCGCGCCCCGGTTCCCTCCACCGCCCGCGTCAGCGCCCGTGTCGCCGTGGCGATTCCCGACAAGCGGCCCAGCAGATTGAGCGCGGTGCGCTCTCCCGTCAGCAGCGCCCGCGCCCGACCGTGGATGGTGGCGATGACGCCGCCGGCTGGCACGTCCTCGCCATCACGGCGGCGCCGTTCAACAATGACATTGGGGTCGAGAATATGGAAAGCGCTGAGCGCCGCCTCCAATCCGGCCACGCGGCCCTCACTGCGGGCGGCGAGGACGGCGGTGGCGGTCGCTTCCGGCGCGACGATGCAATCCGTCGTCAGGTCACCGGCGCGGCCAAAATCTTCCAGCAGCGCGGCGCGGACAATGGGTTCATAGATCAGAGGGTTTGGCATAGATCGTCTCGTTTTATCATCGTTGCGGTGGTGGTCAGCGCGTCGAGGGTGAAGGCGTGGCGTGTCGCGGCGGCATCCTCATCGGGGAAATCCGCACGGTAATGCGCGCCGCGGCTTTCCGTGCGCTTCAGCGCCGCGTGCACCAGCAGGCGGGCGGTCAGCAGCAGGTTGCGCGCCTCGCTCCAGCGGCGGATTGCGTTGGCGTCACCCTTTCCTGCGGTGTTTTCAGCGCTGAGAGAGAAGAAATCGGCCTCCAGCCGCTCCAGCCGCCGCGCCGCCGTGGCAAGGCCATCGCCATGACGCACCAGGCCGGCGGACTCCGACAAGAGGCGTTGCGTCGTCGTGACGATCATCCCGATCAGGCCGGCGGCTTGTTCACCGGGTATGGTCGGCGGCTCGAACAGAGCGAAGGGCAGGGGCAGAGACGCCAGCGGTCTGGTCACATCCTGGGCGGTGCGGGCGCCGAACACCAAGGCCTCCAGCAATGAATTGCTGGCAAGGCGGTTGGCGCCGTGCACGCCGGTGCAGGCGACCTCGCCACAGGCCCACAGGCCGGCGATGCTGGTGCGGCCATGCGCGTCGGTTTGCACGCCCCCCATGTGGTAATGCGCGGCGGGAGCCACCGGAACCGGCGCGTTCCATGGATTGAAATCGGCGTCGGCGCAAAGCTTCAGCACGGTTGGGAATCCCTCCGGCCGGCGCTCAAGGGCCGGGCGCAGGTCGAGAGACACCGGCTCCCCCGCGGCGATGCGGTGGCCGATGGCGCGCGCCACCACATCGCGTGGGGCCAGCTCGGCCAGGGGATGCTCAGCCGGCATGAAGCGCTGGCCAAAGCGGTCAAGCAGCAGAGCGCCCGCGCCACGCAGCGCTTCGGTCAACAGCGGGGCCGGTCCTGCGGTGTCGGTGGCCAGGGCGGTGGGGTGAAACTGCACGAATTCCACATCGACCAGCCGCGCCCCGGCCCGCGCCGCCAGGGCCAAGCCGTCTCCGGTCGCTTCCACCGGGTTGGTGGAGCGGGCGAAAGCCTGCCCGATACCGCCGGTCGCCAGCACGACACGCGGGCAGCGGTGCAGCACCCAACCCTCGGGGTGGTGCGCCAGCACGCCACAGATCTTACCGTTGCGCACCACCAGTTCGGTGACCAGGGCGTTGGTCTGCACGGTGATGGAGGGCGTGGCGCGCACGCGCTCCGCCAGCGCGTCGATCAGCGTGCGTCCGGTCGCATCGCCACCGGCATGGACGATGCGCGCCATACCATGCGCGGCTTCCTGGCTAAACCGGGGGGTGGAATCGGCGTTGCGGTCGAAGGGCAGGCCGTCGGCCAGCAGCGTGGCGACGCGCGCCGCTCCCTCTCGGGTGAGGAGCGCCGCCATGGGCGCTTCGACGAAACCGCCGCCAGCCGCCACGGTGTCCGCAGCATGCTTCTCCGGCGTATCACCGGGCCCCAGAGCGGCGGCGACGCCGCCTTGCGCGTGCACGCTTGATCCGCCGGGCAGGCCGCCGGTCTTGGTCAACAGGGTGACGGGGTGGGGGGCCAGTTCCAGCGCCACCGTCAGCCCGGCCATGCCGGAGCCGATAACCAGAACCGCCGCGTCACGCACACTCACACACACATTCACACACCGGGGCATGGGATCATCCTTGCACGCGCGGTTTCAGGGGAACGGCCAGCATGCGCTCAACCGAGCGGCGGGCGCGGACCGCCAGATCAGCGGCGATCTCAACGCGCGGTTCCAGCGTTTGCAGCGATTCCAGGATGTTGGACAGGGTGATCCGCTTCATGTGTGGGCACAAGTTGCAGGGGCGGATGAACTCCACATCCGGCAAAATAGCGGCGAGGTTGTCGCTCATGGAGCATTCGGTCACCATCAGGACGCGGGCGGGGCGGCGTTTTTCGACCGACGCGATCATATGCGCGGTTGAGCCGACGAAATCCGCGGCGGCCAGAACATCCGGCGGGCATTCGGGGTGGGCGATGACCATGAGGTTGTCGAAACGGCTGCGGAATTCGGCGATTTCCTGGCCGGTGAAGCGCTCGTGCACTTCGCAATGGCCCTTCCAGGCGATGATCTCCACATCCGTCTGGGTGGCGACGTATTTCGCCAGATATTCATCGGGCAGCATAATGACGCGCGGCGCGCCCAGCGATTCCACCACCTCCACCGCGTTGCCCGAGGTGCAGCAAATGTCCACCTCCGCCTTCACCGCCGCGGATGTGTTGACATAGGCGACCACCGGCACGCCGGGATAGGTCTGGCGCAGCAGCCGCACATCCGCTGCCGTGATCGATTCAGCCAGCGAGCAGCCGGCGGCGGTGTCGGGGATCAAGACGATCTTGTCCGGGTTCATCAGCTTGGCCGTTTCGGCCATGAAATGGACGCCGGCCAGCACGATCACCGCGGCGTCGGTTTTCTCGGCCTGCTTCGCCAGGGCCAAGCTGTCGCCGACACAATCGGCCACGCCGTGGAAGATCTCCGGTGTTTGGTAATTGTGCGCCAGCACGACCGCTTTGCGCTGCCGCTTGAGCTGGTTGATGGCGTGCACCAGCGGGGCGTGGAATGGCCATTCGATCTCTGGGATGACACGCTTCAGGCGGTCGTAGATCGGCGCGGTCGCCGCCGCAACCTCGGGCGTGTATTCCAGGGCATTGGGGGTGATCGCGGGCATGTCTTATACTCTGTTTGAGATTAATATATAATGCTCATATAGAGTATAATAAAAACAACAGCGCATGTCAAGGCGTGCGGGCCCAAAGAGTTTTCAGGTTTCAGGAATGGCGCGCGCGCTGGTGCGTTCGTGGATGGCTTGGCGGCGGAAGCGGAACAGCTCAGCCGGGCGTCCGCCGGTTTGGCTCTCGAAAGCGCCGGTTGGCTCAACGAAGCCATCAGAAATCATCAGGCGGCGGAAGTTCTGCTTGTGCAGCCGCGTGCCGGACAGCGCTTCGACCACTTGCTGGAGTTGGTTCAGCGTAAAAATGGGCGGCAGCAATTCAAAGACGATAGGACGGTACTTGAGCTTGCCGCGCAAGCGTTCCAGCGCGCTCGCCAGGATTCGGCGACCGTCGCGCGCCATAGGACGACCGAGTGTCCGGGGCATGTCTTTGGGCAGTTCCGTTGACGGAGCCCCGCTTAGCCGTTCCAACGCCCCATCGCGAAACGCTTCGGCCACCAGCCCAACTTCATAAAGCAACTCATAGCGTTCCAGCACGCGCTCGGGGTCCCAACCGTCGCCGTCCAGCACGAAGGCGAGTTGCGCGCGTTCCTGCCGGCGAGCGCGTTCGGCCTCGTTCGGCGCAGCGGCGATCCAGCGCCGCAGCGCGGGCAGGATGATGCTGTCGAGGACGGCCGGACGTTCACCGCGCCAATCCTCCCAGGGGAAATAGCCGTAAAGGTCACGCCATTGCGCCGTGGCGTCGCCGCCCAGCGGGTCGTCGCGCACCAGCGCCAGATACCCTACCGTGAGCGAGCGGGCGCCGCCGAACAATTCGTGTGGATCGCGGAAACGGTCACCGAAGGTGTAGAGCTGTTCGACATAACGCAGCGACAGACCGCAGAGATCGTCGGCGATAGAACGGACAGCTTCCTGCAAGGTGCGAAACCGCTCCGGCGCGAAGCTGGCCCCCGGCAGGGCGTCGCGGTGCGGCAGCGGGGTGTCGTCATGACGAAAAGGCGCCGGGACCTCGAAGGTGCTGCGCACGGTTACGACGCGCGGCGTGGCCCCGACCACCGCCACGATCACCGCCGTCAAGCCAAGCTGAGTTCCCCCCGTCACGCGCCACGTCTCCCTTAAGCCAACAAACCAGAGGTCTACAACGGATGAATGTTCAAATCGAGCCGCTATCCGTTATAGACTTGGCCGCATGACCCAGAAGGAACGTGGCGCGCTGCTGTATCTCGCCAAACATCTTGCCGCCGGGGTGATCGCGGGGGTGGTCTTTTGTGCGGCGATGCTGGCGCTCAATGTCGGTGGCCTGCGCACGCTTTTGCTGGAAGCCGATTCCGTCGCCGTCGGGCTTTACCTGTTCATCGGCTCGGTCTGCATCACCTTTGGCAGCGTCGCCATGGGTGTCGGCATCATGAGCCTCGGAGACCATGCCGATCATCCAGACCGTGACTATTGATTTCTTGAATTGAGCGCAACGCCGGCAGCCTTGAAAAAAGGCAGGTCACGGATGCGGCGGAAGATACCGGATGGCGGCCATGAGGATGCCAACGGCAATGATCATCATGCCGCCAAGCTTGATGGTCATGCGCTGTTCCAGAAACTTTACATCCGACCTGACATCGGCGATATCCGCCTTCAGTTCAGCCTTCGTCTTGGCAATATCCGCCTTCAGTTCGGCCTTCGTCTCGGCCAGCTCCGCCTTCAGGCCGGAGGCGACTCGCTCCAAATCCGCCTTGCTGGCGGCTTGGGTGTCCATGAAATCAGCTAGGGCCTCCACCTGCTCGGCGGTGAACCCGACCTTTTGAAGCTTCAGGATCGCCGACGCGCTCATAGGGCTTTCTCCGGCTGCTGCCTGGCGGCTTCAAGACCAAGTTCGATGAGGCGACGGACAGCATCGGCCTCTATGTGGATGCTGTTCTCGTGCATCCAACCGCCCACATCCTTTCCTTCGGAAGATGAGAAGGACACGATTTTATGGACGGTTCTGGGCTCGCTGTTCATGCATCCAATATGGGCAAAAAGATGTACAGGATCAACTGATACAGTTTTGCTGCCATGCAGTGATACATCCTGCATCATGATTATTGCGCCAGAATTTCTTATGGCTTCAACGCGCGCTCCAGCAACGCATCGGCCTGTGCGCTGGACCAGTCCAGTGATCCCTCGATACGGGCGATTTCGCGCCCTTCGCGATCCAGGATCAAAGTGGTCGGCAACCCCCTGACGCCCAGAGTTTCGATCAGGGTCCGTTCATCGTCCAAATAGCGCTTCAGGTGCTTCACGCCGGTGTCCGTGTAGAATTTATCCACCGCCGGCCATCCCTTACGGTCGAGGGAGACGGGAACCACCACAACCCCCTCCGCGCCACGGCGCTCTTGCAGCCGGTCGAAGTCCGGGAACTCCGTCCGGCAGGGCAGGCACCAGGTTGCCCACAGATCCAGCACCACGGCCTGGCCCTTGAAGTCATTGAGAGTGCGGCGTGTCCCATCGTCGGCTTGAAAGTTTGCCGTGGGGGACGCCGCGCGCGGCGTTTCGTGCACCTTCACCGTGCCGCCGCCGGCGAAGGCGGGTTGCAGCGCCGCCAGCAGGATCAGGACAATGAGGCCAAGCCTCACCACAATATCACCCCCAAGGACAGCAACGCGCCGAACAGCATCTGCACCTTGGCGGTCTCCGCCAGGAAACGGTTGAGGCCGCGCCCCGGCGGCTCATGGGTGAATCCCCGGATGGCGCGCACCGCCAGCGGGAGCGCCAACAGCGCCAGACAGACCCCGCCATACGGCTTTTCAGTGGACGCCAGCAGCAGCGCGATGGAAAACAGCAGGCTGAAAGGGCCCAGAATGAAGAGCGCGTAGATCAGGGCTGCGGCGTCCGGCCCGGCGACGATGGCGAGCGTGCGGCGCCCGGCCTGGGAGTCGGAATCGCGGTCGCGGTGATTGTTCACATGCAGCACCGCCGCCGCAGGCAGGCCAATGGCTATTCCGGCGGCCAGCACCGCTGCGGAGACCGACCCGGCTTGCAGCCAATAGGCGCCGCAGACCGCCGCCACGCCAAAGAACAGCAAGACAAAGACCTCACCCAGCGGCGTGTAGGCGATGGGCAAGGGCCCCCCGGTGTAGGCCCAGCCGGCGAGGATGGACAGCACGCCCAGCAGCAGGATCGGCCAGCCGCCCTTCGCTGCCAGATACAGCCCGATCAGCGCGGCCAGGACAAAGCACAGCCACGCGGCGCGTCTGACTTGCGCGGCGCTGGCCCAGCCTTCCGCGGTGACCCGTGGTGGGCCGATGCGGCCAGCCTGATCCAACCCACGGTCGCCATCGGCGGCGTCGTTGTGGAGATTGGTTCCAGCCTGAATCAGCACCGCGCCCAGCAGTGTCGCCAGCGCCACCAAGGGGTGGAACAACCCCGTCCCCGCCCAGGCGAAGGCAAGGCCGGTTATCACCGGAACCACCGAGATGGTTAGCGTGCGTGGCCGGATGGCCTGGATCCACAGGGTGAAACCAGAAGGGCGAGGGCCAGAGGGGCGGGGGAGGCTGGCGTCAATCACGCGGTATCCTCCTGACGTGAATCGCAAAGACGCGCGGCGCGCGCTTCAAAGGCGTTGATGATGCGTGGTTCAACCGAGGGCAAGGCGGTGCGGGCCAGCGCCGCCAGCAGAGGGGAGCGGAACCCCAGCTCAACCTCGACCTCCACCCGGCATCCAGCCCCATCTGGTATGGAGTCATCCGGTATGAAATTCCAGATCATGGCGAAGCGTCGCCACGGGCCATCCTCGGACCGGATCACCAGCCGCTGCGGCGGCTCTGGTGTCGCAAGGGTATGGAAGCGCTGGCGCAACGGGCCGAAACCAAACACATTATCGACCAGCCAGACACCGTCCGCGCGCCGTTCGAGGATGCGCGTGGCGATGCAGCCCGGCACGAAGCGCGGATAACTCTCGATGTCCGACACCAGGGCGAACAGCTGTTCGGCGGAATGCTGCGGGAAGCGCAGCCGCCAGTGACGCCGCAGCGTCCCTCCATCGGCTGCGCTGTCCCTCATCACGGCAAATCGCCGCGACGGAACAGCACATATCCCAGACTGGCGGCGGCGGTGCCCAGCGCCATTGGGTAGACCAGCGCCCAGGCGATGTAGCCGGCAGTACCGAAATGGTCGAGGATCACATAGGCGGCGGATCCCAGCAGCACGAGCTGCGGGTCGAACAGCAGCATGGACGCCGTGCGGAACACTTGCAGGGGATTGGCCAGCGCCACCATCAGCACCGTGTCCGGCCCCATGCCGCCGCGCAGCAGCACGCCGAGCAGCACAAGGTCAAGAAAGCAGATCAGCACCAGCCAGACCATGAACGCGGCGATTTGCGCCACGTCGGACGACCGCGCCAGCACTGAAATCAGGAAGCCGACGCCAAGGAAGCACCAGGTGAGCGACAGCAGCAACGCCACATCGGCGATCAGATGCCCCCAGGGGATCGCCACGCCTTGCGCCGCGCCATAGGCGACGGCGGCGAGCAGCGCCAGAACCACGGGAATGAACACCACGGCGAAGCGGCCCAGCATGCGCCCCCAGTACCAGGCCGCCAAGGGCACCGGCAGCGCCAGCATGTATTCGAACACACCCGCTTCACGGTCGCCGGCGACGCTGCGCACGGTGGTGATCAGGATGAACACCGGCAAAATCGCCATGGTGAGCTGGATGTAGGTGACGAGCAGCCGGCTCAACCCGGTAAAGCCGGTGACGCGGGATTCGGTCAGGCCAAACATCAGCAAGCCGACGATGAGGCCGCCAAACACCAGGCTGTACAGCAAAAACCAGCGCGCCCGGGTGGATTCCGCGATGTCCAGGCGGATGGCGGCAAGGAACGGCATCATCGCGGGCCCCCGGCGTTGGCCGTGATGATGGGCGCGCTTTCGGCGCGCTTCAGAACGGCGGTTTTCATCGCTTCAAACGATACGGTCTCCGGCGCGCCTTCTTTCAGCGCGGCGAAACCATAGGCCATGGGGGTGGGAAAGCCACCGCGATAGGTGGCCTGACGGGCGTCCAGCCAAGTCTTCCCGTCTTCGTGATTCATGACCCAGAATTTGCCGGCGGGCCCCGTGGCAGGTTGGGCGGTTTCGGGAAGGGTGCGCTGGGTGAAGTGCACCGCACAGCCGATATCGTCGAATTTATAGAGCCGGTGATCACCGCCGCCACGGATTTCCGCAGCGTAGCGGATCTCCGAAATGATCATGCCGCAGAAGTCGCAGGCGTCACGGTCGAGCTTGATCGGGCCCGGTCCTTCATCCGGGCCGCCGCAGCCGGCCG
>JAVBJZ010000061.1:0-16954 GCA_031546725.1 Azospirillum sp.
CTTGCGTCGAGCCGGCAAGGGCTATGTGCTGGGCGTGCCCAGCAGCCATGCCTTCCATTCCTGGAGCCCAAGCCTGTCGGTGTCAGGGACCGCCGCGGTGATCGCCAAGGGGCTTGCGGCCACGGATTGGGTGCGGTTGTCAGCGGGGAACGGAACCAAGGGGCCGCGGTGGTTCGACTGGGCGTATCTGGAACTGGCCGATCTCGATCCCGAGGACGTTGGGGCCCCGTCCGGTCTGGGCCTGTGGACGCGGGGCCTGCTAATCCGCCGCCGCCTCACGGATGGGGAACTGGCCTTTTCAACTGGGGCCCCAAAGGCACGCCTGTGGAAACCCTGGTCCGGATTGAAGGGCAACGCTGGGCGATTGAAGATGCCTTCGAGACGGCCAAGACCGAACTCGGCTTGGAGCATAACGAAACCCGGAGCTGGCACGGCTGGCGCCGGCACGTCTCGCTGGTGATGCTCGCCTTTGCCCTGCTCGCCACACTCCGCCACAAAGCAGAGGCACTGGCCATGGCCCAAAAAAAATCACGAGGAAAAACACCCGCCCTTGATCCGCTGGTCGATGCAAGAGATTCGGCGGGTGGCCAACCGTCTAGCCCAGCGACGCATCAAACCCGCCTTCATCATCGCCTGGTCTGTCTGGAGGCGATGCCACCAAGCTATCGCCAAGAAGGCTCACCTTAAACTCCCGGCGCAACTGTAATGTTAGGGCTCTTTATAGCGGTAACCGACGCCATAGAGCGTTTCAATCTGCGAGAACGCGGAATCGACCGCCTTGAACTTCTTGCGCAGGCGCTTGATGTGGCTGTCGATGGTGCGGTCGTCGACATACACATGCTCGCCATAGGCGGCGTCCATAAGCTGGTCGCGGCTCTTCACATGGCCTGGCCGCTGCGCCAGCGCCTTCACCAGCAAGAATTCGGTCACCGTCAAATCGATCGATTGCTCCCTCCAGGTGCAGGCGTGCCGGGAGCCGTCCAGCACCATGGGGCCACGGGTGAGCACCTGGCTGAGGTCAGTCCCCGCCACCTCCCGGACGCGCGTCAGCGATTCGCGGCGCAGCAGGGCGCGGATGCGCTCGATCAGCAGGCGCTGGGAGAACGGCTTCTTGATGTAATCATCCGCGCCCATCCGCAGGCCCATCAGCTCATCCACCTCATCATCCTTGCTGGTCAGGAAGATGACGGGCATGTGCATGGTCTGCCGCAGGCGCTGCAAAAGCTCCAGCCCATCCATGCGCGGCATTTTGATGTCAAGCACCGCGAGGTCCGGCGGGCGCTGCGTCAGCCCGCGCAACGCCTCGCTGCCGTCGGCGTAGGTGCGCACATCATAGCCCTCAGCCTCAAGGGCCATGGCCACCGAGGTGAGAATATTCCGGTCGTCGTCTACGAGCGCGATGGTGTGCGCCATGAAGCCGCATTCCTCCTTTGAAGGGTCTGCCGATACAACTCCGCATGCGCTGCGGTGCAAACGCATGAATCGCCAGTTTTCCCTTCCTTAAGGGCATTCTGCGCGCCAATATGACACCAAAACGGAGATGGGGAAACTTCGTGGTATACGCCTTCCAAAAGACATGAGTTCACCAGCAGATCCAAGTGGGCCCAAGCCACCGGGGGCGGTGGACGGTCATGCGGTCAGCCCCGTCCAAACACCCGCGGAGTCCGCGCGCCGGGTGCTCCGTGCTGCCGACCGGGCCGTGCTGGCCACGGCGCAGCAGGCCGTGCTGGCCCCAGCACAACAGGATGCTCAGGGGTGGCCCTACCCTTCGCTGGTCTTGACGGCGCTGGATCATGACGCCAGCCCGCTTCTCTTGATCTCGCGCCTTGCCGACCACACCCGGAATATTCTGGCGGACGCCCGCGTCGGGCTGCTGTTCGATGGCACGGCCGGGTTTGACCAGCCCCTGGCCGGGGCGCGCGTATCGGTCCTGGGCCGGGCCGTTCCCAGCGCCCAGCCGCATCACCGCGCCCGGTATCTCGCGCGCCACCCCGATGCGTCGCTGTACGCCGGTTTCGCCGACTTCGCGCTGTACCGCGTCGAGGTTGAGCGCGCCCATCTTATCGCCGGCTTCGGGCGCATCCACTGGGTTGAGGCAGCATCCTTGCTGCTGCCCGGGACGGCCACGCGGCTCGCCAGCGAAGAGGCCGGCTTGATCCGCCATATGAACGAAGAGGAAATCGACGCCGTGCAGCTTTTCGCCAGCGTTCTGCTCGGGCTGCGGGGTGAAGAGGGCTGGTCGGTCACCGGCATCGATCCAGAGGGCGTGGACCTTCGGCGGGGCCCTCGTGTCGGTCGCCTCGGTTTCGACCACCACGTCCACGACGGTGAGAGCGCCAAGTCTGAATTGCTGCGGCTTGCCGTCCGCGCCCGGCGTCGACGCCAGGAAATGACGGGCCCCGCGCCGGGGTGCGGTTGATTGTCTTGGACACGACGCGATGACAGCGATACAGCCACCTGTTGGGTGGCATCACAAGAAATGGCGCAACCAGGAGGCCAGGACAGTGAAGGATGAAGGACCGACCGGCAGCCGCTATGGGCCTGAGGCGCATCGGCTGGGGGGGCGCATCGGCTGGGTATGCTGACAGGCAGCCCGCGAACGGATGGCGCCTTGCCCCGGATCGCGAACACGGAAAAATGGCGCCCTATCCGGGACTGCTGCTCATAAAACACTCCATATGGCGAACTCTCTAAACGGTGACGCCCGTCGCGATCCCAGAAAGAGGGACGTGGACACCGGGTTCTTCGTTTTTTATGGGGCCGGCAAAAGGTAAAGAGGTTGAGATGACTGCACGTACGAGGAATCAGAAGCTCCTGGCCTGGGTCGAGGAGATCACGCTGAAATGCAAACCAGAGCGGGTGCACTGGTGTGACGGTTCGCAGGAGGAGTACGACCGGCTCTGCAACGAGATGGTTGCTGCGGGCACCTTCATCCGCCTCGATGCGGCAAAACGCCCCAATTCATTCCTCTGCCGGTCCGATCCCGGTGATGTGGCGCGCGTTGAAGACAGCACCTTCATCTGCTCGAAGACCAAGGAAGAAGCTGGGCCGACCAACAACTGGATGGCCCCAGACGCGATGAAGGCCAAGCTGGACGCGCTGTTCGAGGGCAGCATGCGCGGCCGCACCCTGTATGTGGTGCCGTTCAGCATGGGCCCGCTGGGCTCCCCGATCTCGCACATCGGCGTGCAGATTTCCGACAGCCCGTATGTCGCCGTCAACATGCGCATCATGACGCGCATGGGCCAGGCCGTGCTGGACGAACTGGGCGACGCCGACTTCGTGCCATGCCTGCACTCGGTGGGCGCGCCGCTGGCCGAGGGTGAGGCGGATGTGGCCTGGCCGTGCAACGCCACGAGCAAATACATCGTCCATTTCCCGGAAGAGCACGCCATCGTCTCCTACGGTTCGGGCTATGGCGGCAACGCGCTGTTGGGGAAGAAGTGCTTCGCTCTGCGCATCGCCTCGGCCATGGGGCGCGAGCAAGGCTGGCTGGCCGAGCACATGCTGATCCTTGGCGTCGAAAGCCCCGAGGGCGAGCGCACCTATGTCGGCGCCGCCTTCCCGTCGGCCTGCGGCAAGACCAACTTCGCCATGCTGGTGCCGCCCAAGGAGTTTGACGGCTGGAAGATCCGCACCGTCGGTGACGACATCGCGTGGATCAAGCCGCAACCGGACGGCACGTTGCGGGCCATCAACCCGGAGGCCGGCTTCTTCGGCGTGGCGCCGGGCACCAGCCTCAAGTCGAATCCGAACGCGCTGAAGACGCTGAACCGCAACGTCATCTTCACCAACGTGGCCCTGACCGACGATGGGGATGTGTGGTGGGAAGGGCTGACCGACGAGAAGCCGGCGCATCTCATCGATTGGCAGGGCAAGGACTGGACGCCGGAGTCTGGTCGTCCGGCGGCGCATGCGAATTCCCGCTTCACCGCCCCGGCGGCGCAATGCCCGTCCATCGACCCGGCGTGGGAAGACCCGGCGGGCGTGCCGATCTCGGCCTTCATCTTTGGTGGCCGCCTGTCGAAGACCTTCCCGCTGGTGTTCGAGGCGAAAAGCTGGAAAGAGGGCGTGTATTGGGCGGCGACCATGGGCTCGGAAGCGACGGCTGCCGCCGTTGGCCAGGCCGCCATTCGCCGCGACCCGTTCGCCATGCTGCCGTTTTGCGGCTACAACATGGGCGACTACTGGAACCATTGGCTGAGCTTCGAGAGCAAGCTGAAGAGCTTGCCCAAGATCTACCGCGTCAACTGGTTCCGTAAGGATGAGAACGGCAAGTTCGCCTGGCCGGGCTTTGGCGACAACATGCGGGTCCTGAAGTGGATCGTCGACCGTGCGCGTGGGCGCGCCACAGCGGCGGTGGAAAGCCCGTTCGGCTTTATGCCGCGCTATCAGGATCTGATGTGGGATGGCCTCGACTTCTCCAAGGAGAAGTTCGAGAAGATCATGGACCTCGACCGTGAAGAGGCCAAAGCCGAGGCGCAGAGTCAGGCCGAACTGTTCGACCGCTTCGGCAAGCAGCTTCCAACAGAGCTGGAGCAGGAGCGGCAGAGCCTGCTGAAGCGTCTGGAGACGGCCCCGGCGGTGTGGAAGGCTGGCTGATCAACGGCTGGCCAGGATTTCAAGGGGACCGCCCTTCGGGGCGGTCTTTCTTGGCGTCGAGAGAAAACGCGCCGGGCTGAGAATGTGGATCGTCTGTCGGTTTCAAACCGAAGAGCGGGGGAAGACCTTTCACCGCAGGGGGTTCGCTTATCGCTCTTTTGCCTTACTCCTTTCGTGACATCATCCCGTCGGCTCGGTAAAATATCGTGACATTGGTGGCATACCTGGCCGTGTGCAGCCTAATGCTTTATGAAATTTACCAAGCGTCAATGCCTGAGTCGGCATTCATTAGTCTGAGGCGCACGGGTCGGAATAGGGCTCGCGGGTCGGCCGGCATCCGCGTGGCGAACGTGTAGTCGGGATTGGTAGAGCCTTAGGGGACTTTAGGACATGTTCGTCATTATTGGTTTTGTTGTCGTGATTGCCTCGGTGTTCGGCGGTTACGTCGCCAATGGCGGTCACATGAGCGTGCTGTGGCAGCCGTTCGAATATCTGATCATTCTGGGCGCGGCGGCCGGGGCGTATTTCATTGGCAATCCCAAAAGCCTGGTCACCCACACGGGTAAGGAAATCGGCCATCTCTTCAAGGGCTCGAAACACAACACGGAAAGCTATCTCGAACTGCTCTGCATGATGTACCAGGTCTTCAAGCTGGCGAAGACCAAGGGCATGCTGGCGCTTGAGCAGCACATCGAAAACCCCGAGGAATCACCAATCTTTCAGCGCTTTCCCCAGTTCTACGCCGACCATCACGCCACCGCCTTTTTGTGCACCTACCTGCGCCTCATGTCCCTGGGCGCGGACAACCCGCACGAGCTGGTCGATTTGATGGAAGAAGACATCGAGACGATCCACCACGAGCACCAGCGCGTATCCGACGCCATTCAGATGGTCGCCGACGGTGTGCCGGCGCTGGGCATCGTGGCGGCGGTGCTGGGTGTCATTCACACCATGGGGTCGATCACCGAACCGCCGGAAGTGTTGGGTAAGCTGATCGGTGGCGCGCTGGTGGGGACTTTCACGGGCGTGTTGGTGGCCTATGGTTTCGTGGGGCCCATCGCCACCGGCCTGAAGGCGATCTACCATGCGGAAGGCAAGTATTATCAGTGCATGAAGACTGGTTTGCTGGCGCATCTTTCAGGCTACGCGCCGACGATCTCGGTGGAATACGCGCGCAACGTGCTTGAACCCGAATTCCGCCCCAGCTTCGCCCAGGTTGAAGAGGCGACGGCGGCTTTGCCGCCGATATAATATGGCGCACACCGTCCGTATCGCCTGGAACGAAGGAACCATGGCGGAATGGTCGGCGGCTTTCGCGCGCGTGCCCCGCTCCACCCTGCCACAAAGCTTTGGCTACGCTCAGGCCATGGCGAAGACATACGGCTATGTTCCGTATCTGGGGATGATCGAACACGCCGGTCGCCCCCTCGGCATGGTCCAACTCCTCGAGCGCCGGGCTTTCAAAATATTTCGCCAGCGCCATCTGCACCGTGGACCGCTGTGGTTCGAGGGGGAGCCGGAAGCCGCTGTGCTGGAGGCCGTGCTGCATCAATTGCGCCGTGAATGCCCGAGCACCCCGCTCCGCCGCCTGAGCTTCTTGCCGGAGTTGGCGGCCTCACCCGCGACCGAATCGCTGCTGTTGCGTAGCGGCTTCCGCCGCGCCGGACCGGGCTACCGCACGGTATGGCTTGACCTGTCCAAGTCTGATGAGACGCTGCGCGCTGGCTTGGCGCGTGATTGGCGTCAACGGTTGAAGGGAGCGGAAAAGGCGGGGCTTACCCTCGATCTGGACACGGAGGCGAAGAATCTGCCCTGGTTGATCAAGCAGGAGCAAGAGCAGGCGCAGGTCAAGCAGTACCGTGGCATGTCCGGCCCGCTGACGGTGCGGCTGCGCAACGCGCTTTATAAGGCGGACGGCGTGCTTTTGGCGGCGGCGGTGGATGGAGTGACGCCGATGGCGGCGGCGCTCCTGCTCAGCCATGGCCATACCGCGACCTATCAGATCGGCTGGTCGAACGAAAGAGGCAAGAAAACGGGAGCTATGCGCCTGCTGCTGTGGCGCTCGCTTGGGCATTTGCGGGCGCGAGGTGTGCGGTGGCTTGACCTTGGGGGCGTCAACCCGGACACGGCGCCGGGTGTCACGGAATTCAAGCTAGGCACGGGTGGCGAAGCCACGGAATCCATTGGGCTGTTCCGCTAACAACTCTTCAAAAGGCATGGCATGACCAAGGACGATCACCCAAATCCCAAGGCGGCCCATCATGCCTTGATCGGCGCTTCCATGAAGAAACCCCAGGCATGGGCTGGACCGGACAAATTGCAGAAATTGCAGAAGCTGGCCGAGGATGAAAATGGCGGGTTAGAGATGCTGGGCCAAGTTATCCGGGATTTCCTGCATAAAAAATAAACAAAAAGGTCACTCGGAGTCTGCCGCCGCACTCTCATGGTGGTGTGGTAATTCGCAGTGGATGCGCAGCCCTTGGCCAGGGAGATCATCAAATTTCATATGCCCCTCGAACAACTCAAGCAGAGTCTTGGCTATTTCCAGTCGTAATGCCTGGTTGCGAGGATCCAATCGGTTAAAACGAGCGGCGACAGACGCTTCCTCCAGAGTGGCGGGAGTGCTCTCGCCGATGTCCAGGACAATGGAATCGTTGACACGCTGGCCAGCAAGCACAACACGACCGCCCGGGGTCGATCTATGGGTCGCCACCATCACCAGATTGAACAGGGCCCGCTTCAAGATCCCCTCGTCGCCATACACAACGCCCAGGTCCGGGGCGGCGGCCACCTCTACCCGAATCCCTTTGCCGAACGCCCACTCGCGTGTCACGGCAGCGACAAAGTCCAGCAGAACAGCGACGTTCACCGGCCTCCGTTTTAGCGAGGCGATGTCGCCATCGATCAGCAGTAAGACGTCGTTGATTATGGTTAGCAAGTGCTCGTTGACGGACACAATCTCCGTCAAGGTCGTCTGCTGGCGTGGCGCCAGCGGCCCGCTTACCAATCTCTTGACCGTATCGCCCATGCCGGTGAGCGGCGTGCGCAGATGATGCAGGATCATGGTGATGAACTCGCCCTTCAACTGGTCGGTGGCTTCCAGCCTGGCGTTGGTGGCGCGCAGCGTCTGCTCCAACCGAGCGCTGTCGGTGACATCGAGATAGCTGTTCAAGACCGCCCCGTCCGGCAGCGGCACCGTGGAGAATTCCACCACCGAGCCATCCGAACGCTCCAGTCGGCCTGAGCGCACGGAACGATCCAGGGTGGAATCCACCATGTCATCCTTCAGACTGCCCCAGTCGCTGTTCTCGAAGAAGGGCCGCAAGCGTTCAAACACAGCGGTGATGTGCGGCTCGCCCCACAAAACCTCATCGGACAGGTTCCAGATGCGGGTGAAGGCGGGGTTGAAAAGCTTCAACCGCCCGTCGCCACCGAACACGGCGATGCCCTCCGCCAGATTCTCCAGCGTCTCCTGCTGCACGGCGACCAGCGTGTTGTAGGAAGATTCGAGCGCCAGCGCGCTGGTTACATCCTCTTTGATCGAAACCATGCCACCCAGGGGATAGGGCGCCATCAAAATGCGGTGTGTCGTGCCATCGGACAGATGTAACAACTCCTCGGTCGTCTCCATTCGCCGGTATCGGGCCAGATAGTCACGTTTGGCTTTTTGATAATCCGCGTATTCCGGCAGCTTACGGCGGGAGTGCAGCTCCTCTATCACCTCGCTGACCGTTGGCTCCCCACGCAGGAAGGTTTCGTCGAGATCGCCTAAGCGCATGTAAGCTTGGTTGAAGAACTTCAGCCGCTGGTCCGGGCCGAACACCACGACGCCGGCGCTCAAATGCTCCAGCACCTCGGCATGGGCGGCGATGTGGCGGTCCAGTTCGGCGCGCAGCTCCTGAGAAGGCGTAAGGTCAAGCGCATAGCCAACCGTCAGCCGACCACCGTCCGGCGCCGGCAACGGAGCCTCGGTCACCTCCAGAAGCCGGCGTTGGGCGCCGATCACGACGGAGATTTGTTGGGATTGAGCGATGCTTTCAGCCAGCGCCTGTTCCGCCAACCCCCGCCCCGCGCCGCCCGGCATCAGTTCTTGCGCTTCGGCGACCGCCCGTTCCGGCTCGACGTCCACGGCGCGGGCGTAGGCGTTGTTGCACCAGGTGACCTCAGCGCCAGCCCGACGGACCCAGACAGGCACGGGAAGCGCGTTCAGCACCGTGCGCAGCTCAGCCAGGGCTGTTCGTGTCGCCGTATGAGCGGTCTTGGCGGCTTCCAGAGCGCGGTAGTGCGCGCTGACATCGTCCAGCCACACCACGTCGCAGGGGGGGCCGTCAGCGGCGGTATAGCCGCGCCGACCAGCCACTCGCAGATGGCGGCCATCGACCGCCAAGACATCCATGCGGAATTCTTCACCCCCACAGCGCAGGTTCTTCATCGCCGCAATGAACGCCGTGGCGTCGGCCGGGCTAAGCGCCGCAGCGATATCCTCTGGCTGCTCAATCGGGTGGGTGCGGTTGAGCAGCGCCGGGAATTCCGGCGCAAGGCGGGGGGGGGCCGCACCCTCCCAGCGGGACCAAGCCTGCGGCGCGGCGGCCAGCAGGGATTCCAGGCGGGCGATCTCGGTTGTTGCGCGTTTAGCCCGCTGGTGCTCGAACAGGATGGCCCAGACAAAAGCGCCGAGCCCGAACACGCACAAGGCGGACAACAGCCCCCAGGTCGCCGCCGCGGTCAAGTCGCCAGCAAACACGATCCCTGTCGCCAAGCCGAGAGCGACCAAACCAGGCGCGTATCTTTTGCTAAGCGTGTTCACACATCACAAATTAGAGCAGCCCGGCGCGTACGACAAGCAGAACACGGGTTCGCAGGCGCGTTGCGACTCCTTGGTCACACAGCAGAGAACACCGCCAATAACACGATATTTTTAATTATAATCATTATAAATATCAAGGTGATTCTAGTAGAAACAAGCCCTAACTTTTGTCATAGTATCCTGTGACAAAGGTTTGAAAGATTGGCCGATGAATCAATCATTTGTAACATCCCTGATTGCTCTGGATCTTATGGCGCTTGCGGTTATTCAGTACGCTACCGTATATCAGTAAAATGATTCATTAAATTAATGATAATTAATAATCATATATTCAATTTTATGAAGCAGTGAGCGCATAGCAATAAATTCATATTTATTCAAGTTAAAGAAAATTTACTAGCATCATATGATTCTAATTTAATTAATGATATTGTATATATCCAAATACTCTAATCTTCAAGGGTGAGAGAAAGAATGAAAACATCAAGCTATACAGCAAAACTCCTTCTATTGGTCTTTGTCCTACCGCTCATTCTGATGAGTTTTGGCCTGTGGCAATTTTCACGAGCGCCAAGTGAAGAGAGAAACGCTGCTGAAATATCAAAAATTGATGAAATAATTGAGTCAATTAAAGAAGAGCAAGCAAAAAAATCAACACCTTTGATGATAAAAGGTGATGATGGAAAAATGTATAGCGCAGCAGTCGTCATCCATTCTCTTTATCAAGATCAAGAAGAATTAAGAGGGGGGCTCTTTGGTATTTTTTATGAGCCCTTATCTGTTGCTGGTTCCGTTCTTGGATTTTTAGCAGCGATTATTGGTGGAATTGGCTTGCTGTTCATTAAAAAAATGGGCCGCAACGCCATGAAATCGCGGGATGATCTTCTGCGATCGTTTGTTTCCGGGCGAAAGCTTTTGCCCTGGCTTCTCATTGGAACGGGAACTTTTACCCTGTTTTCTATTGGGGTCGCCGCAACGTTCGAGCTTATGAATTTTGTTTCAACACATGATATGAGCGGCCGAGGCAGTGTTAAGCTGATTCTTGCGGGGGTCATTCTTATTATCGGCGTGTTCGTTGTGGCCGTGCAACTTATCATAAGCATTTTCAAGGCCTCCCGGCAGGTGTTCGAGAACGGGCCCCTCACATTGATGGGACGATGCACAAACGAGGAGGAAGCCCCGGCTCTCTGGTCTTTTGTGCGTGGAGTCGCGGATAAGGCCAAAGCCACCCTGCCCAGCAACATCGTCATCGGTCTTGATGAATGTTTCTTCGTGACCGAAAGCCCGGTAGCCTTGCGCAATGGCGATCCGGTTCCTCCCGGTCGCACGCTGTATCTGCCTTTGCCTTATCTGGCTTTCATGGGACGCGACGAAGCCGCCGCCGTCATCGGGCACGAACTGGCCCACTTCCAGGGCGCGGATACGGAATACAGTCTGAAGTTCAGCCCGATCTATGCCTCGGCGGTGAACAACCTGAGCGCCGTGCATGCTATTGGCGACGGCTCTCAAAATTATGTGGGATGGATGTTCAAGCCCACCCTCATGCTGGGTGAATTCTTTTTGCACTCCTTCCATAGCGCCGTCCAGCACTGGAGCCGTCAACGCGAGCTGGCGGCTGATGCCGTTGGGGCGGCTGTGACCGACGGTCGAAGCATCGCCCTGTCGCTTTTGCGCATTAACGTGTTGTCGGCGCGGATCGGCGAGTCGCTGGTCGAATCCTGGAATAAAGCTGGAAAAGTCCAGGGCGGCATCCTGAAAAAGATCATCCTTGACGTCAAAAGCCAGGAGCTTCCAGACCCGCGCGCCTGCCTGGAAAAGGAACAGCCGCATCCCACCGACAGCCATCCGACGACCGGCCAACGGCTGTCCGCTCTTGGCGTTGCGGTGGACGCGGCCCTGCTTGCCGAGGCGAGCAACACGGCGGGCAGTTCCTTGCTGCAAGAGCTTGGCTTGTATGAGGCCGCGGATCTGGGTACGTCGGAAGACGCCGCATCCGCCAAGACCGCCACGAGCAGCTTGGGGCAAACCCTGGAAGCGGAATTCACTCAAGCCGCTGATGAAAGTGTTGCAAAAGAAATAGAAACTCTTCGTGAGTTTTCTGATGCCGGACGAGAAGCGGTTTCTTTGTATGAGGGCTCAAAATTCTTCATATTTCTCTTTGTCTTGCTTGGAATAGGATCTTTTTCAGGCGCAATATCTATTATAATGAACACTGATTTTTCTGATCCACGAATACATCTTTATGAGGTGTATCAAATTTTGGGAGCTATCGCAGCAGTTGGCCTCTTGCTGTTTTATGGTGCTTTTGCTTTTTGGCGCCGCCGCAAGACGCCTGTCGCTATGTTTACAGAGCAGGGCATCCTCTTCTCTAATTTGACAACCCCTGTTCCCTGGACCGTTGTGGAGGATTACTCTATCAATGTCCATACATACAACGGGGCGACTACTTCCACGGCTCTGATCATTGATTTGGCGTCAGACTATGTTATGCCGCCATACCGTAAAACCAAGCGGGCAAAATACATGCCGAAGAAAAACCAAATCAGCCTGAACGCCCCCACCTTCCGCATGGATGCGGAGAAATTGGGCCCCTTGTTCGCCACCTACTGGCGCGGCGGCATGGCGAGGGCGCGCTTGGCGGAATTGGGAGCGTTATAGCTGGGAGCTTAAGAGTGGGGATTGGCTGCGTCTTCGATCCAGCCGATCCCCAATCAAAAAATTGCGCCGCTTCAAAACGACCCCAGGTCCGGCTATGGTGACACCTTCACGGGCGTCACACCCGATCAAAGCACGAGACTGAAGACTTAAGCGATGACCATCCCCAACTCCTTCCGCACCGGGCCAGACGCGCACGGTCGTTTCGGCATCTATGGCGGACGCTTCGTCGCCGAGACGCTGATGCCGCTTATCCTGGAAGTCGAGAAGGCGTATGCCGCCGCCAAGGCTGATCCCGGTTTCGCCGATGACATGCAGGGGCGGCTGAAACATTACGTCGGTCGCCCCAACCCGCTCTACTTCGCCGAGCGCCTGACCGGGCAGCTCGGCGGGGCCAAGATCTACTTCAAGCGGGAGGAGCTGAACCACACCGGCGCCCACAAGATCAACAACTGCATCGGGCAGATCCTGCTGGCCCGGCGCATGGGCAAGACCCGCATCATCGCTGAAACCGGGGCCGGCCAGCACGGCGTCGCCACCGCCACGGTGTGCGCGCTGTACGACATGCCCTGCACCATCTACATGGGTGAAGTGGACATCGCCCGGCAGCAGCCGAACGTCTTCCGCATGAAGCTGCTGGGGGCGGAGGTGGTGCCGGTCGTCTCGGGCGCGCGCACGCTCAAGGACGCGATGAACGAGGCGCTGCGGGATTGGGTGAGCAATGTCGCCGACACCTATTACCTGATCGGCACGGTCGCCGGCCCGCACCCCTACCCCACCATGGTCCGCGACTTCCAGTCGGTGATCGGCGACGAAGTGCGCGCGCAGATGCAGGATCTGGAGCAGCGCCTGCCCGATTCGCTGGTCGCCTGCGTCGGCGGCGGCTCCAACGCCATGGGGTTGTTCCATCCCTTCCTGGATGATCCCACGGTCGCAATGATCGGTGTCGAGGCGGCTGGGCATGGGCTCGATAAGGGGCCGGACGCGCACGCCGCTTCCATCGCCGGTGGCCGTCCGGGCGTGCTGCACGGCAACCGCACCTATCTGCTGCAAGATGACGATGGCCAGATCCTCGAGGGGCATTCCATCTCCGCCGGCCTCGACTATCCGGGCATCGGGCCGGAACACGCCTGGCTGAACGACATCGGTCGTATCCAATACACGCATGTCACCGACCAGGAGGCGCTGGACGCCTTCCAGCTCTGCGCCCGCACCGAGGGCATCATCCCGGCGCTGGAATCGGCGCACGGCTTGGCGGAGGTCATCAGGCGCGCGCCCACATTGCCGAGGGACCATCTGATGGTGCTGTGTCTTTCCGGGCGCGGCGACAAGGACATCTTCACCGTCGCCACGCATCTGGGGGTCTCGCTGTGAGCACCGACAATGGACGCATCGCTCGGCGCTTCGCCGCGCTGAAATCCCAGGGCCGCGCCGGTCTGGTGACCTTTATCACCGCCGGCGATCCCGATCACGCGACCTGCCGGGCGGTCCTGGAAGGCTTGCCGGACGCCGGCGCCGACCTGATCGAACTGGGCATGCCCTTCACCGACCCGATGGCCGATGGCCCGGCGATCCAGGCCGCTGGTCTGCGCGCGCTGAAGGCCGGGGCGAAGACTCACAAAACACTGGAACTGGTGGCCGGATTCCGGCTTAAGGACCAGGACACGCCGATCATTCTCATGGGCTATTACAACCCGATCTACAGCTATGGGGTGGAACGCTTCCTGGCCGACGCCAAGAACGCCGGGGTCGATGGCCTGATCATCGTCGATCTGCCGCCGGAAGAGGATACGGAGCTGTGCATCCCGGCGCTGAAGGCCGGCGTCAACTTCATCCGTCTGGCCACGCCGACCAGCGATGACGCGCGGTTGCCGGCGGTGCTGAAGAACACGTCGGGCTTCGTCTATTACGTGTCCGTGGCTGGCGTCACCGGCGCCAAAACGGCGGAGGACACGGCTGTGGCGGAGGCGGTGGCTCGTCTCAAGCGCCACACGACCTTGCCGGTCGCCGTCGGCTTTGGCATCAAGACCCCCGCTCAGGCGGCGACAGTCGCCCGTGTCGCTGACGCGGTGGTGGTGGGGTCGGCCATCGTCAGCCGCGTCGCCGTCAATCTTGATGAGGATGGCGCGGCGCGACCGGGGCTTGTCGCCGATGTCCTCGGGTTTGTGCGCGACCTGAGCACGGGCGTGCGGAGCACGCAGAAGTAAGTGGCGGACGGAGCACGCGGGGGGTAATGGTGGCCGGGTTTACAAGCGGGTCAAAGAGCGTTACCAAGCGCGCAGCATAAGACGCAGAACATCGCCTCGCAGTGGCAGGAACGTCCATGAACTGGTTAACCAACTACGTCCGTCCGAAGATTCGTGCTCTGGTCGCCCGCAAGGACGTGCCCGACAATCTCTGGCACAAATGCCCAGGCTGCGAGGCGATGCTGTTCCACCGCGATCTGGAGGAAAACCTTTCGGTTTGCCAGCATTGCGGCTTCCATATGCGTCTCGACCCGCTGAAGCGTCTGGAAATGCTGTTCGACGATGGCAAGTATCAGACGATCGAGACGCCGAAGACTCTGGCCGACCCCCTGAAATTCCGCGACCAGAAGCGCTACACCGACCGCTTGAAAGAGGCCCAGGCCAAGACCAGCCGCACCGACGCCACCGTCGCCGGGCATGGCGTGATGGATGGGCTTCCGGTGGTGATCGCCGCCTTCGACTTCAGCTTCATGGGCGGCTCCATGGGCATTGCGGTGGGTGAGGGCATCCTGGCCGCCGCCAAGGCCGCGGTGGCGCGAAAGGCGCCGCTGATCGTCCTTCCCGCCTCGGGTGGCGCGCGCATGCAAGAAGGCATTCTGTCTCTCATGCAGATGCCGCGCACCGCCATCGCCGTGGACATGGTCAAGGAAGCTGGCCTGCCCTATGTGGTGGTGCTGACCGACCCGACCACCGGCGGCGTCACCGCATCCTTCGCCATGCTGGGCGACATCCACATCGCTGAATGCGGCGCGCAGATCGGTTTCGCTGGCGCCCGCGTCATCGAAAGCACCATCCGCGAGACTTTGCCGGAAGGCTTCCAGCGGGCTGAATACCTGCTGGAGCACGGCATGGTGGATATGGTCGTGCACCGCAAGGATTTGCGCGCCACGCTGATCCGTGTGCTTGATCTGCTGATGCGCCCGAAGGTTTCCGCCAGCCCCGATTCGGTTGTGGAGACCATCGGGACGGCTGAGGAAACCGACCCCGTCCAGGCGGAAGCTGTCACCGTTCTACCCTTCCCCATCCCACAGCCGGCGGATACGACTCAGGCCGAGACACGCTGAGGGGCATCACTCCGTGCGCCTTTAAGGTGAACATCCGGTAGCGCCCATGGCCCTTTCCGATCCGATTCTGAAGCGGCTGACGGCGCTGCATCCCAAAGTCATCGATCTGTCGCTGGACCGCGTGCGCCGGCTGCTGGCGGCGCTCGGCGACCCGCACCAGAGCCTGCCGCCCGTCGTGCATGTGGCGGGCACCAACGGCAAGGGGTCCACCCTCGCCTTCCTGCGCGCCATGCTGGAAATGGCCGGGCTGCGGGTGCATGTCTACACCTCGCCCCATCTCGTCTGTTTCAACGAGCGCATCCGGCTGGCCGGCGCGCTGATCAGCGAGGAGCGTTTGCTCGGCCTGCTGGAGGAGTGCGAGGCGGCGAACGCCGGCGCCCCCATCACTTTCTTCGAGGTCACCACCGCCGCCGCCTTCCTGGCTTTTTCGCGCACGCCAGCCGATATCCTGCTGCTGGAAACCGGGTTGGGGGGGCGATTGGACGCCACCAACGTCATCGACCGCCCGGCGGTGACCGCCATCACCCGCGTCTCCTATGACCACCGCCATTTTCTTGGCGACACTCTGGCCGCCATCGCCTTTGAGAAGGCGGGCATTCTGAAGCCCGGCGTACCCACGGTCTTCGCGCCGCAGCCGATGGAGGACGCCGCCCACGTTCTGGCCGAACGCGCCGCCATGGTCGGTGCGCCGGTATCCCCCTGGCGTACGCAACCACTTTCCCACGGCTTCCGCTTTGAAAGCGCCGCGCGCCGCATCGACCTACCGCCGCCAGGGCTGATCGGCGCGCACCAGATCATCAACGCCGGGGTGGCGCTGGCCTGCCTCGACCATCTGCCGGTGCGGGTGGATGATGCGGCGGTGGCGCGTGGCTTGAGCGCGGCGCACTGGCCGGCGCGTTTGCAGCGCTTGCTCCGTGGTCCCCTGCCCAGCTCTTTGCCCGCAGGATGGGAGCTGTGGCTGGACGGCGGCCACAATGATTCCGCGGGCGAGGTGTTGGCGGCCCAGGCCATGGCATGGTCACGCCAGAACAGCCGCCCGCTCGACCTCGTGTTCGGCATGCTGGCGAGCAAGGAACCGAGGGAGTTCCTGGCCCCGCTGGCCCCGCATGTCCGCCGCCTGCGCGCCGTCGCCATTCCCGGCGAGGAGGCGTCCCTGTCCGCCGAGGCGGCGGCGGAGGCCGCGCGCGCGGTCGGTATCGCCGACGCGGCTCCGGCTGCCGACACGCTCTCGGCGCTGGCGTCCCTGACCAGGGAAACAGGGACCAGGGAAACAGGAACCAGCACAGCAAGCCGCGCGCTGATCTGCGGCTCGTTGTACCTGGCGGGCGCCGTGCTGGCGGAGAATGGGTGACCGTTTCGCCAGGGGCAACAGGGTAATCAGTATAGGTAAATACACTTATTTATATGATTATCGTCATCCCCGC
The DNA here is from genome assembly GCA_031546725.1 of Azospirillum sp. Lineage (GTDB taxonomy): Bacteria > Pseudomonadota > Alphaproteobacteria > Azospirillales > Azospirillaceae > Azospirillum. Next base: position 16,799 of record JAVBJZ010000061.1, read on the forward strand.
GTAGCATTACAGTTGCGCACTCCATTTTCACCCAAACCTCTTGGTGCTCCGCGCCGTAATCCGGTGAGAGTTTGGGCAGTGAAATCCCTTCCGCCCTCGTTCGATAGAGGCGAAACACCAGGATCTAAGCTCAAATCGATGGAAGCAACTGTAATG
>JAVBJZ010000108.1:0-6046 GCA_031546725.1 Azospirillum sp.
GACCCTCGCCGTCGCCTTTCAGATGGACCCCATCGACTCCATCAACATCGACACCGACTCCAGTTTCATGATGGCGCTGGAGGCGCAACGGCGTGGTCACCGGCTGTTCCATTATCATCCCCGCGACCTGTCGCTGACCGGCGACAAGCTGACGGCCCGCATCCGCCCCCTGACGGTGGAACGCAGGCGCGGCGCGCATTACACGCTGGGCCCAGCGGCGCTGGTGGATTTGAGCACCATGGACATTGTCCTGATGCGCCAAGACCCGCCCTTCGACATGGCCTATATCACCGCCACGCATCTGCTGGAGCATGTGCAGCCCAAGGTGCTGGTGCTGAATGACCCCGCTGAGGTGCGCAACGCGCCGGAAAAACTGTTCATCACCCATTTTCCCGACCTGATGCCGCCGACGCTGATCACCTCTGACAAGCAGGCGATCCTCGACTTCCGGGCGCAGTATAAGGACATCATCGTCAAACCGCTGTTCGGCAACGGTGGCGCCGGCGTTTTCCATCTGAAGCCGGACGACGAAAACCTCGGGTCCCTGCTGGAGTTGTTCACCCAGCTCTACCGCGAGCCCGTGATCGTGCAAAAATACCTGCCGGAGATCCGCCAGGGCGACAAGCGCATCATTCTCATCGATGGGGAGCCCGCCGGCGCCGTCAGCCGTCTGCCACAAGAGGGGGAAGCGCGCGCCAATTTCCACGCCGGCGGATCGGCCCAAAAGACCGAGCTGACCGCGCGTGAGCGGGAAATTTGCGCCGCCATCGGTCCGGTGCTGCGCGAAAAGGGACTGATGTTCGTGGGCATCGACGTGATTGGCGATTATCTCACCGAAATCAACGTCACATCCCCCACCGGCATCCAGGAAATCAACCGTCTCGACGGATCGCAGCTGGAAGTCACGCTGTGGGAGGCTATCGAGCGGCGGTACAAAGCCACGTCAATTTAAACCGGAATTCACTGTAAATTCCGCTTGACGCCCGTGTCGGGCTCGTGTTCACTCCTTTAATGAATGATCGTTCGTTCATTAAAGGAGTGGTGGGTTATGCGGGATGGAACGGCCACCCGGGAATTGTTCTGCACCGAGGCGCTTCGCTTGTTTGTCGAGCGGGGCGTCGATGCGGTTTCTGTGGGTGACATCGCCGACGCCGTCGGCCGGCGCAAAAGCACCTTATACGTGCACTGGACGTCGAAAGAAGCCCTGATCCATGAGCTGTTCACCAGCGGCTATGCCGAATACGGCCGCCGCTTGCGCGCCGTGCTCGACACCCCCGGCGCTTTCACCGAACGGCTGGCGGCGCTGGTGCGGCTCATCTGCTGCTTGCATGATGAAGACACAACCCGTTTCAAGTTCCTACTGCTGACGCAGCACGGCCATCTCGCCAGAGTGGCCCTGGATGCCGACAACCCGGTTGAGGCCCTTGACCGCGCCTTGCAGGCCGCGATGGACGCCGGGGAAATTCCAGCACGCAACACCGCGCTGACCACTGCGGCGGTGATCGGCATCGTGCTTCAGGCCGCAACCTTCCGCACCTATGGCCGTATTACGCAACCATTGGGGGAACTGGCCGACGATATCGTCGCCCTGTGCCTCAAGGTGGTGCAATGAACACCGAACACCATCGGGACCGTCCCATGTCAACCTCCCTGCTCCAAACCCGGCGCTTTTTGCCGCTGTTCCTGACTCAATTTCTGGGCGCGCTGAACGACAACATCTTCAAGAACGCGCTTGTCGTCTTGACGCTGTACAAGGCGGGGGAGAGTGGTCCTGTCCTTATCACCCTGGCCGGCGGCCTGTTCATGCTGCCCTACGCGCTGTTTTCCACCGCCGCCGGCCAACTGGCCGACCGCTATGAGAAAGCGCGCCTCATCCGCTTGTGCAAGCGCGCCGAACTTGTTCTCATGGCGCTCGCCGCCGCCGGATTCCTGCTGGGCAGCACGCCGCTGCTGATGGTTGTCCTGTTTGGACTGGGCGCCCAGGCGACCTTCTTCAGCCCTCTTAAATACGGCATCCTGCCCGATCATCTGGCCGAGTCGGAGCTGGTCGCGGGCAACGCCCTGATCGAGGCGGGCACCTTCGTCGGCATCCTCATCGGCGCCATCGCCGGTGGCGTGCTGATCTTGACCGGGAATGGCCCGCTCATCACCGCAGCGGTGGGAATCATCGTGGCCCTGTTGGGTCTGGTGACCGCCAACCGGGTGCCGCAAGCGCTCGTCGCGGCGCCAGAACTGCGCATCGACTGGAACCCGGTGCGCCAGACCATGGTGCTGGTGCGCCTGGCCCGCCAGAACCGCCTGGTGTGGCTGTCGGTGCTCGGCATATCGTGGTTCTGGACCATCGGCGCCACCTTCCTTGCCGAGTTCCCGATCATCGCCAAGGAACAATTTGGCGCTGACGGCCACGTCGTCACCTTGCTGCTCACGGTCTTCACCATCGGCATCGCCGCCGGCTCGGCGGCCTGCAACCGGCTGCTGAAGGGGGAGGTCTCGGCGCGCTTCGTTCCCTTCGCCGCCCTTGGACTCACCGTCTTTACCGTCGATTTCGCCTGGAATTGCCTGGGTGTGCAGCCGGGTGAAACGCTGATTTCCGTCAGCGCGCTGCTGCGTGACGCCACCGGCTGGCGGTTGCTGATCGATTTGTTCCTGGTCGCGGCGTGCGGTGGCGTCTATTCCGTGCCGCTCTACGCCATCCTGCAGGAGCGCTCCGATCCGGCCTGCCGCTCGCGCATGATCGCCTGCAACAACATCGTCAACGCCGTCTGCATGGTCGGCGGTGCGGGCGTGGCGGCGGGTCTGGCCATGATGGGCTGGAGCGCGCCGAAGATCCTGCTGCTGAGCGCGGGGATCAACCTGTTGGTGAGCTTCTGCATTGCGCGGCCGTTGCTCCGGGATGCAGCCCGCTCGGTGATGCGCTGGTATTTCCGCGTCTTCCACCGCGCCGAAATCCGCGGACTTGAGAACATCGCTTTGATGGGCGAGCGCTCCATCGTGGTGGCCAACCACCTGTCCTTCCTTGACGGGTGCTTCATCGCCGCCTTCCTGCCGGACACGCTGATGTTCGCCATCGACACCGGCCAGGCCAAGCGCTTCGCTTTCTTGCGTCATTTCACCACGCTGTTTCCCGTCGATTCCACCAGCCCGCTCTCGACCAAGGCGATGATCAAAGCGGTTCGGGAGGGACGGCACCTGGTCATCTTCCCGGAAGGGCGCATCTCGCTGCACGGGGCGCTAATGAAGATCTATGACGGTCCGGGCACCATCGCCGACAAGGCGAACGCCACAATTCTACCAATCAAGATCGATGGTCTTCAGTTTCATAAATTCTCACGCTTGAAGGGCAAGGTTCCTCAGCGCTGGTTCCCCCGCTTCACCATGACGATCCTGCCGCCGGTTACGGTCACTGCCGATCCGGAACTTCGCGGCAAGAAACGCCGCCTTATCATCACCCGGCAACTGCAAGACCTCATGACCACTCTTGCGTTCCGTCCTGAGACCACCAGACGCACCCTCTTCGCCGCCTTGCTTGACGCCAGGGATCGCTATTGCAAACGCAAAACCGTGGCCGTCGACGCCCAGGGCAATGAAGCCACTTACGGCAAGCTGGTCCTGGGCGCCGCCGTGCTCGGCCGCAAGCTTGCCGCCTTCACGCAGCCGGGGGAGCGCGTCGGGGTCCTGCTGCCCAACTCCGTCGCGTGTCTTGTCACCTTCTATGGCCTGCATGCTTACAAGCGCGTGCCCGCCATGATGAATTTCTCGGTGGGCGCCGACAGTTTGCTTGGGGCCTGCAACGCGGCCACCATCAAGACGATCATCACCTCGCGCCTGTTCATCGAGAAAGGCAAACTCGACCGGCTCATCACGGCGATCGGCGCCCAGGCGCGCGTCGTCTATCTCGAAGATGTGCGCCAGACCATCGGCCTGCCGGATAAGCTCAAGGGCATGGTGTCGGCGTTGTTCGCCCGCTGCTTGCCGGGCGCCTCCAGTGACCCGGCGGCCCCGGCGGTGGTGTTGTTCACCTCGGGCTCCGAGGGGGCGCCCAAGGGTGTGGTGCATTCACACCGGAGCATCCTGTCCAACGTCGGTCAGGTCCTGGCGGCGACCGATGTCAACAGCACGGATCGTTTTTTCACGGCGCTGCCGCTGTTCCATTCCTTCGGCCTGACCGCCGGCGCCATGGTGCCCTTGGCCCTGGGTGTCCGCACCTTCTTCTACCCCAGCCCGCTGCACTACAAGCTGATCCCCGAACTTGTCTACACCGAGCAAAGCACCGTCCTGTTCGGCACCGACAGTTTCTTCAACGGCTACGCCCGCATGGCCAAGCCGCTGGACTTCCAATCCCTGCGCTACTCCCTCGCCGGGGCTGAGCGGGTCAAGATGGAAACACGCCGGGTCATGATGGAGAAGTTCCAAAAGCCGCTTTATGAGGGCTATGGCGCGACTGAATGCGGCCCGGCGTTGAGCCTCAGCACCCCCGCCAATTTTCGTGAAGGGTCGGTCGGTCGCCTGCTGCCGGGCATCGAACACCGTCTGGAGCCGATTCCCGGCATCGATACGGGTGGCCGCCTGTTCGTGCGCGGGCCCAACCTCATGCTCGGCTATTTGCGCACCGAGGCCCCCGGCGTTCTCGAGCCGGTCGAAGAGGGGTGGTATGACACCGGCGACATCGTCCACGTCGACGCGGACGGGTATCTTTTCATCCAGGGCCGCGTCAAGCGCTTCGCCAAGATCGGCGGTGAGATGGTCTCGCTGACCGCCGCTGAGGGGCTGGTGTCGGCGTTGTGGACGGACAGCATGCACGCGGTGGTCAGCCTGCCCGATCCACGCAAGGGCGAACAGCTTGTGCTGCTCACCACCAACGCCACGGCCATCGTGAAGGAGCTTCTGGACTTCGCCCGTCAGCGGGGCGTGGCGGAGATCATGGTGCCGCGGGCGTTCTCGGTGGTTGATAAATTGCCGCTGCTCGGAACCGGAAAGATCGACTACCCAGGCGTGCAGCGGCTGGCCGAGGCGTGGGCGGCTGGCCAGAAATCAGCCAACCAGAACGCCGGCGCCGGCGAAGCGGTGGGGTGATTGGGAGGGGAAGGGGCGCCTATCCCTTCCCCCCCACCTCTTCCCTGGTGGCCACATGCACATTCTTGCCACCGGTACGGTTGAGGATGGCGTAGGCTTCCCCCTCCAGCCGGGAATCATCCGCGCGGACCCACAAGATGACGCCGCCGGCTTCCAGCGCCCGGGCGAATTCATCGCTGTCCGGGTGGCTGGTCAGCTCATCCAGATAATCCTTGATGGCGATGCCGCTCAGCCCCGCCGTCACCACCGCCGCGACCGCCGCCGTAATCGGGCCGCCGACAATGGCGATCAGGCCGGCGGTGGCCAGCGGGAAGGCGTATTTCAGCTCCCCCACTAGGCCGGTCAGCGCGTCATCGCGCAAGGTGGACGGGCGCGGGGCGGCGGGGTGAGGCTCGGCGGCCTCCAGCGCGCTGTGGCTGGCCAGCACGCTTAAATCCTTGCGGCTGAAGCCGGTCGCCAGCAGAGCCGCAACAGCGCCGTCGAAAGACGCGCGTGTCGCAAACAGCGCCACCACCTCGCGGACTTCGCCCAGATTCCCGGTATCGGATGTTTGCACCACAGCCCCCTCCTTGACGACAGTGTGACCAGCGGACCCTCTGGACAAGAGAACGTCAAGCGGTGATTGTTGTCCTCCGATGGATCGCTGTAAAGCCCGATGGATCGTTGTAAAAAGGACAGTACCGCTCATGGCCGACAGAACGTTTACCGGGGGTGGGGAGATCGTCACCGAGGTCGTGGTGCTGGGCGGCGGGCTGGCCGGTCTGACCATGGCGGCGGCGCTGGCCACCGCCAATGTTCCCGTCGTGTGCATCGACCGCGACAGCCCTGAAACACAAGGGAATGACGCCTTCGATATCCGCACCACCGCCATCGCCTATGCCTCCATGAAGGTGCTGGAGGGGGCCGGTGTGTGGAAGCACATGGATGAGCACGCCGGACCGATCCACAGCATCCGCGTCGCCGACCAGTTCTC
>JAVBJZ010000025.1:0-12535 GCA_031546725.1 Azospirillum sp.
CATGGCGGCCCTGGAGGAACGCAACCGCGACAGCGCCGAGCGGATCAAGGCGTTGATGTTCACCTTCGAGGATCTGGCCAAGCTCGACCCCGGCGGCGTGCAGACGCTGATGCGCAGCGTCGACAAGACCAAGCTGGGCACCGCGCTGAAGGGGGCGTCGGAGACCTTGAAGCAGCTGTTCTTCTCCAACATGTCGGAGCGCGCGGCCAAGCTGCTGCGCGAGGACCTGGCGTCGATGGGGCCGGTGCGGGTGCGCGATGTCGACGAGGCGCAGATGTACATGGTGCAGCTCGCCAAGGAACTGGCGGCGCGCGGCGAGATCATCATCTCCGAAGGCAACGACGAGAACGAGTTGATCTACTGAGGACGCAAACCCATAAGAGAGAAGCCATACCCGCACTGAAAATTGCTCAGGCGTAAGGCGTAGCCGCCATTGCGGCTTCCAAGCCAATGGTCCCCTTATCAACAACAGCGAGAAAGGCGGCTTTCGCCTCCTCTGTATCCCGGCTCTGTCGGAAAATCCGATGAGCCTGGATGAGGGCCACAGTCCACGTCGCCAAGAGCAGGCCGGCCGCCAGATGGGCGTCGGGATCGGTCGGTTCGCGGCCTGCGCATTCGGACAACGCCACCGTTACGAGTTGCGCGATCTCGTCGCGTATCGTCCTGGCCCGAGCCTTGAGGGTTTCGCTGCCCTCGATCGTCTCTATAAAGACTTGGCTCCGAGCGGAAAATTCGACGAAAGACCTCTGTTCCGCAACGAGCCGGTGAGCGAGCAGACGGAGCGTCTCGATCGGAGCGACGCGAGGGGCACGCCGCCGCAAGGCTTCGCGCAGGATTTCGCGCCCCTCATCGTCGCGATCGAAGAACATGTCCTCCTTGCGGGGGAAGTGATTGAACACCGTCATCCGTCCGACGTCGGCGGCTGCCGCGATCTCATCCACCGTCACATGATCGAAGCCTCGCTCGAAGAAGAGCCGCGTGGCGGCATTGGAGATGCCTTGCCGCGTGGCGAGGCGCTTACGGGTTCGACGGTCGGATGGCATTGACATGGCGCCATTAATAGCGCACTCAGTATACTGAGTACATATTAAAACGCGGTATATAGAAACGGTTGAGGCGGAGCGTCGTCCCGAGCGACCCGCCGTTCGCGCTCTGCCGGCCGCTCCTTTGGGGCCCCATTGTGAACAAATCCCTTGTCATCATCTTCGCCACGATCTGCCTCGACGCCATAGGCATAGGCCTTATCTTCCCTATTCTCCCGCGACTTCTTGAGGATGTGACGCACACCCCGGACATCGCGCCCTATATCGGGATCATGACCGCGCTTTATGCGGTCATGCAGTTCATCTTCGCGCCCGTGCTCGGCGCTTTGAGCGACAACCTCGGCAGGCGTCCCGTGCTGCTCATTTCCCTGGCGGGCGCGGCGATCAATTACGCCGCCATGGCGTTCGCGCCGCAGCTTTGGATGCTGCTGCTCGGCCGCGCCATCGCTGGCCTGACCAGCGCCAATGTCTCCGTGGCGACGGCCTACATCACCGACATTTCACCCGAGGATAAGCGAGCCCATCGCTTCGGCCTGTTCAACGCCATGTTTGGTCTCGGCTTCATCATCGGGCCGGTTCTGGGTGGCTTGCTCGGCGACTACTGGCTGCGGCTCCCCTTCATCGCCGCCGCCGTGCTGAACGCCTGCAATCTCCTGCTGGCTTTGTTCATCCTGCCGGAGTCTCGCGCACCGGCCCGTCAGAAGATCGATCTGACCGCGCTCAATCCGCTTCAGCCGTTGCGTTGGGTCTTCTCGATGAAGGGGCTTTCGCCGATCATCCTCGTGTTTTTCATCTTAAGCGCCACCGGAGAGGCCTACGGCGTCTGCTGGGCGTTGTGGGGCTTCGACACGTTTCAATGGAATGGGCTGTGGATCGGCCTTTCGCTGGGCGCGTTTGGTGTCTGCCAAACGCTGGCGCAGGCGTTCTTGCCCGGCCCGGCGACCAAACTGCTCGGCGAACGCTGGGCGGTTGTCGTCGGGATCGCCTGCGCCTGCCTCGCTCTTGTCGTCATGGCCTTCGCCAACCAAGGCTGGATCGTCTTCGCCATCATGCCGGTCTTCGCTCTGGCCGGCATCGGCACGCCAGCGTTTCAGGCCCTAGCCACCCGACAGGTTGATCCGGACCGCCAAGGCCAGTTTCAAGGCGTGCTGGCGTCGGCCGTAAGCTTGGCCTCCATCATCAGCCCGCTGGCGTTTTCAACCTTCTATTTCGCCGTTCAGAAGGAATGGCCCGGAGCCATCTGGCTCTCGGTGGTCGTCGTTTACGCGATCGCGGCGCCCCTCGTGCTCCGCTTACGCCCGACAAAGCCAGCAGCGGCCCCAATAATGTAGGCCAGTCCATGCGTTTACGACTTAAAGCCAGTGGGCTGGCGGTGGGCAAACCTACGCGATGATGTTCGGCAACAAACGGCTTTCCAGGACGGTGATCTGGTCTTTCAACGCCAGTTTGCGTTTTTTCAGCCGTTGCAGCTGCAGCTGGTCGAACGGAGCGCGTTCCGCCAAGCGTGCGATAACGTCGTCCAAATCGCGGTGCTGGCTCCGCAAATCGGCAAGTTTCTGCTTCAGCATTTCCTGTTCGTTCATAGGGCGGTGCAGTACTGTGCAGTCCTGGTGTGGCGGTGGCGACTATAACAGAAATTCATTGCGAGGGCATGGTGAAACCACTGCCTCTGCGGTTGGTTTACGCATGCGTGGCATTGCGGATCGCTCGGGATCTTGCAAGACTGGTTACCCCAGAGCTGTCTTAGCATATGCAGACCGTTCTTCGAAGCCTTCGCGATACGGGACACCACCATGACTCCAACCAAGCGCATCGGCCTTCTCACCAGCGGGGGAGACTGCGCCGGACTGAACGCCGTCATCCGGGCCGTTGTCCATCGGGCCATCCTTACTTATGGCTGGCAGGTTCTTGGATTGAAGGAGGGCACGCAGGGATTCTTGAAACGTCCGGTGCAGTACCAGGTGCTGGATCTCCCGATGGTCGATGGCCAAATGATGCGGATGGGCGGCACCATCCTCGGCACCACCAACCGTGGCGACCCCTTCGCCTATCCCATGGGAAACGGCATCGTCAAGGATCGCTCGGATGAGCTCATCGGCGGCTACCGCGAGCTGGGGCTGGACGCGCTGATTGGCATCGGCGGCGACGGCAGCTTCGCCATCCTGCGCAAGCTGGCCCAGAAGGGCGGGATGAATCTTGTCGGCATCCCCAAGACCATCGACAACGACTTGGGCGCGACGGAGGTCTCCGTCGGGTTCGACACCGCCGTCGGCGTGGCGGTCGAAGCGTTGGACCGCCTTCAGCCCACGGCGGCCAGTCACGCCCGCGTCATGGTGCTGGAAGTGATGGGGCGGGACGCCGGGCATATCGCGCTGTCGGCTGGCATCGCCGGCGGCGCCGACGTCATCCTCATTCCAGAAATCCCCTACACCATCGAGAGCATCGCCGAGAAGATCAAGCAAGTGCGCTCCACCGGGCGCAATTTCGCGCTGATCGTGGTGTCGGAAGCGGTGAAAACCGTCGACGGCGGTGAGGTGAGGAAAGTCTTCGAGGGCGGCGAGAAACGCTACGGCGGCATCGGCGACTACATTGGTGAGAGGATCGCCCAGGATACCGGCGCGGAAACCCGAGTCACCGTGCTGGGCCATGTGCAACGCGGCTCCCCCCCCAGCCCGCGCGACCGTCTGGTCGCCTCGGCCTTCGGCGTCCACGCCGTGGATCTGATCGCCCAGGGACGGTTCGACCGCATGGTGACATGGGCGAACCGTGGCGTGGGGGACGTGCCTATCGAGGAAGCCATCGCGCGCTACGCCTGTGTCGAACTCGACAGCACCCTGGTCAAAACGGCGCGCGGCTTGGGAATCAGCCTGGGGGATTGAGCATCACATCCCACGCACGGAGCGTTTCCCCGGAAACGCTCCGTGCGTGGGGCTATGCCGACAAATCGACGCTCAAAACGATCTTGCCGATATGCGCGCTGGATTCCATCAGGCTGTGCGCTTGCACCGCCTGCTCCAGCGGGAAGGTGGCGTGGATTATCGGCTTGACCGCGCCGGCTTCGATCAGCGGCCAGACCTTTTCGCGCAGCGCTTGGGCGATGCGGCCCTTCTCCTCGACCGTGCGGGGGCGCAACGTCGAGCCGGTCAGCGTCAAGCGCTTGATCATGGCCTGGTACAGGTTGAGCGTCACCATGGGGCCGCGCAGGAAGGCGATGGAGACGTGGCGTCCCTCCGGGGCCAGGATCGCGATATTGCGCGCCACATAGTCGCCGCCCACCATGTCAAGAACCACATCCACGCCGCGCCCGCCGCTGGCCTGCGTGATCACCGCGCCAAAATCCTCGGTCTTGTAATCAATGGCGCGGTCGGCGCCGAGATCCTCGCAGGCACGGCATTTTTCAGGACTGCCGGCTGTCGTGAACACCGTCGCGCCGAACGCCTTGGCAAGCTGGATGGCGGTGGTGCCGATGCCGCTGGAGCCGCCATGCACCAGGAGGCTCTCTCCCGGCTTCAGCGCGCCGCGCTCAAAGACGTTGGTCCAGACGGTGAAAAAGGTCTCGGGAAGAGCCGCCGCCTCCACCAGGCTCAGGCCGGTGGGAATAGGCAGCACCTGCGGAACCGGCGCCACGCAATACTGGGCGTAGCCACCCCCGGCCAGCAGCGCGCAGACACTGTCGCCGCAGGCCCACCCCGTCACCCCGTCACCCAGCGCGACGATGCGCCCGGCGATCTCCAGGCCCGGCAGATCGGAGACCCCCGGCGGCGGGGTATAATTGCCGGTCCGTTGCAGCATGTCGGGGCGGTTGACGCCCGCCGCTTGAACTTGGATCAGCACCTCACCGGGTCCGGGCATAGGAACGGCGCGGGTCGTGACGCGCAGCACCTCGGGCCCACCGGGTTGGCTGATCTCGACACACCGCATCGTGCTGGGCAACGTGCTGGGCGACAGACTTTCCACCGCTTCCCCCTTTTCTGATTGGCCGGCGGAAGGTAAAACGGGGCAGCCGCATTGACAAGAGACGGTTGAGGAGGGTTGCCATGGCCTTGGACACCGACGCGCTGGAGCCGCGCAAGCCGAAACCGGGGCTGAAAGACCTGTCCCCCCTCTCCGTGGGTGAGCTGAAGGATTACATCGCCGGCCTGGAAGCGGAGATCGCCCGCGCGCAAAGCTTCATCGACGCCAAGGAAGCGCACAAGAACGCCGCAGAGTCCTTTTTTAAGAAGTAGTCCTTCTTCAAGAAGTAGTCCTTACTTCAAGAAGGAGACTCTACCGCTTTCCAACCAGATCACGGTAGCAATGCCAGGTGGCGTGACCGATGAGCGGAAACGCCAGAGCCAAGCCGATGAAGGCGGTGGCGAAACCGGCGGCGGTGATCAGCGTGATCAGCCCGGCCCAGACCAGCATGACGCGGGGATTCCGGCGAACCACCGCGACGCTCGTGGCGATGGCCGTGAACACATCGGTGTCGCGGTCAAGCAGCATCGGCAAAGACACCACGCTGATGGCGAACACGGTGGCGGCGAAGATAGCGCCGACGATGGCGCCGGTCAGCAGGAACGGGATGGCCTCGACCGAGAAGAAGAGCGAACCGATCACCTGATCCAGGGCCGGTGGGGCTGACGAGTAGAACAGCGCGAAGATCAAGGAGGCGATGCGAATCCACGCCAGCATCGCCAGCATCAGCACCACCCCGATGTTGGCGATCTGCATGGCGTTGCGCCGGTAAGCGGCAAGCACGGCCAGGGGGGTGACGCGCTCTCCACGCTCAAGAAGGCGGCTGGTCTCATAAAGACCAACCGCCAGAATCGGCCCCAACAGCATGAAGCCAGCGGCCATGGGCAACACCAGATAGGGCAGCGTGAGCATCACCAGACCGGCGACCAGCACAAAGCTGGAGACCACGACCAGCACACCGTAAAAACCACTGATCATCGGAGCGGCGCGCATATCCCGCCACCCGGCGGCAAGCCAGACCCAAGGGCGGGCGCTGGCGACGGTGCGGATGGGGGGCAAGAACGATGGCGGGGCAGCGGGGTGCTGGGGGGTGATGATGCTGGGCATCGGGCCATTTCCTCCCGTAAGGGGGTGGGCGTTCATGTCACAAGATCACAAGCGCCAAGCCAAGATTAAGGAGACGCCTTATCATTGTATCAACGGATAATTTGTATCTTCCCCTGAAGGAATGAGGATCAAGGGAAAACCAGCCCAAAGAGCTACCCTGAAAGGGTTCGGGCCGTGTCGGCGAAGCCGGCGTTCCCACAAAATTTTATCGCCGCCAAACCGTGGCGTTCCAAGGGCTTGGCCCCGGAACCGCCATGATTTCGACGAAATTCCGCTACACGGGTTCCACAGTCTGGAATAAATCTCGCAGCGGTCGTGTTCTTCAAGGTGGCGCCGGGCTTTCGGGGGCGACCTTGAGAACGACGACCGCGTCTTCCTCCCTCGGGTGAGCTGCACGCCGTGCGGCCATACCGAAAACGATCAGGTGCGCGGTTGGGTAAATTCGGGGTCGAGTTGGAAGTTCACATCGCGTCGCTTCGCCGCTATGCGCGGTCCTTGTTGCGCAACCATGTGGACGCCGAAGATCTGGTGCAGGAGGCCTTGGCGCGCGCGATAGCACGCTCCGACAGCTTCCAGACGGGGACGAATCTGCGGGCGTGGCTCTTCACCATCCTGCACAACATCCACGTCAATCAGATCCGCTCCCGCGCGTCGCACCCGGACGAGGTTCCGATCGATGCGGTGGAGCACCGGCTGACCACGCCGCCCCGCCAGGAGGAGCGCGTCGAAGTCCGCGAAATGATGCGGGCGGTTGATGAACTTCCCCTCGAGCAGCGGCAGGTGCTGATGCTCGTGGCGCTGGAGGGTCTTAAATACGACGAGGTCGCCGAGGTTCTCGGCGTGCCGATCGGCACTGTCATGTCACGCCTCTCCCGGGCTCGGGAGGCGGTGCGCACGAAGATGGCTGATAACAGCGGCAGTGCCAGCTTACGAAGGGTGAAGTGATGACGGCGCATCGGATGAGGGATGAAGACCTGCACGCTTACGTCGATGGCCAGCTTGACGGCGACCGCCGTCTGGCCGTGGAACGCTGGCTGGCCGAAGACCAGGAGGCCGCCGTCAAGGCCGAGGATTACCGGGTGCAAGCGGCGCTTTTGCACGAGATCTTCGACCCCGTCCTGCGTGAGGAATTTACGCCCGACGTCCAGGACCTCGCCAACACGCTGAAGGGCCGCATCGCCGGCAACGACAACCGCCCGCTCTGGCACGCCAGGCCGTGGGTGCGCATGGCGGCGGCGATTGTGCTGTTGATCGGCGGCGCCGCCGGCGGTTATTTGGGGCGTGGCGTCACCATCCCATCGCCGGCTGCCCAACAGCAACGCCAGACGCTGTTGACCTTCGCCGAGGAAGCCGCCCAGGCGCACCGTTTCTACACCGCCGATGAACGCTATCAGGTGGAGATGGGGGCCGATGACCCCGGCGCGCTCGACAGCTTCTTGTCACAGCGTGTGGGCAAGGAAGTGTTCGGCCCTGACCTCTCGCAGGTTGGCTTCCGGCTGATCGGGGGCCGTTCGCTGCCAACCGATCTTGGCGCCGGCGCCCAGTACATGTACATCAACGATCCCGGCAAACGGATCACCCTGTTCGTCGGCGCGCCGCCAGCCGGCCAGTCCAACTCGTTCAGCTTTGCGCAAAACGGTGATGTGGCGACCTTCTATTGGGTTGAAGGCCAGCTTGCCTACGCCCTGATCGGTCGCCTGTCCCGCAGCGAGATGCTTGGCATCACCAAGGCCGTCTACGACGACGTCAAGGCCGGTCGCCGCATCGCCCCGCCAGCACAAAAGCCGGAAGACCCCGAAGAAAAGAACCCCGACCAGCGCCACGACGCCGAGCCGAGCAGCGGCGTTCAGCCGATCAGCGACACCCATAAGCCGAAGGACAGTTGAGCGAGGGGCTTCCGTTCAACGCGAAAGCAGGGACTTCACCACCGAGCCTTACCTTCTGCTCCGAAGCGATCGGCCCACCTCATCGCGTGGGCCGGGGCCTCCGTTTGGCCCAGCGCCGGGTGACGTCATTTTTCCGCCCAAGCCGGGCCGCGTCCTGCCACCAGATCTCTTGATTTAACGAGCGGATTCACACCGCCTCGTCCTTTTAGGACGGCAGGGTAATTTGCTTATAGGTAAATATACTTATTTATATGGTTATCGTCATCCTCGCGCAGGCGGGGATCCAGGAAGAGACGCGACAGCGGCGGCATGAATCGTCACATTTCCAGCATTTTGGTCTAAAGCTCACCTGGATCCCCGCCTGCCGCGGGGATGACGGTATTCCCAGAAAAAAACGCTATCTTCTGAAGCGATTGCCCTGGCTTGCCACCTTGCGTTGATTTAAATATATTCCCTATCCTTATAAGGTGGAAATATTCAATACTTTATTGTAGAGTCTAAAGTCCTGTTCGGACAGGACGTCTTAATTTAGGGGAGGAGACAGCTATGGTCGGCTCTGAAGAGACTAATTTTGATGACTCCAACTTTTCCAAGGACAAGACTCGGGTCAGTAAAGTTATTCTGTACAGCGGGCGCATCCTCGATGCCCTCCAGTTTGTTTATGACGATGATAAGCCCGCTCCCCACCGGGGAGGCGATGGTGGTCAGATCAGCAGTCTGACACTGGGTCCCAACGAGTATATCGTGGAAATATCCGGCTCAACCGGGAAAGACCCGTTCGCCTCGGTAAGCTCAACGATTGGGGCCATGACCATCACAACCAACAAAGGGCGATCTGTTTCAGCCGGTATGGGAAGCGGCTTTTCTCCGCAAACCCCGTTTTCCTATAAGGCCGCAGCCAGCAAGCAGATATTCGCCCTCAAGGGGCGGTACTACCTTTCCGGGATGGATTTCTTTATTTCATCCGTGGAAGTGGCTCGGGAGACAGACGGCGTGCAACTGAATTTTGATGACTCGGATTTTGCTCGGGATAAAAAGCGAGTTAGTCAGATTTCCCTGCGCAGTGGACGACTCCTCGACGGGTTGCAGTTTGTCTATGATGACAACAAAGCCGCTTCCTCGCACGGCGGGGACGGCGGTCATGAAAGCACTCTGGCTCTGGCGCCGAGCGAGTATATCGTGGAGGTTTCAGGTTCCATTGGCAAAGACCCGTTTGCCACGCAAGCCCTCACCGTGGGAGCGCTGACCATTAAAACCAACAAGGGACGGTCCATATCGGCGGGCATGGGCAGCGCTTTTGGCCCGCAAACCCCGTTTTCCTATAAGGCTGATGATGGGAAGCAGATATTCGCCTTGAAGGGACAGAATTATGCGGCCGGCAAGGATTGCTTCATTTCCTCCCTGGAGGTGGGAATGGTGAAGGGGGTTGAAAAACCCTTGTAAAGGCCGGCTGACACCTCCCGAGGGGCACGGTGAAAGGAAAAATTTGGCTGAGGACACTGCACCGAAGCCAAATTTTTCCATATCCCATGCTGCTTGCGGAGCATAATTCGCGTGGGTTGCCGTAAAGTCCGACATCAGCGCTCAAACCGGCGGCGGCACGCGGTGGCGAGTGAGGGCGTCGGCCTGCCGGCGCTCCAGCGCCGCCACGTCGAAATCCTGAATCAGTTCCTGGAACAGCCGGTACCAGTTCACCTGCGCTTTCAGGCGCAAGAAGACCGAGCCCAGGCCGATCGCCGCCCGATCCATGAACACGAACTCGCGCGGCACTTCGACCCCGCCAACGCGGCGCAGTTCAGCATGGACTTTCTCCGCCGTCTCGCGCCCGTAGAGGCCGGTGTTGTTCTCTTCGATGCGGCGGGTGCGGTCTTCCATGATCGGGGTGTAGACGAAACGCGCCCAGATGTTCAAGACCTCCACCAGTTCTTTTGACGGGTTCACAAATCCCCAGGTCCGGTAGGATTCGACCGCCGCATCTTCATCCCCCGTGCGCAGCGCGTTGTAGAGATCGATGACCCCCTTGACGAAGCTGGGGCGGAAGAGTCGGATGCAGCCGAAGTCCAGAAGATTGATCGAACGGTCCGGTCGCACCGTGTAGTTCCCCAGATGCGGGTCACCATGGATGGCGCCGTAGTAATAAAACGGCACATACCAGGCGCGGAACATGTTCATCGCCAGATCGTCGCGGGATTCCGGGTGCGCCTCGACAAAATCCAGGATGCGCCGGCCTTCCATCCATTCCAGGGTCAGCAGGCGCTGGGTGGACAGTTCCTGCATCACCGCTGGGACATGCACGCCCGGCGTTTCGGCCAGCATGAAACGGTAGAGGCTGGCGTGCCGGCCCTCCAGATCGTAATCCAATTCCTCACGCAGGCGGGCGCCGATCTCCGCGTGGATCTGCCGGGTTGAAATGGCGCTGTCCGAGCGCTCAAAAATCGCGAAGATCAAGGAGAGCTGGCGCAAATCCGCCTCGACGGCTGACGCCATGTCCGGGTATTGCAGCTTGCAGGCAAGCGGGCGCCCCTCATGGCTGATCGCCTTGTGCACCTGCCCTAAAGACGCCGCTGCGGTGGCGGTGCGCTCGAAGCTGTGGAATTTGTCCAGCCAGGCGGGCCCCAGCTCAGCCGCCATGCGGCGCTTCACGAAAGGCCAGCCCATCGACGGCGCGTCGGCCTGAAGCTGCGACAGCTCAGCCACGTATTCGCGCGGCAGGGCGTCGGGGATGGTCGAGAGGATCTGCGCCACCTTCATCAGCGGCCCCTTGAGCCCCCCCAACGCCGCCCGCAATTCCGCCGCATGGCGCTGGCGCTCCACCGGAATGCCCAGCACGCGCTCACCCGCCAAGCGCACCGCAAACCCGCCCACGGCGGAGCCAACCCGCGCATACCGCGCGATCCGCCCACCGAACCAGTTCTCTTCAGACTTCGCCATGCTGCTTCAGGTGGGTGCGGCGCTCCGTTGAAACAACATGGGCAGCGAGTGGGGTTGGCAGGAAGCGGCGTTTTATAGGGGGATAGAGGCCTCGGTCGGTTTGATAGGGACAAGGCTGGTATTCGCCAGCACCCTGCCGAGATCGTTGGCCGCAGTCCACTCTTGAGCGTTTTCCGCGGGTGTGAAGGTAATCAAGCGCCAGTAGTCGTTCATAGAGATCTTCCAGACTCGCGCCTCGACTCTGTACGTCCAGCCCTGGGTGCTCTTGTGGTGTCGGAGCACGTGGACTGCGAGGCCATTGGCATCGGTCTCGATCGTCTGGCTCTCCAGCACCCCATAGTCGTTCGCGTTGCGTAAGACCTCGACATAGCGCGCAAGATCAACATCTGGAAACGTCTCCCTGGCGAGCACCACGATTGATTTGGTGTTCTCGAACCACCACACGCCAGGATTCGTGCGCTCCTGCTTAGCGTTCTGCCTCCATCCCGATGGGATGATCGCCGTGTCGCCAGTGTATGGGTTAACCCATGTGTATGAGGGCGACGCCGCAGCGGCAGTCTGGTGAACGGGCTCGGACTCCAGCACGACAAGCCATACCGTGAGCCCCAGAAAAACCACGAAGCCCGCAGCCCATCGCAGCCCTCCGATGGAAGCTTGCCGGACGTTGTGCATCGGGATCTCGTCCCAACTGCTGCGCCGGCCATCCTTGGCCGAGCGGTAGCTCTTGGCGAGGTAGTACAGGTTGAGCAGCGGGATACCGAGGCCAAGGCCATACCCCCACAGGATAAGGTTGCGGCGGAAGAGCTGGCCAAAGGACAGCCTGGAACCATCAAGGTTCCGCACGGCGATACCAAAAATCGCCTTGCCGAATGTAGTGCCGAGGAAGGTCATCACGGGCGTCTCGATGAGCAGCGCCATCGGAAACGATAGGAAAGAGACCATAAACGGATGGTTATCGAGGGTTCTGACAGCCGGAAAAGCAATCACAAGGCTCACCCAACCGAGATAACTAAATACCAGAAGATCGATATTTCGGGCATAGAATCGCGACCACCGCCCGGCCGGAACGGTGGACGGTAGGACCACCCGCTCGTCAGTGTCCAGGAGGCTCGGCTCCGAGAGCTCGTCATCGTCAATGGACGGCGGAAATTCACTCACCAACACCTGAAATTCTGCAACGCCGGACAAGGGCATCCAGCCTTCCATTCCTTTGCGCCAGACGCGGGTTCGCGGGGAGACGTCCCCGACCAGCAGAAGCTTCTTGATGTCGTCGGATGAGATGGGACCATGCCGCTGGCCATCCTTGACGCACCACCACTCGCTCATCGGACCCTCTACCCTTGCGTGCCGACAACGCCGGGGACTGTCGCGCAAGGCGTCTGGACCGTCAACGGCAAGCGCCGCTCAAACTGTTGACCGAAGCCCTTTCATGACTTTTTGCCGCAGCCCCTGGTCGTCCTGGCGCATCGGCGGCAGACGAGACACGCAGGCACGAAATGCCGACGCCTTTTCTCCTGGGAGTTTCACTCTACTTGTTACGCCATGCTCCGTGCGCAGCGAAACCCAGAACGAGGTCTCCCGTGACAAGAGTTTTCGCCCCGCAAATCATCCGCC
>JAVBJZ010000042.1:0-18526 GCA_031546725.1 Azospirillum sp.
CGCCTCATCGCCAACGGCATGCCCATACGTGTCGTTGGTTTTCTTGAAATAATCGAGATCGAAGATAACGAGCGCGATGTGGGTCTTCGTGGCGTCCGTCTCCTTGCACAGCGCGCGTGTCCGCTGTTCGAAGGCGCGCCGATTCAGCAGGCGGGTAAGGGGATCGGTCTCCGCCAAGGTTCGCAGTTCTTCCATCAGGCGCCCGCGTTCCAATTCGAGCCGTGTCCGTTCGACGCTGTTGAGCTTCAGCACATGAATGGCGCTAAACATTCCTTTTATTTCTGCAAGACGGAACGACGCCGGAACATCAGCCGCGAAGTCACCCTCGGCCAGGGCATGGATCACCCGCGTCGCCTGGACAAACGGGTTGAGGACGTGCTGTCTGAACTTCGCCATCATCCAGACCAGCATGGTGAGCAACAGCGCCTCGATCACGCCGGTGCACACAAAGGCAAGAAGCGCGGTTGACTGGTGTTGACGCAGCTTGCTCTCAGCAAGGAGGAGGGTGCTGTCGCGAAAATCGGTGATGGAACGCAGCAGGGGCATATAGCGCTGTACGACCTCGGTGATCGAGATGTCCGCGCCGCCAGGCTGGCTCGCCAGTGCGCGCAGGGTGTCGATATAGCGTAGACCTTCTTTGAAATATTGCTCATCCATCCTGGCGAAGTGTGTCGAAAGCACCCCCGGATGATTGATGATCATCTCCTCCATCATGCTGTGCAATTGCGTGACACGGCCTCGCGTTTGTTCGATGGCTAAATGTTCTTTTTCGGTAAACTGCCGGTGCTTGGCCAGTACGTTTATGAAATGCAATCCCAATCGCCCCGCCTGCTCTCGCAGGTTTGTAGACAGACGAGAGAAAATCATATAGCTCATCATATTGCTGTCGTTTGCAATCACGCTCGTCATGCGATCAACAACAATAGATAGAAATTCATCCGTAAGATTGTAAAGATGATTAGCAATTTTGTTGAGTTCATCCTCTTCTCGTTGAACCCTTGGTAACTGAATAAATTGATCGATCTCTTCCCGTGTGGCAGATAAATTGATTTTGAAGCGCTGAATTGCTTCAGGAGAACTGGCGCATGCAGCGCAACGCTCGGGGGGCAGCGTATCAAGGAATTGGGCGATTTTCAGATCGTTCTCTTGACGCGCGTGTTGGAGCGCCGCCATGCGTGCGTCGGGAATCGGCAAATCTTCGCCCAGCACACTGGTGGTCATCGCTCGCTCCAGGGATATTTTCTCCAGAGCGAACGAGGCGGCCTGATAGGATTGGAAATTAAGCAACGCCTGCCCAGCTTCCCTGTATGAGAGCCACTGGTAGATAAGCAACCCGCAGCACAGCGTGAAAATGGCGATCAGGGCTATGAGGACGTTGATGCCAAAGCGCTGGGCTATCGGCATATCGGAAAAGAGGGGCATGATAATCCCGGTACGTCCACCACAAGCGCCACACGATCGAACCGTGCGATATCCAACAGGATTCATTCAGGTGATCGGGAATATAACCCGGTGATAGAGGACCAATCAATCCTGGATTATATGTCTGATTTTAGGCTTCGATGGGGTGAATCGCCGATGAAGCGTTCCGGTTCGATCTTCCAGATTTTACCAATGTATTCTTAGAATGGATTACGATTCGCTCTAACACAACGGGAAGGTGAAGTCGATTTCATACCTTTTGGGTCAAAATCGACTTCCCGCCTCTATCAAACCGACACGACCTCGCCATGCCGCGTGCAGCCCGCCTCGGCCAGTTCGACGAAGCGCTCGGTGATTTCCTCCGGATGGGGGCGGGTCGCCGGGTCTTCTCCGGGAAAGGCCTGAACGCGCATCTTGGTGCGGACAATGCCGGGGTCCAGCAGGTTTACCCGCAGGCTGGATTGGGCGATCTCCATGGCGTAGGTCTTCACCATCATCTCCAGCGCGGCCTTGCTGACAGCGTAGGGGCCCCAATAGGGATAGGGCTCCTTGGCGGCGCCGGAGGTGACGAAGAGCGCACGCCCCGCGTCGGAGGCCCGCAGCAACCGATCGAGGCTGCGGATCAGGCGGTAGTTGGCGGTAAGGTTGGTGTCGATGATGCGCTGCCAGAGCTTCGGCTCGAACTGGGCGACAGGGCCCAGCGTCTCCAGCGTGCCGGCGTTTCCGACGAGGATATCAAGCCGGCCAAAGCGTTCATAGATGGCCGCCCCCAGCGCGTCGATCTGGTCGAAGGCTTGCAGATCCAAAGGAACCAATGTGGCGCTCTGGCCGGTGGCGGCCTTGATGGCGTCATCGGTTTCCTCCAGGCCACCCACGGTGCGGGCGGTCAGGATCACATGCGCGCCCTCGGCGGCGAAGCGCTTGGCGACGGCGGCGCCGATGCCACGGGAGGCTCCGGTGATCAGGGCATAGCGACCGGCAAGACGGGACATGGCGTGGCTCATACAGGGCTTGGGTCAGGGAATTGCGGGCTTACGCCCGCAAGGGCTCAGAGTTTTCGTGCGCGTCGGACAGCGGGATCGGGTACTCGCCGGTGAAGCACGCATCGCAAAAACGCAAGGACGCGGGGTCACGCCGGGTCTCGCCCATGGCGCGGTACAGACCGTCCAGCGAGATGAAGGCAAGGCTGTCGGCCTGGATGAATTCCTGCATTTTCTCAACCGACATGCGGTGCGCCAGCAGCTTCGACTGCTCAGGGGTATCGATGCCATAAAAGCAGGGATGCGAGGTCGGCGGGCTGGAGATGCGCATGTGCACTTCCTTGGCGCCGGCGGCGCGCATCATATCGACGATCTTCTTCGACGTCGTGCCGCGCACGATCGAATCGTCAACCAGGATGATGCGCTTGCCCTCGATCAGGTGGCGGTTGGCGTTGTGTTTCAGCTTCACGCCCAGATGGCGGATCTGATCAGTCGGTTCGATGAAGGTGCGGCCAACATAGTGGTTGCGGATGATGCCCAGCTCAAAGGGAATGGCGCTCTGCGCCGCGTAGCCCAGCGCCGCCGGCACGCCGCTGTCCGGCACCGGCACCACGAAATCGGCGTCCACCGGCGCTTCACGCGCCAGCTCCCGCCCGATGCGTTGGCGCGCCTCATAGACCGACGTGCCTTCCATGACGCTGTCGGGGCGGGCAAAGTAAATATACTCGAAAATGCAAAAACGGCGGGTCAGCGGCTGGAACGGGCGCATGCTGTGCACCCCATTGCCGTCCAGCACGATCATCTCACCCGGCTCGACGTCGCGCACGAAGGCCGCGCCGACGATGTCCAGCGCGCAGGTTTCACTGGTGAGGATATGGGTGTCACCCAGCTTGCCCAGCACCAGCGGCCGCACGCCCAGCGCATCGCGCACGCCAATCACCACGCCGGGGGAGGCCGCGACCAGGGAGAATGCGCCTTCCACCTGCCGCACCGCCTCGATCATCCGGTCCACCGGGCTGCCGCCACGGGCCAGCGCCATGAGGTGGACGATCACTTCCGTGTCGGTCGTCGACTGGAACAGGCTGCCGCGTCGCACCAGTTGGCGGCGCAAGGTCTGGGCGTTGGTCAAATTGCCGTTGTGCGCCAGGGCGAAGCTGCCGAACTCGAGGTCGGCGCACAGCGGCTGCACGTTGCGCAGAGTCGTATCGCCGGTGGTGGCGTAGCGGACATGGCCGATGGCCATGTCGCCCTTCAACCGGCTGATCACCGTTTCCTTCGAGAAGTGATCGCCAACCAGACCTGTCGTGTGTTCGACATGGAAGTCGTCGCCGTTGAAGCTGGCGATGCCGGCGGCTTCCTGGCCGCGGTGCTGCAACGCATGCAGGCCAAGCGCGGTGATCGCCGCCGCCTGGCTGTGGGAGTGGATGCCGAACACGCCGCACTCTTCGCGCAGCTTATCGTCATCGAAGGGGTGCGTCGTCAGCATCGGGCGTGTCCTTGTTGCGCGTGTGTGGGCATGCGCGTGGAGCGGAAGTTCAGCGTGGGTTCTGGTTCGGTGTCGGACGGTCGGCCTCAGCACGTTCTCCCAGCTTATGAGGGCCGTCGGCGGGCAGCGCGCCCCCCGCCTTGGCGCCAGCCGTGGGAATCGGCGTGCTGAGGCGATCGAGCGCTTCTTTCGCCTCGATCGCCTGGCGCGCCCGCTCGCGCACCAGATCGATTTGATTCAAGCTTTCGCTTCGCAGGTTTTCCGGGACAAATCCATAGATGAGCCCGGCCCCGGTCGCCATCATTGGCCGCAGCTTGGCCTGCTGCAACCATTGCGGCTGGTCGGCTGAGGGCACCAGCCATGCGAAGAAGAGATAAGCGACGGAAACCAGAACGCCACCCTTGGCCAAGCCGAAAAGAAAGCCCAGCGAGCGGTCCACCGCCGACAGCGACGAATTCTGCACGCCGCGTGAGATCCGTCCAAAAATGATGCTCAGCACCACCAACGCCACGATGAAGAGGCCAGCGGAGGTGACGACATAGGCCACCATCTCGACTTTCACGTGCTTTTGTACGAAGGGCAGGGCGACGGGCAGGGCGTACAGCGCGGTTAGCGCCGCACCAATCCATGCCCCGATCGACAGCACCTCGGCCGCCATGCCGCGCGTGAACGCCAGAAGCGCCGACAACAGCAGCACAGCGATGACGGCGCCGTCCGCCGGGTTGATCGGAAAATTCTCCATGCCTCTGTCCTTGCCCTATCGTTTCCGTCCGTGATCGCCGCCATCCGTCTGGAACAGCGGCATCAGCTCACCGAGATGGTGCAGTTCAACCGTCCGCAGCGCAGCATCCCCGCGTCCGGCGCTTCGTCTAGCCGGAATGATCGCCGTTGAAAACCCCAGCTTTGCGGCTTCCTTAAGGCGGGTGTCATTCTGGCTCACCGCGCGCACCTCACCGCTCAGCCCGATTTCACCGAAGACCACGGCCTCGGACGGCACCGGCACGCCGGTCAGCGAGGACACCAGGGCCGCAGCCACCGCCAGATCGGCGGCGGGCTCGGTCACCTTAAGACCGCCAGCGACGTTGAGATAGACATCGTTGACGCCGATCTGCACGCCGCAGCGCGCCTCCAGCACCGCCAGCACCATGGCGAGGCGCGCCGAATCCCACCCGACCACGGCGCGCCGCGGCGTGCCGAGCGGCGAGGGGGCGACAAGCGCCTGCACTTCAACCAGCACTGGCCGCGTGCCCTCCACCCCGGCGAAGACCGCCGCGCCCGACACGTCGCCGCGCCGTTCGGCCAGAAACAGCGCCGAGGGATTGGCCACTTCCGACAGGCCGGCGTCGCCCATCTCGAACACGCCGATCTCATCGGTCGGGCCGAAACGATTCTTGACGGCGCGCAGGATGCGGAACTGGTGGCCGCGCTCCCCTTCAAAATACAAGACCGTGTCCACCATGTGCTCCAGCACGCGCGGGCCGGCGATGGCGCCTTCCTTGGTCACATGGCCGACCAGCATCAAAACGACGCCACGGCGTTTGGCCACGCGAATCAGCTCCTGGGCCGACGCGCGGACCTGGGCCACCGTCCCCGGCGCGCTGTCCAGCGTGTCGACATACATGGTCTGGATGGAATCGATGACGATGATGGCCGGGCCATCCGCCGTGTCCAGCGTGGCGGCGATGTCGCGCACATTGGTGGCCGAGGCGAAAGCGACGGGCGCCGTGGCCACGTTCAAGCGTTGCGCGCGCAGGCGCACCTGATCCACCGCCTCTTCGCCCGAGATATAGGCGCACCGCCAATCCTGCGCCAGCCGCGCCACGGCCTGGAGCAGCAGCGTGGATTTACCGATGCCCGGATCGCCACCAATCAGCACCGCCGAGCCCGGCACCAGCCCGCCGCCCAGCACCCGGTCAAGCTCGGCGATTCCGGTGAAGCGGCGTGGCGCCGGCGCTGAAGCACCGTTCAGGCCGACGAAGTCAAGACGTCGTCCCTTGGCGGCCCCAAGCCCCTTGGGAGCGGAGTCGGGGGCCGCCTCTTCAATCAGCGAGTTCCATTCGCCGCAGGCGTCACAGCGTCCCCCCCATTTCGGAAAGGAAGCGCCGCACGACTGGCAGACATAGCGGGATGTGGACTTTGCCAATGCCGTAGAATCGAGCTGTGTTGCAAAGCACAGGACATAGCACGCCCGGATGCCCGTTGGGCAGGGAAAGGTGACGAAGCTTCGTGGGAACGCTGCGGGCTTTGCGGGTGGCGGAGCGTCAAACGCTATTGAAACGTATCGCCAACAGGATTCCCGTCAATGAACACCTGCCGGCGCGTGACGTCGCGGATTGCGATATCCCCTCTTGCCAAGGCGGCGCTGTCCGTTGCCGCATCGGCTTCCTCCTTTGGTTCCGATTCTGAATCCGGGTGCGAAAGCCAGTGGCCCTTGGCTCCCAGATAACTTATCTCAACCTGTGCTTTGCATTGCGGGCACCGAGTATAAACCAAAATGGCGCTCTTGTCGCCAGGGCGATAAAAGAGGAAAAGAGATTCAGGGGAGCCAAGATCGCGAGCATAAGTAAAAAATTCAAGGAGATTTTCTGGAAGAGGGACAGATCGAGGCATAATTTTGATCCGTGAATGCAACTCTCTCTGTTTCAATGCTATCTGTTCTTTTTGGAATAAGCCTTTGCTTTTGGAGTTCTGGGCAAGGATGGCCGGTTCGCGAATCGCGGCGTCGGTGGACTGCGTCAACCGGTCGAGGGCCTTTCGCCCGGTTTTTCCGTACTCAAAACGCAAGGCTTCCCAATCGAACTGATCCGGCGCCGTCTTTCCACTTTCAAGTCGTGCGACCTGGCTGTGAGCCGAAATCGCCTTGAAATCCAGGATGGGCAGAGCCAGGAACAGCGCCAGCGTGGCCAGGGCAAAAAAGAGCAACAGGTTGGCCGAGCGTACATGCTCCGCCCAGCGCCGTCGGCCCCACACCAACGCAGCGAAATAGGCAAGGCCGAAGGACAGGGCGAAAATAACGGACACTACCGCCCAAAGCCGGTTGGGCGTGAGGCCGTATTGCTCGACCCGAAGCCCCGTGGAAATCGCCGCCAGAATTGTCAATGGAGGCAGCGCCGCCACCAGAGCCAACGCACCATAGCGCAGCAGGGAAGACCGTGATTCGTTGGGCTCACCACCGATGACGGCGCTCACCAAGACGATTGCGCTGAGGATACAGGTCAGCAGGGTTGGTGTCGCCGCCTTGGTCTCCCACAGAGCCGCGAGTCCGGTGAAGGGCAGGCTGGCGAGAAACACGACGAACCCAAGACCGATAATAGGCGTCAGCACCGCAAGAACGAGCGTCGTCATGCTGTGGAGGGCGCGCAGGGTGCGACCGCGTTCACGCAGCATGCCGATGGCGATCCCCAAGGAGGCGAACGCCAGAGGATAGATAAGCCAAGCGTCTTCAAGGAGATCTCTCAAGATATGAATCTTGATGAGCACAAACAGTTTAGCCAACAGGAATATCAGCGCAAACACCAAGCTGACAAAAGCGCTTCCAATGATCCACAGCACGGCGTCATTACAGGCATGCGTGTGCACCGCCGCGTAAGAAAACCGTGGCGCCCCCTGGTCGCGTGCGGTTTGCAGCAGGGGGGTGGCGAAGGTGATTGTAAGGATTCCACAGATAATTCTATAGCCATCATCTTCAAATTTTGAAGATGTTTTATAAAAAACGAAAATAATCCCAAATATTATGGCGCAAACAACTGAAAAAATTGCCGACCACTGCCAGCGGGTACGCTCAAGTGTGAAGAAAAGAAGAATCGTAAGGGAGGCGAAAAAGGAGACACTAAAAAATATCGTTGGCTTATTAATAAAAAAAAGAATTTCATTTTGGTGAATATCAGAAAAATAAATAAATCTTATCAATAATTCTGTGATTATGCCAATGATAGCAAAAAACCATGGGCGCGCCGCCCAATTTTCTTGTGGATAATTACTTTTCAATCCATCTTCCTTGTTTCAATTTTATGTCGTTACTGCCAGGACCCGATAAAAATAACACATCGGGTCCTGGCGTTATTACTAACGTAATTAAGATTACGGGGTCGTCGTACTGGCGAGTTTGGTCGCCCGATCACGCAGATGCTCGGCGCGGGCCATCGGATCCGGATGGCTTGACAACACCTGCTTGAACCCGCTGGCGGATTGACCATTGGCCAGCTTCTGCAACGCGCTCACCGCCGCGTCGGATTTGGCGTGGGCCTTCATGGCGATGTCCATCCCGTACTCGTCCGCAGCCGTTTCTTCGGTTTGCGAGAACTGGGCGTTGACCACCGCCTCCATCAAGCCGCCCAATTGACTGCTGGCGATCTGCCCGGCGACGCCCCCTGCGCCAGCAGCCGCTTGGCGTGCGGCCGAGGCCGTATAGGCGACCTGGAATTTCTGCTTGGAGTGTCCCAGGGCGACGTGGCCGATTTCGTGGCCGATGACGAACTTGAGTTCATCATCCGACATCTTGTCCATCAACCCGGAAAACACCCGGACACTGCCGTCGGGTGTGGCGAAGGCGTTGATGTCTGGTGTGATATACACTTTGAACTGGAGCGGACGCCCGTTCACGTCGGTATAGGTCTTGGTCAACTTCGCCAGGCGCTTGGAATAGGCGCTCTGCGGCGCGGCGACGCGGTTTTGGGCATCCATTTGCACCACGCCCTTCGCCGAATCCCGCGCCAGATCGTCATCGGTCAGGCTGGCGGCTTGGAAGAGTTGCCCGGCAGCGGAAACCCCGTTGGTTACGCAGCCCCCGAGAAGGAGGGAGGCCATAACAAACGCCGGAGCCATACGAACAATATTCATGAAGCCAAATCCATCTTTGTTGGTTGATCGCATTTCGGTCAAACACCAGCTTGACCAGCAAGACGTGTTAACAGCCGGCGTCGATCTCTCGATCGGCGAAAATGCTATGGGACCGGCTATTGTGAAGGATAATGCAACCATTACGGCGGTCAATGGTTGTAGTATTTTTGTCTGAGACAGAATGTCGCAGCGTCTCCGTTTCTCAATACAACTTAAAGGGAGAGGCGGCGCCGCTGCGCGGAAAGGGAGGCGGGGATATTTCGGGTGTGGAAATAGAAAAGGCCTAGCCCTGGTTATGGCTAAGCCTTTGAAAAGACTGGCGGACCCGATACGATTCGAACGTACGGCCTCTGCCTTCGGAGGGCAGCGCTCTATCCAGCTGAGCTACGGGTCCAGCAGCAGTAGAAGCGCACCATAGCGCAACACCTTCGTAAGAGCAAACCCCTCTTTTAACAAAATGCCGTCCTTAAAATTCTCTTGTCAGTAGAATGTTCTAACGGCAAGGCTTGCCTGCGCCACGACGCGAATCGGGCCAGCCGCCATGACCGATTCCTCAACGATCCTTGCCCCCAGCCCAAAGCAACACGCTGAGGCGATGGAAGAGACCAAAATTACCAAAAATGTTTTTCTTTCAAATGGTTAGAGATTATCTTCGAAAAAATCTATTCTGAAATTTCTATGTGTTATCGCAAGGACCCGTTCCAAACCTTGATCCTTCGCAAGGGATGGTCGTGTGTGGTTTTTGCCATAGCCTGAGTTAATCCCGATTGAAAATTGACAAAAGTCAGGTCATCCTCTCAAAATCGCTCTCCAGAACGGGGCGCGAAGCGTCACTTCATTAAAGACGAGACCTTTTCATGTTCGACCGTCCGCAACGAAACCCTCTTCCCACTCCCGAGATCACCCAGCGCAACACCCGAGCCACCGTCAAATGGTATAATCCTGCGAAGGGCTTCGGTTTCGTGACGCCTGAGGATGGGTCTCCCGACGCATTCCTTCATTCCACTGTCGTTCAATTTGCTGGGCATGATGCGCTGCCGGACGGAGCGGTCATTCTGTGCGATCTGTCGCGTGGTCCGAAAGGGCTCCAGGTCGCCACCATCCACTCCGTGGACGCCTCGACGCTCAACGCGCCGTCCCGCGCCCCGCGTGCGCCGCACGCCGGTGGCTATGATCGCGGAGGGTATGGCTCCGGCGGTTATGATCGTGGCGGCTACGGCGAAGCAGGCGACGGGGAAGTCGTCAATGGCACGGTGAAGTGGTTCAACGTCAGCAAAGGCTTCGGCTTTGTGGCTCCGGCCTCGGGCGGCAAGGATATCTTCGTCCATATCCGGGCGCTCGAACGGTCGGGTCTCGTCGTTCTCGCCGATGGTGAGTCGGTTCGCGTGACCATTCGTCAAGGAGCCAAGGGCCCTGAAGCCGAACGGGTTGAAATCGCCTGACGGGCGGCAGCGCTGCTGGATCAAGCGTACGCTGGGCGTTGTGGCGTCAAACGCCGCATTGCCCAGCGTCGCTGAAATCAAACATGGCGATTATGGTCTTTGCGGCGGCGGATGATTATCGTGAGAATTGCCGCCATCACGATGAAAAAGACGGACATCGCAACATAAAAGGCAAGCGTATCCCCCACGGTGACGGCGCCGACAAACACCAGGAGGAGGATGCACAGACCAAGCAACACGATGTTGCGCGACGACATAAGATACCTTCGATCAAAGTACGGCCAATCAAAACGGCGGCAGAACCGTCCGGGTGAAATGCGAAACCATCGATTCGCAACGGAACGAGGCTGCCATGGTTTTCTGTCTCGACAAGCGTGGCAAGCTGTCACTGCGCGTGTGCGCCGCACCCAGCCGAAAGATTTCTCGGCCGCCCATCTGGCGTAGGAGAAGGGGAAAGGCGATTTTAAGCCAACAGCAACCCGCGCAATTCCTCCTCACGGCTCTGAAATCTGGCTGCGCTGTCCCTGTCCGCCGCATCGGAAGCCGGCCTTGACGGTAAGGGGCTCCAAACTTACGTTTACGTCAACGTAAGCTCAGGCTGTAGGGCCTCAAAGAGCAAGGTCGCCAGGGGGATCAGAATCCATGAAATCCGTGGTCATCGCGGGGTACGCCCGTTCTCCGTTCACCTTCGCCCACAAGGGAGGGCTGGCCAGAGTCCGGCCCGACGATCTGTTGGCTCAGGTCATTGCCGGCCTTATCCAGCGCACCGGGGTGAACACCGCCGATATTGAGGACGTCATCATCGGTTGCGCCTTTCCCGAAGGCGAGCAGGGCTTGAACATCGCCCGCACCGCGTCTTTCCTGGCGAAGATTCCGCTGAGCGCGGCGGCGGCGACGGTGAACCGTTATTGCGGCTCCTCCATGCAGGCGATTCATATGGCGGCAGGGGCCATCCAGATGGGGGCCGGCGCGGTGTTCGTCTGCGGCGGCGTCGAGTCGATGAGCCGGATTCCGCTGTTGGGCTTCAACCCCATGCCGCATCCGGGCCTGAAGGCCAGCCACCCCGAGGCCTACACCGCCATGGGCGTCACGGCGGAGATACTGGCCAAACGCTATGGCGTCAGCCGCGAGCAACAGCAAGCCTTGGCCGTGGCCTCGCACGCCAAGGCCGCCGCCGCGCAAAAAGCCGGCGCGTTGCAGGATGAGATCGTCGCCATTGAAACTACCGCGGGTGTGGTTGCGCATGACGGTTGCGTGCGCCCCGACACCACGCAGGAGACGTTGTCGGGGCTGAAGCCGGCCTTCCTGGCCGATGGCACGGTGACGGCGGGGACCTCTTCGCCGCTGACCGACGGCGCTGCGGCGGTGCTGGTGGCGACGGAGGAATACGCCAAGACCAACGGCCTGCCGATCCTCGCCCGCATCAAGGCCATCGCCGTCGCCGGCTGCGCGCCGGAGGTGATGGGCCTGGGCCCCGTCCCAGCGGTGCGCAAGGCGCTGCAACGCGCCAACCTGTCGATCCAGGACATCGGCGTGGTTGAGCTGAACGAGGCGTTCGCCGCCCAGGCCTTGGCTTGCATGCGTGATCTGGAGATCGATGAGGCGACGCTCAACCGGGATGGCGGGGCCATCGCGCTGGGGCACCCGCTGGGCGCGACCGGCGCCCGCATAACCGGCAAGGCCGCCGCGCTTTTAAAGCGCGAAAATCAGCCGTTCGCCCTCGCCAGCCAGTGCATCGGCGGCGGCCAGGGCATCGCCACGATCCTTGAGGCTGTGTAACGCGCGGAGGTCTGACTCCATGACTATCAAACGCGCCGCCGTCATCGGGGCGGGGGTGATGGGCAGCGGCATCGCCGCCCATATCGCCAACGCCGGCGTCCCCGTCGTTCTGCTGGACATTGTTCCGGTGGGTGGAAAGGATCGATCAGCCATCGCCAAGGGCGCGGTGGAGGCGCTGAAGAAGGCTAATCCCGCTGCCTTCATGCACCCGAAAAACGCCGCGCTGGTGACCCCCGGCAATCTGGAGGACGATCTCTCTCTTCTTGCAGACTGCGACTGGATCGTTGAGGCGATCGTTGAGGACGCCGCCCTCAAGGCCGCTCTTTACAAACGCATCGACCCGGTGCGCAAACCCGGTTCGGTGGTGTCGTCGAACACCTCGACCATCCCGTTGTCCATGCTGACCGAAGGACAGTCGGGCGCCTTCAAAGCGGACTTCCTGATCACCCATTTCTTCAACCCGCCGCGCTATATGCGCCTGCTTGAGCTGGTCTCCAGCGCCTGGACGCGCGCTGACGCGACGGAAAGCATCGCGGCGTTCTGCGACCGGGCGCTGGGCAAGGGGGTGGTGCGCTGCAAGGACCGGCCCGGCTTCATCGCCAACCGCATCGGCGTCATGTGGATTCAACTGGCGATCAATTTCGCCATGGATCTGGGCGTTACGGTGGAGGAAGCGGACGCCATCCTCGGTCGTCCCATGGGCGTTCCCAAGACCGGAATCTTCGGCTTGATGGATCTCGTCGGCATCGATCTGATGCCGCACATCGCCCAAAGCCTGCTCGCCACACTGCCCGCCGACGACCGCTACCGCGCGGCCCACCGTGAGCATGCGGTGATCGAGGCGATGATTGCCGATGGCTACACCGGGCGTAAGGGCAAGGGCGGCTTCTACCGCCTGAACCGGCAGAGCGGCGCGGCGGTGAAGGAGGCCATCGACCTTGATACCGGGCAGTACCGCCCATCCGTGAAACCAAAGCTGGAGAGCCTCGCGTCCGCCGGCAAGGATTTGCGGGCGCTGGCCGAGAGCCCGGACAAGGCGGGCGTCTACGCCCGCAAGGTGCTGGCGCACACGCTGTCCTACGCCGCCAGCCTGGTCCCGGAGATCGCCGAAACCATCGCCGCTGTCGATGAGGCGATGCGCCTGGGTTACAGTTGGAAATTCGGCCCTTTCGAGCTGATCGACAGGCTGGGAACCGCATGGTTCGCCGAACTGTGCCGGTCGGAGGGTCTTCCCATACCGGCCCTGGTGGCGCAGGCCGACGGTCGGAGCTTCTACCGGGTTGAGAACGGTAAACTGCAGCATTTGACCACGGATGGCCTCTACGACGATGTGCTGCGCCCGCCGGGCGTGTTGCTGCTGTCCGACGTGAAACGGGCTGGCCCGCCGGTGTGGAAGAACGGCTCCGCCGCCTTGTGGGACATCGGCGATGGTGTGCTGTGCTTTGAGTTCACCACCAAGATGAACACGCTGGATGATGGGACCATGGCCGCTTATGGCCAAGCTATAGCCTTGATACGCCAGGGCTCTCAGCGGCTCTCCGAGCCGCCTGCCGCCGACGCTGGCGTATTACGCCAGCGTGAGAGCCAGTGGAAGGCGCTGGTCATCCACAACGAGGCCGATAATTTCTCCGTCGGCGCGAACCTTGGCCTCGCCATGTTCATCATGAACATTGCCCTGTGGCCGCAGATCGAGCAGTTGGTCGATTCCGGCCAAAAAACCTACCGGGCGCTCAAATACGCCCCCTTCCCGGTGGTGGCGGCCCCCTCGGGTCTAGCGCTTGGCGGCGGGTGCGAGATCCTGTTGCACGCCGACCATGTGCAAGCGCACGCCGAGACCTATATGGGCCTGGTCGAGGTGGGCGTCGGCCTGTTGCCGGCCTGGGGTGGCTGCACCGAAATGCTGGCGCGGGCAGCCGCCAATCCCAAAACTCCCAAAGGGCCGATGCCCCCGGTGGCGCGGGCGTTTGAGACCATCAGCCTCGCTAAAGTCGCCAAATCCGCCGCCGAGGCCAAGGAGTTGCTGTACCTGCGTCCAAGCGACGGCGTCACCATGAACCGCGACCGCCTGCTGGCCGACGCCAAGGCAAAAGCGCTTGAGCTGGCGGTCGCCTACACCCCGCCTCCGATGCCCACCTACACCCTGCCGGGCCCCGGCGGTCGCGCGGCGCTGGAATTGTTTGTCGAAGGCGTTGTCCAGCAGGGCAAGGCCACGCCGCATGACGAGGTGGTCTGCCGCTGGGTGGCCGAGGTTCTGACCGGCGGTGACGCCGACCCCACCACCCCGGTGGGCGAGGATCACCTTCTTGCGTTGGAACGCCGGGCGTTCATGGCTCTCATCCGTATGCCCGACAGCATGGACCGCATCGAGCACATGCTGACCACCGGCAAACCATTGCGGAATTAAGAGGGGGATTTGAAGGATGCCCATCTACAAGGCTCCACTGGAGGATATGCGCTTCGTTCTGGATGAGATCGTCGATGTCCGGCGGCTCTCGGCGCTGCCCGGCTATCAGGACGCCACGCCGGATTTGATCGCCCAGGTGCTCGCAGAGGGGGCCAAGCTGTGCGAAGAGGTGCTGTTTCCGCTGAATCAGCCCGGTGACGCCGAAGGGTGTCGTTTTGAAAACGGCGCGGTGCGCACCCCCAAAGGGTTTAAAGAGGCCTACGCCACATACAGCAAGGCGGGGTGGCCGGGCCTGTCCTGTGATCCCGCCTACGGTGGCCAGGGCCTGCCAAAGCTGGTCAACACCATGCTGGAGGAATTTCTGTGTTCCGCCAACCTCAGCTTCAGCATGTATCCGGGGCTGTCGCTGGGCGCTTACAACGCGCTGGTTCTGTACGGCTCGCCAGCGCTGAGAGAGCGCTTTTTGCCAAAGCTGGTCAGCGGGGACTGGGCGGGGACCATGTGCCTGACGGAGCCGCATGCGGGTACGGATTTGGGCCTCATCCGCACCAAGGCGACGCCGCGGGATGACGACAGCTTCAAAATCACCGGCACGAAGATCTTCATCTCCGCCGGTGAGCATGATCTGACCGAAAATATCCTCCATCTGGTGCTGGCCCGCCTGCCGGGGGCGCCGGTGGGGACGCGCGGCGTCAGCCTGTTCCTCGTGCCGAAGCTTTTGCCGCGTGACGATGACGCCCCAGGGCTGCCCAATGGCGTGTCCTGCGGCTCGATCGAACACAAGATGGGCATCAAGGCGTCAAGCACCTGCGTCATGAATTTCGACGGCGCGACGGGCTGGCTGGTCGGTGAGCCGCACAAGGGCATGCGCGCCATGTTCGTCATGATGAACGCGGCGCGTCTGGCGGTTGGCGTTCAGGGGCTGGGGCTGGCCGAGGTCAGCCTGCAGAACGCCGTGGCCTATGCCAAGCAGCGCCTGCAAGGCCGGTCAGTGAAAGGCGCTCGCTACCCGCATAAGCCAGCGGACCCGATCATCGTCCACCCGGACGTGCGCCGGTCCCTCCTGACGGCGCGGGCGTACACCGAGGGCTGCCGGGCGCTTGGCGCCCTGGTGAGCCTGCATCTTGATCTGGCTGACAGACACCCGGACGCCCGCCAACGCCAGGAATCGGACGAACTCGTCCAGCTCATGACGCCCATCGTCAAGGCGTTGTTCACCGACATTGGTTTCGAGGTGGCCAACGGCGCGGTGCAGGTGCACGGTGGCCATGGCTTCATCTGGGAGACCGGGGTGGAGCAATACGTCCGCGACGCCCGCATCACCCAGATTTATGAGGGCGCCAACGGCATCCAGGCGCTTGACCTCGTGGGGCGCAAGATGGGGCAGGACATGGGGCGGTTGCTGCGCCACTTCTT
Source organism: Azospirillum sp. (assembly GCA_031546725.1). Lineage (GTDB taxonomy): Bacteria > Pseudomonadota > Alphaproteobacteria > Azospirillales > Azospirillaceae > Azospirillum. The sequence goes on from JAVBJZ010000042.1 coordinate 15,769, forward strand.
CCACCCCCTGGCCGCCGCATTGGAGGCGGACAAGGACAACGAAGATCTGGCTGCGTTCGTCCAGCCTGTCGCCAAAGCCTTCGCCAAGCTTCAGCAGGCCACGGCGGTTATCGCCAGCAAAGGCTTGAAAGACCCGGAAGAAGCGGCCGCCGCAGCGACTGATTATCTGCGGCTGTTCGGTCTGGTGGCGTTGGGCTGGATGTGGATCATGATGGCCAAGGCCGCCACGGCGAAACTGGCGGCGGGAGAAGGCAATGCAGCCTTCTACGACGCGAAGCTGAAAACCGCTCGCTTTTATATGGCGAAGCTGCTGCCGCAGACCAACGCGCTGTTCATCACCATCATGGCGGGGGCCCAGCCGCTGATGGAAATGGACGATGCTGTCTTTTAAAGGAGAATTGCTGTTGTCCAGAGGTATGGGGCGTGGTACGTCTTATTAGCCAATACGAAGGGAAACCATTTCTATATCTTATGGTTTCGCCTCATATGCGGATTGAAGTGCCGGACATTTCATCCGCTACCCGGAGGCGGGGTTAAGATTGCAGACGGGAGCGTTGTCATGAGGATTCTGATCGGTGACGACCATGTACTCTTTCGCGAGGGGTTGCGCCGACTTCTAGAACAGCTCAAGGAAGGGAATGTGTTCGTTGAGGCGAGTAACTTCGACGAACTGCTCAGCCTTTGCAGCAACGACGGGGTTTTCGACCTCATCCTGACTGATCTGCACATGCCCGGCTGGCCCGGCTTTTCCGGCATCCAGGCGCTGCGCGAAAAGCAGCCGGACAGCAAGGTGGTGGTGATTTCCGCCTCCGAGGCGCATCAGGACGTGCGCGACGCGCTGGAGCAGGGGGCGTCTGGTTACATTCCGAAGTCGTCGAGCGTGAAAATCATGTTGAGCGCGCTCGACTTGATCTTTTCGGGTGGCGTGTATGTGCCGCCGACGGTGCTGCGCGAGAACTTCGACGCCAGCGATGGGCGCGGCATGCCGCCGTCCGATCCGGCGCTTGAGCAGCTTTTGACCCAACGCCAACGCGAGGTGCTTGACCGCCTGCGTGAGGGCAAGTCCAACAAGCAGATTGCGCATGAGCTGGGTTTGTCGGAAGGCACCGTGAAAATCCACATGACGGCTATTTTCAAATCGCTGGGCGTGCGCAACCGCACCCAGGCCGCCATGGCCTTTCCACAATCAACCACCGTGTAGGATAGAATCGCTCCAAGGGCAGTGAAGTAAAAATTACGAATTGGCAAAGTTTCCTGGATCCCCGCTTTCGCGGGGATGACGGTGTTTTATAGTGTTAATCTCTACTATCGTCATCCCCGTGAACTTGCCCTTACCCACATCCTCGCCAGTCGATGTGGTTGGCGATTTGGGCTCCGAGCATGATCAGGAAGAGACGCTCGAAGCCGCCCCATAAGGTCAGCCAACCGGGTTCCCCATCGCCTTTGCGCGCCAGGAAACCGCCGAGACGCGCCACCCCGCGATAGAAGTCGCGGTGGCTGGCGACGGCCGCTGGGGTGGTTTTTAACGCCGCGGCCAACAGCGCCACCACCGGTTCCGGTTCGTGAGTGGAGGTCTGTGGCTCCTCGCGCGCGGCTTGGCGGATCTGCAACAAGCGTACGGCGACCAGGGACAGGAAGCCGAGCAACGGCTGGAAGCGGGCCGCCGTGCGGACCTGGCGCTGCTCGATCCGACAGCCGGTCTTAAGCGCTTTATGAAATTCCTCCACCATCCAGCGGGAGGCGCACCACTCGATCACCTGCTGTGCGCTTGCCGCATCCTCCACCGCAAGCGTCGTCAGCAACCGCCATTCCACCGTCGCATTCCACACCCGCAAGCCGACCGCGGCCAGTGGCGTCAGCATTTCCTGGCAACTCTGTGGTGGCTGGATGAGCAGGGGTGTCCAGGCGACCGAAACCGTGGCTGAACGGCGTTTGCCCCCCTCGCGCATCGTGATCGTGCGCGCGGTCATGGCCGGTAAGGCGCGCAAGGTTTGCGTCAGATGCCCGTCCGCAAGGCAGCGATCGTGATAGACTCGAACCAGCACCTGCCAGCCCAGCGCCTGGGCGCGCACGAAATGAGAGAAGACATCCGCTCCACGATCCCCGCGGCTGATCCACAATTGACCCGGCGGACACGCACCAAGATCGCTCACACTCTGCGCCCAGACCTCGGCTTCGGTGGGCCGGGTGCGGCGCTGGGCGCGGGTCTCATGCGCCGTGACCGGCGGAGTGGTGCGCGCCCACAGGGTCTGGCTCGCCAGACCCAAAAGCCGAGGGCCGGCGGGCGTCGGCGCAAGGGCCAGACAATTGTGGACGAGAAACCCCAAGCCGTGGTCATTCCCGATCCGGCCACGCCCATGCATAGCATGGTGGGTGGTCAGGTCGAGCGTCGTATCATCCTGGATGAACAAAACGGCTCCCGGCGCCTGCTGCGCCTGCGACAGGACCGCCCGGCGATGGGGAGCCGTGATCGCCGCCAGCGTCGCTTCCGGCCGATCCAGCAGCCGATACGCCCCCTTCAACCCTGCCCAGTCGCCCATCTGAACCGGCAAGCCCGCTTGCGGCTTCCCCGCCAATGCCGCTCCCATCGCGACCGCCCGCCGGGTGCGGCGCGGATCGCCCAAGTCAATACCGCCCCACTGCTGCTCCGCCCAAGCCCGCTCCGTCGCCATCGCCATCGCCGCCTCCACTGGTACGACAGGGCAACAGCCGGCCCTCAAGCCTTGCTCCTTGACGGTAACTTGTGGGTAAGGGCAAG
>JAVBJZ010000118.1:0-25438 GCA_031546725.1 Azospirillum sp.
CGCCGAATCGTAACGCACGATAGGAGTCATAAAAGACCCGACCGGCTGCTTGGTGGTGGAGGAAGTTGTGGGCGTTGCAGAAGCCGATTCTGCATCCGGAGAGGTCGCTTGCGGCGCCCGTGCTTGCGCGGCTGCAACCGATGCTCCATACGGTGACGCCAAACTCTCGGAAGCGTAGTCTACACTTACTTTCATAATCATACTCCTTGCGTATCAGGTTTTCCGACCGCCGGCAGCCACAAGGGCTGCGCACGTATTAAATACGAATCACATGATAGCGGAAGCTGGATCTATTTCAAGATAAATGCTCGCCAGAACGATAGAAGTCTTAGCTGGAGCTTTGCAGAGAGGAGCCTCCATCGAAATGCATAGAGTTATCGTGCAGGTCTATCCCTGTTTCCCCAGGCCCCCTCTGTAAAGACGCCTCAGCATCCCTGTTGTTGGAGGGTTGATTCGGGGGCGTGAGGGGCGCGAACCAACATACGGATCACCATAAGCGTGCTTGTTCGCCCCGCCCCTGCCCCCTCATGTTTGAACCGCCCTTCCCTCAATGCCAATTGGGGCATTCTTTCTTAAATCTTTTTAACCCACAGGCGACGCCGAGATTAAGGCGATCGGTTCAGGGATCGTTTTCTTGAAACTTGGATTGAGCGGTAGGGTTGGCTTATTGAGATGTCTGAAAATATCATTTTTGTCTGTGACTTTCCCTAGGCATTCCCACTGGACGGGTAGGCTGCGGCGTCGGAATTTACTAATTTTTAATATCTCAAGGATCACTCTGCTGATGTCGGCGGCGTTCGTCCGGCCTGGCGAAAAGGCCAGAATTTTGAAAAGTTATGGAGACAAAAATGTCGAATTCCGTGAACACCAACGTCGGCGCACAGATTGCTCTGCGCAACCTGTCGATGACCAACACTGACATGTCGGCGACGCAAAAGCGTATCAGCACCGGCTTGAAAGTTGCCGACGCATACGACGACGGCGCGGCTTATGCCGTAACGTCCAAGTTGCGTTCTGACATCAGTGTTCTTGGTGCGGTCAACGAGCGCCTGTCCTATGGCCAGGGTTTGCTCGACGTGACGGTCAAGTCCGGCGAGAACATGACGGCCACGATGAAAAAGCTGGGTGAGACCATCACCAAGCTGGGGGACGAGAACACCACGGGTGATGCTCGCACCAACTACGAGGCCCAATACAAGTCTCTGACGGACGAACTGACAACCTATGTCCAGGCCGCCAACTACAACGGCACCTCGCTGATGTCTGCTGGCATCACGATAACGAATAATGAAGACACAGGTCAGTTAGACACAGCCACAAGCGCCGGCTCCGCTACGAATGTGAAGATCATCTCTTCTACTGACGGTTCTTCGATCGCCGTCCGCGGACGGGATGTCTACACAGATGTGGTGGATGGACTTGCCCAGGTTGCGGCTGGCTTTGATCCGACAGGTGCTACGCCGAGCGACGCAAGCGTCATGTCCGCAATGATGCAAACGGCTTCGGCCGATGGCGGCACTGAGGCTGGCACATTCGTCAAAGCATTGGCGACACTGGGCCAGTTCATGAACGACTGGGGTAACACTGCCCGGACGATCACCGACAAGATTGACTTCAACAACGCTATGACCGACGCCAACACCACCGGCTTGGGCGCTATCGCCGATGCCGACATGGCGAAGGAAAGCGCGAAGTTGCAGTCCCTGCAGGTCAAGCAGCAGCTTGGCACGCAGAGCCTGTCGATGGCCAACCAGACTCCGCAGTCACTCTTGAGCTTGTTCCGTTAAGACCAATAACTACTCACCCTCCCCTTCATGGGGAGGGTGAACTTTCTGATCCAGGGACGAAAAATACGATAAGAGACTGCCTGGCAACCGGAAACGGACTAGGATTAGGATGTTACAATGAGCAGACAGTACGCCGCTTATCGAAACGCTCAGGCATCGACTGTTTCCAGTCGTCAGACTGAAGCGGATGTCTTCTTGCGCCTGAATTTTGCGCTTAATAAAGCGCTTAAAGATCGTGATAACATAGCGTTGGCCAAGGCTTTAGCCGATATCCGTCGCTATTGGTACTTCTTGATCGGTTGTGTGGAAGACCCGACGAATCCGCTTCCGCTGGATCTCAAGACATCCATCGTGGGAATCGGTCGCGCCGTTATCCGTGAGATTGACGCAAGCAAAGTCAGGAAAGCTCTTGATGTAAATTTCATCCTGTCTGTCAATCAAAATTGCGCTGAGGGGCTGTCCGGCCCAAGCACGCCCGCACCGAGCCCAAAGGCGCCTGTAGAAGGCATGGAGCCTCTTCAGGCTTAAGTGGAGGACGGGGATATGAGCAGTGTTGCCTCCCTTTATGGAACAACGACATCCGCTTATACGCTTTACAATATGACCGTGAAGAAAAAAGACACGGCGATTGCGACCTATGGAAAGCAAAAAGACGTCCAGAGCGAGGTCGACTATTTCAAAAGCAAGATTGGAAGCATCAAATCAGTCGATGACCTTTTCAAGAACACACGCCTGACCAATTTTGTGTTGACAGCCGTCGGTCTTGACGATCAGCTGAACAGCCTCGGTCTGGTGAAGCGTGCTTTGACTCAAAAAGCAAGCGATCCGAAGGCGGTGATGAATGTTCTGACGGACACCCGTTTCAAATCGGCTGCCGCAGTGTTGAAGCTTGGCGAGGATGGCATAAAAACCCTTACGGACCCTGCGACAATCAGTCATTTGGCTGACCTCTACGTCCAAGGAAAGTACGAAGAGGATCTCGGCGCCCAAAACGAGGCGGTTCCGCTTGCGCGCTATTTCAAGGCAGTGGCGTCGACGCTCACCTCTCCGTACGACATTCTCGGCGATGCCCGGCTGCGCAAGATGGTTACCGATACACTCAACCTCCCTCCTGAACTGGCCATCCAGCCGGTTGAAACCCAGGCTGCGGTGATTGAGCAGAAACTTGGGATGAAAAACCTCAAGAACGCGGCGTTCGTTGATAAGTTTGTCACCCGCTATCTGGTCCAATCCGATCAGCAGCAGGGGGGGGCTGCTTCGGGGCCAACCTCATACCTTCTGTCGCTTTTTCCAGGGGGAAGCGGTGGGGTTAACCTCAGCGTGTGAGGTTACTCAAGGTGAACATACGCTGCGCAAGTCAGCGCACGCCTCTCCTGCTTAACACCATGATTTAACTGGTTTTTTGAATTTATCCCCAGTATTCCATGCCTGGGGATAAAAGTTGTGCACAGATTTTTCACGAGCCTCTGCGCTGTGCACAACTCCCCCCTCCTGCGGTTTGATAGAATGAGAGCCATGGAAAACAAGCTCTCCACGACTTTTGAACCGCGCGGCGGCGCAGCCACCTCCACGGCGGCTGAATACCGCACGCCACCGCACAACGAAGAGGTTGAACAGGCGCTGCTGGGCGCCGTTCTGGTGAACAACAAAGCCTATGAACGGGTCAGTGAGTTCCTGCGCGCGCAGCACTTCTACGATCCCGTGCACCAGCGCATCTATGAGGCGATCTCCAAATTGATCGAGCGCGGGCAGATTGCTGACCCGCGAACGCTGAAGGCTTATTTCGAGAACGACCCCGGCCTGATTGATAATGGCAAGGGGGCCTATCTGACGGAACTCGCCGCCAGCGTGGTGACGGTGGTCAACACCGCCGACTATGGCCGGACGATTCACGACCTGTTTTTGCGCCGCCAGCTCATCGAGGTTGGCACGGATATGGTGAACGAGGCGTTCCAGCACGACCTCGATTCCAACGCCATCGACCAGATCGAGCAAGCGGAAAAGCAACTCTTCGATCTGGCTTCCACCGGCGACGTGCAGGGTGGCTTCATCGCCTTCTCCGACTCGCTGAAAGCCGCCATCGACATGGCGGAGACGGCCTTCCGGCGCAGCAGCCACGTCACCGGCGTCACCTGTGGCCTGCGCGACCTTGATCGCAAGCTGGGCGGCCTGCACCCCTCCGATCTGGTCATCCTCGCCGGACGCCCGTCGATGGGAAAGACCGCGCTGGCCACCAACATGGCCTTCAACGCCGCCAAAGCCTATATGAAGAGCAATGGCGAAGAAGGGGCGTGCGTCGGGTTCTTCTCTTTGGAAATGTCGGCGGAACAGCTCGCCACCCGTGTCCTTGCCGGTGAGGCGGAGGTATCCAGCGACAAGATTCGCCGCGGCGACATCCGCGACAGCGATTTTCCAAAATTTATCCAGGCCAGCCAGGAACTGGGCCGCGTTCCCTTCTTTGTCGACGACACCCCCGCCCTCTCCGTCGCGGCGGTTCGCACCCGCTGCCGACGCCTGAAGCGCACGCATGGGCTTGGCTTCGTGGTGGTCGATTATCTCCAGCTTTTGCGCGGCACCTCGACACGCGGCAGCGAAAATCGGGTGCAGGAGATTTCCGAGATCACCCGCAGCCTCAAGGCCATCGCCAAGGAACTCGCGGTCCCGGTGCTGGCGCTGTCGCAGCTCAGCCGCGCGGTGGAGCAGCGCGAAGACAAGCGGCCGCAACTTTCCGACCTGCGGGAATCGGGCTCGATTGAACAGGACGCCGATGTCGTGATGTTCGTCTACCGCGAACAATATTATCTTGAGCGCGCGGAACCGGCGCGCCGGCCCGAAGAAACCGAAGACAAGTTCAACGACCGCTACACGAACTGGCAAAAGCGCTGCGCTGAGGTCTACAACACGGCGGAGGCGATCATCGCCAAGCAGCGTCACGGTCCGATCGGCAGCGTGCGCCTGTATTTCGATGGCCAATACACGAAATTCCAAGACCTCGACACCCAGCATGATTTCGATAATGGCGAGTAACCGCGCGGCAACCGCCCCTGCCCTGCTGACCATTGATCTGGACGCTGTCGTCAGCAACTGGCGGCAATTGCGTGACCGCGTGTCTCCGGGCCGATGCGCGGCGGTGGTCAAGGCCAACGCCTATGGCCTGGGGGCGGCGCGTGTCGCCCCTGCCCTGCACGCCGCCGGATGCCAAACCTTCATCGTCGCCCAGCTTGAAGAGGCCCTGGCGCTGCGCGCCGTGCTGCCGGACGCGGAGATTCTGTCGCTGGGCGGCCTGCCCGCCGGCAGCGAGACCGACTTCGCGGAACGCCGCATCCAGCCGGTGCTGAATCATTTGGGCGACATCAGCGCCTGGGCGGCCTTTGCGCGCGGGCGCGGCGGCGCTCTGCCGGCGGCCATCCACATCGACACCGGGATGAACCGGCTCGGCCTCGGCCCCGATGAGCTGGACCGCCTCGCCGCAAAGCCGGAGCGCTTGTCCGGCATCGATCTGCGGCTGTGGATGAGCCACCTCGCCTGCGCTGAGGTGGACACGCCAATGAACGCGCAGCAGCTCAGCCGCTTGCGCGTCGCCCTCGCCAAGCTGCCCGCCGCGCCGGCCAGCCTGGCCAATTCATCGGGGATTTTCTTAGGCCCAGCCTATCATTTCGACCTCGCCCGCCCGGGTTGCGCGTTGTATGGCGTCAACCCGACGCCCGCCGCCGCCAATCCCATGCAGCCGGTCGTTCGGCTTGACGCCCGCATTCTTCAGGTCCGCGACGTTGACAGCCCTATGACCGTTGGCTACGGTGCTCACCACCACGTTGCGGGAAGAGGAAAAATTGCAACCATTGCCGTGGGATATGCCGATGGGTACTTGCGCTCGCTCGGCGGACGCGGGGCCGTGTTCATCAATGGTGCGCCGGCCCTGGTGGTTGGGCGGGTTTCAATGGATCTCGTGACCATCGACGTAACCGGGCTGCCCGAAGGGGCCGCCATCCCCGGCGCGCTGGTCGAGGTGATTGGCCCGAACCGGCCTATCGATGCGGTGGCCGAACAAGGGGGGACCATCGCGTACGAAATCCTGACATCCCTGGGAGCCCGCTACCACCGTGTCTACCGGGGGGAGGCTTCGTGATGGAGTTCCTCGCCGTAACGGGCCGCGCCTTTCTGGTCTTCCTCGAGGCGACCGGACAACTGGCCATGTTCGCGGGCAGCGCCATCTCGCACTGCTTCCGTCCGCCACTGTACGCGCGGCAGATCATGCGGCAGATGATCGACATCGGCTATTATTCGCTGCCGGTGGTTGGCCTGACCGCGCTGTTCACTGGCATGGTGTTGGCGCTGCAAAGCTATTCCGGCTTCTCCCGTTTCCAGGCGGAGGGGGCTATCGCCACCGTCGTGGTGTTGTCGGTGACGCGCGAGCTGGGACCGGTGCTGGCGGGTTTGATGGTGGCCGGACGCATCGGCGCCGCCATGGCGGCGGAAATCGGCACCATGCGGGTGACCGAGCAGATCGACGCGCTGTCCACGCTGTCCACCAACCCCTTCAAATATCTGGTGGCGCCCCGCCTGCTCGCCGGCACGCTGATGCTGCCGCTTCTGGTGCTGGTCGCCGATGTGATCGGGGTGTTCGGCGGCTTTCTGGTCAGCGTGTACCGGCTGGACTTCAACGCATCGGCCTATCTTACCCGCACCTGGCAGTTTCTTGAACCGCTCGACGTCATCTCCGGTTTGGTGAAGGCGGCGGTGTTCGGCTTCGTCATCTCGCTCATGGGCTGCTATTTCGGCTATCGGTCGCGGGGCGGCGCCCAGGGCGTCGGTCAGGCGACCACCAACGCGGTGGTCAGCGCCTCGATCCTTATCCTTGTGTTCAACTATCTGATTACCGGAATGTTCTTCTCCGACAAATGACCGACACCTCCCCCCACGCCATTCTCCCTCCCAAGATCGCCTTGCGGCAGGTTCACAAGCGCTTTGGCGACAAGGTGGTGCTGAACGGCGTCGATCTGGAGGTAAAGCACAGCGAATCCCTTGTCGTCATCGGCGGCTCGGGCACGGGCAAATCGGTGATGTTGAAATGCATCCTCGGCCTGCTGCGCCCCGAAAGGGGCTCGATCATGGTGGATGGTCAGGAGACGACGAAATTCGGCTCCCGCGAGCGTGAGAAGCTGCTGCACAGGTTCGGCATGCTCTTTCAAGGCGCGGCGCTGTTCGACAGTCTGCGGGTGTGGGAGAACGTCGCCTTCGGCCTGATCCAGGGCGACCGCATGCCCCGCGCCCAGGCCAAAGAGATCGCCATGGCCAAGCTGGGCGCCGTCGGCCTATCGCCGGAGGTGGGTGAGCTGTCCCCCGCCGAGCTGTCCGGCGGTATGCAAAAGCGTGTGGCCCTGGCGCGCGCCATCGCCCATGAGCCGGAGATCATCTTCTTTGATGAGCCGACGACCGGCCTTGACCCGATCATGGCCGACGTCATCAATGAATTGATCGTAAAATGCGTCAAGGATCTTGGCGTCACCGCGGTGACGATCACCCATGACATGGCCTCCGCGCGCAAGATCGCCGACCGCATCGCCATGATCTATCAGGGCCAGATCATTTGGACCGGCCACGCCAAGGATATCGACGCTTCCGGCAACCCCTATGTGGACCAGTTCGTCCACGGGCGGGCGGAAGGGCCGATCCAAATGCAGATCCGGGCGCTGTAACCGCCCCGGCGCGGGACGCCCTTGATGGGGCGTCACCCGCCTCCGCAGGCAACCCCAGCAGTGACCAGGGCGTCGAAGTCGCGGCCCGTGACGCCAATTTCGCCGAGCAAGGCGCGGTTATGCTCACCGAGTTTGGGGGCGGGCGTGCGAATCGAACCGGGTGTTCCGCTGAGCCGCGGCACGACATGGTGCATCGGCAAGGACCCCATGTCGGAATCGGGATAGTCGGCCACCACCTCCCGTTCGATTATATGCGGGTCTTGCAAGAGCTGGGCCGTGTCGTAAATCGGACCGATCGTCACTTCGGCGGCTTCAAAAAAGGCGACGTTCTCTTCCTGGGTGCGCTCCGCGATGAAGGCGCCGATGATCGCATCCAGCTCCTCGACGTTGCGCAGCCGGTCCGCGTTGGTTCGGAAACGTGGATCCGTGATGAGATCGGGGCGCCCGATGGCGCGGAAGAGGCGCTCGGCCATCTTCTGGATCGACCCGGACAAGCTGACATAGGAACCGTCACGGCACTTGTATGCATTACGGGGGGCCGAGTTGGTCGAGCGGCTGCCGGTGCGCGGCTTGACTTGATCCGTCAACCGATAATGAGCGGCTTGGGGGCTAAGGATCGCGAACAGAGGGTCGAGCAACGGCAGGTCGATGACCTGACCATGGCCGCCGTTCATCTCAACCTCCCGCAAGGCGATCATCGCAGCGGAGGCGCCATAAAGACCGGCGGTCCCATCGGCGAGATACATGGGCGGCAGGACCGGTTCGCGGTCGGAGAATCCATTGATCGCGGCAAAACCGCTCACCCCCTCGATCACCGTGCCGAAGCCCGGACGTTGCGCATAAGGACCGTCCTGCCCCCAGCCGGAGATGCGAAGGATAATCAGGCGAGGGTTGATCGCCAGCAGGACCTCCGGCGCCAGCCCCATCGCCTCCAACACGCCCGGTCGAAAACTCTCGATGAAGATCGCTGCGGAAGGCAGAAGATCGCGGATGATGGCGATAGCGCGCGAATCGCGCAAATTGAGGCACAGACTCTTTTTATTTCGGGAATAGATTTTCCAGTGGGTTTCGATCCCCGCCGTCTTCCAGGCCCGAAGCGTGTCGCCTTCCGGCGGTTCAACCTTGATGATCTCGGCGCCGAAATCACCAAGGATTTGGGTCAGGACGTTGCCGGCGAACAGGCGGGACAGATCGATCACCCGAACGCCGTCGAGCGCCCCCTTGGTTCCCGGTTGATAGTCACGCTGGTGAAGGTCAGCCATATCAGGCCTCCAGGCCTTGCTTCGTCGATGCGTGGAGATCAGCCAGCGCGACAATGGCGCGGGCCCGGTTCAGGAAGGGCGCGTCGATCATTTCGCCGTCGACGAGATAGGCGCCAAGCCCTTTGCGTTCCGCTTCAGCGGCGGCGGCAAGAATACGGCGCGCACGCCCCACTTCCGCCAGCGTCGGCAGGAAGGCGTCGTTTGCAATCGCCACTTGGCTCGGATGGATGCAGCTCTTGCCCGCAAACCCATGCCGGCGCGCCGCTGCGCATTCATTCCGGTAGCCCTGGAGATCGGACACCCCCGCATAGGCGCCGTCATAAGCGGGAATGCCGACCTCAGCAGCGGCAAGACGGACCTGCACCCGGATGTGGGCAAGCGCCGCCTGATCCGAACGATCGATCCCGCAGGGTTCGAGAAGATCGGCGTAGCCGATTTGCAGACCGGCGACGCGCGGGTGCGCGGCGGCCAGTTCGGCAGCTTTGCGCAGGCCCTTCGCCGTCTCGATGTTGACAAGGATTCCGGCGCGCGACGGGGAGGAAGCGTCCCGTTCCAGCGCGTCGAGCAACGCCGCTGTTTCGATAATGGCCGCCGGGTCTTCGACCATCGGCAGATTCACGAGGTCAAGCCGCGCCCCGACGATCGCTTTCACATCGTCATGGAAGAAGTCGGAGCCGACCGCGTTCACGCGAACGACGATGGTTTTCGTCATGCCAGCCGGGGGATCGCCAAGGAAGGAAGCGAGCGCCGTACGGGCTTCGGCTTTTCGCTCCACGGCCACGGAATCCTCCAGATCGAAGGAGATGGCGTCGGCAGCCGAGGCCGCCGCCTTTGCAAAAAGCTCCGGTCGGGAGGCGGGCACAAATAATTTGCTGCGCATCAACATGAGCGAATGTCCGTCTTTTCCGTTCGATAAGGCTTCACAGCACGTGGAAGTGAGCCATGGCGATGATCGCCAGGGTGACGGTGATGGCGCCGCCGATGCGCGTGGCCACCTGGGCGAAGGGCATCAGCTCCATGCGCTCAGCGGCGGTCAGGATCATCACGTCGCCGGTGCCGCCCAGCCCGCTGTGGCAGGCGTTCACGATGGCGGTCTCGATCGGGTGCATCTTGAGGAGGCGACCGACAAAATAGCCGGTGGCGGTGAGCGACAGAACCGTGGCGACAATGGTGATCAGATTGGCGGGGTGAAGCGCCTCGACCAGTTCATGCCAAGGCGTCATTGCGACCGCCGTCGAGAACAGCAACGGATAGGTCACCGCCGTCACGAAGAAGCGGAAGACGACGCGCGCGCCCTCCTCCAGCGGCGGTGGAACCATCCGCAGGATTTTGATCAGAACGACGAGGAACAGCATGGCGACGGGCGCGGGCAGACCGATCAGCGCATGGATGAGGGTCCCAAAAACATAGATGGCGATCCCTGTAATGCCGCCGGCGGCGACGGTGGCCACATCGACCGTGCTAACGCCGGCATGGGCGTTCACCTGGCCCATGTCATCCTCCCCCGTAGCGCCGGGCTGGAGCTGGCCATTGCCGGTAAGATGCGGTTTGCGCTTGCCCAATGTGTTGAGCAGGCCGCAACAGACCATCGCGACCAGATTTCCCAGGAAGACGAGGGGCAGAATTTGGCCGAGCATCACTCCCTGATCGACGCCAAGAGCCTGGGCATAGCCGACCGAAAGCGGAATAGCCCCTTCACCGACACCCCCCGCCATGACGGGCACGGTGACGTAGAGGATCGAACGCCAGAAGCCGATGCCACACAGCCAGCCGACCGTCCCGCCGACCATCATGGCGACAAGCGAGCCCGAGGCGAGTGGAATGAAGATCTTGAAGAAGCCTTGGATGAGCACGCGACGATTCATGCTCAAGATCGACCCGACCACGACTGCGGTGATGAACAGATAGATGAAGTTCGTCGACTTCGTGAAGACGGTGACCTGCTGCACCAGCGGGGTTGGCAGAAGTTGGTGAGCGACCAGGAATGATGGCAGGAAAATTGTTACCAGCGAGGAGCCGCCGATCTTGTTTAAGACAGGGATGTGCTTGCCGATTTCGGCGCAGGTGAAGCCGCCAACCACCAGAACGGCGATCATAACCGTGACTTCGCCTGATATTTTTCCTTTGATCGAAAAGGCGGCGATAAGAATAAGTAAAAGAATATAAACGGGAAGAGGAATGATTCCAACGCGACGATCCATCAACCGAAACCATAGAGTATCAACGGATGATGGTAAAAGAGGTGGCGATCCTGTGGTTGGCTTGCCGGTGACAGCGTGCATGCTCACGGTTACTCTCCCCAATTTTTTGAATAAATCTTGTCGTATTATTCGCCGTTCAAAGGTGATTACGATTCTTGTTTTATGAATAGACACATGTTGCCGAGCGCTCTTGTACCTTATATTTTTTGTCTCATAAAATGCATTAATATCAAAAATCGATGAGTAATTTGCATGAAGCTACCAATCGATGGGATTCAGGCTTTCGTCCAGATTGCCGAGCTTGGAAGCTTCAGCCGGGCGGCTGAGGTGCTGTTCGTCACCCAAACGGCGCTGACCCGCCGGATTCAGCGCTTGGAAGCCTTCGTGGGCGTGCGCTTGCTCGACCGGACGACACGCAGCACGGCGTTGACGCCGATGGGCCGGGAGTTTCTGCCCTTGGCGAGACGTTTGGTGAACGATCTGACTCATGGCCTCGACCGCCTGCGCACGCTGTCACGCTTGTCTCTCGGGGACGTGACGGTGGCCACCCTACAGTCCGTGGCGCTCCATAAGCTGCCTGTGGGATTGCGGATCTATGCGCAGAAATATCCCTATAACCGTGTTCACCTGCTTGAACGTTCAGGCGCGCTGGTCACCGAGGCGGTGCGGCAGAACCACGCCGATTTCGGCATCCATATTCAACAGGACGATCAACCCGATCTGGAGGAGGAATTGCTCGTCCGCAATCCGTTCGTTCTGGTTTGCAGCGCAAACAGCCGGTTTGCAACGCTCGACCGGATCGCCTGGTCGGACCTCCACGGGATCGATCTGATCACCTTGGGCGGGGCCAGTGGGAATCGCCGCCTTGTGGAAACACAGTTACGCACAGCCGGGCTGGACACGAAAGGCCGCTTCGTCGTCGAAAGCACGCCAACAGCCTTGGCTTTGGCCAGCGCGGATGTCGGCGCCGCCATTTTGCCGGCCGGCACGCGAACGACCGCCATCACCGCCGCTGTGGTCGAAGTGCCCCTGGTGGACCCGATCATCCACCGATCGATCGGGCTGGTGAAACGGCGCAATGAAACCCTGGCGCCTGGCGCCTCCGCTCTCTATGCCGTGCTGAAGGAAGTGTTTTGCTGAAGTCCTACGCAGACGGCGCTTTAGAGCGCAGAAAATCGCGATCGGTCGCTGATAGCGTTTGAACAGGCAGTGTCATGAATTGGTTCGGAGCGGTAAAGATCATCCAATAACTTGGCCGCTCCCAAATCTCGGTTATGGTGGACCACGGAATTTTTGCCGATCCTAATGCGGACATGACTTCAAATTCTTTATCATAAAACGTGAACTCGGCCTGAGGAGTCGGCATTCTCCGGTATGTTCCGATTGTGTTGCGATGATGCGCGATCCAGATCGACGCCACCATGAGCGGCAGGAGGAGAATGACAATCCCAACGGCGCCGGTTAGCCATCCACGATCGCCGTACCAAAACAACCAGGGGAGCAATGCAACCTCTATCGCCCACACAGCTTTCTGGCTGGTGAAGATTCGTTTCCAAACAAAGGTTCGGACAGCATCGCGCAGCATTTCTTCGGTATAGGTGACTTTGAAGGTCCTGCTGGGCACCATCCACCCGCCTATGTTCAAATACCCAAAACCTGCGATGAGTTTAGAGCGCGTGAATCGGCTTGTCTAATCCTCGGGCTGGCTGCGGCGGTGCTGTTTCACCACGGAGCGCTTGGCTTTCCCTTCAAGACGGCGGGTCTTGGACGCCAGCGTCGGTCTGGTCGGTCGGCGCGGGACAGGTGGAACCGCCGCTTCGCGGATCAGATCAAGGAGGCGTTCCTTCGCGTCCTCGCGGTTGCGCAGTTGCGACCGATACCGTTCCGCAATGATGATCAACACCCCATCCAGCGTCAGCCGGGAACCGGCCAGCCGCTGCAACCGCGCCCGGACATCATCGGGCAGATTGGGTGAGTTCCGCACATCAAAACGCAGTTGGACGGCTGAATCCGTCTTATTCACATGCTGGCCGCCGGGGCCCGATGCGCGCACGAATTCTTCGCGCAGTTCGCTTTCATCCAGGGAAATCCGATGGGTGACGCGGATCATGCCCCTGCCCTTTCCACAAACATAGGGGGGCCGAAGCCCCCCTATGGCCTTTTCTTAAAAAACTCTACGACCGAACCAGCGGCTTGTACTTGATGCGGTGCGGCTCGACCGCATCATCGCCCAGACGGCGCTTTTTGTCCGCTTCGTAATCCTGGAAGTTGCCCTCGAACCACTCCACATGGCTGTCGCCCTCAAAGGCGAGGATGTGCGTGGCGATGCGGTCGAGGAACCAGCGATCGTGGCTGATGACCACGGCGCAACCGGCAAAATTCTCCAGCGCCTCTTCCAGCGCCCGCAGCGTATCGACGTCGAGATCGTTGGTTGGTTCGTCAAGCAGCAGCACATTGGCCCCGGACTTCAGCATCTTGGCGAGGTGCACGCGGTTGCGCTCACCACCCGAGAGCTGCCCGACCTTCTTCTGCTGGTCAGAGCCACGGAAGTTGAAGGACGACACGTAAGCCCGGCTTGGCATGGTGCGCTTGCCCAGCTCGATCATGTCCAGCCCGTCGGAAATTTCCTCCCACACGTTCTTACTCGGGTTGAGCGTATCGCGGCTCTGGTCAACGTAGCCGAGCTTGACCGTCTCACCAACCCGGAAATCGCCGCCGTCCGGCCCCTCCTGCCCGGTGATCATGCGGAACAACGTGGTCTTGCCGGCGCCGTTCGGGCCGATGACGCCGACGATGCCGCCTGGCGGCAGGCGGAACGACAAGGCGTCGATCAGCAGACGGTCATTGAAGCCCTTGGAAATGGCCTCCGCCTCGATCACCACATTGCCGAGCCGGGGCGGCACGGGGATGACGATCCTGGTTTCGCCAGATGTCTCCTTGCCGCTTTCAGCCAGCATCGTCTCATAGGCGGCGATACGGGCCTTCGACTTGGCCTGACGGGCGCGCGGCGATTGCCGAACCCATTCCAATTCCTGCGCCAGTTGCTTCTGTCGGGAATCCTCCTGGCGGCCTTCCTGTTCCAGGCGCTTTTGCTTCTGCTCAAGCCACGAGGAATAGTTGCCTTCCCAGGGAATGCCCGACCCGCGATCCAGCTCCAGAATCCAGCTCGTCACATTGTCGAGGAAATAGCGGTCGTGGGTGACCAGAACGACGGTGCCCTTGTATTCCTGAAGATGCCGTTCCAGCCAGGCCACGGATTCGGCGTCGAGATGGTTGGTCGGCTCGTCCAGCAGCAGCAGATCAGGCTTTTCCAGCAGCAGCTTGCACAGCGCCACGCGGCGCTTCTCACCGCCGGACAGCATGGACACGTTGGCGTCGCCCGGCGGGCAGCGCAGCGCGTCCATGGCGATTTCGACCGTGCGGTCGATGTCCCAGGCGTCGGCATGGTCGATCTTTTCTTGCAGATCGGCCTGCTCGGCCAGCAGCGTGTCGAAATCGGCGTCCGGGTCGGCCATCGCCTCCGACACCTGGTTGAAGCGGTCGAGCAGCCCCTTGGTCTCAGCCAGAGCCTCAAGGATGTTTTCTTGAACCGACTTGTTCGGATCAAGCTGCGGTTCCTGGGACAAATAGCCGACCGTCGCGCCCGGCGCGGCCCAGGCCTCGCCCGAGAAATCCGTGTCATAACCGGCCATGATCTTCATCAGCGTCGATTTACCGGCGCCGTTGACGCCCAGCACGCCGATCTTGACGCCCGGCAGGAAGCTCAACCAGACATTGTCCAGGACCTTCTTGCCACCGGGATAGACCTTGCCCAGGCCCTTCATGACATAAACGTATTGGTAAGACGCCATGTGCTGCTCAGCCCCTCATCACGAGAAAAACAAATCGCCGCACGCGGCGCCGTATCGATCAGGGCGGGGTTTTAGCGCATCATGCCCCTTCTTGGAAACGGTGAAGGAAGATAATGCGGTGGTGAACATCTACGTCGATGCCGACGCCTGCCCCGTCAAGGCGGAAATTTACAAAGTCGCGCAGCGCACCGGCTCGAAAGTTTGGCTGGTGAGCAACGCCCCCCTGCGCCTGTCCACCGAATGTCTTATTGAGATGGTGGTGGTTGGTTCCGAATTCGATGCCGCAGACACCTGGATCGCCGAGCATGTCGGGGCTGAGGATGTGGTGGTCACGGCGGATATTCCCTTGGCCGACCGTGCGTTGAAGAACGGCGCGGTGGTGATCGGGTCGACTGGCCACCCCTTCTCCAACGCCTCCATCGGCCAGGCGCTGGCCAGCCGGGCCTTGATGTCCGACCTGCGGGCCATGGGCACGGTGTCCGGCGGCAACGCCCCGATGAGCCAGCGCGATCGCTCGCGATTCCTTCAGGCGCTTGATGAGGCGGTGCAGGCGCTGAAACGGGGAAAGCGACCGAAGTGGGGATGATCAGGCCCCCTCATTGTGGCGCCCGCATCAGCGCCTGCGCTTCCCCGAATGTCGTGACGCCGCGCTCCGCCAGACGCCGGATTAAAGCCGAGGCCAGTTCAGCCGTCGGCAGCGCATAGGGGACGCCCGCCGGATTCGGGTGATGGGCCAGCCCGAAACGCGCCGTCAGGCCGTGCTCATCCTCATCCCCGCTCGCTGGATCAAGCGCCCTGGCGATGCCGCCGATGTCCAGGCTTGGCGGCGCGTCGAACGGCGGCAGACCGGCGCGCTCCCCTTCGTTCCGCAACAAGGTCAACGCCGCCTCCACGGCCACGCCGACCACCACGCAATGCCGCAACGCCTCACCGATCACCGGCCAGACGGCGGCGAAAGGACGACCCTCCGCCAAGCTGGCGATTCCGTGCACCGCCAGATCCGACGCCGGCACCGAATGGCCGGGGTCAACCAGAACGTCCAGGGAAACCGTGCGGAAGACCCGCGCCCCCGATAGCCGCACGGTGCCGACGCCAACCACCCGCCCCTGCGCCACCGCCACCCGAAGCGCCACCATCGGCAGCGCCATCAATGATTCATGCTCGCTGACCGTGGCCGTGGGAATCTCCGCACCGGGCTGGACGGCGGGAAGCATCTGGGGGCCGGTGGGGCGGAAGGGAAAGACCAGCGCCACCCCCGCCTGCAATCCCATATCGGCGATCCGCACCGGCAACTCCCCCCCGCCGATGGCGCGCACCACCGTTGCGATCGGCTGGTTGGCGCCGCGCGCCCGCTCGATGGAGCGGAACAGATTAAGGCGCTCGATCACGTCGTAGATGTCGGCGCCCACCGTCACGCCCGCACCGAATAACCGCTGGGCGGCAGGGTTGAGCAGACCGACCCGCCCGCTCTCCGCCAGCAGCACCAGGGGTTCCTCCAGCACAGCCGCCACCGTGCCGAGCTGATCGCCTCCCTGGCTCGATACGCGCCGTTCCCGTTTCAAGAGGTCGCTCAGGGCCATGACCAAATGCCCCAACTCATCCCGGCGGGTTTCCCAGCCGCCGCTCAAATCCTTGCGGTGGCGCAACGCCATCACGGTGTCACGCAGCCGCTCAAGGTCACGGAAATGCCGGCCAATCGACGAAAAGACCCACCACAGCGCCAGCATGCCGAACACCATCACCGCCAGCGCCACATAATCGACACCGTGCCGGACAAGCTCGTTGCCCAGATAGACGAGCGTCATGGCCACCATCGCCAGCCCCAGCATCACCACACGCCGTGCGCCACCCATTCCCCACTCCTCAACACCCTCTCACGGCCCCGACGGCAAGCCTTCCCAACTGTAACGCCCAACAGCCTGGGCAGGAAGGGAAGCGGTTCGTTCGCCCAGGGTTGATGAGCCTTTTCAAAAAGCAAAATCGTTCAGGCTACCTCTTTCTAATGAATAGCCTCGCCTTCTGTGCGCCTGCCCCTCCATCCGGCTTTGTTTAAATTTGCTTACCTTGAAAATCTGGAAAATAGGGGGGCATGTGAAAAAAAACCGGACCCGGGAAGAAAAATTAAGGTTTTGGGAGCTTTGTCCGCGTAAGCTGGCGAAGGTAAATTCTGTGACTTCTGGTGCCGCCATGAGCCGCATTCTCGCTCTGCCTCCACCATCGCCCTTCGCAAACGCGGCCGCTCTGTCAGGCGTGGCGAGGCTGCGCCAAATTCTGGCGTCGGATGCGACGCCTTTCATGGCGGCGGTTGCGGAGCGGCGGCGGCGCGCCGACGCCGGCGTCGAGAACGATTCAACCCGGCGCAACCGCCGTGTCGCGGGCAGCAGCCGCCGGGACGGCGCGCAGGCGATCAAGAAAGCCCTTGAGAACGGCACGCTGCGGATCGAGGATTTCCTGGATCTTTTGCCAGATCCACTGCCCTCCCTGCTCTTTTCACTTGTCGACTCAACGACTGGTTTTCTAACGCAAAGCATCGCCCAAGAAGTGATCGGCAGCGGTCTCCACATCGAGCCATGGGATGAAGCCATCAACGCCTATCGTCAAGCGAGCATGGGCCCATCCGAGCCGCTCGTCAGCAACGTATCGACGTAAAACCGCCGGATAGCGGACGCCTTTTCAAGCGCGCCGGCCGCCGTTCATCTCCATTCTATGCCGCACGCCGCAAAACAGCGATAGAAGACGTATGTCTTCATCTAGAAAGGACATTGCACTCCCTTCCTACAGGCATTGATCACTATAAGGTTGAATAGATGACTGTTGGCCGTTACCATGCCACCATTCTAAATGGGCCTATAGATTGTCTTGCTATCCGCCTATGCCATACTCACGGGAGAGGGCTTCAGAACAAGCATGATCAGCTCCTTGTTTTCCGGCATGCCGATGGTCAAGCGCTTTGGGATCAATATTACCATAGTCCTGCTCATGATTTTTGGGCTGTCCGGCGGACTACTCACCTATCAATGGTTCCTATACTCGAAGGCTCATCAGGTCGTCAGTCATTTTGAGTCATTTAAAGCCGGCTTGCTCGCTATGGAGAAGGTGTCCATTGAGCGGGAACCGACCGACGCCATCTTGGGTGAGGATTTGCCGATTCCCGCCGTGTACACGCAAGCGCTGCAACACGCACGTCAGGAAAGCGATCGGCGCATCGCCCAACTGCTCGATACATTGGACCCTGCGCGGTGCACGGCATGCGTCAGCAACACCAAGGCGATCCAACTCATTCTTGTTGAACTGTCCGCGGTGCGGGAAGACATCGACCAGCTTGCTCGACATCCACGGACTGACCGGGGGGATGATCAGCTTCAAAAGGCTGTCGAGCAGATGATCGATATTATCCCAAGATTTTTACCTGTCACCCTCGCTCAAGCATCAAACATCGCTATGGTTGATGATGATGTGCTCAACCATCTTCTTCTTGCGCAATTTTCAACACTTCTACGGCATCGGGCAGGTCAACTTGGCTCACACTTCACCAGCGCGCTCGCTGTACGGAGATCATTTACCAAAGAAGAGCAATTTCTTATCGAACGAACATGGGGCCGTATCGAGCAATTGCAGATCATGATTGAAGTGTTGTCTTTTTCCGATCCCGTGAATTCAGCAGCCTTCACCAAGATGAATGAGAAATACTTTGAAGATGGACTGCGCTACATCGACACTGTGCGCACGCTGGAAAGACAGGCTACTGGAGCCGGCATCTCGACCGCCGAATTCGGCAAACATTACGCGCCGTCGATGCGCTCAATTATTGATTTTCGTGACAGCGCCCTCCTCCTTGCCGAAGAAAAAATACAGCATAATCAGTTTATTGCACTCTTTTCTTTTATAAGTGTCGGTGCGATTCTTGTTTTTTTGTTTGCCATGCTGTTCTGGATGGTGGCGAAATTCAGACACTATGTCCTTACGCCATTCGTACAGGCGACGCGCGTAATCCATGCCCTTGCCAGGGGTGACCTTACAACGACCGTGCCGGCGACATCGCGCCTTGCGGAAATCCAGGGAATGTTCGACGCCATCCGTGTGCTGAAGATCAACAACGTCAAGCGGGTGCAGCTCGAATCGGAACGGGCGCGCCTGATGGACGAATTGCAGGTCATGGCGGAGACCGATCCCCTCACCCATCTGCTGAACCGGCGCGCTTTTGAGCATCGCATGCGCGTAATGTGCCAGAATGGGGACGCGACGAGGCCACAGATCGCGCTGGTCATCTTCGACGTCGATCACTTCAAAAAAATCAACGACACCTATGGACACGCTGTTGGCGACGAAGCTCTGCAAATCATCGCCAAGCTCTGCCAGGAGAATTGGCGGCAGACGGATATCGTGGCGCGCATCGGTGGCGAAGAATTCGCGGCGATGATGCGTGTGAACGCGGTCTCGGACGCCCAGCTTCTTGCCGACCGCATGCGCCAAAGGATTGCCGACGCTGTTGTGCCAACCGGCTCCGGTGGGCAGTGCACGATGACCGCCAGCTTTGGCCTTGCCGTTACAACCAATGTTGAAACGGCGGATATGGAACACCTCTTCAAGCGCGCCGATCGTATGCTCTACAAAGCGAAATCCACCGGCCGCAACCGCGTCGTCATCGATTCGCTCATACCCATGGTGGGATAGAGTCGGATGCCGCCTTTCACGACGCGGCGCCCCTGTGCAGCAGGGCCAAGGGGAAACGGTCAAGCAGTGCGCTCACCGGCAAGCAGCCGGCAGCCGGCGGGTTGAACACACGACCGGTAAAGATATCCACCATCCCTTCCCCCATTTCCGGCAGCGCCAAGGCCGTGTCGCCCCAGGATTCAGCCGGTGGCAGCGGTCGTTTGGCCTCCCGCATCAGCGGCGCCACGAGGCGCGGCGCCACCACCACGACGCTGCCGCCGTTGGCGCGGCGGAGGAAGGCGACGACGCGCTCGGCATGCTCGCCCACCACCTCCACCGGCTGGTACGCGCCGATAGCGAACAGCGGCGCTTCGCGTTTGCGCAGCCCCAGCGTACGGTGAATGACGAACTGCTTGATCCGCCCGTCGCGCCAGGAATCGAGCAGCCCGTCGAGGTCAGGGGCCGTCTGTAGCCCCATCAACGCCCGGTGGCGCGCGGCATAATCGACCGGGCGGCGGTTGTCGGGGTCAACCAGGCTGAGATCCCAAAAATCAGCGCCCTGGTAGATATCCGGCACGCCGGGCGCCGTGAGTTTCAGCAGAAGCTGCGACAATCCGTTGACGGCGCCCACCGGCGCCACTGTTTCCACCAGATCCATCAGCTCACCCAGAAAGGCGGCGCTGCGTTCGGGGTCAAGCACGCCTTGCACGAAGCGCCGCAACGCCTCCTCATAATCGGCGTTGGGCAACACCCAGGAGGAATGGACCTTGGCCTCACGCACCGCCTTGATCATACACGCGACGATACGCTCACAAAACAATGTGAGCGGTTCTCCCGGTTGTCCCTCCAACTCCAGCGGTTCCAACTCCAGCGGCCAGGCGCCGACCAGGGTCTGATACAGCAAATATTCATCGCTTCGACCGGGGGCTACAGCCCCGGCGAACTCCTGCTTCTTAAGGTGATTCATCCGGGACCAGCGGTGCACGCGCTGTTCCCACAGCTCGGCCATTTCGGACAGGACGCAAATGCGTGCACGGGTATCCTCACCGCGCTTGTGGTCATGGGTGCCGGTCGCCAGCAGATTGAAGGGGAAGCGTTTCAGGCGTTCCTGATTCACATGATGAAAGGCCGGCACGCTGCTGCCGAAACGGCTCGGATCGCCGCCCACCTCGTTGAGCGCCACCAGCCGGAAATAGCGGTAGAAGACCGTGTCCTCAAGCGACTTCGCCATGACCGGACCGGTGAATTGCTGGAACTTCATGGCGATGGCCACCACATGCGCCGGGCGATAGCCGTGCCCCCCGCCCTCACCCCCCTGCGCCAGATCGGTGGTCAACACGCCGTGCAGGAAATCATAGACCGACGGATCGACCGTGCTCGACAAGGTCCGGGCGCGCGCCACCGCCCAGTCCAGATATTTGCGGTCCTCGTCATCGACCCGCCCGGCGGTGACATAGGTGCGGTAGACCGGCAGGCAGGCGGTGACATCGACCAGAGCGCGGCGGATGCCGGTCAAGGTGATGTCGCGGGAATTCCAGCTTTCCTGCGCCAGCCGATGGATCTGCGTGGCCAGCACATGCAATTCGCTGGACAGGCTGGACAGCATCACTTTGCGCTTGGTCTCGATGACCAGCCTGTCGAAATCCACCTCACGCCGGATGAAGCCGTGATAGGTCCGCGTCATCGCCTCCTCTGCCGAGGCATCGACGAACAGGCCGCCGACCAGCGCCATGAATTCGTACCCCGTGGTCCCCGCCACTGGCCAACCCGCGCGCAAGTTTTCGTGATGCGCCAGAATCTTTTCCACCACCACATAGAAAGGCTGCTTCAAGTGCATTTCCAGTGGGTTAACGCTATCTAAGGTTGAGGAGCGGGCGTTCAACGTCAGATACGCCGCCCGGTCCTGCAATTTCAGGCAATAATCCACGGGATCGTACAGGCCATCGATGTGGTCCAGACGGATCCCCTGCACCTTGCCTTCGCCGATCAGACGGAAGACCAGTTGGTGGGCCAGTTCAAACAATTCCGGCCGGTCGATACGCAGCCCCGCGAGATCGTTGACGTCGAAGAACCGGCGGTAGTTGATTTCATCCGCCGCCACACGCCAGTAGGCGACGCGGTAATGCTGCTCTTCAAGCAAGCGGTGAAGCGCGCAAAAGCTGGCGGGCTGGCCGGCCTGGCCGTTGATGGAGGCGACCGCCTTCCCGATGGCCTCAGCGAGAAGCGGTGATTCCCTGACCAGGACGGCAAGCCGGGCCCGCAGCTCCTCCGCCGTGCGGTGTACGATGGCTTGCTGCTGCACAGTGGGGGAAGATACGTTCTCCAAGCCCGCAAGGCCGGCGATCAGCGGGTCCAGCGCCACGCCATCTTCTTCCGTCAACGTCTCGCGGGCTTCCGTAAGCAGGCGCGCGTAGTGGCGGATGGCGATGGGAAAACGGTGCGTCCAATACCAAACGCTGAACGAGCCGCGCTCGGCATCGAATTTGAGCTGAAGCTCTGCGCGTTCCAGCACCGCCCCGTAATGGTCACCGAGGACCGGCAACAGCACCTTGCCGCGCAGCGCCGGTTCCAACGACCGCCAGTCGATGTCGAAAAACGGCGCGAAGGGCGAGGCACGCCCCCACTCCAGAACATCGAGCCACCAGGGGTTGTCGTTGCCGCCAACCCCCATGTGGTTGGGCACGACGTCAAGGATCAGCCCGATGCCCTGCGCGTGCAGCGCCGCCACGAAGCGGTCGAAGGAGAGTTGATCGCCGATCTCCGGGTTGAACTGGGCGTGGTCGATGGTGTCGTACCCATGCATCGACCCCGCGCGCGCCTTGAGAAACGGTGAGGCGTAGACATGGCTGACGCCCAACTCCCCCAAATAAGGCGCCAGCCCGGTTGCCTGCGCGAAGGTGAAGTCTTTGTTGAACTGCAAACGAATGGTGGCGCGGGGTATGCTTGGCGGGCCGGTCATGCGGGCGGTTGACGGCTGGGACCGCGGGCGGCGCTCACCGTGGCGGCCAGACTCTTCACCCTCTCATCACCAGCGATCTCCTCCACCCCCACCCCCAGACGTCGGCGCCAGTTCGGGTGCTGGTCGATGGTGCCCGGCAAGTTCGGCTGTTCGATCTCACCCAACGCATCTTCGATCTGGACCATGACGATTCGCCCCGCTGTGGTGGCGAGGTAACGATGCACCGCTTCCATCAGTTCCCGACGATAAGGCTGGTCGCCCTCATCCGTCGGGTAGGAGGCGGGCTTCATCCCCTCGCGCGACAGGGCTTGCAACAGCCGCCAGCGATCGACGCCACGGTCCCAGACATCCTTGTTCCAGGCCCCTTCATTCGGATAAAGGTCGAGACGATGCCGCCATTCCAGATCATGCCCAGTCCAAAAGCCCTTGAAGGTGGCGAGGTCATGCGTGGTGATGGTGACCATCGCCTCGGATGGGTAGGCGGCGGGCGGCAGGAAACCACCATCCGCCGCGCGCTCGAAGTACAAAACGCGGTAGCTCAACACCCCGGCCTTTTGCATGGCCGGCCGGAAGCCTTCCGGCACGGTGCCCAGATCCTCGCCGATGATGATGCAGCCCTGCCGGCGCGACTCCAGCGCGATGATGCGCACCAGATCCTCGAACGGGTACTGGACATAGGCTCCTTCTCCCCCCGTGGCGCTCCCATTGGAATCGGCATCGGCGGGAATCCAGAACAAATGCTTCAGCGCCATGACATGGTCGATGCGCAGCGCCCCGGCATGGCGCATGTTGGCGCGGACCAAGCGGATGAAGGGTTCATACGCCGCCTCCCGTAAGGCGACCGGGGAAAAGGGCGCAAGGCCCCAGTTTTGCCCCTTCATATTGAACTGGTCCGGTGGCGCGCCGACCGTGGCGCCTTGCACCAGCACCTGCGGGTTGGCCCAGGCCGACGCCCCGCCTGGATGCCCAGCCACCGCCAGATCACGGTAAAAACCGACGCTCAGCCCGGCCTTCTTGCCGCGCAGCGCCGCCTGTTCAAGCTGACGGTCGGCTTCCCATTGCAAATACTCGAAGAACTCGATGCGCTCGGCGTGGGTGCGGGCGAAATCCTTCACGGTCGGGCTTTCCGGGGTGCGGTACGCCTCAGGCCAGCTCTGCCACGCCCAACAAGCGGGGTCTGCGGTGTAGAAATGCTCGTGCAGCGTGTCAAACAGCGCATGACGGCGCAGCGCCGGCCCCATCCGGCGCTGAAAGGCGCGAAATTCCTGCCCGCGCGGGCTGAGGCCGCTTTTTTTCAGATGTTTCGCCCGGAAACTGGCGTACAGCAGCCTCAACACCGGCAGTTTGAGCCGCGCAACCGCCGGATAATCCACCAATTCCGCCGCTCGCGCCGCCGAAAGGTCGCGCAGGAACCCTTCCTGCTCCATGGCTTCCCGCGCGGCGGGGGCATCCGCCAGATCCGGCGCCGCCTCCACATCGATGTAGAAAACATTGAGAAAGGAGCGGTTGGACGGTGAATAGGGGCCGTAATGGTTCGGGTCCGCCGGAAACAGCGCGTGCAAAGGGTTGAGACCGATCAACCCCGCGCCAAGCGCCCCCGCCGTCTCGGCGAAGCGGCCAAGATCGTCAAAATCGCCGATGCCCCAGCCATCAGCGCTCTTGAGGGAATAAAGCTGCACGCCGATGCCCCAGGTCCGACCGCCCGGTATGACGTCCTCAGGCAAGACACACCGGGGCGGCGTCACGATCAATGGGACCACGCCCTTCAGCACCTTACCCCCCTTCTTCCGCACCTCAACGCTCAGCGTGTGATAGCCAAGCGGCAGGGGATGGCGCACCGCCAGGATGCGGCGTTCAAACTTCCCCTCCTCCAGCGCCGTGGTTTCGTCCAGCGGCAGCGTCGCAAAGCTCACCTCCCCGCGCTGCGCCGCTCCCTCTTCCTCGGCGCCCCCCTCTTCCAGAGTGAGGGTCCAAAGCAGCGTGGCGTCGTCCAACCCGGCTGGCGTGCTGATCGGCACGGCGATGGGGCTGCCCTCATCCAACACCAGAACCGGCGGCAGCAGACGCCGCCATGCGCGCTCTTCGACCGTGCGCAGACTCCGGGCGATCGCCGCGTCGGACCCGACATCCAGTCCCATGGCGGCGATCAGCGCCGTCTGCGTCGCACGGGACGTCTCGCGACGGTTGCCCCAGATGTCATGATAAAAGGGCTCGATCCCCACGCGGTCGGCCAGTTGGTCCAATTCGCTCATCGCGCTTTTCTCTCCCACTCTTTTACGCTCCGATCAGCGTTTCCCCATCACGTTCCGGTGATTCCACCAGCACGAACACCAGCACGCAACGATCCCTCACCGGCACGCTCTTACCCGACGGCAGCATCCATCCGTCACCGGCGCCGTCCACCGTCCGTGTGTCCAGCACACAACGCCACCCCTGTCCGCCGGGCGCCGCCGGCAGGGTGAAATCCACTGAATCATGGTGCGCGTTCAGCACGATCAAAAGCACATCATCATCCGCCGCTACGCCATCCGGGCGCAGATACGCGCCCGCATGACCATTAAGCAGCAGGCCGATGCAGCGAGCGTGGCCATCTCTCCACTGCTCGGCGGTCTTCTCGTTTCCCGAGGGCGCGTACCAGGCGATGTCCTTCAACCCGTCAGCCGACGTCATCCGCCCGTGCAAGAAAGCGGGCCGGCGCAGCACCGGGTGCGCCTTGCGCAAGGTGATCAGACGCTTGACGAAAGCCAGCAGATCGTTGGCCTGCCCGGAAATCTGGGACCAGTCGAACCACACCAGGTCGTTGTCCTGGCAATAGGCGTTGTTGTTGCCACGCTGGCTGTGCCCGATCTCATCACCGCAGAGCATCATTGGCGTGCCCTGGGACAGCAAAAGGGTCGCCAGCAGGTTGCGCTTTTGCCGATCACGGATGCCGCGAATATCCTGGTCATCCGTCGGCCCCTCAACACCGTAGTTGGCGGAATAATTGGCCGAATGCCCGTCTCGGTTGTCTTCACCGTTCGCCCAATTGC
>JAVBJZ010000009.1:0-5264 GCA_031546725.1 Azospirillum sp.
GCCCGGTAGCCGGCGATGGAGCGGGCGAAGATGTTGTAGATCAGCACCGCCGGGATCGCCGCCACCAGCCCGATGGCGGTCGCCAGAAGAGCTTCGGCGATACCCGGCGCCACCACGGCGAGGTTGGTGGTCTGCGATTTCGCGATGCCGATAAAGGCGGTCATGATGCCCCACACCGTGCCGAACAGCCCGACGAACGGCGCGATCGAGCCGATGCTGGCGAGCAATCCCGTGCCGCGCATCATCCGCCGCCCGGCCACCGCCTCGATGCGCTCCAGCCGTGACGCGGCGCGCTCTTTAAGCCCCGCGCCGGGGACATCCTGCGACAACTGCGCCTCGGCGAGCGCCGCGCGCAGCAAATCGGCGGCAGGCCCCTTGGCGAAGCGGAGGTCTTCAGCCGCCTGCGCCAGCGAACGCGCCCTCTCCAGCGCGACCAGCGCCTTGCCCACGCGGCGCTTGGCCGAGACCAATTCCACCGTCTTGGCCAACCACACCGTCCAGGTGGCGATCGAGGCGAGCACCAAGCCGATCATCACCCCCTGCACCACGGGACTGGCCGCGAGGAACATGCCCAACGGCGAAAAATCGTGCTCCATAAACCCAAGCTCCGGCTGAAAAGAATAGCTGTCGCCCGGTTTATAATGAGAATCACTCTTAATCGCACGCTCTTTATTGAGCGCTGCAGCCGATCCCTATTGGAGAGCGGCGCACTCGTTGCTGATGGTGTCGTCGCCAAAGTGACCAAGCGATAAGGGGAACACGCTCTCAGGGGTGGAACCGGGCAGTCCGTGCTCCATCAATTTCGGTGGATTACGGAGTATTTTTCACTACGGTTAAACACATGCCTACGCTTTCCAATCGAGCCGCGGGATGAAAATCATTCGATGACCTTACCGATACCTGTTTCCCGCCGCCTCTATAGGGAAGGTCTGAGTCCTGGCGCTCCCACCACCCTATGGGCGGAGGCCTGGCTGAAGGTTCTGCTTGCGCAGGATGGATCGGCGACCTTGCTCTCCGAGACAATTGCTCAGGGCCCCGTGCGCCTGGACGTGGTGCATCAGGTGGTGACCGGTGATGTGCCGCAGGACGTCAGGCGTTATCTATCAGGGAAGGAATTTATTGAAAGGCAGGTCTGCATGTCCTGTCGCGGCGAGGTGATGATGGATAACCTCTCCTATATCGCGTTGGACGCGATCGACCCGGAACTGCGTGACTATCTGGAAGCAGGAATTTCACCCATCGGCCATATTTTCGACCGCCGGTGGACGCGAAAAAAACCAGTCCCCAGTCTGGTGTCCGTGCAACAGCGGCTCTGGGAACGATCGGGGGCGCCCGATCCTTCCGCGGTCCGCAGCTACCTGCTTGAGACGCCACATGGCGCCTGCATGCTCATTACAGAGACTTTCCGTGCCGGAATGCGGTTCGGGCTGCCGACGGTTTAGCGAAACACTATTTTAGAAAGCGTCTATGATCCAAAAACCGTTGCGCCGTCTAACCGGGAACCCGCCTCGATGCTGCCGACCCGCGCTTCTTCCGTAAAAATACCCCAGCCCTCCAGCGCTATCCCCGATCGCCGCGCCATCTTTTCCAGGGTGGAGCTGCTGGAGGAACTGGACGCGCTGGTCGAGCGGCACGGGACCGATGCCGCCCTGCGCCCGCATCTCCTCGCCTGCCTGCGCAACGCCCTCAACCGTGGACGGGCCGAGGTGCAAAGGCGTTTTGAGGCGGGAGGCACGGGCGAAGCCTGCGTGCGGGAGAATTGTTATCTGGCCGACCGGCTGATCCGTACGCTGGCCGCCTTCACCCTGACGCATATTTTTCCGTCCGCCAACCCGACCACCGGCGAACAGTTCGACATCGTCGCCACCGGGGGCTATGGCCGGGGTGAGCTGGCGCCGTTCTCCGACATCGATCTTCTGTTCCTGCTGCCCTACAAGCGCACCCCACGGGTCGAACAGGTGGTCGAGTATATGCTCTACCTCCTCTGGGATCTGGGGCTGAAGGTCGGTCACGCGGTGCGCAGCGTCGATGATTGCATCCGCCAATCCATCGCCGACATCACCATCCGCACGGCGATCCTGGAGTCACGCTACCTCTGGGGTCCGCACCACCTGTTCCAGGAGATGAAAAAGCGCTTCGACAAGGAGGTCGTGGCCAATACCGGGCCCGCCTTTGTCGAGGCCAAGCTGGCGGAGCGCGACACCCGCCATCAAAAGCTTGGCGACAGCCGCTATGTGCTGGAGCCGAACCTGAAGGACGGCAAGGGTGGTCTGCGCGATCTGCAGACGCTGTTCTGGATCGGCAAATACCTCTACCGCACCGACACCGTGGATGAGCTGGTCGGCAAGCGCGTGCTGCTGCCCGAAGAGGCGCAGCGCTTCGCCAAGACACAGAACTTCCTGTGGACGGCGCGCTGCCACCTGCACTACCTGACCGGACGCATGGAGGACCGCCTGACCTTCGACGTGCAGTCGGAGATGGGCGCGCGCATGGGCTACACCGAACACGCCGGCACCAAGGGCGTGGAACGCTTCATGAAGCATTATTTCCTGGTCGCCAAGGATGTCGGCGATTTGACGCGCATCTTCTGCGCGGCGCTGGAGGCCGAATCGAAACGCCCGCCGAAGTTCAACATCCTGCGCCTCGCCGCGTTGGCCCGGCGCAAGGACATCGACGGCTTCGTGCTTGATGGCGAGCGGCTTAACGTGCGCGACGACACGCAGTTCCGCAAACACCCGGAGGACATGATCCGGCTGTTTCATGTGGCGCAGCAAAACGATCTGGACATCCATCCCCACGCCTTGCGTTCCATCACCCGCTCGCTGTCGGCGCTGGGATCCAAAATCCGCAGCGACCCGGAGGTCAACCGGCTGTTCCTAGACATGCTCACCGGCCCCAAGGACCCGGAGATCGCCCTGCGACGGATGAACGAAGCGGGTGTGCTGGCGCGCTTTCTGCCCGATTTCGGGCGGGTGGTGGCGCAGATGCAATACGACATGTACCATGTCTACACGGTTGACGAGCACACGCTGTTCGCGCTGGGAATCCTGCACCAGATCGCCGACGGCGTGCTGAAGGACGAGCTGCCGCTGTCGTCGGACGTGGTCCACAAGGTGGTGTCGCGCCGGGCGCTCTGTGTGGCGGTGTTGCTGCACGACATCGCCAAGGGGCGCGGCGGCGACCATTCCGTCCTTGGCGCCCGCGTGGCGGAAAAGCTCTGTCCGCGCCTGGGGCTCAGCGTCGAAGAAACCGAGACGGTGGCCTGGCTGGTGCGCTGGCATCTGTCCATGTCCTTCACCGCTTTCAAGCGCGACCTGGAGGATGAGAAGACCGTCCGCGACTTCGTGGCGCTGGTCCAGTCGCCCGAGCGTTTGCGCCTGCTGTTGATCCTCACCGTGGCGGACATCCGCGCCGTCGGGCCGCAGCGCTGGAACAACTGGAAGGCGTCACTACTGCGCGAGCTGTACAACCGTTCAGAAGAGATGATGTCCGGCAGCCTACCGGTGGCGGGGCGCGAACGCCGCATCCAGGCCGCGCAAGCGGCGTTGCGTGAGGAATTGCCGGATTTCGACCAGGATTCGTTCGAGCATCACCTTACCCTGGGCTACCCGTCCTATTGGCTGAGCTTCGATTCCGAGACGCTGGGTTACCACGCCCGCCTGATGCGCGCCGCCGCGTATGACGAGCGCCCACTGACCATTGAAACGCGCGTCCACCGCAGCCGCGCCATCACCGAGGTGACGATCCACACCGCCGACCACCACGGCCTGTTCTCGCGCCTTTCCGGCGCACTGGCGACCTGCGGGGCGAACATCGTCGACGCCAAGATCTTCACCATGACCAACGGCATGGCGCTGGACGTCTTTTCGGTGCAGGACGGGGCCTCCGGCAGCGCGTTTGAAGGGGGCGACAAGCTCGCCCGGCTGTCCGTCACCATCGAAAAGACGTTAAGCGGTGGCCAACTCAAGCTTTTGCAGGATTTAGCCAACCGGCGCACCATGCTGACCAGCCGAACCCGCGTCTTCCATGTGCCGCCGCGCGTGCTGATCGACAACGCCGCGTCCACCACCCACACGGTCATCGAAGTGAACGGCCGCGACCGGCCCGGGCTGCTCTACGACGTGACCCGCGCGCTGTCGAACCTGTCCTTGCAGATTTCTTCGGCGAAGATCGCCACATACGGTGAGAAGGCCATCGACGTTTTCTATGTGAAGGACGTGTTCGGCCTGAAGGTGATGCACGAAACCAAACTGGCGCAGATCCGCGAGCGGCTGCTGCTCGCCCTGATCGACCCGGCCAGCGAGCCGCCGCTCCAGCCCACCCAGGTCACGCGCCCGACCCGCTCCAGCGCGGCGACGGAATGAGCCTTCCGAAGACTTTATTCATGGACGCAGCGCCCATGCGATAATTTTCTTCCAACTCTTACCCTGTTGCCGCAAACGGTCAATTGTTGGGCCATTCTTATCACCGTATTCTTGAATATTACGCTGATAAATCTTCTCAAGCATATCCGGGGGTGTCAAAGCCTTGTATTTCTCATCAAGCGCTTGGCGTTCCGCGTGTAATATCCGGGCCCTTTGCTCCATTCCCATCCCGGAAGCTTGCAGGGAAACGGCGCGCTTCTTCAATTCCAAGACGGCGTCAGCATAGGCTTGCTGCAGGGGCGGCAGGTTGGTTTCTTCCAGGGCTTCATCGGCTTGGCGCTGCAACGGGTCGCTCGCCCCCTCGACGCCTGCGTAGTCAACCAGCGTTATAAAGGGCTTCACCAAGCCGCCGGGTGCGTTGATGACCGCGCTGTTGGCGCGGCTGAGACGTGGCTGAACGGTTATGGCCGCAGCAAGAAGCGCTATGACAGTGATAAAGCGGTTGATCCTCTTCTTCATACCAGCACCTTTTTTCTGCGGTTTCTTATGTAAAAATAACTATTCCCACTCAAATGATCGACCAGCAAGGGCAATATCGCCAGAGCAATCGTATCAGAAGATAATGTTTTCTATTAGGAATACCGTCATCCCCGCGACGGCTCTCAGCCGCAGCTCTCGCACAGCGCCGATGCACTGTGCCGCCGCTGGGGTCCAAAGGAACCGCCTGCCTCCAGCACTGGCTACGCCAGCGCTGGAGGGCTCAACGGCTTGCCCTTACCCACATCCTCGCCAGTCGATGTGGTTGGCGATTTGGGCTCCGAGCATGATCAGGAAGAGACGCTCGAAGCCGCCCCATAAGGTCAGCCAACCGGGTTCCCCATCGCCTTTGCGCGCCAGGAA
>JAVBJZ010000003.1:0-24845 GCA_031546725.1 Azospirillum sp.
CCATCGATTTGAGCTTAGATCCTGGTGTTTCGCCTCTATCGAACGAGGGCGGAAGGGATTTCACTGCCCAAACTCTCACCGGATTACGGCGCGGAGCACCAAGAGGTTTGGGTGAAAATGGAGTGCGCAACTGTAATGTTAAATCGCGAGGATTTTTTAGCAAAACCAACGTAGATGGAGAACGAATAGAAATAATTGGTGTTAAAAAACTTCCTATTGATTGGTTTTATTGGCGTCAACCCGAAGAAGGAAATGAAGAATTTTCGCTATTTTCTGAAGAAAATACACTCTTCTTTCAATGGCACTGCCTCCGAGCGGATGGCGTCGAGGTAAGGATCAGCGATGTAGATCGCATTTTTTATAGTGGCGAGTCCTTGAACTCTGAAGCTGATCAAAGAGACGAGACACGCCAGCGGCCAGTACCCCGCCCCATGGTGGGGCGTCCGGTCAAGTGGGACTGGGAGGGCGCGATTATCGAAGTCATGAAGATCGCAAACAGCATTGATGGTCTTCCTCTCGGTCCCGGCGCACAAGCTGAAATTGAGCGCACCATGTCGGCATGGTTTGTCAAACAGAAAGATGAGCAACCTTCAGAAGCAGAAATCCGCAAGCGTGCATCGCGGATCATGGGCGTCAGTAGGAATAATGAAGGCTGATAAGTCGAGTTTTCGGCTTTTCCAGCCTTTTAGGCCGACACCGCTCCCCTCCAGGCAGAAACAGAACTCCGTCATCAACGTCTACGGACAACGACGGAGTTCTGAACATGCACGCAAAGAAAGACATCCCTGTCGCCAAGGCCGGTTACTCCATCCCGGAGTTCGGCGCAGCCACCGGCTTGGGGCGTAGCTCGCTCTACAAATACATGGGCGACGGCTTGATCGTTTACGTGAAGGCCGGGCGTCGCACGATCATCACGGACCAGCCCACGGACTTCTTGGCCCGCCTGTCGAAGGCTGCTTAAGCGATGGACGCCGCCCGCTACGCCCGCCAATCGGACCCGGAGGCGAACCCTCGCTTCCGGGCTGGCTACACCTGGAATGTCCCGGATCGTCCGCCGGGTTTCCTGCCCAAAAACCGAAACCGCCGCCAGGGGGACAAAGCCCTGGCGGCGGCCAACACGTTCGGTAAGCAACAGATGCTAATTTCTACCATCGCCGATTCGCCCGAGCAAGCCGTAATCCGCCTCGCCACGCAATGGGAGGTGGCATGACGGACGCCGCATTCATCGCCAAGCACTACGGGGGCTGCCGTTCGGGTGGCTCTTTCGTGCTGAAAACCTGCCCGGTCTGCGGCTACCACGACGCCAGTCTCAAGGACGGTGACGGTGGTCGTTTGCTGTTCACCTGCTTTGGCAACGGCTGCTCCTTCGCCAACCTCATGACCGTGTTGCGCGCGCAAGGCTTGGTTGCCGGTCGTGCGGATTTGGACTGAACCCCGCCAGTTCCTCGCGAATCCTCTCCGCCGGTTGATCCAGACGCCAAGCGCCAGGCTGCCTTGGCTGTGTGGAAGCAAACGGTTCCGGCTCAAGGAACGGACGCCGCGACCTATCTACGCAACCGCGCGATCCGTCTTCCCGTACCGTCAACCATCCGCTTTCTGTCCAAGGCCAAGCACACGCCAACCGGCCAGCATCTCCCGTGCATGGTGGCGGCTTTCACCCTGCATCCTGAAAACCGGGTGTGCGCCATCCACCGGACGTTCCTTGCTCCCGGCGGGACCGACAAAGCCGCCGTCCCAAGCCCGAAGATGACCTTGGGACCCGTGAGAGGAGCGGCGATCCGCCTTGCGTCCGCCGGTTCCACCCTGCTGGTTGGCGAAGGCATCGAGACAGTTTTGTCAGGAATGCAAGAAACCGGGCTCCCCGGTTGGGCCGCCTTCTCCGCTGGTAATCTGGCCGAGCTGATCCTGCCGCCGGTGGTGGCTGAAGTGGTGATCCTGGTCGATCACGACACCAACGGCGTGGGCCAACGCAAGGCCGAGGCCGCCGCCCAGCGCTTCCATGGCGAAGGCCGTCTGGTCCGCCTCGCCCTGCCGCCCATCCCCGACACCGACTTCAACGACATCCTGCGCGCGGCCTCGACGGTGGAGGCTCTCCATGTCTAACGGTATCCGCAAAATCATCGATACCGCACCGGCGTTCACGCCGCCCCCTGGTGACGATGACGAGGGTCTTTCGCAACGTGACAAGCTGATCCTGTGCGGCATGAAAGGGGAGTTGTGGCGCGACGCCGACCACACCGCCCACGCCACGGTGGAGGTGAACGGGCATCTGGAAAGCTATGTGCTGCGCTCGAACGCTTACCACCGCTATCTGCTGACCCTCTACGGGATCATGTTTCCGCAGACCATCGGCCCCGGCGTGGTGATTCCCGGCTCCCCCTCATCGCAGGCCATCGCCGACGCGCTGAATGGTTTGGAAGCCATCGCCAACACCAAGCCGCAAAAAACGGCGGCGGTGCGGATCAGCGCGCATGATGGCTGCGTTGTGCTCGACCTGGGTACGCCGGATTGGTCCGCCGTGGTCATCGGCCCGGAGGGTTGGGAGGTCGTCGCCCGCCCGCCGGTTCCCTTCATCCGCCCTACCGGCCAACGCCCGCTGCCCATACCCGTGACCGGCGGTGATATCAACGAGCTGCGCCGCTTCGTCAACGTCGCCGATGAGGGTGATTTTAAGCTCACCATCGCCTTCCTGCTGGCCGCGCTGAAGCGCAAGGGACCGTTTCCCATCGCGGTCGTCAACGGGGAACAAGGCAGTGCGAAATCAACCTTCTGCCGGGTCCTGCGCTGTCTGGTGGACCCCAACGCCGCCGACCTCCGCTCCCCGCCCAAGGACGAGCGGGACACGCTGATCGCCGCCATCAATGGCTGGATGCAGGCCTACGACAACCTCAGCTATGTGGATGGCGAACAGTCGGATTGGTTCTGCCGCATTTCCACCGGCGGCGGCTTCGCCACGCGGGCGCTGTACACCAACAATGAGGAAACGCTGATTAACGTCTGCCGTCCGGTGCTGCTGAACGGCATTCCGTCGCTGGCGTCGCGTCCCGATCTGGCCGACCGCGCCGTTGCGCTCACCCTGCCGGTGATCCCGGAAGAGGCGCGTCAAACCGAAGACGCCTTCTGGGCGGCGTTTGATGAGGCTGCGCCGCGCATCCTCGGGGCGTTGCTGGATGGCGTGGCGACTGCACTGCGCAACCTGTCGTCGGTAAAGCTGGAACGGCTGCCGCGCATGGCGGATTTCACCCTGTGGTCTGTCGCCGCGTTTCCGGCTTATGGCTGGACCGCTGAATCCTTCCTATCCGCTTATGAGGCCAACCGCCAGCGCGGGGTGGAAGACGCGATTGAGGCCGATTCCGTGGCCGTCGCCGTGCTGGAGATCGTCGCCGAATGGGGGGAATTTCAAGGTTCGGTTACGACTTTGCTGGAGGAAATCAACAACAGGGTGGCGTTGGGAATCAGCAAAGAAAAGACCTGGCCGAAGGATCCTACCCGCCTGTCAAGTCGTCTGCGCCGCGTTGCACCAGGGCTTCGCCGCTTGGGTGTTGAGATCAACTTTGACGGGCGCTCTGGCCGGGGCGCAGACAAAAAGCGAATGATCCGCCTCTCTCGGGTGAAAGAGGTTCCCCCAGTTTCTGGCGACGCCCCCTGGGAGGAAACGCTATGACGGCTTCGGCGCTACGCACGCTTCGTGCGTATGGTGCTGAGGTGGTGCTCGATGGCGGCAACCTGCGGCTTCGGGCTTCCACCCCGCTGCCGCCGAGTGTCGTCGCCACCCTCCGGGCCGCGAAAACCGGCTTACTCCACCTGCTGACCACCCACCCCGACGCTCTCGACCGCCTTGACGCTTTCGAGGAGCGCGCCGCCATCCTGGAATTTGACGCCCATCTTCCCCGCGCCGAAGCCGAACACCGCGCTTGGCGTGAGGTGTACGGCGCAACCCATCACTGAAAAAGGAACACGACCGATGAGCTCTCTTATTGAAGGCTTTGCCCGTGACTTTGCCCGTACCATCGTCGCCATCCCCGGCTGGGTTGATAACCTGGAAACCCTGTGCACCAACATCCATGAAAGCCTCACGGCTTTGGGGGATGAATATGGATCCCTGGCCACGCGAACCACTGCCGCCGAGCGCGCCGTTGAAATTCTCAAGGATGTGGCCTCGTGTGAGCCTGAGGTCTTTATGGAGCGCTACTTCGACCTGCTCCCCGCCGATCTGCGCCACAAGATGTTTAACGAGGCCAAATCTGTTCTGCACGAGAGCGGCGTCACCTTCCAAGAGTTCAAGGATGAGACCGGAGAAACCTATCTGCGAGTGGAAAACACCGAGGCATTGCGGGAACTGGTCGCCGATGAAGTGTTGGAAAGAAGTGTAACTTTAGCTACGCTACCGATAGGTGAGTTAAACAGAGTGCATTAATAAAGACACGGAAGAACAACTATGTGCGCACACAGACGGCAGTACACAAATAAGAAATAATATTGCGTCAATAGACCTCTTCTATAGAATAGGGCTCGCCTTTTTCTGTTTGGCGAGCCCTTCATGTTTGAGCGATTGCGGTCATTTTTTGTCGAGAAGAAAGCGGCTGGCTCCATCGACAGCCTGCTTTCTGCTTTGGGTGGGTCTCCGACCAGCTCCGGCATTTCCATCAATGTTGACAGCGCCTTGCGCGTCCCTGTCGTGTTCGGCGCGTTGCGGGTGATCGCTGAGAGCGTTGGCCAGCTCCCGGTGCACGCCTACCACCGCACCGCCGCCGGTGGCCGGGAGCGCGCCAGCGACCACCGCGTGGAAGCTCTGTTGACCACGCCGAACGACTGGACGGACGGGGCGCTGTTGCGCACCGACATGACGCTGTCCCTTGCCGCTTATGGCGAGGCCTTCGCCTTTGTTAACCGGGGTGCGGATGGCTGTCCGGTGGAAATGATCCGCCTCGACCATGGGAGCGTCAGCGTTGAGACCGACCGTCTGACGATGGAGCCCGCCTATCACCTGATTGACGCCAATGGTTCCCGCCGCCCGGTGGACCGTCGCGATATCTTGCACGTCCGCAGCATGGGTCTACGCGGTCACACGCCCCTACGCCCGATCATGGAAGCCCGTGAAGCCATCGGCTTAGCTGCGGTGCTGGAAGCATACGCTGCTGGCTTGTTCGGACGTGGCTGCCGCCCGGCGGGTGTGCTGAAGATTCCTGGCAAGCTGGGTGACGCACCCCAGCAACGCCTGCGCGTCAGCCTGACCCAGAACTACGCCGGAGCGGGCAACGCGGGCAAGTTGTTGCTGCTTGAAGACGGGGTGACATTCGAGCCCCACCAATTGACCAGCGCCGACAGCCAGTTCCTGGAGATGCGGCGTTTCCAGCTTCAAGAAATCGCCCGTGTCTGGCGCGTGCCCTTGCATTTGCTCGGTGATCTGGAACGGACCACCCATAACAATGCCGAAAGCATGGGGCAAGCATTCTTGACTTTCACGCTGCTCCCTTACCTGAAGCTGTGGCAAGGGGCCCTGAACCGGATGCTGTTCACGCCAGAAGAACGGCGCTCGTACTACATCGAGTTCAACGTTGACGACCTCGCCCGCGCTGATTTGGGCGTGCGGATGCAAGCCTACGCCACCGCCATTTCCCATGGAATCTACAACCCCAATGAAGTTCGGGGGATGGAGAACCGCGACGGCTACCAGGGTGGCGAAGTCTACACCCGCCCGCTGAACGCCGGTCCCATGGAAGGAATCAACCATGCCAACCCTTAACCTGGAAACCGCCGCCGGCATTGAGCTGCGCTTCGCCCCGGATGAGGCTGGATTGCTCTCCGGCTATGCCGCCGTCTGGGGCAAGCGCGACGCCTTCGGCGACCGCGTCCAACCCGGAGCCTTCGCCAAATCCCTGGCCGCGCACAAGGCCGCCGGCACCCGCCCGTTGATGCTCAAGGGCCATAACCCCAACACGGTCATCGGCACTTGGGATGAGGTGCGCGAGGACGCCACCGGCTTGAAAGTGTCCGGTCGCCTGGTGCTCGACGCCACCGAGGGCCGCGACGCCTACGCGCTGCTGAAGGCCCAGGCCATCGACGGCCTGTCCATCGGCTTTCGCACCGTGCGCGCCTCCCCAGCCACGGATGGGGGCCGCATCGTCCATGAAATGGAACTGATCGAAGTGTCGCTGGTCGCCCGCCCGGCGCAACCGGACGCCCGCGTGCTGAACATCCGCTCCACCCCCAACACCCACCCACACCAAGAGGATTTGACCATGCCCAACACGCCCACCGAAACCCTCGACTCAACCACCGAAGTACGCTCCGCCATCGACGGCTTCACCGCCACGGTGAACGAGCGCTTCGGCTCCCTGGAAGGGACCTTGACCGAGCTGCGCACCCGCCTCGATCACACCGAAACGGTGCTTCGTCGCCCCGGCGCCGTCCCTGAAAGCCGTACGGCTGGCGAGGTGGAGACCCGCGCCTTTGGGACTTTTCTGCGCCATGGCCGCGAACGCCTGGACGCCATCGAGGTGCGCTCGCTGCGGGTGTCCGACGACACCGCCGGCGGCTACCTCGCCCCGGAACAATTCGTCGCCGAGATGCTGCGCAACCTCGTGCAATTCAGCCCGGTTCGTTCCGTCGCCCGCGTCATGCCGACTTCCGCGCAAGCCGTCCTGCTGCCCAAGCGCACGGGAACTCTCACCGCCTCTTGGGTGGGTGAGACTGCCGCCCGTCCCGGCACCGAGCCGACCTATGGGCAGAACCGCTACGACGTGCGGGAGCTGGCCTGCTTTGTCGATGTGTCCAATCAGATGCTGGAAGATTCCGCCTTCGACATGGCCAGCGAACTGGCCTTCGACTTCGCCGAGGAGTTCGGCAAGGCCGAGGGCGCGGCCTTCGTCACCGGCGACGGCACTCTGAAGCCGCTGGGCTTCATGACCGACCTGGAGGTGACCAACGTCACCACTGGCGACGCGGCGAAGGTCACGGCGGACAGCCTGATTGGCCTCTACCACGCCTTGCCCACCGCCTACCGCGCCAACGCCACCTGGGCGATGAACGCCAACACCCTGGCCAGCTTGCGCAAACTGAAGACCGCCAACGGCGATTACCTGCTGGTGGCCGCCGGGGTCGCCGGCGCGCCATCCACAACCCTGCTGGGCCGTCCGGTGATCGAGATGCCCGACATGGAGGACATCGCCGCCGGAGCCGAACCCATCCTGTTTGGTGACTTCGCCCAAGGCTACCGCATCTTCGACCGCATCGCCCTGTCGGTGCTGCGCGATCCCTACAGCCAAGCGGTGAACGGTCAAACCCGCTTCCATGCCCGCCGTCGTGTCGCTGCTGGGGTCGCCAAGGCCGAAGCCCTGCGCAAGCTGAAGGTCGCGGTGTAATGCCCTACGCCCCGCCTCGACTCTGCAAGTGTGGAGCGCATATCCCCGCCGGTCAGAAGTGCCCCCGCTGCACCAAAGCCTATGACGCCGCCCGAGGAACCGCCCGTCAACGTGGCTACGACACGGTTTGGGAACGTGTCCGCGCCGCGTTCGTCACGACGCATCCGGTGTGCTGCGTTCCCGGTTGTGGCCGCTCCACGGAGGATGTGGACCACATCGCCAGCATCAAGGAAGCGCCGCACCGACGGCTCGACCCGACGAACCTGCGCCCCTTCTGCCACTCTCACCACTCGAAGCGAACCCGTCGCGATCAAGGGAGGCCGAAGCGCTGAAGGGGATAGGGGGTCGAGAATTTATCGCCATGGGGGCCGGGACCGTTGAGGGGTCTCGCTCCCGACAGAACCGAATTGAGCAAATGGAGATGGGGATATGCGCGGCAGAAAGCCGGAACTGAAGGCCATCGACGGCGGATTGGCGCGCCTGCCCCCGGCCCCGTCATGGCTGCCAGCGGAGGGAAAGGCCGAATGGCGGCGCGTTCTGCCCGCTCTGAAAGACCGCCGAACCCTTACCAAGGCCGATCTGCCGATGCTGGAAGCCTATTGTCTGGCCGCTGGAACCGTGCGTCGGGCGCAGACAAGCATCGCCACTGATGGCGACCTCATCACCACCGAGAAGGGCGACAAGCGCCGCCATCCGGCTTTTCAGACGCTGTTCCAGGCCTTGACCGAAAGCCGACGCCTCGCCGCCGAACTCGGCCTGACGCCCGCCAGCCGCAACAAGGCCGCCGCCAGCGAGAACGACGACGAACTCGGAGACTTCGACCTGTGAGCACCACCTACCCGGAATGGCTGTTCGACGGCTCCGCTATCCCCGATCCATTGGGCCATGGTCAACGCGCCGTCGATTTCCTGCGCGTCCTGCGTCACCCGAAATCGACCCTGCCCAAGCGCGGCTTCCAACTCCATGCTTTCCAGGAACGTCTGGTGCGGCGCATCTATGGCCCGCGCCATCCCGATGGGCGGCGGATCGTGCGCAATGTCGTTCTGCTGCTGCCGCGCGGTGGGCGCAAGACCAGCCTGGGCGCGGGTTTGGGCCTGCTGCACAGCATCGGCCCGGAGCGGGTCCCCGGCGGGCTGGCGCTGTTCGCCGCCTCCGACCGAGAACAGGCGCGCATCGGCTTCGAGGAGGCGGCCAGCATCTGCCGGGAAGACAGCCGGATCGCCGACAAGCTGCGCTTCATCGACTACCGCCACCGCATCGAACACCCGAAATCCGGCTGCCAGCTGCGCGCCATTTCCTGCGACGCCGCCCGCAGCCACGGCACCACCCCCACCTTCGCCCTGGTGGATGAACTGCACGCTTGGCCCAAGCGCGACCTGTGGGACGTGATCCGCACGGGTCTGGTGAAGGTTCCCGGCGCGCTGTCCGTGGTCATCACCACCGCCGGACGCGGTCAACAGAACGTCGCCCATGACATCGTGGACTACGCTCGCCGGGTGGCGCGTGGCGAGATCGACGATCCCGGCACCCTGCCGGTGCTGTTCGAGACCCCCGCCGACGCGGATTGGCGCGACGAATCCCTGTGGTTCCGCGCCAACCCCGGCTTGGTCCACGGCTTCCCCGATATCGAGGGTCTGCGCCAACTCGCCCGCGAAGCCGAAAACCGCCCCGCCGACCGGGAAGCCTTTCGGCAATTGCATCTGAACGTCTGGCTCGACCACTCCACCGATCCCTTCGTGGACATGGCCGTGTACAACACCGGCGCGGAACCGCTCGACCTCGCCGCCCTGGCGCATGCCCCCTGCTGGCTGGGCGTGGATTTATCCAGCAACAGCGATCTGACGGTGGTGGTCGCCTGCTGGCGGGTCGGTGACGGTTACGCGGTGCTGCCGCATTTCTTCTGCCCCGCCGACAATCTGCGCGGTCGCCAGGATCGCGACACCGTGCCTTACGTCCGCTGGGCCGGGGAAGGGCTGATCGAACCGACGCCCGGCAATGTGGTGGACTTCCGCGCGGTGGAGGACTGTATCCGCGACCTCTGCGAACGCTTCAACGTGCACTCCATCGGTCTCGACCCGCATTTGGCCCGTTCAACCCTGAACAACCTAACGGAAGACGGCTTGCCGGCGGTGGAGGTGCGGCAGGGCTGGGTGACCATGGCCCCGGCCATCAAGGAACTGGAACGCGCCATCATCGGCAGGCAGTTCCAACATGGCGGGCATGAGGTGTTGCGCTGGTGCTTCGACAACATCCAGGTGGAGACCGACCGCGCCGGCAACCGGCTGTTC
Organism: Azospirillum sp.; assembly: GCA_031546725.1. Taxonomy (GTDB): domain Bacteria; phylum Pseudomonadota; class Alphaproteobacteria; order Azospirillales; family Azospirillaceae; genus Azospirillum. The sequence goes on from JAVBJZ010000003.1 coordinate 9,653, forward strand.
AGCAAGGGCAAGGCCCGTGAACGCATCGACGGGGCCGTGGCTTGCGCTATCGCCCTGTCCCTGGCGATGCATGGCGATGGAGGCCCATCGGTCTACGCCACCGACGAACGCCCGGATGCTTTCCTGACGTTTGACTTCTGATCCCCACGGGGACGCTGAAATCACCAGACAACGCGCCAGCGTCCACAGAAATATCCAGCAAAATCAATGGTCTAGACCATAAGGGGACGCGGGGACGCTGAGGACGCTGAGGACGCTGAAATGCCCCAGCAATCTAGCCCTGCCCCCTCTGACAGGGTTTTGGCGTGCACTTCGACCGACCGCCCAACTTAGGCGGCAAGGCGCGATTTCGTCCGTGACCATCCACCGACAACCGCTGCCAGCCAGCACAGAATGTGGGGTGAACTGTGGGGGAGAGTTGGGGGCTAAAGCGGATTTCTCAATGAAATCAATGGATTAGCAAGAAAAATTGGCGGATGGGGTGGGATTCGAACCCACGGTAGGCTTGCACCTACGGCGGTTTTCAAGACCGCTGCCTTAAACCACTCGGCCACCCATCCAGCGTTACTTTCTGCGGTTTTTGCTGCGTTATTCCAGGGATCAGCGGGACAGGTCCCTGAACTGGTCCCTGGCAACGCTTGTTTTCGCCGCAGGGTGCACCCATCCCAGGGATCTGATCCCCAGCGGATGCGGGGCGGAAGATGATGGATTGAGAGGCCATGGTCAACTGAGATTGTCAGCTCTAATTTTTCGTGCGTCACTTTATCCGCCGTATCGGCACGACGTTGGGAGCCGAACCAGCCGGAGGATTCGGGGGTGCGTTGGTCCCTGGATCGCTGGGGATCAGCTTCGACGCCTCGTCGTGAATAGCCGCGCTCGCTTCGTCGCGGGCATCTTGGGTAAGATGCCAGTACACGAGTTGCGTCACCCTTACGTCGCCGTGACCGACCGCCGCCGATACAGCCTTGAGCGTCACGTCTTTCCGATTCAACAGCCGCGTCACGAAGCTATGCCGCATCGTGTGCATGGTCGCTTCGGGAATGCCGGCCTTCCGACACTGACGGGTGAATTCCTTGGAGAGATTGTCTGGGTGAAGGTAAGCACCTTCCGGTGAATGAAACAGCGGTCGGTGTACGGTGCCGTCCGGTGCAGGAAAGGACGGCCAGGGCAAGCCCAGCACGTTCCAGTAGGATTGTCGCTGCGCAACATAAATCCGCAACGAAGCTGCCAGGGTTGCTGGGATTTCCATTATGCGCCGACCAGCTTCCGTTTTCGGAGACTTCAGCATGATTTTCTGCATGCGGACACCATGGTCGTAGTCACCGAAACACGTCAGCGCCCACCGCACCGTCAGCTTGGCCGGTTCAGCGTCCAGGTCAATATCGTCGAGGCCGATTCCGCACACCTCGCCGCGCCGTAGGCCAAGGAAAATAGCCGCAGCAAATGCTTCTTCTTTGCTGTGGCCATCCAGTCGACGCAATAACTCGGCCAATTGATCCAACGTACATACCTGCACCTGCTTTTTTGGGACGCTGATAGCCTCCACGTGCTCGCTGCTGGCCGGGTTGCTAGGAATCAGTTTGGCGGCAACCGCTGCCTTAAGGCAGCGGCGCAACGCCTGTTGAACATGGACGCAGGTGCGTGCGCTTAGCCCCTTGCCCGTTTTCCGGTTGCCTGATCGCTGGAGCATGGCAAGGTGCTCTTGCACCTGCAACCCGGTCAGGTCGCATAGCCGCACCTCGGCGAGCGGATAGGGCAACACATGCCAACGCAGATTCTCACCGTATCGTGCGCGCGTCCGTCCGCCGGGCACGACGGCGGGGGCAATGTTGTCGATCCAGTACAAAATCCAGGTAGACAGGCATTGGTTGGCCTCCGTCGCGATGTGGTTATGCTCGCGCTGCATCTCGGATAGGCGTTGCCCTGCCCAGCGCTTCACCCGGTCCAGCTTGAATGGGATACCAGCCGTCTTGGCGTCATCGTGCGTAAAATTCTGTCGTCGCTCTATTGGCTTCCCTGTAACCGGATCGGCCCCGAGGCGGTAGCGGATTGAGAATGCGTTGGCTGCGCGCTGGGTGACGAAGACACTAGCCATGGGACGCCGCAGCCCCGGTCACCTGTTCAAGATACCATCGCTGAAACACCGGGTATGAAATCCTGATGTTCCGGCGTAGGCGCGCACATGGAATCTGTCCTTCTTTGCACGCCTTGTATGTGGTCGATAGGGGCACCTCCATAAACTGCGCCACATCAGCCACCGTCAAGATAGGCTTGATCGGCAGACTTTGAAAAATCCGCGTGATCTCTTCGTTCGTCAAGTCCACGGCTCTTCTCTCCTGTGCGCGTTCTGTTCGATGATCTTGGTGCCTCCATGGACGTCTATGGAGGTGGAGTCGCTCATGCTGCCTCCCCGCCGATAAACGTGCTTTGCAGCGGCGCTGCGGGTGGCAGATAATTGCTGATCGCGACCTCTTGTTGCTTGCTGTTGGATAAACTGCGGACGCCATAGGGCGTATGTGCCCAGTCCCGAAGCACCTCGCTGTAGACGGTGCCAGCCGCCATGGTGATGAGCACCCGGCATTGGACCTCACGGAGTTGACGCGCCAGGGCCTCGTGTTCCTCGTCGGTCATGTCGACCGCGTACATGATCTCGTGGCCACTCAGCGTGTGGCGCGGATAGGGCGGATCGAGGAAGAGCAGCGCGTCCGGCTGGCCAGCGAATTGTGCGACAAGAGCGGTGACGTGTTTTCGGTGGATGTGACACAAGCGCAGGCGCTGAGCGACTCCCACCAGCCGAGCCGGCAGTCCAGCCCATGTGGTGGTCAGCCCGGACCGCCCCCTGTCAAGCCGCCACGATGCCCGTAGGGTCTGCTTCCCGCCGAAGCCCATCCAGCTGGCCGCAAGGAATTGCCGCGCCCGTTCAATTGGATCGCTGCTATCGGTGGCATCCGATGTCCAGACGTGGTTTCGACAAGCGATGAACTCTTCCTGGGCGTATGGCGTCAGTTCGATGAGGCGCACCAGATGCTGACGTTGTTCATCATCACGTAAAACGCGGAACAGGTTGACCACATCGCCGTTGAGATCGTTGAGGTGCTCAGCGGGATGCGGTGGCTTTCCCAGTGTCATGGCCGCCGTGCCAGCGAACCCTTCAATCCAGACGGTCACATCGTGCGGCACAAGGCGCAACAGATCCTGCGCGACACGCGCTTTGCTGCCAAATTGGCGATGAGCGGTGATAACAGCCATCACGCACCCCCGCCAGCACGGGGAGAGTCCGGCAGCGCATCAATGTTGCAGCGATGGACAGCAAAGGTCAGCGCGACGATATCCGGGTTGTCCCCCCACCGCTGACCGGACTTGGTGTGGAGAGTCCGCCACAGATTGGCGTACCCGTCTCGGTAGCTGCCGATCTGCTCCGAGCCCTCCGCCTGGGCATCCTCTTCTGTGATGCCTTGGAGGGGTTGGAATCGCACGCTCGTGACGGCCAACGTCAACCGGCTGGCCCAGCGCGGCATGTGGATGGAGGGACTCCAGCCGTGAGGCTCGGCGGCTGGAATATTGTCGAGCCCCTGTGCTTTGGCGTCATCACGCCAGCCTGCCCGACGAATTGGGACGCCAGGGTCACCACTACCAACCAGCATGAATGCTTCTCGCACCCACAGCCTGTCTCCCGGCTTTGCCTTGGCGAGTGGCGAAGATGCAAGGCGGCGTGTCTGGGTCTTTCGGCCATCCAGCAGCGCTTGCACCATGGCCGTGCTGAAAATAATCGGGATGTCACGGGTCATGACGGCTATTCCCCGCAGTAAGTCGGTAGCATAGAGCGCGCGACATCACGCCCGAGCCCAGTTAAATAAAAGAAAGCACCACTCCAATACGGGGTCTCACCGTATGCCTTTTCGCCACAAGGCCCAGAGAACAGCCCAAATTCCCACGCCAAGCGCAGCAAGCGCATGTCGCCTGGGTCAGTACAGTAATGACTACGATAGCCTATTTGGTTTGATCCTGATTTCCCGTAAGCGTGCTGAACGATACCGCGCTCTTCTTCTGATAACTCCGAAACAAGGCGATGTTCATCGGGAAGCAGTATGTCGTGGCTCGGAGATCGGCGGACGCTCATGGCAAGGAGTGCCTCTTTAGCGCCCCAGCCAACGTCCATGAGATTGTACAGACAAACGCCCTTTGCTTTGCCCTCTCTGGGGGCGTGGATGATGGCCGGCTCGGAGTATCCACGAATGGAGACGGCGTAGGCTTTGCGGAGACGCGCCATCACGCACCCCCTGCGGCGCTGAATGAGGCCATATCCTTGAAGGCGAACACGCGCACAGCATCCTTGTCCAGGTCTTGCGCCTCCAGCAGCCATTGCGGCTCGGGGTGCCAAGCCGTTGCGCCAAAGTAGAGCCGTTGCGGAATTACCCGGCGGGTACCAAACTCGCCACGGTGGTTGGTGTAACCGAAGACGAGTGGTGGGGGCTCCGTGGCCGCCAGCCACTCAGCCACGTGGTGATCACGCTCGGCGAGGGAGATGCTGGTCATCGCCCGGCCTCCGTCTCGGAGGGGGTTGGCGTCCAGCTCTCGTCCCGGAGGGCGCAAAAGACCCGCCTTAACTCAGTATTGATGATGAGTCTTTGCGTTTCCGCGCCGTCGCTCACGTAGACGGCGGCGCCGTCTAGCTCTTCCCCTTCACCGCCGCTGTGGTGACTGCAATGTTCAGCAAATCCGATGGCAGCAGATTCATGATCGAAGTCTTCGCATTTCCAAGTATCGGCTGGATCGTCGGTCCAGCAAGTAAATGTATTCATGATGCTGTCTCCTTGTTCGGGCGGCGCTATGCGGCCTGCCTGTGTGTCATCGTGTGGTGGGGTTTGGCGGGGCGGAGCGCGGGCTGGGCGGCAGTCAAATGCGCCCGGCACCGCGCCAGCATGGCTTCGATCTCCGGCGACAAGGTGCGCGGACCGGTGGGGCGTTCGTCGCGGGGGCGTCGGTCCGTACCGGCGACGATCCGCAATGCCTCCGCTTTGGGCGGCCTTGCGCGCACGCCTGGGTCATGACGGTTATTAACGGGTCGGGTGCAGCTGCTGCGGGGTTTGGCGCGGTCAACTGCACCCTTTTCCGCACAGGCTGCACCCTTTGCCGGGGCCTCAATGGGTGCAGGACGTGCGGCGTTGGGGATAAGTTTGCGGACCTCGGCGAGGTTGATGGCGTACTCGGTGCTCCGCCCACGACCGCCGCGACCATCGGTCAGCGTGCGCAAAATGCCCGCATCGACCAGTTTGCGCAGGGTGGTCTGCACCGCGCGTTCCGATAGGCAACTGACTTCGGCGAGGAGAGCCACGCTCGGGTAGATGCTGCCGCCGTCGTCGTTGGCGTAGTTAGCGAGGCACAGCAACACCAGCTTCTCGGTGCCGCTGGGGAGGCGCGCTTTCAGGACGAGGTCCCAGACATGCACGCTCATAGCCGGATCTCCCGGACGACTGTGGGCCAGAAGCCTGCGTCGCGGTCGTCTTCCGCGTCGTCGTTGTCTTCGTCGGGCTCCGGTTCGTTGTCCTCCAGAGCGCCCAGGAGGGCGAAGAGGTCATCAAGAGCCGTAGGCGCTACGGGAACCGCCAGCACAGGCCCGTGCAGCGTGTCGATCAGGTCGGCGGCGTCGAGAAGGTCGCGGAGAAATAAGGACGCACGGGTGGCGTCGAGAGAGATGGGCATAGGTGCCTTCCACATCGGCGTTGCATGACGCCGCCGGGAAGGCGTTCCACAGCCCACCTGGCGGCGGGAGGTTGGAACCTGATGTGGACAGGTGCGGTTATTCGGCCAAAGCCTTATTACCCGCCCTCCCGCCATAGGAGGCATGCACCGGACGGAGTCCGAGCATGAAAATAGCCACTTCGACTTTTCAGTCGCGGACGGCTCGCCGCCACAATGGAGGTTCCAAACTCCGCCAGCGACGATGCCCCCGAGCGGGCGATGTGTCAATATGGAGATGGTGACGGTGGTCATGCGGCCTGCCCGGCGTTGGCGGATGAGATTGTTACTTGGCCTTTATCGACAGCTTCAGCTCCGCCGCGCGCTCCACGGCAAACTGGTCCCAGCGCGTGCGCACAATCAGCGGGAGCGCATCGATGCGGCGGGCCATATCGGCTTTGTAATTGGCGAAAGCAGTAGGCGTGCCGGCCGCATTGCCGCCGTCAATCAAGGTTTGGATTTCATCATCCCATTCACCTGTCTCATCCGGTTGGTCTGCGGCGGCGTCCGGTTCGGTCTCTGCTGGTGCATCATCTTCCTGCGGTCCATCTTCCTGCTGAGTGGCGGCCTCAGGCTGGGCGCTGGAGGCGCTTTCATGCTCCAGCACGGCGGCAGGCGTCGCGAAGTCAGCGAGTTGACCGGCGGCAGTGCTGGGCTGACGCAGGCCGACATGATGACCAGCGGTGCTTTCCTGGCTGGCATAAAGCGCATCATCGCGGCGTAGCACCTGCTCAACCTCGGTGGACATCGGCAGGTACTTGGCAAGACGCCGGATCACCGTTTTGCGCGCCATCTCCTCATACCAATCCTTCCATGGCCCCGCCTCTTTGGCTCGGCTCGCCATGCGGACCTTTTCAACCTCGGCGCGCGGCATCACTTCACGCTGCACCGTGCCGTCCTTCAGCTTGGCGATAGCGTAGACCGCCACCATCTTGCCGCGCTCTGCGTCGAGGATTGGTCTGTGATCGATCCTCTCTTCATCACCCAGCGCGTATTCGAAGTGGTCTTTCTCATAGGCCGCATGCGCGACGATGGAGGCCAGTTCGCCCGAATTCCGCATCTTCTTGATGATGCCGTAGACCATGGGCATCCATTGGACAGCCCGGCCCCCTTTCGTGTTGAAGATGACCAGCGCGCCTTCGCGACCGTCCGGGTAGAGGCCATCCTGAGACGCCTTCATGCAGGCCCCCATCAACGACTTGCGGTCGGCGTTCAGCAGGTCAGGATTTTGGTTGATGGCGGTCAGCACGATGCGCTTGAAGCGCTCAACGGGAATATGCTGGGGCAAGGCCAGAGCGAACTGATCTCCCATGGCGTCGACCTGATTGCGGATTTGGACAAGCGGAGCGATCTGGCGGCCCGCAGCGTCAGCGGTATTGGTCATGGATCAAGCTTCCTTGATGGTCAGGCCGCCGCGATGCGATTTCTCGCCCCGCTGCACGAGCGGCCAAATGATGCGGTAGCCGACGGTGGTGGCGCGGGTGGCGCTTGCGACCTTCACGGCGATCTCGGATTTGATGCGCTCTTCGGCGCCTTCGATGCGCTTACGCAGGCCCTGCACTTTCAGCAGGCGGGAACAGAGGGTCGGCAGTCGGTTATCGGCAGTGAGGTCAGCCGGAGTCGCATCAGCCCTGGCGCTCAGCAGCGACGCATCGGCAACCGTGTCGTAATCGGCCACGTCCAGCGGCGGCGAACCTGCGGCGACCGCAGCCCAGAAGGCGGCTACGGCCTGCTCAATCCTGGCGATGGTCGGTGCGTGTCGCTCGATTCGACCGCGCTTCAGCGAGGATCCACCGACGCAGGCCACGATCCAGCCATGCGTGGCGCGGGAGCCTTCGCAGGCGATCTGATGCTGCACCTGCAACGTGATATCGATGGGCGGCGCGTCAATCTCATCGCCCTTGACGCTCCACAAATCGCGGAACACCAGATAATCAACGTTCTTGATTTCCACGGGCGGATAACCGGCGACACGCTCTTCATAATCGCGTGACGCACCCATGCCCGGCAGTGAAGGGTGGCGGATATAGCGATGCACCTTCTGCAACGGCCAACCCTTCCACTTCTCGCGGGCGGCCCCAGCGATACCAGCCTCCAGGTGTTGGCCCAGGCGGATGCGCTCATAGCCGTCCAAATCAGGAGGCGTCAAAAGCCCCGCCTTCTCGTGCCAAAGCCGATAGCCGGTGGTGTGGCGGGATGCGCAGCCCAGCATAATGGCGTCGGATGGCGGCTCCTCGAACATGTGGAGGTAAACCAGCTGATCGTTGGCGAGCTTCCACAAATAGAAGAGCGCCGCGATCTCTGAACCGCCGATGTGTTGAGCGCGCAGAGCGTGCCAGTGGCTGCGGTCTTGAAGAATGACGGCTCTCACAGCCTCTTCTCCTCATCCCGGCGGGCTTCCTGCTCTTCGATGGCGTTCGCCAATTCCTGCACCTCTGCCGGGGTATGGCGCAGACCTACGCCTTCCTCGGCGGCGGCGCGCAGATCGCGCCGCAGATTTTCGATGGTGTTGCCCGTAACAATCGCGGTCATTTCGGGAACCCTTCTCCGTCAGGCAGCTTTGGCAGAGGCGCTTTCGAGGGTCTGTTCAGTCGCGCGCCGAGCCCATTGCGCATCGCGCACCAGCAGCTCAATCATGCGGCGCGTTGGCTCGGCGACTTCCGGTGGGGTGTCTGGGCGCAGATGCTGGGTCAGCAGCATCGCCATGCCGGTGGCCTCCGTCTCAACCCAGCGGGCGAAATACCAGCACCGCTTGGCTTGGTTCCAGTACCAGCCCGGCATTTGCGTGTAGGTGCGTTCCATGTCGCTTTCCCAAACGGACATGCGGAACAGGCCGCCGGGGGAACGCTCGGGGTGAGTGGCGGTGGTCATGGTGCGGCGACCAGCAGCAGGAAGCCGCAGACGAACCAGAAGCCGCCGAGAGCGAGCGTGCCGGCGAGGAACTCGGGGATGTCCTGCATGGTCATGTCAGTCGACCGCAGCCGACGGGGCCAGCTCCAACCGAACGCGGCGCTCGAGACCGTCCAGCGTCCCGAGGGGCACAGCGGCTCCCTCTTCGAGGCCTCTGAAATCGTCGGGTGTCATGCGCATCAGGCTGAGAAGAGCCCACATCTCATCCTCTGTGAGGACGATTCGCTTCGGTGTTGCCTTAGGCGTGGGCGTCACATCGCCAAGGTCGCCAAGGTCGACCACGGTTGTGCCGGTCTGAGCAGTGATCTTGATAAATTGCATCTCTTGATCCTCCCTTGTTGACCTCCCCGAAAGACCGGGGCGGCGTGTGACCGCGCCCCGGTTGCTTCTGGAGTTAGGCCACTTCAAGCAAGTCGGTTTCCCACCAGGTCTCTACTGCACGTCCGTCGCCGGCCAAGTAATGGACGTTGGCGGACTGGGTGCCGCTGGCGTGGAAACTCAGGCCGCGAACAGCCCCCTCTTCGCCGGACGTTTTGATTCGCACGCGGTCGCCAATGGCGAAGGGAAAGGTGACGGTGATGCTCATGATCACTCCTTGCGGTTGGGTCGAAAGACCGGGGCGGCGTGTGACCGCGCCCCGGTGAGTTCGGGAGGAAACGTCGCGGCGTATGGGACCGCGTCCCCGTCCGGGTGGCCGGAGCCTCGGGTGGGGTGAGGGAGTAATGCACGATATACCGTGTGTATGTCAAGAATTGAATTACGGTATACCGTGGATGATAGGCAAAATGAATTACTCCATACTCGCCTTCTGGTGGCGCAGTCGTGCGCCGGTACGCATAAGGGAGGAGGCAATAATGGATTTAGATGGCAAGCTAAAGATTTTAGCCGGACGAATTGAGAAACAGCGGGATAACGTTCTAACAGAAGAGGCATGCAAAACTGCATTTGTTATGCCATTCTTAAGCGCTATCGGATATGATGTCTTTGATCCTCAAGTTGTTATTCCTGAATTCACTGCCGACGTCGGCATGAAGAAGGGTGAAAAAGTCGATTACGCAATCCAAATTAGCGGTAAGGTTGCTATTTTAATTGAGTGTAAAGGTTGTGGAGTCAATTTAGCTCAAGCTCATATGTCACAATTGTACCGATATTTTGGCGTGACAGACGCGCGCTTTGCGATATTAACAAACGGGATCGAATACAGATTTTATTCCGATCTTGACGAACCAAATAAAATGGACCAGAGACCTTTTTTTGTATTCAATATTCTAGACTACCGTCTTGGTGATGCTAGCGAACTGCAAAAATTCACAGCCGAAGCCTTCGATATTCCAACAATCCTCTCGACTGCTAATAACCTTAAGTACAGTTCTGCAATCAAAGCTGAACTCTTAAAAGAATTTGACAATCCATCAGATGAAATGATTAAGATTTTAGTTAGCCGCGTCTTCGATGGGAACATTACTCAAAAAGTTAAGGCTGACTTTGCTCCATTGGTAGCCGTCGCATTCAAGGACGCTATCAGGGATCGCGTCAGTGATCGCTTGACCACCGCCTTGGAGGTCACTACCGGAGTTATGCCATCCCCACCAACATCTACGGCAGAAGCCCCTCCAGCGATTATTGTGGGCTCGCCAGAGCAGGACGAAGGGATAGTCACAACTGAAGAAGAAATAGAAGCTTTCCACATCGTTCGTGCCATCGTCCGTAGTGTAGTGAAGTCGGATCGTGTGATAATACGCGACGCCAAGAGCTACTGTGCTATCCTCTTAGACAATAATAACCGTAAGCCTCTAATCCGCTTCCACTTCAATTCAAAATCTGTCAAATACCTGTCTTTATTCGATACAAATAAGCAAGAAGAGAAAGTCCGAATTGAGGGGTTGGATGACATTTATGCGTACGCAGATAGGATCCGTGCTACGGCTGCGTCCTACGATGAGGTGAAGGTTCTAGCTTAAGCAATCTCATTCGTGAGGGCAAAATGTAACCGAGGCCGTTTCATGATCGCAAGCGTTGAGAGCACCCCCTAGGGGGTGCTCTTTGCGTTTTCGGCGCGCAGAGAAATCGTGAAGCGGGCCGCTCAAGCCCGCTGGGCCAGGATCGTAGACCCCAAACCAGCTCCCCGCAGCGGAAAGCGACGGCAAGCTGTTGATCGGCGACGTTGAGGTTGACGTTTATCGGCTGGCTGACCGGCGCCGCGTCATCAGCAAGAAAGCAATGGCTAGGGTCCTTGGACTCAAGTCCGAAGGTGGGAACGCCTTCATGCGCACTCTCTCAAGGAAGAGTATCCGATTTGCTTTCCCGCTGGATCTGCTCGAAAGGCTCGAAAATCCCATACATTTCAAGCCATTGAGGGGGGATTTGGCGGATGGGTACATCGCGGATGATCTGATAGATGTGTGTACGGCTCTTATTGCCGCACGAATAAACGACAAGCTTCACCCATCGCAGTACTTCCTTGCTGTTCAGGCGGAGATAATCGTTCGAGCAACGTCAAAGCTCGGCATTAACAAGCTTGTGGACGAGGCAGTAGGCTACGTCAGCGACAGGAAGGATGAATACCGACAGCTTTTCCAAAAATTCATCGCCGATGAATGCCGTCAATGGGAAAAGGAGTTTCCTCCTAAATTTTTTGATGCACTGTATCGGCTGTACGGCTTGAAGCGACTGAATCCCGACACAAACAAACACCCTCAGTTCTTCGGTAAGTTCATTCGTAAATATATCTATCACCCACTTGCTAATAGCAACGGTGCAATACTTGAATATCTTGACGAGAAAAACCCCGTTGTCTATGCAAATGGTGGACGTAAGTACAAGCTGCACCAGTGGCTCGACAAGGAGTTGGGCATTTTTTCCTTCCGGCAGCATCTATGGCAGACTGTCGGCATAGCCGAGGCATCAAAGAACAAGGTACAGTTCGATGCCGGGTTCTATCGGGCATTCCCAGAAGCTACGCCTTTCGGCTACCAATGGGGCTTGGACATAGACGCCGATCTGTAGGCCGGAATAAGCGGCAGCAAGGGCGTCCTCCGGGACGCCTTTCGCATTTCTGGGCAGCTACCGGGATGAATAAGGAATCTATAGCGGTCGCTCCCCATGCGGGGGCGTGGATTGAAACCAAAGCCTAGCGCAGATGCTATCGAGAAACATGCGGCAATGCCGCATTTTCCTATTGCCTCATCTGCGGCAATGCCGCATGGAGCGCCCCAGTAATGCCGTATCGCCGCGCTTCCGTCAAAAACCCCAAGAACTCAGAATCCACCGTCCACTTTTACACTGCGGAGTACTTGTTCCGCACCGGAATATTGGCGCTCAATACTATGCACACGTGTGCATTGAATAATCTCTCGCGGATAAAATTACCTATTGCGGACGATGGCATTACCCGTCACAATTTCGGGTACCCGTCGCGTTAAAAGGCGGGGAGGGATCGTTGCTCCCGATCCTTTGTGTGCACGTCGTGCGCCCTTTCGTGCCGATTTTCTCGGTGCATTAGGTGCACTTTGCGCCAAGAAAACTGCCCGCCTGCCACTGTGGCAGAGCGATCATGCACAAGGGGGCACCATAAGTCATATGACATTTGTAAGACATATTTAAGCCGAACGGCATAGCTGCGGCTGCCGTGTGCCCGGATCTTTGGTCCTGACAGGCGCGGCATGCCTACGCCAGAATCAAAAAACTATGGGAGAAACGCCATGAACGGCTTCATGCCGTGTGGGAGCCTGTTGACTATCCCGCGACAGGGCAGGTCAAGAATGTTCCGGCCAGAAGTCGGCATCCATGATCTGTTGAAACGACCACGGGCAGTCCGCAGGAAAAACATGTTTAGGCAACGCCGTTTCGCCTGCCGCCAGAATCGCGGCATTTCCGTAGGCCCGGTACAGCGCCTCGGGAAGCTTGGATTTGAGGCTAGGATTGTCTGTAAGGTGGTCATCCAAATCACGGCGCTGCACTGTGATCGTGGCCTCCCAACTTGTCCCGCGCCGTCCTGGCTGGAACTGCCATTTCAGGAGATGCAGCAGCAGAACCGCCAAGCGACTGACCAATTCGCGCTTTTCGGTCTTGCCCATGCTCTCGATCTCCTCGGCGATATTCTCGATGTCGGCGACCGACAACTTGCCAGAACGCAGCAACGCCGCCTGCTCGTTGGCCCAGGCGTAGAAGTCTTGGTCATACAAAGCGGATTTCGGCATCGGCTCTCTCCCTTCTGTGGCTACTCGGCGCGTTCAACGCCACGTTCGGTGAAGTGGACTCCGGCAGCTTCGAGAGCGCGCTGGATAGCGGAAAGGGTAGCAGGAACCGGGCTGCGTTGCTCGGATTCAAAATGGGTGATGGTCCGCTTGCTAACCCTACTCGATTCAGCAAGGGCGTCCTGTGTCAGGTTCAGAAGCGCCCTAGCGGCGCGGCATTGAGCAGGCGTGATGTCCATTGTCTCAATATGCACACTGGGCACTAAAAACGCAATTGTGCTTTTTGTTATTGCACTTAAAGCGGACATGTGCGACAAAAAAGAACACAAGCGACCGAATCGGAAGATCCAACCCTTCCGATTCGGCCTGACCACAACCGACCCGATGGAGAACCCGGAAATGGCTATTTCCGAGCATAGCACCGCTTTGCCTCCTGCACACCAGCCCATCGTTTTTGAGCGCGATAGCCGCGTGTTCGCCAACAGCCGTGACGTGGCGATGTTCTTTGAGAAGAACCATCGCGACGTGACGCGGGCTATCGAGAACCTGATTGCGCAGAAGCCGGAACTGGGTGTGCGCAATTTTGCGCAGACCCCGTATGTGGAGGAGCAAAACGGGCAGACCTACAAGACCTATGACATGGACCGGAAGGGCTTCGTTCTGCTGACGATAGGCTTCACCGGACAGAAGGCGCTCGATTTCAAGATCGCCTACATCGACCAATTCGACGCCATGGAATCGGCGCTGAAGAACCGTGCTGTCGGCTTCGCGATCCCCCAGACCCTTTCCGAAGCGCTCCGCCTCGCTGCCGATCAAGCCGACACGATCGAGCGGCAGAAGACGCAGATTGCCCAGCAGGCCTCGACCGTCGTCGCCTTTAACCGCATCGCCAAATCAGACGGCTCGCTGTGCATCACCGACGCGGCCAAGGATCTTCAGGTACGCCCGAAGGACCTGTTCAGCTTTCTGCGCCAGCAGGGTTGGATCTACAGCCGGCTCGGCAAGGCTGGCGACATCGCCTACCAGGACAAGATTCAAGCCGGCTATCTGGAACACAAGGTGACAACCGTCACCCGCACCGATGGTAGCGAAAAGACCGTCGAGCAGGTCCGAGTGACGGCGAAGGGCCTCGCCAAGCTGGCAAAGCTGCTGGGGGATGGTGGCGGCACGCCCGTCATGCCTCCACCGAAGCTCAACGGATACGGTAGAGGTGCTCACTCTCATGCGGCGGGATAGGACGCGCCATGGCTGTGGCGAGGTGTCGCTCTATGGGCTGCGCTGGGAGAGCCGCGAGTCTCTCGTTATCGGCATCCAGGCCGTAATGCTGTCAAGCTCACGTTGGTGATGACGGTCATATAACCGCGTGATATGTTCACTAAAGGTTCCAAAAAAGATATAGGGGAGGTGAGCGTGGAGTTTAGTGCAGAAAAGAGGGTTCTTCTTGAGGATCAGGCCGCACTACTACTGTCGGCATTAATCAAGAGGTACGGTGAACGAGGATGGGGTCTCGTTACTCAGTGGCTTGAGCAGGACCCTGCATCTCCAGCCGGCCTTGCAGGAATTGAACAAGGCCAGCAAGCCGTTCATCGCTAAGATCTCGGACAAGTTGTCGCGCGCGACGTCTGGTTTTCCAATCTGGGTCACCGTATTCCAACATCTCGGCAAGCGTCATTCCGGCTCCAGAAGCCAAGCGCTGTAGTGTGTCGAGGGTGGTGTTGGCACCCTTAGCCGCATCCGCAACCGTCTGTCTCGGGACGTTGGCGCGCTTCGCCCATCGCGTAGGGTTTTTAACGTCGTCGTGAGAATCCATGACCCGCTGAAGGGCCATTCGTATGTCGGTGCTCTTGGTCATGCGCGTATTATGCCCAATCCACGGTAAACCGCGACGCAATCATACCGTGAGTAATTGGCCCGATTTAGGGCTTGATGCACACGGTATACCGTGTGTATGTTCTGTCTTATGCTGATCGACATCGCCATGCATCGCATCCGTTCCTATGCCGAGCAAAAAGGCTGGAGTGCGGAAAAATACGGCTCCGCCGCCGGCGTTCCGCCGAGCACGGCGCGAGACGTTCTGAAAGCTCGTGGGAATCCCACCGCCGGAACTATCCGCGCCATGGAGGCGGTCATTCCGCCCCGCTGGAAACCCACCGACCGGAGCCCCGCAAGCCCCACCTGCCCACCCCATCCCCCACACAGGAGTGCTGACGCATGAGCGCAGACTCCCAGCCCTCCCATTTTGGGCAGGATACCGCCCCGAATCCCACCCCGGACAGTGGCGCATCGGGCGTACCACCATCCACGTGGAGCGATAACCCGCACTCCGGCGCGCTCGGCTCTGGCCTGAT
>JAVBJZ010000104.1:0-20252 GCA_031546725.1 Azospirillum sp.
ACCGGCTGGCGCGCGGCGCGGGTCTCGTCGAGGCGCCGGATCGGGGCGTGATGCGGAGCCGCCGTGAAGCGCTCCTTGTCGTTGCCCTTCGCCGAGATGGCGAGGTCGCGCAGCGTCGCGATGAAGAGGTCGAGCGAGGCCTTCGATTCCGATTCCGTCGGCTCGATCAGCATCGCCCCATGCACGACGAGCGGGAAATACATCGTCATCGGGTGATAGCCCTCGTCGATCATCGCCTTGGCGAAATCGAGCGTCGAGACGCCAGTTCCTTCCAGGAAGGTGTCGTCGAACAGCACCTCATGCATGCAGGTGCGGTCGCCGGAGGGCTGGCTCATCAGATCGCGCAGGCCGGCGCGGACATAGTTGGCGTTGAGCACGGCATCTTCCGATGCCTGCTGCAGCCCGTTCGAGCCATGCGACAGCATGTAGGACAACGCTCGCACGAACATGCCCATCTGGCCATGGAACGCCTTCATACGACCGAACGCCGTGCTCTGCTCCCGGTTCTCAACGAGCCGGAAGACGCCTGATTCACACACCACCGCGGGAACCGGCGCGAACGGCGCCAACGCCGTCGAGAAGACCACCGGCCCCGAGCCCGGCCCGCCACCGCCATGCGGTGTGGAGAAGGTCTTGTGCAAATTGATGTGCATGGCGTCGATGCCAAGGTCGGCGGGCTTCACCCGACCGACGATGGCGTTGAAATTGGCGCCATCGCAGTAGAAATACCCCCCCGCGCCATGAATGGCGTCGGCGATCGCCCGGATGTCGCGTTCAAACAACCCGCAGGTGTTGGGGTTGGTCAGCATGATACCGGCCACGTCCGGCCCCAGCTTGGCGGTCATCGCCGCCAGATCCACCCGCCCATCCGGCCCGGCGGGGATCGGATCGACGGAAAAACCCAGCGCGGCGGCGGTCGCGGGGTTGGTGCCATGGGCGCTCTCCGGCACCAGGACACGGGTCCGTCCGGTCTCGCCGCGATGGTCGAGCGCCGCACGGATCGCCATCATGCCGGCCATCTCCCCATGCGCCCCGGCGGCGGGAACCAGCGTCACCGCCGGCATGCCGGTCAGCGTCTTCAGCCAATGCGCCAGCCTGTCCATCAGTTCCAGAGCGCCCTGGACGGTGCTTTCCGGCTGAAGGGGATGCGCGTCGGCAAAGCCCGGCAACCGCGCCATCTTTTCGTTAAGGCGCGGGTTGTGCTTCATGGTGCAGGAGCCGAGCGGGTACAGCCCGGTGTCGATGGAATAGTTCTTCTGCGACAGGCGCGTGTAGTGGCGCACCACCTCCGGTTCGGACAGGCCCGGCAGGCCGACGCGCCCACGCGGCTTGACGTTTCCCAGACGCAGCGGCGTGGACGGAACCGCCGGCAGATCGACGCCGCAGCGACCAGGGTTGTCCTGCTCGAAAATCAGCGCTTCTTCGATGTGCAGGCCACGGTTGCCGGTGACGGTCTGCTGGATTGCGGCGCCGGCATTCACCGGGGTGGAGGGACGCCCTTGCGTGTTCATCGTCATCACAGCACCTCGCGAAGCGCCTTGGTCAGCGCCTCCATATCGGATTCAGTGGTCATCTCGGTCGCGGCGAGGATCAAATGATCCGGCAAGCCACCGAACAGGCGCGAGGCCGGCACGCCGGCGAGAATGCGCCGCTTGGCCAGTTCCTCCACCACTTCGGCGGCGTCACGCGGCAGCGTCACGGTGAATTCGTTGAAGAAGCTCTCGGTGACCAGCTTAACGCCCGGCACGCCGGACAGCCGGTCGGCAAGCTGCACCGCCTTGGCGTGGTTGACCCGCGCCAATCCGGTGAAACCCTCCTCACCCAGCAAGCTGAGATGGATGGAGAAGGCAAGCGCGCACAACCCCGCGTTGGTGCAGATGTTGGAGGTGGCCTTCTCACGGCGGATGTGTTGTTCCCGGGTTGACAGCGTCAGCACAAAGCCGCGCCGCCCGTCGGCATCCTCTGTCTGGCCGCACAGGCGACCGGGCATCTGCCGGACATATTTTTCCTTCACCGCGAACAGACCGACATAAGGCCCGCCGAAATTCAGCGCGTTGCCCAGCGACTGCCCCTCGGCGACGACGATGTCGGCCCCCATCTCACCCGGCGGCGTCAGCAGGCCAAGCGACACCACCTCCGTCACCACGACGATCAGCAGCGCCCCCTTGGCCTGACAAGTCCGGGCGAGATCCGTGTAGTCGCGCACCCGACCGAACACGTCAGGGTTCTGCACGACGACGCAGGAGGTCTCGGCATCGACCAGCGCCCCCGGATCGTCATCCCCGCCCGGCGCCGCCGGCATCGCCACTACGTCGAAACCAATGAAGCGGGCATCGGTGACGGTGGTGTCGCGGTAGTGCGGGTGCAGGCCCCCGGCCAGGATCGCCTTCTTTCGCCGGGTCAGCCGGTTCGCCATCATCACCGCCTCAGCGCAGGCGGTGGCCCCGTCATACATGGAGGCGTTGGCGACCTCCATGCCGGTCAGCAGCGCCACCTGAGTCTGAAACTCGAACAGCACCTGAAGCGTGCCCTGGCTGATTTCCGGCTGATAGGGGGTGTAGGCGGTCAGGAATTCACCGCGCTGGATCATATAATCGACGGTGGCCGGCACATGGTGCTTGTAAGCGCCACACCCCAGGAAGCTCGGCACGCTGCCGATCGCAAGATTCTTGCCCGCCATCGCGCCGAGCTGACGCTCAACCTCAAGCTCACCGGCGAAGCCTGGCAACCCCTCGATGGGACCGGAACGGCGCGCCGCCTGCGGCACATCCTGGAAGAGCGCGTCCACCGAAGGCGCGCCGATGGTGGCGAGCATCGCCTGACGGTCGGCCTCGGTGAGGGGTAAATAACGCATCAGTGCAGCCCTTCCACAAAGTCCTCGTAGGCGGCCTGATCCATCAGCGCGTCCAGTTCACCCGGCTTGGACAAGCGGAGCTTGAAGAACCAGCCATCGCTCTGCGCCCCGGTGTTGACCGTGGCCGGATCGGCCTCCAGCGCGGCGTTCACCTCCACCACCGTGCCGGACACGGGGGCGAACACTTCACTGGCGGCTTTGACGGATTCGACGACCGCCGCCTCTTTGCCTTGCTCAAGCGCGCGCCCGACCTCTGGCAATTCGACGAACACAACGTCGCCCAACTGGCTCTGCGCGTAGTCGGAAATGCCAATTGTGGCGGTGTCGCCCTCAACGCGGACCCACTCGTGATCCTTGGTGTATTTGATGATAGCGGTCATGTGCTGTGTCCTTAGGCGAGATGGGAAGGCGAATGGGTGAAAGGATTGGTGGGGATCAACCCCGGTAATAGCGTTGCGGCGCGAACGGCAGCGCGGCGACCTTGGCCGGCAACAACCGGTTGCGGACCATCAGCGCCAGCGGTGTCCCCGCTGTGGCCTGCGCGGTGGGCACATAGCCCATGGCGATGGGTGCGTTGACGGTCGGCCCGAAACCGCCGCTGGTGATCACTCCAAGCCGGTCGCCGGCTTCACCGGCGATTTCCGTATGCTCACGCGCCGGGGCGCGTCCATCGGGGCGGATTCCAACGCGGCGGCGCGACGCACCGTGCTGAAGCTGAGACAGGATGATTTCAGCGCCGGGAAAGCCGCCCTCCTCGCGCCGCCGCTTGGACAACGCCCATTCCAGCGCCGCCTCGACCGGGGTCGTCGTCTCGTCGATATCGTGGCCGTAAAGGCACAGCCCAGCCTCCAGCCGCAGCGAATCGCGGGCCCCCAACCCAATGGCCTCCACATCGGGGTCGGCCAGCAGCGCGCGGGCGATCATCTCAGCATCGCTCTTGTCGCAGGAGATCTCGAACCCGTCCTCACCCGTGTAGCCGGAGCGGGTGATCAGCACGGGAGCGCCGTTGAAGGAGGCGGCCAGCAGCGTCATGAATTTCATGGTCGCGGCGCCCGGCACGAAGCGCGCCATGACGGCGGCGGCCATCGGTCCCTGCAACGCCATCAACGCGGCGTCCGGCAGCGGCTCCACCTCCGCCCTACCCTTCAGGCCATCACGCAGGTGCGCGATGTCGTGCTCCTTGCGGGCGGCGTTGACCACCAGGAACAGATGATCGCCAGCCCCCTCATTGGCGACCTTGGTCACCATCAAATCATCGAGGATGCCGCCGGCTTCGTTGGTGAACAGGGTGTAGCGCATCCGCCCACGCCCCAAGCCCTTGATATCGCCGGGAACCAGCGACTCAAGCGCCGATGCCGGATCATCGCCGGTCAGGCGCAGCTGTCCCATATGCGACACATCGAACAGCCCGGCCTTGGCGCGGGTGTGCAGATGTTCTTTTAAAATACCAGCGGGATAGTGGACGGGCATCGCATAGCCCGCGAAGGGCACAAGACGCGCCTGCAGCTCCACGTGCAGGGCATGGAGCGGCGTCGTCTTCAGGTCCGGGTCACTTACTTCTGACCCCGTTTCCGGCTTGTTTTCTGGTGAATCGGTCACGCCGGTCCTCCGACACTGGTTGCCAAGCCGCGCGAGAACGCGCGGGCATTAGCCCCATCTGTCGTAGACCTGAGAGATTCACCAGTCGTGGAACCGGCTTACTCCTTCGGTGGGACCCATTCCAAAGGAATGAAATCCGCTTTCCAGAGTGCCTTCCCCTGCGGTCCTTTTTGCCTGAGAGTTTCCGGGGCGGTTGCTCCTTCGGCGCCACCCGGCCAGCGCCCCCTCATTCAAGAAGGCGCGCTGCGGCGGTCTCTCCCGCGAGGGGTCATCGGCGTATCGTTCTTAAGCTAACCAGTCCCATCCGATTGTCAATGTATGCTTTTTTCTGCTGCGCCCTTCCCTCGGATGGCTTTTAGCACGCTACTTTTTGGCTTGCTTTATCGCCTTCATGTTGAAGTCAAGCTGCTCCGGTGTGAGCTGGAAACCGACCATCACTTGCCAATCCTTAGCGTTGGCATCCTTGGGCAGCGGGATCTTCGGCGCCAGCTCCTCCTTATAGAGGACGCGGTTCTGTCCCTTGGGAAAGGTCACGGTAGTGTCGAACTCGGTCTTGGTCGCCGGGATCTCTTCGCCGGGGCGGGCGACCGCCACAAAATAGCGGTAGGTCGCCGTATCACCCTGCAAGGCCGGTCCACGCTCGGCAACGACAAAAAGATTGAGAGACATTGTCACGCCATCGCGATCATAGTCGCAATTGCCGCTGTATTCGGCCAAGGCCGCCCGCGTGCTCATGTCGCTCAGATCCTGATGGCCGCCGGGCCGGAACTGCGTGATCTCCTGCAACTCGCGCACGATGCCTACCTTGGGGCAGGCGAGCGCCACCTCCCCCGGCTTTGGTCCACCCGAACAGCCGGCCAGCGCGAAGAGCGCCAGCATCATCAGGCTTTTCCGGGCGGGGGTATCTATATTACGGTCGCGACGGCGGTCCATGCGGCTGGCCTGCTCGTTTGGTTGAAATTCGTTTCGTGCCGCACTGTAGACAAGCCGTCACACCCGCACAAGGCACGCGCCTGAGGAAAGATGTTGATCCCTTCGCTTCCCCCCCTCACCATCATGCTTGCCGCCCCACGCGGCTTTTGCGCCGGCGTCGATCGGGCGATCCAGATCGTTGAAGCCGCGCTGGAGCGTTTCGGCGCGCCCGTGTACGTCCGGCATGAGATCGTCCACAACCGCTTCGTGGTGGAAAGCCTGGAGGCCAAGGGCGCGGTCTTCGTCGATGAGTTGACCGAGGCGCCGGACGGCGTGCCGGTTATCTTTTCAGCGCATGGCGTGCCGAAGGCGGTGCCCGCCGAGGCCGAGCGGCGCGGCCTGTTCTACCTGGACGCCACCTGCCCCCTGGTCAGCAAGGTGCACCGCGAGGCCGAGCGCCATCACGCCGAGGGTCGACAGGTGATCCTGATCGGCCATGCCGGCCACCCGGAGGTAATCGGCACGATGGGCCAGCTTCCCGAAGGCGCGGTGGTGCTGGTGGAAACAGTGGAGGATGTGGCGGGCATCACGGTGAGGGACCCCGGCAACCTCGCCTTCGCCACCCAGACCACCTTGTCGGTGGACGAGACCGCCGGCATCCTCGCCGCCCTGCAAGCCCGTTTCCCCACCATCGCCAGCCCGCGCAAGGAAGACATCTGCTACGCCACCACCAACCGCCAGCAAGCGGTGAAAGCCATCGCGCCGGCGGTGGACGCCCTGCTGGTGCTGGGCGCGCCCAATTCGTCCAACTCCAAGCGTCTGGTGGAGGTCGCCAAAAAGATGGGCTGCACGCAGGCGCAGCTTGTCCAGCGCGCGTCGGACATCGATTGGGAGAATCTTGCCGGTATCCGCACACTCGGCATCACCGCCGGCGCTTCAGCGCCCGAGGTACTGGTCGAAGAGGTCATCGAAGCGGCCAAGCAGCGCTTCACCGTTACGGTCGAGCAGGTGCGCACCGCCATTGAGGACGTCGTCTTCAAACTTCCCAAAGCGCTGACCGACGATCCCATCGCCCCGGCCCAGGCGCGCGGCAACACCATTGACCCCAACGGTGAATCCCGGTAAGCGGCTGCTGCCATGGCCGTCTATACCGAAGTCTCCGACGAGGAACTCAGCGCTTTCGTCGCCCAGTATGAACTGGGCGCGTTGCTGTCGTGCAAGGGTATCGCCGAGGGGGTGGAAAATTCCAATTTCCTTCTGGTCACCGATACCGGCCCCTACATCCTGACGCTGTACGAAAAGCGCACCAAGCGCGAGGATTTGCCCTTTTTCCTCGGCTTGATGGAGCATTTGTCCGCGCAAGGGGTGGAGTGTCCGCTTCCCGTGCAAGCGCGCGACGGTCAGGCGTTGCGTGAGCTGAGCGGGCGACCGGCGGTGATCGTCACCTTTTTGAAGGGCATGTGGCCGCGCCGCATCCAGCCCCAGCATTGCGCCCAGCTCGGCGCGGCGCTGGGGCGGCTGCATCTGGCCAGCGCCGGCTTCTCGATGACGCGGCCCAACGCCTTGTCCCTGAACGGCTGGCAGGATCTGTACAACCGCTGCGCCGACCGCACCGACACCGTGCATAACGGCCTGCGGGATGTGCTGGTGCGCGAATTGGATGCGCTATCGAGGCAGTGGCCGAAGAATCTGCCCAGCGGCGTCATCCACGCCGATTTGTTCCCGGACAATGTGTTCTTCACCGGCGACCGGCTGTCGGGCCTGATCGACTTCTACTTCGCCTGCAACGACATCCTGGCCTACGACATTGCGATCTGCATGAACGCCTGGTGCTTCGAGGCGGACGGCGCCTTCAACGCCACCAAGGCGCGCATGATGCTGACGCACTACCAACGCGTGCGCCCGCTATCCTCCGATGAACTGCGCGCGCTTCCGTGGCTGTGCCGTGGCAGCGCGGTGCGCTTTTTGCTGACACGCCTGTACGACTGGCTGAACCACCCACCGGGCGCTTTCGTGAAGCCCAAGGACCCGCTGGAATATCTGCGCAAGCTGCGTTTTCATCAGACCGTGCGCGGGCTGGGCGATTATGCGCTGGATGATGGCGGCACGTATCAGGTCTGAGGCCCAAGCCTAAGCATCAGGTTTAAACGTTAAGGATTTCGGCGTTGAGCGAAGACACCCTAAAGCCCGTCGTTGTCTTTACCGACGGCGCGTGCAGCGGCAATCCCGGCCCTGGGGGCTGGGGCGCCCTTTTGCGTTATAACGGGGTGGAGAAAGAACTGTGCGGTGGTGAGCCCGACACCACCAACAACCGCATGGAGTTGATGGCGGCGATCCAGGCGCTGGAAACATTGAAGCGACCGATGGCGGTGCAGCTCTACACCGACAGCGTGTATGTGAAAAATGGAATTACCCAGTGGATCAAGGGCTGGAAGGCGCGTGGCTGGGTGACCGCGGACAAAAAGCCGGTGAAGAACATCGACCTCTGGCAACGCCTGGAGGCGGCGACGCAGCGTCACACCATCGAGTTCCACTGGGTTCGCGGCCACGCCGGCCATCCCGAAAACGAACGCGCCGATGAACTGGCCCGTCGGGGTCTGGCCGAGGCGCGGCTGCTGAACACTCCCTAAACGGCGGTTGATCAGAGCTTCGCCAGCACCGCCTCGGCGCTCGACACCTCGAACTGACCGGGCTGTTCGACGGCGATATCGGTCACGGCGCCGTCCTCGACGATCATCGCGAAACGCTGGCCGCGCTTGCCCAAACCAAAAGCCGAGCCATCCATGGTCAGCCCCAGCGCCTCGGTAAGGATGGCGTTGCCGTCCGGCAGCATGAAGACTTTCCCCTCCGCGCCGTTTTTCTCGCCCCAGGCGCGCATGACGAAGGGGTCATTGACCGCCAGGCAGACGATTTCTTTCACGCCCTTGGCCTTCAGCGCCTCGGCCTGTTGAACGAAGCCCGGCAGATGCTTGACCGAGCAGGTGGGGGTGAACGCTCCGGGCACCGAGAACAGCACCACCTTCCCCCCCTTGAAGATCTGCTCCGTGGTGACATCCTGCATACCGGCGTCAGTCAGGTGCTTGAGGGTAACGGACGGAATACGGTCGCCGACATTGATGGGCATCGTCTCTCTCCTCGTTGATTCGCTGCGTTTTGCCTCAGGGACTATAGACACGGCAAGCCAGACAAAAGTTTCAGGGCCTGACCGAAGCCCTATCCAATGCCTTGATCACCGAATCTTCGCTCAACAATTCGGGCAAGGGCACGCCATCCGGGGCGCCCGGTCCATAAACAATGTTGAACGGGATGCCATAGCGCCCATGCGCCGCAAGATAGGCGGTGATGCGCGCGTCGGGCCGCGTCCAGTCGGCGCGCATGGAAACGATGCTGTCCTCCTGCAAGCGCGCAGCCACCTCACCCCGGTTGATAACCAGCTTTTTGTTGGCTTGGCAGGTGATGCACCAATCAGCGGTGACATCGACGAACACCGTGCGCCCAGCGGCCACATGTTCGCGAATCGCCACCTCGTCGAAGGCCGCCCAGCGCGCGGCCTCCGTCGGGGCGGCGTCGGCGCGCTGGCCGAACCACACCGGCAAGGCGAAGGCGACCAGCACCAGCACGCCGGCCAACGCGCCGCCGATCCAACGCACCGGCCAGACAAAGAGCACCAGCACCAACCCCGCCATCAGCACCGCGACCAACCCGGCGGCCATGCCACCAACCTGCACCGCCATGATGGTGAGCAGCCACGCGCCGGTAAGCGCCAACGCCACGGCAAGAACGCGGCGCAGGCCGAGCATCCAGCGCCCCGGTCGTGGCAGAAAGCGGGCGACGCGCGGAAAAGCGGCCACGGCCAGATAGGGCAAAGCCAAGCCGATTCCCAACACGGCAAAGATCAAGACGATTTCCAGCGGCCCCCTGGCGAGCGCGAACCCGACCGCAGTGCCAAGGAACGGCGCTGAGCAGGGTGTAGCCAGCAGCGTGGCGACAACGCCGGAGGCGAACGGGCCGGCAAGGCTATGCCCTTCTTGGGGGCCCGCGAGGGTGTCGGCCAGCGCGCGCGGCAAGGGGATCTCGAACAGCCCCCAGAGATTGGCGGCGAACAGCGTAACCAACACCACCATAAAGACCAGGAACAGCGGTTGCTGGAACTGGATGCCCCAGCCCACCGCGCCGCCGGCCGCCTTCAGAATCACCATGATCCCGGCCAGCAGCAAGAATGACACGATGATGCCGGCGGCGGAGGCCAGGAAACCGGCGCGCACCGCGCGTGGCGGCGCGCCGCTGTGCTGCACGGCGTGCAACAGCTTCAAGGACAACACCGGCAACACGCAGGGCATCAGATTGAGGATCAGGCCACCCAGCAGCGCCACGCCCAGCATAGGGAGCAGGGATGGTTCCACAGGGATGACGCTCCCCCCCACCGGGGCGGAAACAACAGTGCTGCGGGTTTCCAGAGAGCGCGCCCCATCCACCAGGGTAAGCGTCGCTTGCCGCCCGACGAGGTCCGCCGCCTCGGGCGCATCGGGGACGGGGACGTGGAAGCGCAGCACGGCGGTGTGTCCACCATCCGACAGGCGCACCGTGGGGGCGGTCAGAACAAGGGGTGGTTCCAGTTCGACGAAGACATCAGGGGTATCGAAGGGTTCACGCGCCGTCGCCTCAACCTCCAGCGCCGCGCCTTGCGTGCGGATGGCGCGGATCTCCAGCCCGGCGGCGCGACCATCACCCGGCGCCGTGTTTTCCGCGCGCGAGACGATGTTGGCCTCGGCCCCGGCCAGCGCCGGACCAGCCGGCAGCGACAACCCCACATCCACATGCTGCGGAACGCAGATCTGGGAACAGACCAGCATGTCAACGCCGGCCTTGAGGTCCAACGGCTTGCCCGCCTCTATGGGAACGGCGCGCACGGGGAAGGTCACATCCCCTTCGTAACCCACCGTTTCGATCCCCAGCGTCGTCATGCGGCGCGGAGCCGGATAGGCGAAACGCGCCTCCTTGAGGTTTGTGGAGCCGGTCCAGGTGATCTCCGGCGGCAAACCCGCATCCCCCGGTGAGCGCCAATAGGTTTTCCAGCCGGGCTGCAAGCGGATCTCCAGCGCCAGCGGCGCGGCGTCCCCCTCGCCCACTCCCTCCACAGCGGCGACCAGGCGCGCCTGCAACGGGCCGGGTCCCGTTGCAGGCTTGCTCCACGGCCCTGCCGCAGCGAAAACACTGCTTGAAAGAACAAGGGTTAGAAGAACGGAAAGGACGGCATATCTTTTCATCACGCGCACTGTTCTCATATCAGTTCCAGCCCTCGCCCTCAGCCCTCGGCCCCAGCCAAAATGGATGACGGCCACGCCTTGTCCTGTCACACTTAAGCTCGGGCAAACCGCACGATCCAGAAAAAAACCTGAGGCTTTTCAGCCTCGGATGCGAAGGATAGTCACTCATGCCGTACTCGACCATGCCTTCCGAGTACTTCACTGGCCAATTGCTGATCGCCATGCCCAGCATGGCGGACCCACGGTTCCAGCGCGCCGTGATCTATATGTGCGCCCACAATGAGGACGGCGCCATGGGGCTCGTCATCAATAAGCTGTTCGGGACGCTTACTTTCGACGAGTTGCTGGATCAGCTCGGCCTTGAAAATACCAGCCTCTCGCCGAATTCACCCGTGCATTATGGGGGGCCTGTGGAATCCGCACGCGGTTTCGTGCTGCATTCCACCGATTACGTGCGCGATGGCACCCTGGTCGTCGATGATGAGGTGGCGCTGACCGCGACCATCGATATCCTGCGCGCCATCGCCGAAAAGCGCGGGCCGAAGCGGTCATTCCTGTTGCTGGGGTATGCCGGCTGGGGACCGGGACAGCTCGACGCGGAGATCCAGGCCAATGGCTGGCTCAACGTGCCCTGCGATGAGGATCTCCTGTTCGACCCGGACCTCGAAGCCAAATGGGAGCGCTCCTTCGGCAAGCTGGGCGTCAGCGTCTCCATGCTTTCCGGCCAGGCCGGGCACGCTTAAACCAGATTGCTTTTCTTGTGAGGCCACAACAACTGTTGCTGGGTCCCCGCCTTTCGCGCTGGCGTAATAACGCCAGCGCTGGCGGCAGGCGGGTCCATAGGACCCGCTGAGAGCATTCGCGGGGATGACGGTATTGGATGGATCAACCTTCCCCATCGTCATCCCCATGAAAATGGGGATCCAGGAAGAGCCGCGACAGCGGCGACATGAGTCCTCATCCTATCGAGCGGAAATCCTGATTGAGTCAGGATTTCCGCTCGATCGTATAATAAGTCTCAGGTATCCAGAAAGCTGCGCAACTTACGCGACCGGCTGGGGTGCTTCAGCTTGCGCAACGCCTTTGCTTCGATCTGGCGAATACGCTCGCGGGTGACATTAAACTGCTGACCGACCTCTTCCAGCGTGTGGTCGGTGTTCATGCCGATGCCAAAGCGCATGCGCAGAACCCGCTCCTCGCGCGGGGTCAGCGAGGAAAGGACACGGGTCGTCGTCTCGCGCAGATTCGCCTGGATGGCGGCGTCGAGCGGCAGCACCGCGTTCTTGTCCTCGATGAAGTCACCGAGATGCGAATCTTCCTCGTCGCCAATCGGCGTCTCCAGGGAGATCGGCTCCTTGGCGATCTTCAGCACCTTGCGAACCTTTTCCAGCGGCATCATCAGCCGTTCCGCCAGTTCCTCCGGGGTCGGTTCACGGCCAATCTCATGCAGCATCTGGCGGCTGGTGCGCACCAGCTTGTTGATCGTCTCGATCATGTGCACCGGGATGCGGATGGTGCGCGCCTGATCGGCGATCGAACGGGTGATGGCCTGACGAATCCACCAGGTGGCGTAGGTCGAGAACTTGTAGCCACGCCGGTATTCAAACTTGTCCACCGCCTTCATCAGGCCGATGTTGCCTTCCTGAATCAGGTCGAGGAACTGCAAGCCACGATTCGTGTACTTCTTGGCGATCGAGATGACGAGGCGCAAATTGGCCTCCACCATCTCCTTCTTCGCCCGGCTCGCTTCCTTCTCACCTTTCTGGACGGTGGAGACGATACGACGAAACTCGCTGATCGGCAGGCGTGCTTCATCAGCAATATTGCCAACCGCCTCGCGTGTCCGAATAATCTCGCTCTCGTATTTCTCGACGTATTTGCCCCAGGTCTTGGCGTTCAGCGTACGAATACGATCCAGCCAATTCGGGTCCAGTTCATGACCAAAATAATGGTTCAGGAAGTCCTCGCGCTTGACCCGGCATTCCGTCGCCATGCGCAGCAAGCGGCCTTCAAAGCCCGTGAGCTTGCGGTTCAAGGCATAGAGTTGTTCAACCAGCAGCTCGATGCGCGGGTTGTTCAACCGAACCTTGTCCATCAGCTCGACCATCTCGGCCTTGAGCTTGTCGTACTTCTTGTCCGACTGTTTGGTGACATCCTCACCACGCTGCATGGCGTTGAGGCGCGTCTCATGCAGCTTGTGCAGCTTGTCGTAGGTCGCCTTGATGCTCTCGAAGGTCTCCAGGACCTGCGGTTTCAGCGCGGTTTCCATAGCCGACAAGGACATGTTGCTGTCCTCGTCGCCCTCGCCATCACCCTCGATGTTCGGTTCGCGCTCTTCACCACCCACCGGCGGCTCGACGCCACCCTCCGGCATATCGACCGCCTCGGGGGGAATGCCGTCCGGCAACTCACCATCCGGTCCACCACCATAGGTGGCGTCCAGATCGATGATATCGCGCAGCAACATCTTCCCTTCCACCAGGGCGTCGTGCCATTCAAGGATGGCGCGGATGGTCAGCGGCGATTCGCAAATCGCCCCGATCATCATCTCGCGGCCCGCCTCGATGCGCTTGGCGATGGCGATCTCGCCCTCGCGGCTCAACAACTCGACCGAGCCCATCTCACGCAAATACATGCGCACGGGATCATCGGTCCGACCGATGTCGTCATCGTCCAGATTGCCGGACGAACGGCCTTCACCGTCCGCCGCAGCCTCGGTGTTGGCCGTGTCGTCCTGCTCTTCGGATTCGACGATGTTGATGCCCATCTCGGACAGCATCGCCATCGTGTCCTCGATTTGCTCCGAGGACGACGAATCCGGCGGCAACGCGGAGTTCAGCTCGTCATAGGTGACGTAGCCGCGCTCTTTGCCGCGCGCGATCATTTTTTTGACGGCCAACCCCATGCCGTCCATCAGAGGACCGTCGCCGGTCTCTTCCCGGTTTTCGGACACTTCAACGCTGTTCGCTGCTTTCGTGGCCATGCGACTGCTGCCCCCGCACTACCCCAGATAAAGAAAAATGACGTGCCGAAGGCGCGGCCTTTAACACCGCGTCATCCGTTCCGCCAACCGGATTTTTTCCTGCTCTACACCAACCCCGGCATCGCCCCCACCGCCACGACAGCGGCTAAGACGCATTGTCATCGAGGTCCGTATCATTCATTCCCGTTCCGACCTTTATGACCTCCTGCTGGAGAGCCAACACCCGCGCAAGCGTTTCATCACTATAATCGCGGGCTAAAGCCCCTTTCGCTTCCTCCAGTTCGGCGGCGACCTGCCTGTGGTGCAGATGCCCCCAGGTCGGCCACCAGCCCCGCCGCGCCTCCTCGAGGGAGGCTTCCGGCCGGGCGAACCGCCCATGGTCATAGGTCGACTCGCTAAGCAATGACGTCAAAATGGTATCAAAGCCGGCAGAAGACAAATGGCTTTCTATAACGGCTGCGTCAAGCCCCGAGTCGCGATCGAGGCCAGAGGAGAAAGCATGAATAACCGCTTGCCGCAACTGTTCCAGCGGCCCCGGCGAAAAAGGCAGCATCCCCAGGGACTCGCCAACCTCATCAAACAGGAGGGGATGGTTGATCAGCGTCGCCAGTAAAACCTTTTCCCGCAAATGCCCCTGGACCAAACGACCCGGTCGTCCCCGCTTGTAACCGGGCGGGGGAGATGTCCGCAACCCCGGCTCGCCGACCTGGTGGCGTTGCGGTTTAGCAACACCTCCCCATGATGTTCCCCGCCCCCCCGGTCTCCAGGGAAGTTTGGCCGGTCCGACCGCCCTGGTCCAGGCAAACGCCTCATCCAGCCGCCGGCGCATGTCGGAGCGATAGAACGCCTGCACGGTGCGGTCGGCGATCTGATCGCAGCGCGCTTCCAGCGCCGCCTTGACAGCGGCCTTGGACTCCGGGCTGTCGGTGCGCTTGCCTTCGGTTTCGATGCGCCAGACCGCTTCGGCCAGCGGGATCGCCGCTTCGAGCACGGCGCGCATGGCCCGCGCCCCTTGTCCCCGAATCAGGCTGTCGGGGTCCTCGCCTTCCGGCAGAAAAACCACGCGCGCCGAATGGCCGGGGGTCAGATGGGGAAGGATGCGGTCCACCGCCCGCCACGCGGCGCGCCGACCGGCGTTGTCGCCGTCAAAACACAGATACGGCTCTTTTTCATCCCTGGGAATGAGCTTCCACAGTTCTTGGATCTGCGTCTCGGTAAGCGCCGTGCCCAGCGGCGCCACCGCCCCCTCGAAACCGGCGCGCACCAGCGCGATGACGTCCATATAGCCCTCGGCGACGATCACCGGCTGGCCATCCGCCGTGGCTTGGCGCGCCCGTGACAGGCCGTAGAGCAGCGTGCCCTTGTGAAAAAGCGGCGTGTCGGCGGTGTTGACGTATTTGGGCCCCTCGCCTTCCAGCAAACGCGCGCCGAAGGCGACCACCTGCCCGCGCCGGTCGGTTACCGGGAAGATGACGCGGTTGCGGAAGAAGCTGTAGGGGGCCCGGCCATCGTCAGGCCGCTTGAGCAGCCCCGCCGTCACCATGTCCTCATCCGAAAAGCCCTGCTTGAGCAGCACCTGCCGCAGCGCCCCGCCGTCAGCCGGGGCGAAGCCCAGGCGGAAGCGCGCCATGGTCTCATCATCCAAGCCACGCCGGCGAAAATAATCGAGCCCGCCCCGCCCCGTCGGCGTCATGAGTTGCTGTTCGAACCAGCGGCACGCCTGTTCAACCAGATCGTGCAGCGTCTTGCGGCGTTCATAGCGCTGCTTATCCTCCTCGGTCGGCCTCGGCACCGGCAAACCGGCCTCGGAGGCCAGGGACTCCACCGCCTCGGGGAATCCAAGATTGTCGTGCCGCATGACGAATCCAACGATGTCGCCATGGGCTCCACACCCGAAGCAATGGAAAAATCCCTTCTGGTCATTGACGTAGAAGGATGGGGTTTTTTCATTGTGAAACGGGCACGGGGCCTTGTATTCCCGCCCCGCACGAATCAACCGCATGCGCTTGCCGACCACAGCGGACAGCGCCAGACGAACACGCAGTTCCTCTAGAAATTGCGGCGGGAAAGCCATCGGTTACCGATCTATGGGGACTGGGTCTATGGGGGCTGGGGCGGGCACGGTTATAGCAAAATAGCCAAGACCGCGCCAAGGGGCCGGTATTACGCCGAAAGCTGCTGCTTGATAAGACCGCTGGCCTTGCCGAAATCCATCTGGCCGGCGTAGCGGGCGCGCAGTTCGGCCATCACCTTGCCCATATCCTTGATCGACGCGGCCCCGGTCTCGGCAATGATCGCCTTGATGGCGTCCAGCGTCTCCCCCTCGGACAGGGCTTTGGGCAGGAAGCGTTCGATCACCGCGATTTCCGCACGCTCTTTCTCGGCCAGCTCGGCCCTGCCGCCTTGCTCATACATCACCACGGATTCCTGGCGTTGCTTCACCATGCCCTGCAACATGCCGAGGATATCGCCCTCGGCAATGCCGGTGGTGACGCCCTGCCCGCGCGCTTCGATGTCCTTGTCCTTCAGTTTGGCGAGGATCATGCGCACGGTGGACAGCGTGAGCTGGTCCTTCGCCTTCATGGACAGTTTCATGGTTTCGGTGAACTGGTCGCGCAGCATGATCATCCTCATTTTTTTACGATCGACACGTGACGGCTCGCAGCGGCTCGTCGAGCCGCCAGCGCGCAAGCCCTTAGGTAGCGCATTCCCTTCACCGCATCCAGCCGCCGCTGCTTTGGTGAAACAAGCGCTGGAAATTACCCGGGCAATCGTCCTATAGGTTGACCGGTTCACTGCTCCCGCCTGTTTACCCGCCTGTCTGATGATCACTTCACACGCCCAGCCGGGCGCGTGAAGCAGGCGCATGAACGGGGTGTGTCCTGCGGAACGCCTTGCCGACGCTGTTCCGCGAGCTGTGGATAGATCGCCTGCGGCAGGCGTTGTCAAGGTGCGAACCCGATGCCCGATAGCAAATCCCCCGACCGTCACACCGGCGTTCTCGTTCTTGCCGATGGAACCGTTTTCCGTGGTCGCGGCATCGGCGCCTTGGGGGATTCGGTGGGAGAGGTGTGTTTCAACACCTCGATGACCGGCTACCAGGAGATTTTGACCGATCCGAGCTACGCCGGGCAGATCATCACCTTCACCTTCCCGCACATCGGCAATACCGGCGCCAACCCGGAAGACATCGAGGCGCTGTCCCCCGCCGCGCGCGGCCTGATTCTGCGCGCCGACATCACCCAGCCGTCGAACTGGCGCGCCACCCGCCACCTGGATGACTGGTTGAAAAGCAACGGTCTGGTTGGCTTGGCCGGCGTCGACACCCGCCGCCTGACCCGGCGCATCCGCGACCTTGGCGCACCCAACGGCGTCATCGCTCACGACGCCAAGGGCGTGTTCGATCTGGACGCGCTGCGCGCCAAGGCCGCCGCATGGCCGGGGCTGAAGGGTATGGACCTCGCCAAGGATGTCACCTGCCGCCAGACCTACGCGTGGAACGAAGCAGCCTGGACCCTGGGCGCGGGCTACAGCGTGCAGGAGAAGCCGCGCTTCCACGTCGTCGCCATGGATTTTGGGGCCAAACACAACATCCTGCGCTGCCTGGCCGCCGCCGGCTGCGCGGTGACGGTGGTCCCCGCCGACACCACGGCGGAAGAGGTGATGCGCCACAAGCCCGATGGGATTTTCCTGTCCAACGGCCCCGGCGATCCCGCCGCAACCGGCGTATACGCGGTGCCGACCATCCGCGCGCTGATGCAGACCGGCGTGCCGATGTTCGGCATCTGCCTGGGGCACCAGATGCTGGCGCTGGCGCTGGGCGGCCAAACGACGAAGATGGAACGCGGCCACCGCGGCGCCAACCACCCCGTCAAGGATCTGGCTACCGGTCGGGTTGAGATCACCAGCCAGAACCACGGTTTCGTCGTGCTGCTCGAAAGCCTGCCGGCGGATGTCGCGGTGACGCATGTCAGCCTGTTCGACCAGACGAACGAAGGCATCCGTGTGAAGGACAAGCCGGTCTTTTCGGTGCAATACCACCCCGAGGCTTCACCCGGCCCGCAGGACAGCCATTATCTGTTCCAGCGTTTCGTCAATCTGATGGACGGCAAACCATTGCCCTGATGAGCAAGGCTTTCACCAAAGAATCCGACGGGGATGACGACGACGGCGTTGATGACGCGCCGGCGCTCCCCGGTGGGGTTAAAAATTACATCACTCCTGCCGGCTTCCAGCGCATGCAGGACGAGGTGAGGCAGCTCGTGCGCGTTGAGCGCCCGAAAGTGGTTGAGGTGGTGTCCTGGGCCGCCGGCAACGGCGACCGCTCCGAGAACGGCGATTACCTTTACGGCAAGAAGCGGCTGCGTGAGATTGACCGGCGCATTCGTTTCCTGACCAAGCGCCTTGAGGCCGCCGAAATCGTCGATCCCCGCCAGCAAAAGACCCGCGACCGCGTGTTCTTCGGCTCCACCGTGACCTACGCCGATGAAGACGGGGCCGAGCGCACCGTCACCATCGTCGGCATCGACGAGGCGGATCTGGACAAGGGACGGGTAAGCTGGATCTCCCCCATCGCCCGGGCGCTTTTGAAGGCGCAGGAAGGGGACGTTGTCGACCTGCGCACCCCCGTCGGTGTGGAGAGCATCGAGGTGGTCACAATTCGCTACCCTGACGTGTAGTCTTTTATTCAATGCCGATGAGGTCGGCCAACACCTGCCGAAACGCCGCCGCCTCGGCCCGGTCACCCAGGTCGAGTCGCCAGGAATGGGCGTCCGGCGGGCGAGTCGTGATGGTCAGCGCGCCGCCATCAACGCCGAGCAGCCTGACATCCTCCAGATCGACGACGCGATCGACCACGAACAGCAGCCAATTGGCGGGATCGACGATGATGAGCTCGCCGTTCTGCGCCCGGCGCACCTGCCAGAGGGAGGCGAGACGCCCGGACCGCAGCGCGTCCGTCGCCTGTTCATAGCTCCTGACCGCAGCGGCGCGGCCCTCCACGACCGACCACGCCATCCACCCGGCGGTGATCAGGCCAAGCGGCGTCAGAAGGTCTTCCCACTGCACCATGCGGATGGCCCCGGCCAACGCCAGCACGATGACGCCGAACACTCCGGGAATCGCCAACCACAGCACCAGATGGGCTTGTCGCGGCGTCGGATCGGGGCCAAGCCGACGCGCAATCTCAGCATCGTCCACAGGGACCCGAAATCAGCTCATGATCTTCCAGGTTCCGTCCGGCTGCCGGCACGCTGTGCCACGGGCCGTCTCCGCACGACCGCCGACGCTGATCGCCTGCTCGAATTCGCGGCAGTAGGAACCGGATTGGGTGTAGCCATCCCGCGTCGGTATGACCGAGCCGGAGTTGCCGGACTGCGGGTTGTTCCAGGCGATTCGCTGACCGATGGGGGCGCTGTAGGCACGGTTCGCCGCCTGCTCGGCGTATTGCTGGTCAGCCCGGTCCAGGGACATCCCGACCTCGCGCCCTAAGAAAGCGCCGAGCAGCGTGCCGGCGCCGACCGCCAACAGCTTGCCGCTGCCTTTGCCGACTTGGGAACCCAGCAGGCCACCGGCCACAGCGCCCCCAACCGTCCCGACGGTTTCCTTGGTTCCCATGGGGTTGGACTGGCACCCGGACAAAGCCATGACCACGGCCACAGCCAAAAGCATACTGCGCATCACTGGTTTTCCTTAATTTTTGTGGAGGCACGTTGGTGGATCAGCATCCCCCAGCAAGCGTTTCCAAATGATTTGAGTCACAGCCTTTTTAGCGGGAAGAGCGCCGATGCGTGCAAATGTTTTTTATAACAAATTCCGGGACCGCTGACAGTCAGTGTATAATCTGAACACCCTCAACGCGATGACGGCGGCGCGAACACCCCGGCGCGATCTTTGCCCGACAGGCCTTCCACCTTACCATCCAAATACGATCACCATGCGCTGCGCGAACCCGAAGTGGACAGAAAAACCCTGGGAGGTTCGCACCCCATCTTTATCAATGGCTTAGCTTTATGAGATGCTGATTGGCAGGCGCGGCGCCTGTGCAAAAGCAGAGGTTCGCATTCGTGCCGCAATTGTGGGTTCTTGGACAAACGGATAAAGACAAGGTGTCGCTCCCCATGCGGGAGCGTGGATTGAAACTATCGTGTATATGCTTGAGAGTATGGACTGGTCGCGTCGCTCCCCATGCGGGAGCGTGGATTGAAACAGGTTTCCGGTCAACCCTGAATACGGGGCGCAATGTCGCTCCCCATGCGGGAGCGTGGATTGAAACTTCCCACGTCCGGCCCTCAAGGCTGTCGCCGCCCCGTCGCTCCCCATGCGGGAGCGTGGATTGAAACGCAGAACTGCAAGGTGCACGACATCGCCACCAGCGACGGTCGCTCCCCATGCGGGAGCGTGGATTGAAACCGTGCCGGAGCCGCCTGTTCGGTCAGCGGCCAGCCCGTCGCTCCCCATGCGGGAGCGTGGATTGAAACCGCCACCCATGCGGGAAGAACCGTCTTTGGGAGGGTCGCTCCCCATGCGGGAGCGTGGATTGAAACCACGCAAGCCTTGCAACGTGCCACTCAAGATCGTGTCGCTCCCCATGCGGGAGCGTGGATTGAAACACAGCGTCCCCAAGATACTCGATGGC
>JAVBJZ010000076.1:0-35495 GCA_031546725.1 Azospirillum sp.
CGCCCAAGTCAATACCGCCCCACTGCTGCTCCGCCCAAGCCCGCTCCGTCGCCATCGCCATCGCCGCCTCCACTGGTACGACAGGGCAACAGCCGGCCCTCAAGCCTTGCTCCTTGACGGTAACTTGTGGGTAAGGGCAAGCCTCTACAGAGCGCCGCGTCCCGTCATCATCACAGCCGCATATGACGGGCGCGGGCGCCGCGTTCGATGGCGGCGGCGCACAGACGGTCGACACCCAGCTTGTGGCGCAGCAACTCCAGGAAGCGCAGCTCCTCCTGCGTCGCCCTGGCGTCGGCGGCGGCGATGTCGCAGGCGACGGCATAGGCTGTCTCATGCAGCTTGACCGGCAGTGATTTTTTGATCAGCTCCAGCGTCTGGTCGAGACCGTCCGCGTCATCCAGCAACGCCGAGCACTCGCGGGCCACATCGAGCAGGCGGTCGCTTTCAAAATCCTTGAAAATCGGCAGATAGCGGACATTCTCGGCGATGGCCTCAAATTCAAGATCCGTCATGTCGGCATCGGACGCCGAGACGAGCACCATGACGTAGATGAGGGCGCGGTGGTGGTCGAGCATTGCGACTCCTGAAAAAGCGGGCGCCGATGATTGTGCCGGACTCCTCAACGGCGTCAAGTCTGCGCTGTGCGTTAGGCAGGTCGACAGATACGGCAGCCTACCCTAAGTTCGCCCCCGATGTCCGCCGTCTTCAATGTCATACTCCCGGTTTTCGCCATCATCCTGGCCGGCTATCTGTCAGGAAAGGCCAAGCTGCTGGGCTCCGCGTCCTCAGAGGCGCTCAATGCGTTCGTCTACAGGATGGCGTTGCCGGCGGTGCTGTTCTTGGGTACGGCGCGCCGCCCGCTGGCGGAATTGCTGAACGGGCCGTTCATCGGGGCGTTCTTGGGGTCAGCGCTGCTGGTTTACGCGCTGGGCGCGCTGCTAGGCCGCCTGCTGCATCGGGAGAGGCCCGAGGTTTTGTGCATGCAGGGCCTCACATCCTGCTTCTCCAACATCGGCTACATGGGCATTCCGCTGTTCCTTGCCGCTTTTGGGCCGGACAAGCTGGCCCCCGCCATCCTCGCCACCGTACTGGTGAACGTTTCCGTGATCGCCGTCGCGGTGATCTGGCTGGAGGCCGCGGCCAGCCATGGTCAAGGATTGGGCCGTGCGCTTAAGGATGTGGGCCGGGCCATCGCCGGCAACCCGCTGATTCTCGCCTCGGCAGCGGGGATTTTGCTGCCGCCGGGGATGGTTCCACAGCCTCTGATCACCTTCTGCGAACTGCTGGGGGCGGCGGCCGGCCCCTGCGCGCTGGTCGCCATCGGGTTGTTTTTGGCGACCCGCACCATTAGGGCGCCGGTTGTGGAGATTGGCTGGGTGGTGGCGCTGAAGTTGCTGATGCAGCCGTTGCTGTGCTGGCTGCTGACCAAGACGCTGTTCCCCATGGACCCGTTCTGGACGAAATCGGCGTTGATCATCGCGGCGCTGCCCATAGGGACGATGACCTTCGTGGTGGCGTCGCAGTACCGCGTCTACGTCGAGCGCGCCTCGGCGGCGATCCTTGTCTCCACCGTGGTAAGCCTTATCACGGTGGGGGCATTGCTGGCGCTCTATACGCCGGGGTGAGAGGGGCCATTTTCCGCCAGGAATTCCCGGGTGATGCGCACCGCTTCCTTCAGGCCGATGCGCTGCACTTCGACGCCTTCCGGGAAGGCGCCGGACAAGCGTGACGGCATCATCGGGTCAAGCAGCACAAACACGCCCATATCATCGGCCCGGCGCACCAGCCGGCCAAACGCCTGCTTGAGGCGCAGGCGGGTGAGCATGTCTTCGTAGCGGCGGCGACCGAAGGCGTCGCGGCGAGCGCGGTGCAAAATATCCGGGCGCGGCCATGGCACGCGGTCGAAGACGATCAGGCGCAGCGACCGTCCCGGCACATCCACGCCATCCCGAACGGCGTCGGTGCCCAGCAGGCAGGCGTGTTCCTCGCCGCGAAAGATATCGATGAGCGTGGAGACGTCCAGCGGGTCGACATGCTGCGCGTAGAGGGGCAACCCAGCCTTATCCAGCGGCTCGGCCAGCCGGTCGTAGACGGCGCGCAGGCGGCTGATGGCGGTGAACAACCCCAGGCCACCCCCCTGGGCCGCCAGGAACAGGGCGCGGTAAGCGCCGGCCACTTGCCCGAGATCGTCCTTGCGCACATCGTTGACCACCAGCACGCGGGTGTGGGCCTTGTAATCGAAGGGGGAAGGAACCTGGGCGCGGATGGCGGGCCTGGGCAGGTGCAGCGCCCCGGTGCGCGCCTCCGCCGCCCCCCAGTCCAGCGCCACATCGCCGGCGCCGTCGGTCAGCGTCGCCGAGGTGACCAGCATGCCGTGCGCCTGACTGCCCAACGTCTCGGCGAAGGGGATGGTTGGGTCGATCCAATGCCGGTAGAGGCCAACATCCAGATCACGGCCCTCGTGCCGCTCGACGGCGAACCAATCGACAAAGAGGGGCGGCGTGGCGGTTTTCAGCGAGTCCAGCATGGCCCGCCACGCCTCGACGGTCAATGCGCCGCGACGGTGCAGGCTGCGGGAGAAGGCGTCGATGCGGCGGCGCTGGTCCGGCTCCAGCTCCGAGCCATCCTCCTCCAGCCGGCGGGCGAGGCGTTGGGCCAGCGCTTCGATGGGTTTCGACAACTCCCTCAACGCCTGGGCCAGGGTATCCGCCGCCTCCAGCAGCCCCTCCACCGGGCTGGCGGTGTCGGCCTCCAGGCTGTAGGGGCCGACCTGACCGGCGGTGCGGGCGTAAACCTGCTGGCGGGCCAGCATCAAGAAACGCTCGGTCGGGCCATTCGGCGCTTCGCCGGCCAGGCGCGCCGCCCAGCCCTCCCCAGGCAGCCGGAACGCCGCCATCAGCACCGCGTCCAGCAATTCCTGCGCCGGCTCGTCGCCGATGATCAGATCCTCAAGCCGGCGCTTCAGGCCGCGCGCCCGGCCCCGGCTTTCCTCAGCGCCCAGCAGCCAGCGGCGCAGTTCTTGCGTTTCACGCCCTGTCAGATGCCCGGCGAAGGCGCTGTCTGCGGCGTCGAAGAGGTGGTGTCCCTCGTCGAAGACATAGCGGGTGGGCAGGCCGCCTTCCTCGCCGCCCAGGGCCGCCTGCATCATCACCAGCGCGTGGTTGGCGATCACCACCTCGGCCCGGCGGGCCTTGCGGACGCTTTTCTCGATAAAGCATTTGGCGTAGTGATCGCAGGCGGAATAGATGCACTCACCCCGCCGGTCGGCCAGCGCCATGCTGTGGCCCCGGCCCAGAAGATCGACCAGCCAGCCGGGAAAATCACCACCGTTCAGGTCGCCATCGCGGGTCACCGCCGCCCAACGCGCCATCAGACCGACGGCGACCACGCTGTGCGGTCGCGTCGGCAGGCCGCGCACCGCATCTTCCAGATTCAAAAGGCACAGGTAGTTCTCGCGCCCTTTGCGCACCACGACCTTGCGCGCCTTGGCGGCGGGGTCATCGAACAGATGGTCCAGCTCATCATCGATCTGGTGCTGAAGGTTGCGGGTGTAGGTGGAGATCCAGACGGCGCCGCCGTTCTTCTCCGCCCACACCGTGGCCGGGGCGAGGTAGCCCAGAGTCTTGCCAACCCCCGTGCCGGCCTCGGCCAACACCATCTGTGGGGTGTCGGGCGCGGGGCGCGGGGCGAAGGCCGCCGCTGCGGCGCTGGCGTAGTCCGCCTGCTGCGGGCGCGGTTCGGCGGTGTTGCCGGGCATCGCGGCGTTCAGCATGCTGGCCAGGCGGTGGCGCGCTTCGGCGGGGTCCACGGCGTGATGGGTGGGCGGGGGTAGTGGTGGGCCTTCCTCACTTTCCTTGAGGTGCATCCAGACGCGGAAGCCGTGCAGCGCCCGGCCGCGTTGCGGACCATCGGGCGCGTTCAGGGCGGCCAGCACCGCGCCGGCCCAGGGCCAGCCGGCGCATCCCATTTCCCAGGCGATAGCGATGGGATCGGATTTTTCTTCGCGCCCCGGCGCCGCAAGGATCTTCAAAAGCCGGGCGGTGGCGCGCCGGAGCGCCACGGCATCCCCCTCCAGCCCCTCGGGCAACGGCAGATCCAGCGCCCCGGCCAGCCCGCGTGGGGTTGGAACGCAAAAGCAGGCGGGTTTGACGAAGGCGAACAGTTCCAACACATCCAGCGCGGGGAATGGATCGAGATCCAGCCGGCGGGCGATACTGCGTGTGTAGCAGAGAATGGGCGGATGCTGACGGACACGCCGCGCCGCCTCAGCCGGGGTTGGCGTCTCCACCTCGCCGTCCGGGGTCAACCATACGATCCGCCGCGCCCCGGCGACGATGATCGGCGCGGTGTCGAGCGAGACGGGTGGGAATGCGGGGGGGGAAGTGTTCATGGAACGTGCAGTATAAGGGAGCGGCTCCGCCGGTTCGAGTACCTCCATCGTGCTTTTATGGGTGTTTTTCAGGATGGCGCGATGAAATTCGTGCGGCCCCTCACGTTTGGTGATTGCTCATGTGGCTGGGGCGATGCCGCTCAGGTGATGGCTACGTGGTCGATGTCTCTTGGTGGATCAAGGCCACACTCTTGATCTGCACGAACACCGGCTGGTCCGGCGCCAGACCGAGCAAATCCCAAGACTTGCGGGTTACACGAGCCAGTATGCGAGCCCCGCACCCATCCTCGCCCAACGCCACCACCGCCATGATTTGAACCTCGCCTTGTGGTTCGGCGGCGACCACGCGCGCCGGCAGGGCGTTGAGGATCGTGCTGTCCACCGGTGGGCGGCGCGCCAGGCTGACATCGGAGGCGGCGATGCGCACCCGGCGCCCGGCGCCCACCGCGCCGAGGTCGCCCGGCGCCAGCAGCCTTCCGCCGGAAAGCGCCAATACGGTCAGGCCATAGGCCTGCTCATGGCCTTCGACGATCGCCGGCAGCGTCACGCCGGCTTCCGGCATGCGGGCGATGGGCAGCGTCGGATCAGCCTGCACCGTCTGGAGCGGACCGGCGGCGATCACCTGACCGTCACGCAGCAGCACCAGATGATCGGCCAGCCGTTCCACTTCGGCGATGTCGTGGCTGACGTAGAGCACGGGCACCGAAAGGGCGTCGTGCAGACGTTCCAGATAGGGCAGGATCTCGTCCTTGCTGAAGCGATCCAGCGCCGCCAACGGCTCGTCCATCAAAAGCAGCTTGGGTTGCGACAGCAATGCCCGTCCCACCGCGACGCGCTGGCGCTCGCCGCCGGAGAGGTGTTGTGGGTCGCGGTCGAACAGACGGCCGAGGCCCAGCAAGTCGATCACCTCGTCGACGCGGATGGTTTCCACCACCCCGCGCCCCACCGTGCGGCGGTGGCCGTACAGCAAATTGGCGCGCACCGACAGGTGCGGAAACAGGCTTGCCTCCTGAAAGACGTAGCCGATGGGGCGCTGATGCGTCGACCGGAAGGTCCCGCCGTCCTGCCAGACGTCGCCGTCGAGCGCAAAGCGGCCATCAAGGCGTTGCAGCCCGGCGACACAGCGCAGCACGGTGGTCTTGCCGCAGCCGGAGGGCCCGAACAGCGCGGTGACGCCGTGCGCTGGCGCCACGAAGTCCACGTCGAGTGTGAAGGGGTTGACGCCGCCATGGAGGCCGCCATGGAAGCGGGCTTCCATCCGGGTTTCCATTGGCTCAGGCGGCGGCGTCACCGTTTCGCCCGCCCGATGCGCTTCTCCAGCGTCATCATCGCCAGGATCACGGCGAAGGAGAAGACCAGCATGCCGCCGGCCAGCCAATGCGCTTGCGTCCATTGCAGCGTCTCGACGTAATCGAGGATGGCCACCGAGAGCACGCGGGTCTTGCCGGGAATATTGCCGCCGATCATCAGCACCACGCCGAATTCGCCCATGGGGGGGGCGAAGCCCAGCACCGCTCCGGTGAGGAAACCGCGCCGGGCCAGCGGCACGGCGACGGTGAAGAAGGTGTCGAGCGGCGATGCCCGCAACGTCGCCGCCGCCTCCAGAGGCCGGTTGCCGAACGCCTCGAAGGCGTTGCGGATCGGCTGCACCACGAAGGGCATCGAATAGAGGACCGAGCCGATGAGCAGCCCCTGGAAGGTGAAGGCGAGCGATCGCGCCCCCCACAGCGACGCCAGCCAGCCGCCGGGCCCGTTGGGGCCCAGCAGCATCAGCAGATAAAAGCCCAGCACGGTGGGCGGCAGCACCAGGGGCAGCGCCACCACGGTGGCTACCGCCTCCTTCCACCACGCGCGGGAACGCGCCAGCCACCACGCCAGCGGCGTGCCCAGCACCAGCAGGATCACCGTGGTGAGGCTGGCCAACTGGAGCGTCAGCAGGATCGGCTGCCAGATCATCGGTTGGGCTTCCGTCTACCGCGCGTCACTCGCCCGCCGCCGCACCGTAGCCGTATCGGGCGATCACCGCGCCGGCTTCCGGTCCCTTGAGGAAGGCGAGGAACGCTGTGGCGGCCTCATTGGAAGCACCCTTCTTCAGCAGCACCGCGTCCTGGCGGATCGGGTCGTGCAGTTGTTCCGGCACCGCCCAGCGCGACCCTTCGTTCTTGATGATGACCTGGGAGAGAGCGACGAACCCGACTTCGGCGTTGCCGGTCTCGGCGAACTGGTAGGCCTGGGCGATGGTGTTTCCCTGGACGATCTTCGGCTGAAGGGCGTCATAGACTCCCATCTTCTTCATCGTCTGCACGGCGGCGGCGCCATAGGGGGCGAGGGCCGGGTTGGCGATGGCGATCTTCTCGAAGGTGGCTGTCTTCAGCGTCTCCGGCCCCCCGACCTTGGCCGGGTCCTTGCTCCACAGCACCAGCCGGCCAATGGCGTAGGTGAAGCGGGAATCGGCGACCGCCAACCCTTCCTCAATTGCCCTCTTCGGCGTCTCGTCATCGGCGGCCAGGAACACGGTGAAGGGGGCGTCCTGCTTGATCTGCGCGTAGAATTGCCCGGTGGCGCCGAAGCTCAGCACCGCCGTGTGGCCGGTCTTCGCCGCGAACGCCTTGGCGATCTCCTTGGCGGGCTCGGTGAAATTGGCGGCGACGGCGATGTTGGTCTCGGCGGCCAAGGCTGCGGTGATGGGCGCGCCCGTGGCGGACAGCAGCAGGGCGGTGGCGAGCGGAAGCGTTCTCATGCCAAAGACTCCTGGGTCAGTGGACGGCGGTCAGTGGACGGCCAGAATGATGTGCGCGGCGTCGATCAGCGCGCAGGCGGGTTGGCCGATCGCGAAGTCGAGAGCGTCGGCGCTGCCTCGTGTGATGATGGCGACCAGCGTCTTGCCTTCGCCGATATCGAGGGTGATCTCAGTGTTGATCGCGCCGTCCTCGCGGCGGGCGATGACGCCCTCGATCCGGTTGCGCACCGAGGTGCGGCGCGCTTCATTCACCGGGGCCAGGATGACGAAGGGCGCCTTGATCAGCGCCATCGCTTCGCACCCGACGAGTAGGCCCAATTCCCGGACGCTGTCGCGGGTGACGATGGCGGTGAGCGTCGTCGTCTCGGACACGGTGAGCGTCACCTCGGCGTTCACCGCGCTTTTGGTGACGGCGCTGACGACGCCGCGAAGCACGTTGCGGGCGCTGGTGCGCATGAGGAACCCCGACATCAAAGTGAGCGGCCCGACGCCGCTTCCGACAAGCTCGGCCTCGAAGGAAGTGAGCGTTCGCGCGAGTTCGTGTTCGAGCCGGTGAAACGTCGCGATCACCTGTTCCCCCTCCACCGTCAGGCCGGCGCCGCCGCCCTTCCTGCCGCCGGTGCGGGCGCTGACGAGGGGACGTCCGAACAGATTGTTCATGGCGTCCACGGCGTCCCAGGCCGCCTTGTAGGTGAGGCCGACCGCGCGCGCCGCTCCGGCGATGCTGCCCTCACGGCCAACGGCTTCGAGCAGGCGAATGCGCTCCCACCCCACGGTGGGGGTGTTCTCAGCGCCAAAGGTGACTTGCGCGCGAACAGTCATTCCGCCTGCCTTGAACCATCGCTATATAGATTTACTATACAGCGCTAGCCGCGTCGTGCAAGTACCGCTCGTCCGGCCCCGGCAAAATCTCGCTGCGGAACCTTGGCCATATCAAAGGCCGTTAACAGCCCTATATCCGTCCGCGTGTTCCGCTGTCTGCCGCAGGAGATGCAAGGATGATGAGCCGGACGTTGGCGTGGTTACTGGCCGCAACGATTCTTGCCTCCACACCAGCCGTAGCGCTGTGGGCCTGAACGAACCATCGTGGCATGACGCCTTGCGTCATTTACCGATCAGGACGTCGGAAGCCTTGATGATCG
The DNA here is from genome assembly GCA_031546725.1 of Azospirillum sp. Classification (GTDB taxonomy): domain Bacteria; phylum Pseudomonadota; class Alphaproteobacteria; order Azospirillales; family Azospirillaceae; genus Azospirillum. Next base: position 8,273 of record JAVBJZ010000076.1, read on the forward strand.
CGACGACGCTGTCACCTTGCTTCAGCTCGAGGTCATCGATGGTCTCAGCCGTAACGGTGGAGGTGATCGTGGCGCCGTCACCGATATCGATCTTCACCTTGGCGGAAATCGGTCCCTTTTCCACGGACAGGACCGTCCCCTTGATCTGATTGCGAGCACTGATTTTCATCTCCAGCATCCTTATAAAAACACCGATACTGGAACCGTATGTGAATTATTTTGATAACGTCAATCAGGGATTATAAAAAACACTAAAGGCGTTATATAATTAATCGTATAACGATTACTTGTCGAGCGGCATTCCAGGCCACAAATTCCAAAAAATCAGGATTTTGAAGTGGATAACGCCTGCCGGATAGTTGAATAAGATTGACCACTGCCCAACAGGTGGTTCTGGGAAGGTGGCGGTTCGTGGCGCCTCGAAAGTCGTTTCCATGGGGGGAAGAAGCTACGGCCATCGGTTGAGTGGACACCGATCGGGAATAGCCTAGCCTCGGCAGCGTTCTTGACGTCACACGGCGCGCACTTCGCTGCGCCTGGAGAGGAGAAACGTTCATGATGCACGCAGTCCGTCTCGCCACGCTCATCGCCCTTGGCTGCCTTGGCGTCTCGGCGCCGGCGTTCGCCGCCGGAGAGCCCACCAAGACCGCCCAGGCCGCGAGCGGTCAGGCCCTCCTTACGGATCAAAAGGGCATGACGCTCTACGTCTTCGACAAGGATATGGACGGCAAGTCGATGTGCAACGGCCCCTGCGCCACCAATTGGCCGCCGTTGGCCGCCTCAGCCGACGCCAAGGCCATGGGCAAGTACACCGTCATCACCCGTGATGATGGTATCAAGCAATGGGCCTACCAGGGGAAACCCCTCTACACCTGGGCCAAGGACGGCAAGCCTGGGGACACCACCGGCGACGGCGTCAACAGCGTCTGGCACGTCGCCAAGCCATAGGCCTTGCAAGAGGGGAGGGCGCCACCCTTGGGCGGCCTCCTCCGCGGATTCAGCGCCCTGGCGCGTCAGCGTCCAGCAGTTCAGCATAAACCGCCAGGGTGTCGGCGCACATCCGCTCCCGGGTGTAGCGCTCGGCGACGAAAGAGCGGGCGCGGGCGCCAAGGCTGTCGTATTGTTCCGCGGTCAAGGACAGCACCTCATTCAGCGCTTGCGCCAGGGCGTCCGCATCATCGGGCGGAACGGCCCAGGCGGTCTCACCGGGGACTACTGTTTCTTGATAGGCGCCGATGGCGGTGACGATCACCGGCTTGCCCATGGCCTGCGCCTCGACGATCACCCGACCGAACGCCTCCGGCTCACGCGAGGCGGAAACGACAACGGTGGACAGCCGGTAGGCCGCAGCCATGTCGTTGCAGTGGTCGGTCATGCGCACCACCTCCTCCAAGCCCGCGCGTTTGATGCGCTGCTCCAGTTCCCGCCGGTAGCCCGTGCGCCCCTGGTCGGAACCGACCAGCAGGCACACGACATCTTTGCGCCCCAGCTTGGCCAGCGCGTCGATCAACACCATTTGGCCTTTCCACCGCGTCAGCCTGCCGGGCAGCAGGATGACCGGGCGGTCGTTCGGCAGCCGCCACTGCGCGACAAGATGAGCCAAACGGGTCGCGCTGACGCATTCCGGCGCAAAGATGCTGGGATCGATGCCGCGATGAACGACGCGGATACGTGCGGGATCGACCGCATAATTCGCCAGAATATGCTCACGGATGAAGGCGGAGATGGCGATGATCCGCTCGCCCCGCGCCATGACCGAATTGTACCAGCGCTTGAGTTTGCTGGAAAAATTGTAGGGGGCATGGAAGGTTGTCATGTAATGCGCGCCGGTGCGCTGGCAGGCCATCCAGGCGCTCCAGGCCGGGGCGCGGCTGCGGGCGTGCACGATGTCGACGCCGTGCGCTCTGATCACCTCTTCCAACCGGGCGGCGTTGCGGCGAATCACCAGCGGGTTTTTGCTTTTCAGCGGCATGGTCAAATGGGTGACGCCGGCGCGTTCCAGTTCACGCACCATGGGCCCCCCCTCGGAGGCCACCAGCGGCAAGCCCCCGGCTTCGGCCAACGCCAGCGCCATATCGATGCAACCACGCTCAGCGCCGCCGGTCACCAGATCGGGCAGCACCTGGAGGACTACGGGCTGACGAAATGCCGGAGGTGGGTTGCCGGTCGTGTCGCCGGTGGTAAGCTGCTGAGCCAGTGTCATGCCGATGCCCGATACGGATGCGTGATGGAAGATGCCATGAATGAAACCAACACCCCCCCAAGGGGGGCGCACAATAGCCTGAGCCGTGGTGATGCCACCATAGCTTATCATCACACCCCCGGACGAGGTCCCGGCATCGTCTTTTGCGGCGGCTTCATGTCGGACATGACCGGCCTCAAGACGGTGGGATTGGAGGCATGGGCGCAGCAGCAGGGGGTGGCCTACACACGTTTCGATTATCAGGGGCATGGCCAATCGAGCGGCCGGTTCGAGGATGGCGCGGTGGGCCTTTGGGCTGAGGATGCGCTGGCCGTGTTCGATCACGTGACCCGGGGAGAGCGGCAGGTCCTGGTTGGCTCATCCATGGGCGGCTGGATCGCCTTGCTGGTGGCGCTGCGGCGCCCGGAACAGGTGGCCGGTCTGGTCGGGCTGGCCTCCGCCCCCGATTTTACCGAGGATTTGATCTGGGGTTCCCTGGGCGCCGAGGCGCGGGCGACGCTGCTGCGCGACGGCGCGTTGTATCCCCCTTCACCCTACGTCGATCCGCCCAAGCCGGTGACGCGGGCGCTGATCGAGGATGGCCGGCGGCATCTGCTGCTGCGCCAGCCGATTCCTCTCGATGCCCCGGTGCGCCTGCTGCACGGCATGGCCGACGACGTCGTACCCTGGGGAACCAGCCTGCGCCTGGCCGACGCGCTGACCTCGCGGAATGTGCGGCTTACCCTTATCAAAGACGGCGATCACCGCCTGTCGCGTGATGAGGATATCGACCTGTTGCGCCATACCGTGGGTGCGTTGATAGAAGAGATTTCATAGGCCCCCGCTCCCTCATTCTCCGTAGGCGACAAAGGGCGGGTTGCGAAAATCTGGCTTGCCGTAGGCCAGCGGCTCTTGCGATCCGGCCACATGCAGCCGACCGCCAGCCGCCAGCAGCACGGCGTGACCGGCGGCGGTGTCCCATTCCATGGTCGGGCCAAAGCGTGGGTAGAGGTCGGCCTTGCCGCTGGCCAGCATGCAGAACTTCAGCGACGAGCCGCAGGAAAGGCGCTCCTTCACCGGGAGGGTGGCGAGGAAGCGTTCGGCTTCCTCCGGGTCGTTGTGCGAACGGCTGTTGAGCACCGACAGCCCATCGGACGGTGGTTTACGGACGGCGATGGCGTAATCATGCCGCCCCTCGATCCAGTGCACAGCCGTGCCGGGGCCGCCGCCGGCATAGAGATCGCCGCTGGCGGGGGCGTAGACCACCCCGAGGATGGGGACGCCCTGGTCGATCAGCGCGATGTTGACGGTGAATTCACCGTTGCGGCTGAGGAATTCCTTGGTGCCATCCGGCGGATCGACCAGCCAGAACCGACCACCCGACACGTCCGGGGCGCGACCGGCGGCCATTTCCTCCTCCGCCACCACCGGGATTCCGGGGGTGAGGTGATGAAGGGCCGGCAGGATGACCGCCTCGGCGGCATGGTCGGCCTGCGTCACCGGGCTGCCGTCGGCCTTTGTGGCGACATCCAAATGAGCGTTGTAGAAGCGCAAGATGACCTGACCGGCCTCATGCGCGATGGTGCGGACCGTCGGCAGCAGCTTCGCCAGGGCGGGGTCGATCATAATGTCCTCCCGAATCACTCTTTTTATAAAAGCATAATGCACGAAGGGAGCGCCAGGGAGCACTGGATGACCTACAAAAGAAGATGAGGCAAAAGAAGATTTGGGACAAAAGGAGAGAGGCATGGCCGCATCGTGGAGGCCAATGACCGAGGATGACCTGGATACGGTGCTTACCATCGCCGCTGCGGTGCATCCGGGCTATCCGGAATCCCGCGCCGTCTTCAGTGAACGGCTGCGCCTGTACCCGATCGGCTGCCGTATGGCCGAGGGAAAAGATGAGGTGTCGGGTTATGCGGTGATGCATCCTGGGCGCCTGGGAATTTCACCAGCGCTCGACTCGCTGCTGGAGGCGTTGCCGGACTCCGCCGACTGCCTGTACCTGCACGATGTGGCGCTGCTGCCGAGCACGCGGGGGAGGGGGGTGGGAACCGCGGCGCTGGCCCACGCCCACGCCTTGGCCGTCGCGGCGGGGTGGGGCTGGCTGGCGCTGACCTCCACCCCCGAAGCGCGTCCCTATTGGGAGCGGCAGGGCTTCACCCCCTATGCGGTGCAGCCCGCCGCCTTGGCCTCCTATGGTGGGGGCATGGCGTATATGGTGAGGCCAGCCTGAGCGCTACCCCACGGACAGCCGTTGCCGCTGGATCAATTGCCAGACAGCGTTGGGGGTGGCGGGCATGTCGATGTGGTCGATGCCGAACTCCGACAGCGCATCGACCAGCGCGTTGATGACCGCCGGTGGAGCGCCGATGGCTCCGGCCTCGCCCGCCCCCTTCATGCCGAGCGCGTTGGTGGTGCTGGGCACGCAGTTCAGCTTCACGTCGATGAAGGGCGTATCGAAGGCGCGCGGCAGGCTGTAGTCGGTGAAGGACGCGCTGAGCAACTGGCCGGTGTCAGGGTCGTACACCACACGCTCGTGCAGCGCCTGACCCAGACCCTGGACCACGCCGCCATGCACCTGGCCTTTGACCAGGGCGGGATTCACCACCGCGCCGAAATCATCGACCACGGTGTAACGCACTACCTCCACCCCGCCGGTGTCGGGATCAACCTCCACTTCACAGATGTGGCAACCGTTGGGGAAGGTGCTGGCCGGCGGGCTCCAGCGCGCCATTTCCGAAAAGGCCACGCCACCCGCGCCCGCCGCCGTCTCGGCCACCTGCTTCAGCGACACCGCATGGTCAGTGCCGACAATAGTGAAGACGCCGTTTTCAAACGCCACATCCACCGCCGCCGCTTCCAGCAGATCAGCGGCGATGGCCGAGGCTTTGGCGATCACCCGCGTGGCGCTTTCAGCCAGCGCCGCGCCGCCCACGGGAACCGAGCGCGAGCCGCCCGTGCCGCTGCCCCATGACACGCGGTCGGTGTCGCCCTGCACCACCTCGATGTCTTCGGGCGGGATGCCCAGGCGGTCGCAGAGGATCTGCTTATAGGCCGTCTCATGGCCTTGCCCGTTGGTTTGGGTGCCGATCATCACGATGGCCCGGCCATCCCGGAGAATCTCCACCGTCGCTTGCTCCGGCCCGCCGCCCGAGCACGCCTCGATGTAGGTGCTGAGGCCCAGGCCGCGCCGTTTGCCGCGCCGCCGCGCCTCGGCCTTGCGGGCGTCCAACCCCGCAGCATCGGCCATGCCCAGCGCATCGTCGAGGTTCTGGCGAAAGTCGCCGCTGTCATACGTCAGGCCAAGCGGCGTGGCGTAGGGCATCGCCGTGGGCGGGATGAAGTTGCGGCGGCGGATCTCGGCGGGCGGCAGGCCGAGCGAACGGGCGGCGTGGTCGATGACCCGCTCCAGCGCATAGGCCGCCTCGGGCCGGCCAGCGCCACGGTAGGCGTCCACCGGCTGGGTGTTGGTGAAGACCCCGCGCACGCGCACATGCAGCGCCGGCGTGCGGTAGGACCCGACCAGCAACGCCGCTCCGCCCTCTGAGGGGACGAAGGGCCCGTAGTTGGACAGATAGGCGCCCATGTTGGCGATGGTGTCCGCCTTCAGGCCAAGGAAATGACCATCCTTGTCCAGCGCCAGCTCGATGCGGGTGACGTTGTCACGCCCGTGATCGTCGCTGAGGAACCCCTCGATCCGCTCGGACGCCCATTTGACCGGGCGGTTCAGCTTTTGCGCGGCGTAGAGGCAGACGACGTATTCCGGGTACATGAAAATCTTCATGCCGAAGCCGCCGCCGACATCGCCGGTGATGACGCGCAGGCGGTTTTCGGGCAGTGCGAAGATGCGCTTGAGCTGTTTGCGCAGGTCGTGCACGCCCTGGCTGGAAACATGCAGCACGAGTCGCCCGTCGTCCTCCACCGACCCCATGCAGGCGCGCCCCTCCATCGGGTTCGCCACCACGCGGTTGTTGATCAGGTCCAGCGCCACCACGCGGTCGGCTGTGGCGAAGGCCGTGGCGGCAGCCGCCGCGTCGCCGGTCTCCCAATCGAAGCAGAGATTGCCGGGGGCCTCATCCCACACCAGCGGCTGGTTGGGATTCAGCGCGCCAGCGGTGTCGGTGACCGAGGGGCGTTCCGCGTAATCGACCATCACCCCTTCGGCGGCGTCCCGCGCGGTGTCCAGCGTCTCGGCGATGACCACGGCGACCGGGTCGCCGACATGCCGCACCCGTCCTCGCGCCAACGCCGGGCGCGGCGGCGCCTTATAGGCGGAGCCGTCACGGTTTTTCAGCCCGGACAAGCAGGGGATGCCACCAATCCCAGCGGCGTCCAGATCGGCGACGGTATAGACCGCCAGCACCCCCGGTGCAGTGCGCGCCTGGTTCGTATCAATGTTCTGGATCACCGCATGCGCATGGGGCGAGCGGACAAACACCGCATGGGTCTGGCCGGGCAAGGACACATCGTCGGTGTACCGGCCACCGCCGGTCAGCAGACGCGCATCCTCGGTCCGGGAGACCGCTTGGCCGATGCCGAACTTCTTCTGCATGGGTAGTGAGCCTCGCTGCGGAGTGTTTCCTTACCCTTGAAGATGGGCCCGGGTTTGGTGAACAGAAACCCCACTCTTGACGGGGAAGCCATCTTGACCATGGCGAGCGCCGCCTCATGCAGCGTGCTGAATCATTCATAAGGATGAGGAGGCCGCCCAGGGTGGCCTCCTCCGCGGTAAGTCCTCCGGCTTGGCGCCGTCGCTGGTCCGATCCGTGAGGAGGATCTACCTCCACACGCGGGCGTAGAGGTCGCAAATCTCCTGAACCGACGGAACCCGCGGGTTATTTCCGGGGGAGCCGGAGGCGAGAGCCTGTTCCGCCATGGTCTTCATGGCCCCGAACCACAGCTCTTCCTTGATCCCATACGCTTTGGGAGAAGGCACCTCCAGCTCGGCGACGATCCTGGTCAGGGCCGTAACCAGCTTGCCCGACGCCGTCTCATCGCTGTCCTCCGTGGTGGCGATTCCCATGGTGCGGGCGCAGGTGGCGTAGCGCTCAAGGGCATGGGGCGCCGAGAACTCGGTCACAGCGGCCAGAAGCATGGCGTTGGAAAGACCGTGCGCCACATGGAAGAAGGCGCCGATGGGACGGCTCATGCCATGAACCAGGGCCACCGAGCTGTTGGAAAAGGCGATGCCGGCCTGCGTCGCCCCCAGCATCATGGCTTCCCGGGCGGCGCGGTTCCCAGGCTCGAAATAAACGGCGCGCAGATTGGCCCAGATCGCCTTCATCGCGGCAAGAGCCATGCCATCCGAGAACGGATTGGCGCGCTTGCTGACATAGGCTTCGATGGCGTGCGTCAGAGCGTCGAGGGCGGTATCGGCTGTCAGACGCTTTGGCGCGCCCATCGTCAGTTCGTAATCGATAAGCGCGGCCACCGGCAGATAGGCGGCCCCGGCGCACAGCATCTTCTCGTCTGTGATTTCATTGGTGACGATGGTGAAGCGCGTGGCCTCGGACCCGGTGCCGGCTGTGGTTGGCACGGCGATGATGGGAAGACCCGGGCGGTCTTGCAGGTGAGGAACCTTGTAGTCGGCGATTTCTCCCCCGTGAACGGCGAGAACGGCCATGGCCTTCGCCGTGTCCATAGGGCTTCCGCCGCCGATTCCGACGACGCAGTCATGGTCGCCCGCCTTCAGAAAATCCAGACCCGCCTTCACGGAAGCGATGGTTGGATCCGGCACCGTGTCCGAGAACACGCGGACCGCAAGGCCAGCCTTGGCCAGCGCTTCCTCAATCGGCTTCAGCATCCCGCTTTTCATCAAAAACGCGTCGGTTACGATCAAGGGCTTCTTCAAGCCAAGAGCGTTCAAGACCTCGCCCAACTGGGCGGAAGCGCCACCACCCACTTTGAAAACGCGGGGCAAATAGACGTTTGCTATACCTGACACGGTCGTTTCTCCTTGAATTCCCATCCCCGCAGCCAGCCGCTGGTCATATTTGGCTTTCCCAGCGGCTGACGCTCATTTTTATTTACTTCATCGTGGGCATTTGGAATTCAGCGCCCTCTTTGATGCCGGACGGCCAACGCGAGGTTACGGTTTTCGTGCGTGTCCAGAAGCGCAGCGAGTCGGTTCCCTGGTCCCCGAGATCGCCGAAAGCCGATCCCTTCCAGCCACCGAAGCTGTAATAGGCCAGCGGCGCGGGCACCGGAACGTTGATGCCCACCATCCCAATGTTGATGCGGTTGGCGAAATCGCGCGCGGTGTCACCATCGCGGGTGAAGATGGCGCAACCGTTGCCGTACGGGCTCTTCATCGGCAACGACAGCGCTTCTTCGTAATTTTTGGCGCGCATGATCGACAGAACCGGTCCGAAAATCTCTTCGCGGTAGATGGTCATGTCCGTCGTGACGTGATCGAACAGCGTGGGGCCGACGAAGAACCCATTCTCATGGCCGGGAACCGAGAGGGTGCGGCCATCAACCAGGAGGGCCGCACCCTCCTGGACGCCCTTGTCGATCAAGGAGAGAATGTTTTTCTGGGCGGCCTTGGTGACAACCGGCCCCATTTCCACGGAGTCGTCGGTGTAAGGGCCGATCTTCATCGTGCTGATGCGCGCCTTGACCGCGTCGATCAGCGCTTCAGCCGTCTTCTCGCCCACGGGGACGGCCACGGCCACGGCCATGCACCGCTGGCCAGCCGACCCATAAGCGCCGCCCATGAGCGCGTCGGCGGCCTTGTCGATATCGGCGTCGGGCATGATGATCATGTGGTTCTTCGCGCCACCCAGCGCTTGCACGCGCTTTCCCTGCGCCGCAGCCGTGGCGTAGATGTGCTTGGCGACCGGCGTCGAGCCGACAAAGGAAACAGCGGCGATCTCTGGGTGGTGCAGGATGCGGTCGACGGTTTCCTTTCCGCCCTGCACGACGCTCAGCACGCCCGCGGGCAGGCCGGCTTCGGTCATCAGCTCCGCCAGCTTGACGCCCAAGGTCGGCGTGCGTTCGGACGGCTTGAGAATGAACGCATTACCGGCGGCGATGGCGGGCACCATCATCCACAGCGGAATCATCACCGGGAAATTGAACGGCGTGATGCCAGCGCCGACCCCCAGGGGCTGGCGCATGGAATACATGTCAACGCCCGGACCGGCGTCGCTGGTGAATTCACCCTTCAGGAGATGCGGCGTGCTGGTCATGAACTCAGCCACCTCCATCCCACGGAGAATGTCGCCCTTCGCATCCTCAACCGTCTTGCCATGCTCGCTGCTGATAAGCCGGGCAAGCTTGTCCATGTCGCGGTTGATCAACTCGACGAATTTAAGAAGAACGCGGCCACGCCGTTGCGGGTTGACGGCGGCCCAGGCGGGCTGCGCGGCGACAGCCGACGCAACGGCGGCGTCGAGGTCGGCGGGCGTCGCGATGGCGAGACGCGCCTGCGCTTCGCCGGTCGCCGGGTTGAAAACATCGGAGAATTCAGTGCTCTGGCCGGAGGTTTCGCGGCCGTTGATGTAATGCCCGATCGTGTGCATGTGATCTTCCATGGATAGAACAATAAACGCTCACGTCCAGGATGGGTGTGTACAGAGTAATAAGCAATGCGCTATGTTTCTCTATCTGTTGTGCAAGAATCGTAGAGCGCCCGATGAATTGGGACCCGATGAATTGGGATGACGTGCGTGTTTTCTTGGCCGTGGCGCGTCACGGTCAGATTCTCGGCGCGGCGCGCGGCTTGGGGCTGAACCATGCCACCGTCGCCCGACGGTTGGATTCGCTTGAGGCGGCGCTTGAGACACGTTTGATCGCGCGCAAGACTTTCGGCTGTGAGTTGACCGAGGCGGGCAAGCATTTTCTTCTGCACGCCGAACGCATGGAAAGTGAAATGCTGGCCGCGTGTGGCAACGCCCGTGCTGACGGCGGCGTTATCAGCGGCACCGTGCGGGTTGGGGCTCCCGACGGATTCGGCGGAGCCTTTCTGGCGGCGCGCATCGGAGAATTGAGTCAGCGGCACCCGGGAATGACCATTGAGCTGGCGCCCGTGCCGCGCACCTTCTCACTGTCCCGGCGGGAAGCCGACATCGCCATAACGATCGGTCGTCCACACAAAGGCCGGCTGGTGGCGCGCAAACTGACAGACTACACGCTTGGGCTCTACGCTTCGCGCGGTTATATCCAAGAACACGGCGCTCCCGCTTCGCTGGACGAACTTCCCAAGCACCGTCTGGTGGGATACGTCGATGATCTTCTTTATTCGCCTGCTCTTGATTTCACCGTTGAATTTCACAAGAGCTGGCGCCCCAGCATCGCCGTCTCGACGGCCACCGGCCAGGCCGAGGTGGTCCGTTCCGGTGGTGGCATCGGTGTCCTGCACACTTTCATGGCGCGCGGCGACCCGAATTTGGAGCATATCCTACCCGAATACACCCTGACTCGCGCCTATTGGATGCTGATTCACGAAGATTTACGCCCGAGCCGGCACGTGGCGGTCATGGCGGAGTTCATCCGGGAAATCGTAACCCGCGACCGCGCCATCTTCATTTGAGCGAGGCTTCCACGCCTCTGGAAAAGACCAGGGGGCAATAGTCCTGCTCAGAAAAAAAAGCCTTGAACCTGTTGAAGATCCAAGGCTTTCCGTCCGGTTTCAGAAATGGTCGGAGCGACAGGATTCGAACCTGCAACCGTTGTGCCGTGGAGCTTTTCCAGAGAGAGTTCAGCCTTTGCGCGCGAGATATGTTCGGGGGGAAGCGCCGAGGGTGCGCTTGAACATCGTCGTGAACGCTGCCGGGTTATCATAGCCAAGGTCGAGAGCGACGGTTGTGACCGGCTCGCCGGCCACCAGCCGTGGTAGGGCCGTGAGGAGGCAGGCCCGCTGGCGCCATTCGACGAAGCTGAGGCCGGTCTCATGCCGGAACAGCCGGGTGAAGGCGCGTCGGCTGATGCCGAGCGACCCGCTCCAGCGGTCGATCGTCTCGTGCGTCGTCGGCTGCAACAGGAAGCGCCGGCACCGCTCGGCCAGAGCGGCATTCGCTGGGAAAGGCAGCGAGAGCGGCTGCACCGGCAACTGCCGCATCTCGTGTTGGATCAGCGCCATCAGCGCGCCGGCATGACTGTCTGGATCATAGTCCACCGGGACGTCCAGGGCCTTGGCGATCAGGCTCCGCAGAAAGGGCGAAAGACCGACGACTTCGCAGTGGTCCGGCAGGCCGCTGGTCCGTTCGGGAGCAAGATAGAGACTTCGAGTGGCGACTGCGCCGATCATTCGCACCTCGTGAACGATGCCGGGTGGGATCCACAACCCGCAATGCGGCGGCATCATCCACCGACCCTGCGGCGTCGACAGGACCAGCACGCCGGTGGCGCTGGAGAGCAACTGGCCGCGCCGGTGCCGATGGGCGGCCAGCACGCAGCCGTCCGGGTAATCGCGGCCCATCGCGATGAGCGGGCAGGCCAGGGCATCGACCTCGTCAATGTGGACATTCCGAACCATGGCCCAATCTCGTAGGAATTAGGCCTGAACGCGGTGGCAGGCCGTTTCCGGCGACCGTAGAGTCATGTTGTGCCCTGCGCAACAAACACACCTTGCCGGATCGTCTGTCTGGTGGGGACAAAAGAGGTTCACCCCCGTGACCGACACCACCCTGAGCCGGCCGAGAGCCGGCGCCACGGCGTTTTCCATCCTGGGAGCGATCAGCGTCTGCCATCTGCTGAACGACATGGTTCAATCGCTCCTGCCGGCCATCTACCCGATCCTGAAGGGAGGCTTCGACCTCAGCTTCGCCCAGGTCGGTCTGCTTACGCTGAGCTATCAGATCACGGCGTCGCTGCTGCAACCCTGCGTCGGCTTCATCACCGACAACCGGCCAATGCCTTACGCGTTTGTCGCCGGTATGGGCGCCTCACTGCTTGGCCTCTTCACGTTGGCTGTGGCGCCTAACTACCCCACGCTCGTGGCCGGGGCGATGCTGCTGGGCCTGGGCTCGTCCATCTTCCATCCGGAAGCCTCGCGCATCGCCCGCATGGCCTCCGGCGGTGCGCATGGGCTGGCGCAATCCCTGTTCCAGGTTGGCGGCAACGCCGGCTCCGCGCTTGGCCCGCTGCTGGCCGCCTTCGTCGTTCTACCGCACGGGCAGGGCAGCCTCGCCTGGTTTGCGCTGGCGGCGCTGGGCGGCATGGTCATCCTGACAGGGTTGGGGCGCTGGTCTTCGCGCAACGGTTACACCCGGTCCGGAAGGCGGAGCGCCGCGGCGGCGCGGGCCGACCTTGCTCCCCAGCAGGTCAGGCGGGCGATGGCGGTGCTGGTCGCGCTGATCGTTTCTAAATACATCTATCTGGTGAGCATCACCAGCTATTACACCTTTTACCTGATGACGCGCTTCGCCCTGCCAGCGAAGACGGCGCAGCTCTGCCTGTTCGTGTTCCTGGCGGCGGTGGCGACAGGTACGGTGATCGGCGGACCGATCGGCGACCGGATCGGCCGCCGGGCGGTCATCTGGGTGTCGATCCTTGGTATCCTGCCCTTCACGCTGGCCATGCCCCATGTCGGTCTGACGGCGACGGTGGCGCTCAGTGCGGTCATTGGGCTGGCGCTGGCCTCGGCCTTTCCAGCGATCGTGGTCTACGCGCAGGAGCTGATGCCGGGGCGGGTCGGCATGGTGTCCGGCCTGTTCTTCGGGCTGGCCTTTGGCGTGGCCGGGCTCGGCGCGGGCGGGTTGGGCATGCTGGCCGACCGGATGGGCATCGAGTTCGTCTACGGCGTCTGCGCGTTTCTGCCGCTGCTCGGCCTGCTCGCGGTGTTTTTGCCGAATGTGAGGGATACTGGGGCGAAACCGGCGCGCACCCAAGCGTGAAGCGCGGCATGCGAACAGCTTTTCCGAACTCCGGTTATGGGCGCGGCGCTGTGGCAACGGTCGGGCGGCGGCGCGGGCCTGTTCGACCGGGCGAAGGGGCATCGGGCGGAGTGACTGACGGAAGGCGATCTTGGCGACCATGGCCTTCAAGGGACCGGACCTCAGCGTGGATGGAGTCTGCGCCTCCAAAGGACCCGCCTGCCGCCAGCGCTTGGCGTCATACGCCAGCGCGAGAGGCCGCAAGCGCGGCCCTTAAGAAGGGGCAATGTTAAGGTCGCTGGTATAACCTCGCATGAAGCTCCGCAATCTGGGGACGGCGAAATCAAGAAATGCGCGAACGCGGGCTGGCTGGCGGTGGGCGCCGAGATGCAGCGCCGCAATCTCTTCCTCATCATTCACGCCAGCATCGGCCAATACCTCCACCAGACGCCCGGCCTCGATGTCGGCACGGGCGTGATAATCGCCGATCCGCGCTAATCCCGCGCCTGCTACGGCCATGCGCCGCACGGTCTCACCATTATTGGCGAGCAGTGTTCCTGTCACCATGCGGTCGACGATGCGTCCTCCCGTCCGCATCGGCCAGACCGGTCGAGAGCGCTGGAAATTGAAGCCCAGGCAATTGTGGTGTTCGAGATCATCGATCCGGGTCGGCATCCCCGCTCGCGCGAGATAAGCCGGTGCGCCAACGATCTTGCGCCGGGCGGTCCCGATCTTACGGGCCATCAGCGCGGAGTCCGTGATGCCGCCCACCCGAAAGACGATATCGATCCGCCCGAGATAGAGATCGGTCATTTCATCGGACAGCGAGAGGTCAACCACGATATTGGGATGCGCCTCCCAAAAGGCCGGCAGCAGCGGCTCCAGCGCGATCGTTCCAAACGCCACGGAGGTATTGACGCGGATTATACCGCTTGCGCCGGCGCTGCCTGTCGATAGCTCCCGTTCAAGGTCATCGAGTTCACCCAGCAAGAACTGGGCGCGTTCAAAATAGGTTTGGCCTTCAGCGGTGAGGGAGAGCCGCCGCGTGGAGCGCTCAATGAGCCGGGCGCCGAGCCGCTGCTCCAAGCGCGCCACCAGCTTCGACACGGTCGAGGGGGTCATCGTCAGCCGTCGCGCGGCAGCGGAGAAGCTGCCGGTTTCCACCACGGCCACGAACATCTGCATCTCACCCACCCGATTATCCACTCTGCAGCCCTCATCTATGAAACAGTTTCAAAGCTTATGTGGAGACGAGCCCGATTATCAATACTCCAGGCACAAGCCATCTTCGTGCAGAAGGAGGACGAGCATGAAAATTATCGAAACCCATGGCGCTCGCATCCCGGCCCTCGGATTCGGCGTCTTTCGGATGAGCGATCAGGAGGTGGAGCGTGTCGTGCCGGCCGCGCTCGAAGCCGGATTTCGCCATTTCGACACAGCGCAAATCTACCAGAACGAGGCGGCGTTGGGACGTGCGCTCCAAAGCGCGGGAGCCAGGCGCGACGACATCTTCCTCACCACCAAGGTGTGGGTGGACAAGTATCATCCCGATCGCTTCGCCAGTTCTGTCGACGAGAGCCTGGAGAAGCTCGGAGTCGACCACGTCGATTTGCTGTTGCTGCACTGGCCCGGCGACACTGTGCCCATAGCCGACCAGATCGCGATGCTCAACGAGGCCCACTCGAGCGGCAAGACTCGCCACATTGGCGTCAGCAACCAGAATGTCGCTCAGATGGAAGAGTCGGTGCGTTTCAGCGCATCGCCGATCGTCACCAACCAGGTCGAATTGCACCCGTATCTTGATCAGAGCCGCCTGATCGCCGCCGCAGCCGCGCAGGATGTAACGATCACCGCCTATTACGGCATGGCCGATGGACGTGTGCCGCAGGATCCGTTGCTGCACTCGATCGGCCAGCGTCACGGCAAGAGTGCGGCGCAGGTCGGACTGCGCTGGTTGATCCAGCAGGGTTTCGTCGCTCTAAGCAAGACCGCCAAGCCGGAGCGCGTGGTGGAGAACGCCGCCATCTTCGACTTTGCGCTGAGCGCCGGGGAAATGATGGAAATAGCAGGCTTGGCCACCGTAGACGGTCGTCTCGTCAACCCCCAGGGCCTCGCGCCCGATTGGAACGCGTGAAGGAGTTTTTCATGGACCTGCAACTCAAAGGCAAAACCGCTCTCGTGACGGGCTCCACGGCGGGCATCGGATTGGAGATCGCCCGCCGACTCGCTGATGAGGGCGCCGAGGTCGTGATCTGCGGTCGCAGCCAGAAGAAGCTTGACGCCGCAGCAGCCGAAGTCGGAGCGCGTGGCGTGCTGGCCGATCCCGCCAGCGCCGCTGGCGCTGAAGCGCTCGTGAAGGCCGTACCCACGGTCGATATCCTCGTGAACAACCTCGGCATCTACGAGGCGAAGCCATTCGGCGCGATCACCGACGACGATTGGCGGCGCTTCTTCGAGGTCAACGTGCTGTCGGGGGCGCGGCTCGCCCGCGCCTACTTCCCGGGTATGATCGAGCGAGACTGGGGGCGGATCATCTTCATCGCCAGTGAATCCGGCCTGATGGCGCCGCCCGATATGATTCACTACGGGATGACGAAAACAGCGCAACTCGCTATCTCACGTGGTCTCGCCGGGCTGACCAAGGGCACGCGCGTCACCGTCAATAGCGTGCTGCCTGGTCCGACGCGGTCGGAAGGCATCGTCGAATTCCTGAAGAGCGTGGCGGAAAATCCCGACGCCCCGACCGATGAGATTGAGCGAGCCTTCTTCGTCAAGGATCGGGCCACCTCGCTCATTCAGCGAATGATCGAACCCGAAGAGATCGCTGCGATGGTCGCGTATATCGCCAGCCCTCTTTCGTCGGCGACCAATGGCGCCGCGCTGCGGGTCGATGGCGGCCTCACGCCCACCATCGCCTGATCCAAGGAGAGCAGCACGAGCGAGCCACGCCGACAGGCTTCTTCTGGCTCGGTCCAGGGGGAAGCCTTCCTCAACATCCTTCAACCGAGTCTGGGTTCAATTCAGGAGGATGCAGATCCCAGTCTGCGTCGGATCGTTTTGATTACGCTGCCTACATGGAGCGCGACGACATTCAGGATGGCGTTTCTTAGGCAGCCATGAAAAAAGCCTTGGACCCGTTAAGGTCCAAGGCTTTCCGTTCGGTTCCAGAAATGGTCGGAGCGACAGGATTCGAACCTGCGACCCTCAGACCCCCAGTCTGATGCGCTACCAGGCTGCGCTACGCTCCGAAGCTGGAACCGGGACGGGGCGGGACTATAGCCGTGCTCAATGAAGGGCGCAATGGCTCCTGCGGCTTTTTTTTATGAAAATTGAGATCACCCTTCAGATTTCTCTCAACAGCAGCGCGTGCAGAGAGCGCAGTTCCCCCACCACCTCGGTGATGGTGCGCCGCATGGCGTCAGGCAATCCCACGGGCGGGAGGGTGGGGTGGGTGTCATCCGATTCCTCGGCCTCATCCGCAAAGAGGCCGAGGTCGCTCAACGCCTCCTCATGCGAATCGTCGGAAGAGGGGGACGCAAGCGCGTTGTGCGTCTCTGCAAGCAGACGTTGCACGGCGGTGATCGTAAGGCTTTCATTGTAGAGCAAGCGCTGAATCCGGCGCAGCAACTCCACATCGTCGGACCGATAATAGCGGCGGCCACCACTGCGCTTCAGCGGGTGGAGCTGGGGGAACTTGGTTTCCCAAAATCGCAGGACGTGTTGCGGCACATCCAGCTCACTGGATATTTCGTTGATCGTCCGAAACGCCGTTGTTACCTTCACCAGTTCCTCTGTCTTCACCAACATTCAAATGAGCCCTCTGCCGAAGTCTTATGACGCAGTCTTGACGCCTTCAATCTCGGCGAGCTTTTGGTTGATGATATTCTTCAGCACATGGCTGGGACGGAACACGAGAACCCGGCGGGCCAGGATTGCAACCTCCTCGCCGGTCCTGGGGTTGCGGCCCATACGTTCACTCTTCGAGCGGACCTGGAAACTGCCGAAGGAAGAGATCTTCACCATTTCACCACGTCCAAGGGCCTCGGTAATCTCGTCAAGAATGCTCTCAACCAGGGTGGCGGACTCGTTGCGTGACAACCCTACCTCTTGGTAAACGGCCTCACTCAATTGCGCGCGCGTGATGGTGTTCTGCGGCACGAAGAAATCTCCCGCAAGCTATGGGGAAACGGTAATGCCGGCACAGAACCCCGTCAATTCAAAAGCTTGACCCACACCACCTACCAGCGGACAAGGGCCGACCCCCATGTCAACCCACCGCCGATGGCCTCCATCAGAACGAGGTCGCCGCGCTTGATGCGCCCGTCGCGCACCGCATCCGCCAGCGCCAGGGGAATCGATGCGGCGGAGGTGTTGCCGTGCTTGTCCACCGTCAGCACAACCTTGGACAAGGGCAATTTGAGCTTGCGCGCGATCCCTTCAATAATCCGCTGGTTGGCTTGGTGCGGCACCAGCCAATCCACGTCAGAGGGCTCCAGCCCATTGGCCAGCAGCGCCTCCTCCATCACGCCCGACAGCTTGGTGACGGCGTGGCGAAAGATCTCTTGGCCGTGCATGCGGACAACGCCGGTGCTGGCGGTGCTGGATGGGCCGCCATCCACATACAGCAGGTCGTAAAAGCGGCCATCGGAGTGCAGATGGGTGGACAGCACGCCGGACTCCGCCGAGTCTCCCGTGCTCTCATAGCCTTCCAGCACCACGGCGCCGGCGCCATCGCCGAACAGCACGCAGGTGGTGCGGTCCTTCCAGTCCAGCAGGCGCGAGAAAGTTTCCGCACCGATCACCAGGGCGCGGGTCGCCTGCCCGAGGCGGATGAAGTTGTCGGCGATCGACAATGCATAGACAAACCCGGCGCACACCGCCTGCACGTCCAGCGCAAAGCCACGGGTCATGCCCAGCGCCGCCTGCACCTTGGTGGCGGTTGACGGAAACGTGTTGTCGGGGGTGGTGGTGGCAAGCACCACGCAATCGATGTCGGCGCCGTCCAGGCCGGCGTGGTCCAGCGCCGCCCGGGCCGCCGCCACCGACAGATGCGAGGTGAACTCGCCCTGCGCCGCGATATGGCGGGCGCGAATGCCGGTGCGCTGGACGATCCACTCATCGGTCGTCTCAACGCCGCTCGCCATCAAATCCTGATTGGAGACGATGTTGGCCGGCAGGTATGAGCCGCAACCGACGATCCGAGAGCGCTTGGTCATGTCAGAGCGCCGCCGCCTTGGTGTCGGGGGCCTTGGTGTCGGGAGAAGAAGCGCCATCGCTGAGGCTGTGCATCTCGTCCTTGATCTTATCGTTGAAGCCGTTGATGGCGAGATTGGCCGCCACACCGATGGCGTTGGCGAAACCGAAGGCGTCCGCGCCGCCATGGCTTTTTACGCACACACCGCGCAAACCAAGGAACATTGCGCCGTTATAACGGCGGGGGTCGGCCCGTTGCTTCAGCCTGTTGAAGGCTGGACGCGCCAGCAGATAGCCAAGCTTCGCTATCAGCGATGATTGGAAGGTGCGGCGTAAAAACTCGGCATACAGCTTGGCCGTGCCTTCGGCGGTCTTCAGCGCGACATTGCCGGTAAAGCCGTCGGTGACAACCACATCCGTGGTGCCGGCGGCGATGTCGTTACCCTCGACAAAGCCATAAAAGCGACCGGGGAAAGGCATCTCCTTCAGCCGCGCCGCGGCGCTGCGCACCGTTTCGTGGCCTTTGACCTCTTCCGAGCCAATGTTGAGCAGGCCCACGGTCGGCTCGACCACCCCCAGCACGGTGCGGGCAAAAATGGACCCCATCAGCGCGAACTGGACGAGATTGTCAGCCGTGCATTCCGTGTTGGCCCCCAGGTCAAGCATGACGGTTTCGCCACGCTGCGTGGGAAGGCACGACGCGATCGCCGGTCGGTCGATGCCCGGCAGGGTCTTCAGCACAAACTTCGCCATGGCCATCAAAGCGCCGGTATTGCCGGCGGAGACCACGCACATGGCCTGCCCCGCCGCCACGGCGTCAATGGCCAGGCGCATGCTGGATTGCCGCCCAGCACGCAATGCAACCGACGGCTTCGTATCGCCGGCAATTGCATCGGTGGTGTGCACAACCTGCGTCACCGCCTTCAGCGCGGGGTGCTTGGACAGCACCGCCTCGATCCGGGCGGAATCCCCGTACATAAGGTACTGAATGTCGGGAAAACGCTCACGGGCAAGATCCGCCCCACCGATCACCATATCGGGGGCATGATCACCGCCCATGGCGTCAAGAGCTATGGTCAGGCGCTGGTTCACCGAGGACAGGCTCCTTGGAAGAAACGTGGAGCGACCGGTCGAACCGGCATCACACCGCCGGCATCACACCGTTGGCGTCATGCCGCCGCTGTCTTCACCACTTCACGCGCGTCATAGTGACCGCAAGAGCCGCAGACGTGGTGGGGGCGGGTCAGCTCACCACAGTTCTTGCACTCATGGTATGAAGACGCTGTCAGGGCGTCGTGCGAACGCCGCATGTTGCGCCGCGATTTGGAGGTCTTTTTCTTCGGAACAGCCATGGCCGTAACTCACCTTAGCTCATTGGAAAAGGCGGCCCGAGGGAGGGCCGCCTAACGCGAGCCGCATTCAATAAGGCAAACCCGCGTCAAGGGCAAGCCTGATCAACCCACGGGACGCTGAACATTGGATTGGCCGGCGTCTATCCTTGGCGCCAGCCCTTATGACCGCTCTTCAAAGGGGGCGCTTGAGGCGTTCGAGCGCGGCGAACGGGTTTGGCCGCGCTTCTTCCTCTTCTTCTTCCTCCTGTTCGACCATCACCGGCAACTCGATGCCGGGGCAGCGCGGATACGGGTCGAGCGCCAGGGACAGATGCTGGGCCGTCAGTTCGCCGATGTCGATGCGCCCGTTCACGAAGGGCTCGATGATGTCTTCCTCGAGGATGCTCGCGTCGAACTCCATCTCCTCGGCAGGCTCGGGAACCAGCGATTCCGGTGCGAACAGCCCCTCGAAACTGTCGTGCACCGTGTTGTGCACCGGGTCCAGCGTAACGATGCAGGTTTGCACGACATCCGCCTCCAGAGCGCCAGTGACACGCACCATGTCCTCCCCGCGCACGCGCTTCAGGCGAAGCGTCGCTTTCAGGCGCTTGATTTCTTCCAGCTCGAAACGCTCAGCCAGGGCCCGGCGTTCGGCTTCATCAGCCTCGATCACCTCGACCACCTCACCGCGCTGCACGCTATCGGCCAGCACGAGACGGGAGAATTCGGGCGTCACTTCACGAGTCGTCATGGTTCTTTTCCTCATCCATCGGGCAACAGTCGAGACTTCCGGGTGGTTTTGCCCTACCTCTTAATCCCCCGTTTTGGGAACTTCAGGTGGCTCATCGAAGCGGATTTTGCCGGCTAGCAGGTCATCGAGCGGCTGCGCCGCCAGCGATTCGGACTGGCGGCGCACATAGCCGGCCATGATGGACAGGGTCTCCGGCTTCGTTTCCAGCACCGTGCCGTACAGGTTGTTGTCCAGCGCGATTTCCAGCGCCTGGTCCTCACCGGCCAGCGCCGCATCATAGGCCTTCAGCCGTCCCCTCATGCCGCCGGCCATGGTGGCGACACGCCGGGAGATCCCCTGGTCACCGGCGCCCAATTCCCGCAGGGAGCGTTCAAAATCAGCCGTCGCAACCTCGATCAAGCTGCGGGCGCACCCCGCGGCGTCGCTGTGTCCCTTCAGCCGGCGCATCACCAAAAAGACGTGCAGCACCACCATATCGAAGCGCCCGTCCAGCGTGTCGGGCACAGCGAAGCCGGCATAGAATTCTGGCTGCCGGGCTTGGCGGATGATGTGGGAATACAGGTCGGTGGCGGCGCGCTGGTCGCGCGAACGTCCGAACAGACGGTCAAACACGGTTTATCCATCCTCTTTGGCCCTGGCCTTTTGGGCGGAATCGTTGACAGGGCCAAGCACCTAATGCGATTGTCCCGCACATTCCGGGTCAAAACACCGTTCTATCGAGCGTATGATTGATCCATGAATGCCTCATATAGCCGAGCGCCATGACGAGATCGACTCCTTCCAAAATCTTCGTTGCCGCCCTGCTGGGCCTCAGCGTCTCCGCCTGCGCGTCTACCGTGGTGACCCGCGGCAACATGACGGATCCTGAAGCGCTCACCATGATCAAAGCGGGCGCGACCAGTCGCGATCAGGTGGTCTCGCTGCTGGGAACGCCGACGTCGGTCGGCACCTTCGATCAGAACATCTGGTACTATATCGGCCAGAAGACTGAGAAAATCGCCTTCTTCAAGCCCTCCGTGATGGAGCGCCGGGTGGTGGTCATCCACTTCAACGACGACACTGGTTTGGTCAGCGACATAAAGCAGATGGACGCCAGCCAGGGCCAGGATGTGGAAATGGTCGAGCGCACGACCCCGACGAATGGCCGCGAAATCGGCTTTCTTGAACAGATGGTCGGCAATCTCGGGCGCTTCTCCGCCAGGGATAAGAGCGGCAAATCCCCCGGCAGTTGATCGGAGGGAGCTGTTTGCGCAAGGCTTTTTAGGGCAGGCGCAAACAGCTTTATTGCAGGCGAAAAATCGGGCCACGGGGCACAAAGGGCAAGCGCGCGCCAGCCGGGATCAGCAGCGCGTGCTCTCTCTGGATCGATAAGACGTCACACCACCCATCGGTTATGACCAGCAAGGGCGCAGCCGACGGGAAATCCTCAGCTTTCTGCAACAAATCAATGCCGGGTTGCAGCGCCGTGCCGCCACGCCCGCGCACCGTGAGATTGCTGGCGATCTCAAGCACATCCATATACCCTTGATCGTAGGCTGCGGCGTCGCAGAACACCACCCGCACATGGCGGACATCCTTGGCGACCGCGTAGCTGGCGATTGCCCCAAGCGCCTTGCCGAGCAACACCCGGTCCATTGAACCCGAGCTGTCCAGCACCACCCCGAAGGTCCGGCCTTCTTCTTCCCCTATGGCCGGACGGCGGCTCGGGCGTGGAATATCCGGCGTGGCCGCTTGCCGGCGGCTTAGCCGGGCAAAGGTGCGGATCGTCTCAACGGGGGTGAACTGCTCATCAAACCAGCGGGCAAGTTCGACATCCCAGGCGATGGGGGGATGAGCCAACGAGCGGATTTCCTCAACCAGTCCAGCCGGAATCAACCCACGCCCACTCGCTCGATGCAGGTCAAGCCCATCCATCAGGGCGCGGCGGTAGAAGGCGTCAAGATCCGTCCATTCAGCCGAGCCGGGGGATGGCCCGCCGCCGTCCAGAATATCGCACAGCCCGACGCCGCGCAGAGTGGCGAGCTTGCGCGCCTGCCGCAAATCCGTGCACAGGCGATCGTACACCGATTCCGCCGAAAGACCTTTGAGCTGAGGATCGTGGAGGGCCGCAACGGGCATGACGCCAACCCCCATCTCCAGCAGCCAGCCGTTGATGATGTAATCGCAAGCGATGTTCCACAGATAGGGATCGCGCCCGCGCCGCCGTTCCTGGTGACGCAAGGCCGCGTGCAGAAATTCATGAGCCATGACAAAGCGCAGCTCTTCGGCCTTGAGAGAGGCTGCCGGGTTCACGTAAATCTCGCCCACCATAGCGTTGATGGCCGCCACCGCGACGCTCAGGTTTCGGCAAACGGCAGGGTCCTCGATGATGCGAAACGCGGTGGCGACGGCCCCCAGCAGCGGGAAATGGCCGATGAACCACCGCCGCGCCTCCTCGGCCGCGCTGACGCGCACCGCTTCATCATCAAGCCGCAAGATCCGCCCACCGGCCACATCCACCGCCTGACGCACGGCGGCGCGAAGGCCTTCAACAAAGCAATCAGCCCATTTTTTGTTCCATGGCTGCACCTCTATCGGTTTACCCGCCATGTCCGAGTGCATTCCCGCCGTTCCCAGCACCCACACGCCGGACGGGCAGCCTTGCTCAACCATCCAGGCGTAAATATCGCTTTCGCTCGCCGCGGGAATGCTTGCATCACCATGCTCCGGCGTTTCGGTTGCGCGGAAACCAAACTCTTGCAGCATGCGGAAGACGACAACGTCGCAAGCCGCGTTCCACAGCCTCGGGTTGGCCTTTTCCTGAAAGTGCCCCAAGCCGAGATGGAGAAGAGCATGGGCCACGGCATGCGACCATTCCTGCGGCGCTCCCCGCCGTTTCGGGTTGCAGCGAATGTGTCCGTCTGAACTGACGATACACCAGGCCGTCTCTCCATAAACCCACGGAGTGTTCTTGGTGCGGATGATCGTGGCCCGTTCCAGCAGGGGCGCCGTGAGAGGGTGACGACGCACGGCGGCGACGCCCTCATCGAAGGCGAGGATGGCCGGCTCGGTGGTGGCCTTGTTGGCGGCGTTGCGCTTAGCCATCGCCGGGTCACCGCTTCTGGGCGGCGAGGCGCGGCAGGTCGCGGACCACTTCGGCGAGGAACCAGCCCGGCACGCCGCTTTCATCGGTGTCGGCCACCACCACGCCCTGGGCGATTTCCAGGCTGATCGCGGCGAGGCTGCGCAACAAAGCCTTGGCGCCATGGGCGAGCTCACGGTGCTGTGGCCTGACCGCCGTGGATTCCGTCGGCAGTTCCTTCACCAAATGGGCGCGGAACGTCTGCGCCAGAAAATAGAGGACGTCGCGGTCACCGGGCGCATCCGGCCAGCGGATATCGCCCTTCAGAAGCTTGGCGACATCATAGCGCAACTGTGTCTGGCGGATGAAGGCGCGGAACTGGGCGGCATGGGCGGGCGTAAGGCAGCCCGTTGCGAGAAGACGAATCCACTCATCGGACAGCGTGTCGCCAAACGCCTGCATGGCGTCGGACAGCGCGTGCCATGAGCGCGGCGTTGAAAAAGGCTCTTCGCTGCGTGAAGGGCGACTCCACAAATGGTCGGGACGGGCTTCGATGTAGCGGATCACCTGTTCATGAAGAGCGTTCCGGCGGGCCCATTCCAGCCACTCCCGCGATGACACCTGCAACTCCACCACAATGAGGCGGTTCAGCAGGGCGCTGGACAGAGGATTCACGAAAGCCGCGTCCTCCACGCGGTTTCCGGCGGCGATCACAATCGAACCGGCGGGCAAGACGTAGTCGTCGATTCGTTTTTCAAACACCAGGGGATAAAGCGCCTTCTGGACCTCCTTTGAGGCGTTCGGCAACTCGTCCAGAAACAGGCAGTAGGGCGTGGCGCGCGCGATGCGGGCCGGTGGGCAGAAGCGGGAGCGACCGTTCTCGATCTGCGGCACCCCCAGCAAATCCTCGGGCAGCATTTGGCTGCCGAGCAGTGTCACGCATTCCAAGCCAACGGAGGCGGCGAATTGCGTGACCAAGCTGGATTTGCCAATTCCCGGCGGACCCTTGATGTAGACCGGGCGCACCGGAGCGACGGTAAGCAAGAATTCCGGCAGGGCGCCAGGGGTCAAGGCGCCAGGAGTGGTCGTCGTAGACATTTAAAATCCAGACAATGGAATCTGCAATGATGCGTTCTGTCTTCCTGCAATCAGAATAGAGTTAAAAGGGACAGCTTGACCAATGGAAGAGGTAAGACATCAATATCCCGGAAATCATCTCCGTGTGTCTTCAATGCGACAGTAAAAAACCCCGGAGCGGCGACGCTCCGGGGTCATGAGAAGTTTCAGCGTCGTTTGGATCAGGCCAGGCTGTGCAGGATCGCCAGCAGCAGGATCGCAACGATGTTGGTGATCTTGATCATCGGGTTGACCGCCGGGCCGGCGGTGTCCTTGTACGGGTCGCCGACGGTGTCGCCGGTCACCGCCGCCTTGTGGGCGTCAGAACCCTTGCCGCCGTGGTTGCCCTCTTCGATGTACTTCTTGGCGTTGTCCCACGCACCGCCGCCCGAGGTCATCGAGATGGCGACGAACACGCCGGTCACGATGGTGCCAAGCAGCATGGCGCCCAGCGCCGAGAAGGCCGCGGCCTGACCGGCGATGATGTTGATGACGACATAAAGCACCACCGGCGCCAGCACCGGCAGCAGCGAGGGAAGGATCATCTCCTTGATCGCGGATTTGGTCAGCAGGTCGACGGCGCGGCTGTAATCCGGCTTGCCCGTGCCTTCCATGATGCCGGGGATCTCGCGGAACTGGCGGCGCACCTCGACCACCACCGAACCGGCGGCGCGGCCAACCGCCGTCATGCCCATGGCGCCGAACAGATAGGGCAGCAAACCGCCGATCAGCAAGCCAACGACCACATACGGGTCATTCAGCTTGAACTCGACGTTGAGCGCCGGGAAGTAATGGCCGAGATCCTGGACATAGGCGGCGAACAGCACCAGCGCGGCCAAACCAGCCGAGCCGATGGCGTAGCCCTTGGTCACCGCCTTGGTGGTGTTACCGACGGCGTCGAGAGCGTCGGTGGTGACGCGGACTTCCTTGGGCATTTCCGACATTTCGGCGATGCCGCCGGCGTTGTCGGTCACCGGTCCGTAGGCGTCAAGCGCCACCACCATACCGGCCAGCGCCAGCATGGTCGTCGCGGCGATGCCGATACCAAACACCCCCGCCTGGTTGAAGGCGATGATGATGCCGGCGCAGATGACCAGCACCGGCAAGGCGGTGGCTTCCATCGACACGGCGAGGCCTTGGATGACGTTGGTGCCGTGGCCGGTTTCCGAAGCGCGGGCGACCGAGCGCACCGGGCGGAACGAGGTCGAGGTGTAGTATTCGGTGATCCAGACCAGCAGGCCGGTCACACCCAGGCCGACCAGGGCGCAGACGAAGAAGTTCGCGCCGGTCACGCGCATGCTGGCGCCGGAGCCGAGGTCCATGAGGATCGGGTTGCTGAAGCCGAACATGACGGCGGTGACGATCAGGATCAGCACGCAGCTGATCCCCGCCGACGCGCCGAGGCCCTTGTAGAGAGCCCCCATGATGTTCTTGGAGGCCCCCAGCTTCACGAAGAAGGTGCCGGCGACCGAAGCAATGATGCAGACGGCGCAGATGACCAGCGGGTACATCAGCAGGGAACGGACGATTTCGCCGTTGAAGAAGATGACCGCCAGCAACATGGTGGCGACGATCGTCACGGCGTAGGTCTCAAACAAATCGGCGGCCATGCCGGCGCAATCGCCGACATTGTCGCCGACATTGTCGGCGATCACGGCGGGGTTACGGGGATCATCCTCGGGAATGCCGGCCTCGACCTTGCCGACGAGGTCGGCGCCGACGTCGGCGCCCTTGGTGAAGATACCGCCGCCCAGACGCGCGAAGATGGGGATCAGCGAAGCGCCGAAGGACAGGGCGACCAGCGCCTCCAGCACGATGCGGGCCTGCGGCGGCTCGGTCACCGTGTAGATCATCGACAGGATGGCGAAGTAACCGCCCACGCCCAGCAGGCCAAGCCCGACCACCAGCATGCCGGTGATGGCGCCCGACTTGAAGGCGATGTCCAGCGCCTTGTCCAGCCCCTCGGTCGCGGCCTGCGCGGTGCGCACATTGGCGCGCACCGACACGTTCATGCCGATATAGCCGGCGATGCCCGAGAGGACCGAGCCGATCAGGAAGCCGATCGCCACCGGCAAGCCGAGAAAGGCGCCCAGGATGATGAGAATAACCACGCCGACGCTGGCGATGGTGGTGTATTGGCGATTCAAATAGGCGCGCGCGCCTTCTTGAATCGCCCCAGCGATCTCCTGCATGCGTGCGGAGCCCGCGGGCGCCGCCATGACCTGCTTACCAGCATAGGCCCCATAGGCGAGCGCTAAAAGCCCGCAGGCGATGACTATAAGGAATCCTAACGCCATCCGTGTCCCCCAAAAAAAATCGGCTACCAGCCCGGTGTCGCGCGGCCATTGGCCATAGCGCAAACGGACTATATTTCACCCGAAAGCATGCCCAACGAACGGCTGCATTGCAACAGCGGCCACGCTTGAAAATGCGCGTCAAATCGCCATGCGACAATTTTGTAGATCACGCCCATTGTCGCGACATCAAATTGTGCGTGCCATCCACCCCGCCTGGCCGCCGGGACGAAGCTGGGCCAACACGGCGCTCGAACGCCGGCGGATGAAACATTAGTTTCTGTCAGCCATGATTTACGGAGCGCGCACAAGCGCGCGACTGGGCCGTTGAGGCCTTGCCCTTACCCACAAGTTACCGTCAAGGAGCAAGGCTTGAGGGCCGGCTGTTGCCCTGTCGTACCAGTGGAGGCGGCGATGGCGATGGCGACGGAGCGGGCTTGGGCGGAGCAGCAGTGGGGCGGTATTGACTTGGGCG
>JAVBJZ010000099.1:0-28105 GCA_031546725.1 Azospirillum sp.
TCGGTGGCGCAGGTCTGGTCGTAGATCAGGATGCTGACGCCGCTGTGGGTGCGCAGGTCCTTTTGGATGCGGTCGAGGTCATCGCGGTGCTCAACCGCCGTGAAGGGCGGCAGGTCAGGCGATCCGGCGTATTTCTCCGGTTCATCGGAGACCACGACGACACGGCTGACGCCTTCGGCGATCATCGTTCTGGCGATCATCGGCACGGTCAAAGCGCCGTCCATCGGCTGGCCGCCGGTCATGGCGACGGCGTCGTTGAACAGGATCTTGTAGGTGATGTTCACCCCGGCGGCGATGGCCTGGCGGATCGCCAGGGAACCGGAATGGTAATAGGTGCCGTCGCCGAGGTTGGCGAACAGGTGCTTTTCGTCGGTGAAGGGCGCCTGGCCGACCCATGGCACGCCCTCGCCACCCATCTGGGTGAAGGTGTCGGTGCTGCGGTCGAGCCAGGTCGCCATATAATGGCAGCCGATGCCGGCCAGCGCGCGGCTGCCCTCCGGCACCACCGTCGAGGTGTTGTGCGGGCAGCCCGAGCAGAAGGTTGGCTTGCGGGTGATGCGCGGCGTGTGGGCCTTTTGCTTTTCCTGAGCGTCGAGGAAGGCGACCCGTTGGCGGATTTGTTCATTATCGACGGAGCGCAGCAGGCGGCGACCGATGATCACGGCGATCTGCGCCGGCGACAATTCCCCAGTGGACGGGAGTATCCAGTCGTTGTTCTCGTCAAATTTTCCCACCACGCGCGGGCGCACGTCGGGGCGCCAGTTGTAGAGCTGTTCCTTGAGCTGGTTTTCGATCACCGCGCGCTTTTCTTCGACGACGATGATTTCTTCCAATCCTTCGGCGAAGCGACGCGCCCCCTCGCGTTCCAGCGGCCAGGGCATGGCGATTTTGTAGACGGTGACGCCCAGATCCGCCGCCATCGCCGGGCTGACGCCCAGTTCATCGAAGGCTTGGCGCACGTCGAGGTAGCTCTTGCCGGTGGTGACGATGCCAAAGCGCGGGCGCGGGCTGGTGATGACCACCCGGTCCAGCGCGTTGGCGCGGGCGAAGGCCAGGGCGGCGTACAGCTTGTGCCGCATCAGCCGGTCTTCCTGCTCCAGCGGCGGGTCCGGCCAGCGGATGTTCAAGCCCCCCATGGGCATGGAGAAATCCGTGGGAATGATCGGGTGCACGCGGTGCGGATCGATAAAAACCGAGGCCGAGCTGTCCACCGTCTCGGCGATGGTTTTCATCGCGATCCAGCAGCCGGAATAACGGCTCATCGCCCAGCCGATCAGGCCGTAATCAAGGATCTCCTGCACGCCGGCGGGGTTCAACACCGGAATCATGGCGTGCATGAAGGCGTGTTCGGACTGGTGCGGGAAGGTGGAGGATTTGGCGTTGTGGTCATCGCCGGCTAACACCAGCACGCCGCCATGACGCGACGAACCGGCGGCGTTGGCGTGCTTGAGCGCATCGCCGGAACGATCGACGCCGGGGCCCTTGCCGTACCACATGGCGAAAACGCCGTCGTGCCTGGCGCCGGCGAACATGCCAACCTGCTGGCTGCCCCACACGGCGGTGGCGCCCAGTTCCTCGTTCACGCCGGGTTGGAAGACGATGTGGTTCTTCGCCAGGAATGTCTTGGCCTTCCACAGCGCCTGATCGAATATCCCCAAGGGCGATCCGCGGTAACCCGAAATAAAACACGCGGTGTCGAGCCCGGCGGCAAGGTCACGCTGGCGCTGCATCATTGGCAAGCGCACCAGGGCCTGCGTGCCGGTAAGATAGACGCGCCCCTGTTCAAGCGCGTATTTGTCATCGAGTGTGACGGTGGCGAGAGTCATGATCCCATCCCCCCAGAGCGATGCGCTGTTGCCGCGTCTTTTCGTTTGATAAAGATTTAAGGCTGGTCGTGCCTGACTCCAAGAAGGGCTTTCCAGGCGAAACCCTCGATGATGGGATGGGTTTCGATCAGAGAATCGACGCTGGCGTCCAGCCAGGCGGCAAGGTTGGCGTCGTTCTCATGGCGTGCCGCCAGCCAGCGCAGGGCCACGAGATGGGCGTGCATCGTGTCCAGGAAGGCCGGTGTGAACGGGTCTGCTTTGATCGCGCAGCGGATGAAGGAGCGGGTCACCGCCTCCATGGCCGCGTCGCCAGAGGTGGCGTGATGGAGGTGGGCGGCGATGACGCGCAGGGCGGCGGCGTTGATGGCGCCTGTCTTAAGCATGGATTCCAGTTGGTCCAGCGCGCTACGCAGCCTGATCAACGAAGGGCCGGTCGATGAAGCGCTGGCGGTGGGCATGCGCTGGGGGACGCTTGGAGGCGGGGTGGCTCGTTTGGCTGGGCGGCGCAGAACGTCCTTGATCCGGCGTATGAGCGTCGCCGGTGTCAGCGGTTTGGCCAGCACGGAATCGGCTCCCGCCTCCCAAGCGGCGCGCACCATCGGCACGTCAGCTCGGGCGGTGAGCAGGATAACGGGCAGGCCGTGGTTTGGGCTTTCCGGCGCCTGGCGAATCCAGCGCAGCAGGGTGGCGCCGTCCATCGGCGCCATGATCCAGTTGGCCAGAACCAGATCGATGGTTTCACGGTTAAGGACAGTCCTGGCGTCCATACCGTCGGCAGCGAGTATTATTTGGCCAAAGCCCGCGAGGCCCAGCATCTCCTTGATCCCTCGCCGCCGTAGAACGCTGTCGTCGGCGACAAGGATCTTCAGGCGAGCAAGGGAGCAAAAAGTCATGTGTCCGTCCATGGGCTGCGATCGGCTTGATCGCCTGTATCGTCAGACCAGTAATATCGGTGAAAGAGCCTCCCAGGACAGAGTGCAAAAAGGGGTTACGGCGGAGGTGATGGCATAGATATGTTTTGAGAAAAATCAGTATCAGTGCTTCACATGATCAGAATTACGCCAGCAAATACGGCTCAAGACTTTTCAAGTCGAAGTTCTGATAAAGGGAGAGGAACCGGCATGGCATATCCTTTTCATAGTGTCTATACATAATATTGTTTATGTCCCGGTACGTATCGAAATAATTGATCTGCGCCGCTGGCGCCGTCGCGCGCAGATGATGCCAGGCCATCGCCAGCCCAATTTGATCGATCCAGCAAGAAACTCCCGGTTGGCTGAGGGCATGGTCAAGAAAACCACGAAGGAAGCGGGAGAATTGCGCGGCGTACGGCGTCGGGTTGACCAGGACAAGGTTCGCCGTGTAAGCCGCGTCGATGGAAAAATTTTCCTCATTCCGGTTGAGTGTTATGTCGCTTCCCGCAGCGTGCTCAAGCAGATCGCGCACCCCACGCAGCAACAGGCAATCGATATCGGAGACGAAGACTGGAAGGTTGAACACATCCAGCAAGACTTCCAGCCGCTGGAAGCGAACCGACTGGTAGTGAGCGACCGGCTTTTCCGCCAGGCCGCGGCCACCATCGAAATAACAGCGGGTGGTCACGCTGGCAGGGTTGAAGTCATCGCCACAAAAGATGACCCGTGAGTCATCAATACCAATGGATCGAGCAGTTTCAGCCAGATTCCTCAGGCCACCAATGACGTGAATCACCACAAGACAGGGTACATCACTGTGACGCAGCACTGAGCGTATGTACATTTTTGCGTAGCGCGACAGGTAGAGCGTATCGGCCGCGACAAAGAACACCGTTTCCGCATGCAACTGTTCGGCCAGGGTCTGGGCATTATGCCGCGTAAGAGGCGTTCCGTTTGATGAGATGAAGAGGGATGAATCATCCACCGTCTGAGGTGAAAAAGAATGGGGAGGGACAGGCCGTGCAATCAATGAAAGATCGAAAGCCTCCAATTCCACCCGGAAGTACTTTTCCCACTTGGCGTATACCGAGTCCGCATCAACGTCGACGGTGATGGTCGACGCTATTCTCCGCAGCTCCTGGATCGTGGCGATGTTTTCCGCGCTCAGCTCTTGAACAAGCAGCATGGAGGCGGCGTTGGTCACATGCTGCAACCGGATCAACGGGTGTTGGTCGATACCCGGCGTCAGCGCCAAAGCGAGGTGATGCTCGATCTGGCCGGCGATATCGCCTCTCTCTTTATAATGCTTGAGCATGACGTCATGAGCCATGGTGTTGGATGGTTCAAGCGTCAGCATCTTGCGGGCATAACCGGCGGCCTTGAAGATTCGGCCCAGAGCCTCGTTGCACGAGAGAGCCTTGGCGATGATGAAGGGGTTGTTCGGCAAAAGAGTGGTCAGGCCGGCAAGATAGGGCTCCGCCTGCTCCATCTCTTCGGCGTTGAGGTGTTGGTTGACTCGCGCGAGGATTGCCGGCGTCTGTTGATCCACCGCCGCGCGAACCGCCTCGGTATCGCTGATTCGCCGCAGGCCGATCAGCCGGTCGATCACCTCGAGCAAGCGTCCCCGTTCGCTCAAAAGCTTGATGAGGTGGTGCAAGACCGCGGCGTTGTCGGGTTGCAGCGCGGCGAGATGCTCGGCCAGCAGCAGCGCGTCATCACCACGGCCTTCTTTCCACAGTTCCTGTGACCGTCGGAGAAGCTCCGTCGCATGTCCCACGCCTGGAAGCGGGCGATCGAGAATCGCCAGCGTAACGCTCTCCAGCGGCTGGAGCCGGTAACCATGCGACCGCAACAAGGTTTGCGCGGTTTGACGGTCCATCGGGCTGAGATAGTGATGCTCGTAGCGGATGATGCTCGGGTGGAAGCGGGTGAAGTCGAAGAGTTGCAGGATTTTTAGATCATACCCTGCCGTGGCGATTTGCAGGATATCGATCCGCTTGATTTCATAATAGGTGATGAGGCTGGCGAAGCTGCGGCACGCCACGGCCATGGGCTCGGCGAGGGTGTACAGGTTTTCCCTGGATACCTGGGTTGAGCCGGAGCGACCGAGGGCGCCGGTGTCCTTCAGCAGGTCATTCATCAAAAATGAATTGATCGCGGCAAACTCCGGCGGCAGAAGCCCGCGCGTGATCGCCTCGGGGTTGAAGCGCCAGATGGCGCGCTTGTCGTCGTTTTCAGAGAGGGCGCAGTTGACGGGTGTGACCCGATCGGAACGCGGATAGAGCGTCTTTAGTTTGTCAAAGTACTGGAGAAGAGGTTCAAGAATAACACCGGATAGATTTTTTTCAACAATATGGGGCCGCAATGGGTCGGAGGTGACGCCATCGAAGCCACCGACCTGAAGAAAGAACGGATTGGGATTCCAGGTCAGAAGGGTGTCGATGGCTTCACTAAAAGGTTCGGCGACAGCCTGATATGAGGTCACAAAAAGACTCCTTGCGATGAATTTTGCGGGCGACGAATTTTGTGGGGGATGAATTGGGAGGAAAGGTTTCGCACACCTATGGATGCCCGATCGGAGTATGCCTCTCCCCGGTAGAAAAATTCCAGCAAAACTGTGATACAAGGAAACTATTGATCAAGCGGGTTCGCCCTTGCAATCGGGCGTTCCCTTGATCTTCCCTGTTACTTCACCAAAGTGATATCGCGCAGCACCGCTACTTCATGCGCCTGTTCATCCAGCCGGGCTTTCACCACGTCGCCAATCGACACGATACCGACGAGTTCGCCCAATTCGTTGCACACCGGCACATGCCGGTGGCGGCGGATGGTCATTATCTGCATCAGATCCTTGATGGAATCCGTGGGATGGCAGGTCTTGACCTCTTTGGTCATGAGATCCTCGACCTTGTCCTGCACGGTATCCTCGCCACGATCGGCGATGGCGCGCACGATGTCGCGTTCCGACAGGATACCCACCAGCTTGCCACGGCGGTCGCGCACGACGACGGCGCCGATCCGTTTGTGAGTCAACAGCCGCGCGGCATCAAGCACCGTATCGGTCGGCAGAATCGACACAATGCTGTGCCCCTTGCTTCCCAACACGCTGGCGATGGTGCTCATGGCTTTGACTCCCCCGATTGCGGCCATAGATGGCCGATGATGGATGACGGATAATCCGTTCCATCAATTATTTATGGCGCCATCGCGACGCCACAATAGCGCCAGGGGAGGGGATTGCAGACACCCCGCTGAACCCGAGTCGCCGGAAAATGACTCTAAGCTGCGGGGTGGGGTGGTCCAATCCTGTCACTCGGCCATGCCGAGCGCCTGCTTGTACAGCTCCAGGACAGCTTCTTGCTCCTGCAAGTCATCCTTGTCCATTTTGCGCAGCTGGATGATCTTGCGCATGATCTTGACGTCGAAACCGGTGCCCTTGGCTTCGGCGTACACTTCCTTGATATCGTCCTGAAGGCCCTTTTTCTCCTCCTCCAGGCGCTCGATACGCTCGATAAAGGAACGCAGGTGATCTGCGGCGATGCCGCCGACGTCGGACATGATAGCTAACCTCTCGCGCGGTGATCGGATCGATGAGAAGGGGCGACGATATCGACGCGAATTGGCGTCCGCAAGGGGAGTGCGCGCCGGTGTGGGCGGGTGCGGCCAACCGCATCGCCGGACTTGACCCCAGACGTTAAGCCGCATCGCCGATTTCCACGGCTTATGCAAAACCTATGGGGTTGATGCGGGAGAGAGAGGGGAAGCTTCACAGTTGTACGGAATTCGGCGAATATGCCGAATTCATAAGGAGCGGACCACTTTCGAGTTGGACATCGGGGAAAAGAAGATGAAGGTCGCCATACCCAAGGAGAGACGCCCGGACGAAGCGCGCGTCGCGGCATCTCCAGAGACGGTAAGGAAGCTAAAAGGTCTCGGCCTTGACATCGTGGTGGAGGCGGGGGCGGGGCTGAGCGCCGCCGTCACCGACGACGCCTTCGCCGCGGCGGGCGCCAGCATCGCGCCGGATGAAGCGGCGGCGCTTGCGGACGCCGACATCGTGCTGAAGGTGCAGCGCCCGCTTATCGCCGCCGAGGGCGGCGTGGACGAATTGGCGCTGATGAAGCGCGGCTCGCTGCTGCTCGGTATCCTCAACCCATACGCCAGCCGCGATCATGTCAAGGCTTACGCCGAAGCCGGCGTCAACGCCTTCGCCATGGAGTTCATGCCGCGCATCACCCGCGCCCAGGTCATGGACGTGCTGTCTTCCCAGGCCAATCTGGCCGGTTACAAGGCGGTGGTTGACGCCGCCAGCGCGTACAAGCGCGCCTTTCCGATGATGATGACCGCCGCCGGCACCGTGCAGCCGGCGCGCGCCTTCATCATGGGCGTCGGCGTCGCCGGGTTGCAGGCCATCGCCACCGCCAAGCGCCTGGGCGCCATCGTTTCGGCCACCGATGTTCGGCCTGCGGTGAAAGAGCAGGTGAAGTCGCTGGGCGGCTCCTTCGTCGCGGTGGAGAACGAGGAGTTCAAACAGGCGGAGACCGCCGGCGGCTACGCCAAGGAAATGTCCGACGACTACAAGCGCCAGCAAGCGGCGCTGGTGGCCGAGCACATCAAGAAGCAGGACATCGTCATCACCACCGCCCTCATTCCCGGACGCAAGGCGCCGGTGCTGGTCACGGCGGAACAGGTCGCCTCGATGAAGCCGGGATCGGTGATCGTCGATCTGGCGGTCGAGCAGGGCGGCAACGTCGAAGGCTCGAAGCCCGGTGAGACGGTGGTGACGGCGAACGGCGTCACGATCCTTGGCTATCTGAACTATCCCAGCCGCATCGCGGTGGATGCGTCGGCGCTCTACGCCAAGAATCTGCTGGCTCTGCTCTCGTCGCTGCACGACAAGGAAAAGGGCGTCACCCTCAACTGGGACGATGAGATCATCAAGGCCATCGCGCTGACTCGCGACGGCAGCATCGTCCACCCGGCGTTCGCCGCCGCTTCGGCCGCCTAAGGGAGAGATCCACCCATGGACCAGACGCAACTGCCCGCACGCATCGCTGAACTGAGAGCGGCCCTGGGGGCATTGTCCCAGCAGGTCGACCAGTTGGCGGCGCAGGCCTCCTCGGTGGTCGTTCCCGTCGCTGAGACGACCGGCCACAGCAACTTTTTCGTCGTTGGACTCACCGTCTTCGTGCTGGCCTGCTTTGTCGGCTACTACGTGGTGTGGCGGGTCACGCCGGCCCTGCATTCGCCGCTGATGGCGGTCACCAACGCGGTGTCCTCGGTGATCATCGTCGGCGCGCTGATCGCCGCCGGCCCCGCCTTGCTCGGCTTTTCCAAGGTGATGGGCTTCCTGGCGGTGATCCTGGCCAGCGTCAACATCTTCGGTGGCTTCCTCGTCACCCAACGCATGCTGAGCATGTTCAAAAAGAAGGGCAAGTGAGATGGAAACGCTTTCGGCCCTCCTATACCTGGTCGCCGCCACCTGCTTCATCATGGCGTTGCGCGGCCTCTCCAGCCCGGAGACCTCGCGTCAGGGCAATCTCTATGGCATGGCCGGCATGGCCATCGCCGTGATCACGACCTTGGCGTTGCCGGTGGTGCAATCCTACTGGCTGATCGTCCTTGGCATCGCCATCGGCGGTGGAATCGGCTATCTCATCGCCAAGCGCATCGTCATGACGGCGCTGCCGCAGCTGGTCGCCGCCTTCCATTCGCTGGTCGGTCTGGCGGCGGTGTTCGTGGCGCTGGCCGCCTATGGCGCGCCTGAAGCCTATGGGATCGGCGTGCGCGGGGCCATTCACATGGGCTCGCTTTTGGAGATGTCGCTCGGCACCGCCATCGGCGCCATCACCTTCACCGGCTCGGTCGTCGCCTTCGCCAAGTTGCAGGGGCTGGTCACCGGCAAGCCGCTGGTGTTCCCCTTCCAGCATCACCTCAACGCCGCTCTTGGCGTGGGGGCGATTCTGCTGATCATCTGGTTGATGAACTCCAACGCCGATGCGGCGCTGGTCTTGCTGGTCGTGATATCTTTGGCGCTGGGCTTCCTTTTGATCCTGCCCATCGGCGGCGCCGACATGCCGGTGGTGATCTCGATGCTGAACAGCTACTCGGGCTGGGCGGCGGCGGGCATCGGCTTCACGCTGCAAAACAACCTGCTGATCATCACCGGCGCCCTGGTTGGTTCCTCGGGCGCGATCTTGTCCTACATCATGTGCAAGGGCATGAACCGCTCGATCTTCAACGTCATTCTCGGCGGCTTTGGTGGTGAGACCGCCGGCCCGGCGAGCGGCGGCGGGGGAGAGCGCGGGACGGTCAAGGCCGGTTCGCCGGAAGACGCCGCCTATATCATGAAGAATGCGCAGTCGGTGATCGTCGTGCCGGGCTATGGCATGGCGGTGGCGCAGGCGCAGCACGCCCTGCGTGAGATGGCCGATTTGTTGAAGAAGGAAGGGGTGGAGGTCAAATACGCCATCCATCCCGTGGCCGGGCGTATGCCGGGGCACATGAACGTGCTGCTGGCTGAAGCCAATGTGCCGTACGACGAGGTGTTCGAGCTTGAGGACATCAACCGTGACTTCAGCACGGCGGACGTGGCCTTCGTGATCGGCGCCAACGACGTGACCAACCCCGCGGCCAAGACCGACCCGTCCTCGGCGATCTATGGCATGCCGATCCTTGACGTGGAGCGGGCCAAGACGGTGTTCTTCATCAAGCGCTCGATGGCCTCGGGCTATGCGGGTGTGGAGAACGAGCTGTTCTTCCGGCCCAACACCATGATGCTGTTCGGTGACGCCAAGAAGGTGACGGAAGCCGTCGTCAAATCCATGGAACACGCATAACGGCTCGTTCGGACGCAACAGTGGATTCCGGTTCGACCGAACGGGAATCCACTGTCCTCTTTTTACTGAACGCAAAAGCGCGTGTTAAAAAACTTTAATTCCACAGCAAGAGCACCGTCGGGGAACAGACATTAAGTATGGATACGGCCATGGCTTGCCCTGACCGATACAGTTTCCCGTTACGGAGCTTCATTCATGAACACGGCCCTCTCTCCCGAGCACGGCCCCGAGCATGGCGTGGCGAAGCGTCGTGTGAGCAATACCGTCGCCGCCGTGCTGCTGGGTACGACGGTGTTGGCCGGGACGGTGATGGTCGCCGTTCCACCCCCCGCTCTGGCCGCCACTGCCGCCACAGGCGAAATGCGGGGATTGCCGGACAGCTTCGCGCCGCTGGTCGAGCGCGTGTCGCCGGCGGTTGTCACGATCTCCTCGGCGTTCGATCCTGCGCGCAAGGAGCATGCCCGGTCGCGCACGCCATCCCCGCGCCGTTTTGGCGCCCTTCCCGATGATGACGATGATGATCAGCCGGAATCGGGCGCACGCAACGGTGTTTCGCTTGGCTCGGGCTTCATCATCGACGCCAGCGGCTTTGTGGTGACCAACAACCATGTGATCGACGGTGGCAAAGAAATCACCGTCACGCTCAGCGACGGAGCCAGACTGCCGGCCAGCGTGGTGGGGCGCGACGATAAGACCGATCTGGCGTTGCTGAAGGTGCAGTCTGACAAACCGATGCCCCATCTGGAGTTCGGCGACAGCGACAAGGCGCGCGTCGGTGACTGGGTGGTGGCGGTTGGCAACCCGTTCGGCCTGGGCGGCACGGTGACCTCGGGCGTGGTTTCGGCGCGCGGACGCAGCTTGGGGGCTGGGCCTTACGATGATTTCATCCAGACCGACGCGCCCATCAACCGCGGCAATTCCGGCGGGCCGATGTTCGACCTTGCGGGCGCCGTCATCGGCATCAACACCGCCATCTACTCGCCTAACGGCGGGTCGGTGGGCATCGGCTTCGCCATTCCCGCGGCCATCGCCAAGCGCGTCGTGGCGGAACTGAAGGAACATGGTCATGTCGAGCGCGGCTGGCTTGGCGTGCGCATCCAGGCGGTGTCCCCGGATATCGCGGAAGGGCTTGGCCTGGACAAGCCCCGCGGCGCCTTGGTTTCCGAGGTGACCAAAGGGAGCCCGGCGGCCAAGGCCGGCCTGCGTCAAGGCGACGTGATTCTCAGCTATGACGGCAAGGCGGTCGGGGATTTGCGCACTCTGACGCGGGCTGTGGCCGACACGCCAGCGGAAAGCGACGCCACGCTGGAGGTGTTGCGCCAGGGCAAGAACACCACCATCACCGCCCATATCGAGAGGCAAAAGGACGAGCCGCAGGTGGCGTCGGTCGAGGAGGAGTCGGAAAATCTCTCCCTCAAGGGCATAACGTTCGCATCGCTGAACGCGGAACGCCGTGAACAGCTTGGTCTTGACGATGAGGTGACAGGTGTTGTCGTTGCTGGCGTTTCATCCAAGGCCGGCGCCATCCTCCTGCAGCCCGGCGACATCATCGAGAAGATTGACGATCTGGCGGTGACCTCCCCGGCTGAGCTGGTCCGCGGCATCACCGAGGCTGAGAAATCCGGGCGCAAGGCGGTGCTTTTGCTGATCAACCGGCAGGGCGATGAAAACTTCGTTGCGCTGAAGCTCGGTCAGGCTTAAGGCGTGTCCGAATCCCTTTTTTGGCGTCCAGGAAAGAAGGGCCGGGCCTTCCCGCAAAAATCAGACGCATTTCTGTGGCCGCGTCTTCAAAGGACAGTGCAAGCATGGGCATGAAGATTCTGGTCATCGAGGATGATTGTCAGGCTGCGGCCTATCTTGCCAAGGGCCTGGGGGAGGCCGGTCACAGTGTGGACGTCGCCAATGATGGTGTGGAAGGGGCCCAGCGCGCCAGAGCGCAGCCTTATGACGTGATGGTCGTCGACCGCATGTTGCCGGGGCGCGACGGGTTGTCTTTGGTGGAGTTGCTGCGTGCAGCGGGTAACGACACGCCGGTGCTCTTCTTGTCGGCGCTTGGCACCGTGGACGACCGGGTCAAAGGGCTGCGGGCCGGCGGTGACGATTATCTGACGAAACCCTTCGCCTTTTCGGAGTTGCTGGCCCGTATCGAGGTGCTGGCGCGCCGGCGTGTCACGGCCCAGCCGCAGACCAAATTGGTTGTCGGTGATCTGGAGATGAACCTCCTGTCCCGCAGCGTGCGGCGCGCCGGTAAGGAAATCGATCTTCTGCCACGTGAATTCACCTTGCTTGAGTATCTTATGCGCAACGCCGACAATGTG
Organism: Azospirillum sp.; assembly: GCA_031546725.1. Taxonomy (GTDB): domain Bacteria; phylum Pseudomonadota; class Alphaproteobacteria; order Azospirillales; family Azospirillaceae; genus Azospirillum. The sequence goes on from JAVBJZ010000099.1 coordinate 11,898, forward strand.
GTTACGCGGGGGATGATGCTGGAGAATGTCTGGGACTATCACTTCGATCCCCAGACCAATGTCATCGACGTGCACATCGCGCGGCTGCGGCAGAAGATCGATAAAGACTTCGCCTCGGTGCTGATCCACACCGTGCGTGGCGCCGGCTATTGCCTGCGCGTGGTGGACTGATTTCGATGTGGCGGCTTCTGCGCACGACGGCGTTCCGTGTGGCGCTCCTGTATTTTTGGCTTTTTCTTGTTTCGGTTATCGTCATCTTCTCAGTATTCTACTCGCTTACCGCCGGATTCATCGAGCGTGAGCTGAACGACTCCATCGCCAACGACATCATCAGTCTGCGCGAGCAGTTCGATAATCAGGGTGTGGTGGGGCTTATCGAGATGGTGCGCGCGCGCAGCGCCAATCGACACTCCAACTCCTTCTACCTGCTGGCGGCGCCTTCCGGCGCGATCCTCGCGGGCAATTTGTCGGTCTGGCCAAACGCCAAGCCGGACGCCCACGGCAAGCTGCACTTCCGGGTGAGCGAGGTCGGCGGTCTTGCCGGTCGTCCGGCGACCGCCCAAGCGGCAGTGCTCGTGCTGTCCGGTAGTCTGTATCTTCTGGTCGGCCGGGACATGAGCGAAATCGATCTGCTGCGAAGCAGGATTATCAAGTCGCTGTGGTGGATCGCCGCTGTGGTGGCGAGCCTGGGGATCGGCGGCGGCCTGCTGCTGAGTCGCGGTATATTGCGCCGGGTCGAGGCGATCAATCTCACCACGCGGCGGATCATGGCCGGCGATCTGTCTGGCCGTGTCCCGCATTCGGGCAGTGGTGATGAGATCGACCGGCTGGCCGGCAATCTGAACGCCATGCTCGTCCAGATCGAGCGCCTGATGACCGGCATGCGGCAAGTGACCGAAAACATCGCGCATGATCTGCGCACACCCCTGTCACGCATGCGCACGCGCATCGAACTCACCCTGCTCCAGCATGAGGAGGAGCCGGAACAGCATCGGATAGCGTTGCAGGAAACGCTGGTCGAGGTCGACCGGCTGCTCGCCACGTTCAAGGCGCTGCTGTCGATCGCCGAGGCCGCGTCCGAGGCGCGCCGTTCCGATTTTCGGATGGTCGATCTGGCCGAGACCGTGCGGCACATCGCCGATCTTTATGAGCCCGTCGCCGATGAGGCCGGCCTGTCCTTCATCGCCACCATCCGCAGCACGCCGATGGTGCGCGGGGATAGCCAATTGCTGTCCCAGGCGGTGGCCAATTTGCTGGAAAACGCCATCAAATACACGCCAGCGGGTGGCCGGATCGTGCTGACCGTTGGAGGACCCACCGTTGAAGGAGCTGGGGCGGATTGGGCAGCGTGTCTGTCGGTCGCCGACACTGGCCCCGGTATTCCAGCGGAGATGCGGGAGGCGGTGTTGCAGCGCTTCGTTCGCCTTGATTCGGCGCGCGCTTCGCCCGGCAACGGGCTGGGATTGAGCCTGGTGGATGCGGTGGCCCATCTGCACGGCGCATCCCTGCGGTTGGAGGACAACGGCCCAGGGCTTAGGGTTCGTCTTCTCCTTCCGTCGGTTTCAACGGCTTGATGGAGCAAGTTTGGGAGGTGGTCAAAGGAGGCGCCGTCCGTAAATCACGACCACTGCGCCGTACTGGCCGATATGAATATCCGCCTTGATGATTTCATTTTCGGCGGTCAATTTCCGCCATCGACCGGGCGCGCCCTGGTATTGGAAGCCTTGTTGATACACAAAACTCTCTGCTTTCCGTGAATCCGGGAAGTGCAAAACTTGTGTATCCATGCCGGAATCCTCCAGCGCCTCCAAGGATAGCTCGGCCAAAGACAGTTCGGAGGGTCTAAGTGGGGCAATGCCCTACTGATGCTGCCCCTGTAGACCCTCCTAGCCGTTCACTCGTCGGGTTACCACTGCACCGTAGCCCAAGCGTCAGCCGCGGTGGTCATCGCAGCGATCTGTCGGGGTGTTATCACGGAGCCTCCCTGTCTGCCGGGACTGGAATTCTGCCGCCGCCTCACCCTTGAGGGGGTAGCATGACTATAGTAACGCAATAACATTCCCATTCATACAGGGTAATCTTCCCATTTGTTAGCCATTTTGTCAGGTCCCCTGTGATTTGATCCGTTTTCCAGCCATGCATAGGATCCGTGTCATCTGATAGGCGGGATGTTCATTGACCCATTTCGCGCCCTCGATCTGAGCGGTGATCGAGCAATTGGACACGCTCAAAGGCTGATCATCCGGAATCAACGGCGTCACGGTCTGGCACTGGGTCGGGTCGGAAACCAGACAAAAAATCATCGATAAGGTGACAAGCATCAGGCCCCCCAACAGGTCCGGGCCAACAGGTCCGGGATGCCTAAAACATAAGCCGCAGGCCATAAAGGCCCAGAGCCTGGAGGTGATGCGGCCTGAAAGTCACGCCATGGGCGCGTGCTGGCGGTAGGTGAAGGGGATGTCCATCCCTTCGCCCGCCGCCGAATCCCGTTTGGCGATTTCGGCGACCAGCGCATGATCGGCAGCAAGTTCACACACGGGGTCGGTCGCCGCGGCGTCTCCCGAAATGGCCAGCGCCTGACAGCGGCACCCCCCCCAATCCACTTCGCGGCGGTCGCAATCCCGGCAGGGTGAAGGCATCCAGGCGACGCCGCGGAACCGCTCGAAGGCCGGAGAGTCGCGCCAGATCGCCCCGAGGGAGCGCTCGTGCACCGTCTCAAAAATCAGGCCGGGAATGGTTTCAGCGGCGTGGCATGGCAGAACCTTGCCGGATGGGGTGATGTTGATGAAGCGGCGGCCCCAGCCACCCATGCAGGCTTTCGGTCGGCGGGCGTAGTAGTCGGGAACGACGTAGTCGATGACCAGACGTCCTTTCAGGTCAGCGAGCCGCGCCTGGACCGTGGAATCCATGCGGATAAGCTGAGCGTGCGTCGGCATGAGAGCCGCGCGGTTGGCCAGCGCCCAGCCATAATACTGGGCGTTGGCGATTTCGATCCGCCCAGCTCCCAGCTCAAGGGCCAGATCGAAGAATTCATCGACATGATCGATGTTGCGCCGATGCACCACGGCGTTGACGGTAAGCGCCAGACCGGCCTCGACCACCGCGCCGGCCGCGCGCCGCTTACGCTCGAAGGCGCGGGGGAAGCCGGCGATATGATCGTTTTCCGCCGGGCGGGTGTCCTGGAAACTGATCTGCACATGCGGCAAGCCCGCTGCCTTCAACCGCTCCAGCCGGGCGTGGTCGAGGGTGACGGCTGAGGTGATGAGGTTGGCGTACAGCCCGATCCGCGCAGCGTGCTCCACCAGCTCTTCCAGGTCGGGGCGGGCGCAGGGTTCTCCACCAGAAAAATGCACCTGAAGGGCGCCGACCTCCGCCGCTTCGTCCAGGACGCGCTTCCAGGTGGCGGTGTCCAGCTCCCGCCGCCGCGGCTCCAAGGCTAGGGGGTTGGAGCAATAGGGGCAGGCGAGCGGGCAGCGGTGGGTCAGCTCCGCCAGGATGGCGTAGGGGGGGGCGGGTTGGTTCATGATACGATGAATCCCCGTTCGTGCATCGTGCGCAGCAAGTCCAGCACGTCAGCCGCGATTTCATCGCGCGGGGCGGCGAACTGCGCCGCCAGACTGTCGATGCCGACACCGATGGTGTCCTGCGGCGCGGTGCAGGCCCGCACGATGTCGAGCGCCACGGCGTCGAGAACCAGCAGGCGCTCCGGCCCGAGCAGCGCCCATTGATCGCGTGTCGGGTCGTGCCGGAGCATGACGCCGGGGGCCAAGCGGACATGGTCCTGTTCGGTGATGGCGGTGCTCTGCGCGCGGATTGTCATCGCCTGTACTCTGGGGCATCCATGCCCTCCGGGATGAAGGCGCCCGGTGGGATGTGGCCAGGGGCGACATAGGCGTGATAGAGCGCGTCGAGTTGCGCCCACAGAACCTCGGTCTTGAAGCGCAAGGCGTCCAGCGCCTGCTGCTGCTGCTCCGCTGTGCGGGCGTTGTCGAGGACATAGCCCAGGCCAAAGCGCACGTCGCGCGGCGCCTGATCCAGCCGCGTGCGAAAATACGAGAGCGTGGCGTCATTGGCGAAGGTGTAATAAGCCTCGAACCCCTGAATGCGCCTAGCGTGGATCGCCGGAGCGAACAATTCCGTCAAAGAAGAAGCGACGGCCTCCAGCGTCGAGCGCGAGCCGGCAAAGTTCACATAGGCATCCACGGCAAAACGGGTGGCCGGTAAAACCCCGTGCAACGCGGTGACCATGGCGCGGTCAAGGCCAAGGCCATCGGTCAGGCGCAACCAGCGCTCGATACCGCCGCTTTGGGCGCCGTCGGGCTCACCCTCGGCAGTCTGGGCGGTCGTCAGACCGTCATGGTCGAGCACCCGGTGCAGCCATTCCCGGCGCAAAGCCGGGTCGGTGACACGCGCCATCAAAGCCAGATCCTTGCGAGGGATCGAGACTTGATAATAAAAGCGGTTCAGCGCCCAGGCTTGAACCTGGCCTTTGTTCAGCGCGCCACCGTGCAGCAAGACATGGAAGGGGTGGAGGTCATGGTATTGGCGCTCCCCGATTGCATAGAGCGCCTGTTCAAACTGCGCGCGGGGTAGTGGGCTGGATATTGGATCAGCCACGTGCGGTGAACCCCCTTTATCATTTCTAAAGAGCAGGTCCGCTGGCGCGGCGCCCTTGTCGGTTCGATCACGGCGCCGCGCCGTCTCGCCTTTTTACAGATCAGCGCAGGCGTATGCGTTGATTTCATTGCCAACGGCGATCTCGATGATTTTCGGTTTGCGCCACGTCTTCATGGTCCTTTCCTCCGTGATTGCAGGGCCAGACACCATGAGGCCCGGTAGGAAAGCGTAGCGGTATCGAGGCGATACGACCATTATACTTACGAGTATGACCTAGGAAATTATGGGTGGTTTTTTGCGATGCACAAATAAACTAGGTAAGAGATGGTAATTTTGAAATAGAAAAAACTGCAATATATCCCATTGATTTCAAAGGATGACGGTGCAAAATTGAATTTATTATAAATAATAACAGGGTTTGATAGAAATCTCTATTTGAGAGAGGGGACGCTGAACCGGCCATGATCGAGAATCTGGGTGGCCGCCTGGCCGATGACGCCGTCGAGATCCCCGGTGAAGCTTCCGCAGAGATCAAAGAGTTGGCGAAAGCGGTCGGCTTCATAGCCTCCTTCATGGACGGCCTGGTTTGTTGGGACATACAGGCATGGACCCGCCAGATAGCCGGTTGCAATCCATCGCTCCGACAGCAGGGGGCGGAGCAGGGGGCCCCACTCGGCGATCATCTCTCCGGTCATGGCGAGCACGCCGCAGGCTTTTCCGAAATCCAGACGGATCAAATCCAGGCTGATGTCCGGCTTGCCGTTTGAAGCGTGAAAGATTGGGGTGGAACGGGCGCTGCGGTGGAGGACGCCTGTTTGGTCGTTCACCGGATTGGCGCCGAGAACGCAGGACACGGCTGTGGCGGCGAGTTTATTCGTCCAGGCGCGGTAGGTCTCTGGCGTAAACCAGGGAAGAATCGGGTTGAACGGCAGCGCCGCCCTGACGAGATCGCTGAGCGAGCGTGGCGATGGAAAAGGAATGTCGGCGATTGCCGAACCAGCCAGACCGGGAAGGTAGATCACCGTGCAATCGCCGCCGAAGGCGGTGCGCAAACGCTCCCGGACCAGACCGGGGAAGTCGGGCGAAACATGGCCTGGAAACGGGTAGCGGTTGGGGTGGCAGGCGAAGGACCAGAGTATGGCGCGGATTTTTTGGGCTTCATCGCGCAAGACGATGCACCGCAGGGTTGGGTCAACCACACCCTGACGGAAGGGAGCCAGGGCGATGCCGCGCCCGAAGCGCAGACGCCGTTCGCGGCGCAGGGCGGAATAGTCCAGGATCCAGGCGGGGCGGCGGCGGTTGATGGCGAAGGGAGCGTGGCGCTGGGCATGCCCAACCGAGACGGGGATGGCCGATTCCCGGGCGCAGCGCCGCACGGCGTCGCCGATCCGTCGAGCGACCATGGCGCCATACGCCGGGTCGTGCACGCCCAGTTTGGGGACTTCGGGGGCGAGGGAGGGGGCGTTGTGGGTGTGGGTGGAAACCAGGGCCAGCCGGTTCGCCGGCATCCCCGCCGAATCGGCGATCGCCTGGCGCGTCGCCTCCCCGATGAAGAGGCTGTCCACGCTTCCTATCACCACCGGGGCTCCATCCGTGGCGGTGAAGACCGCAAGGTTTGCCTCCAGCGGGGCTTCGATATGGGTGAAGGCTCCCTGTCTGGCGGCGAAGCCGGCCAACGGAATGGGGTGGGGTGGGGTGATGTCGAGCGACAGGAAATTGGCGCGCATCCTTACCCCTCCGCTGCCGGAACGGTGTGCGCCCGCGCCGGGATCTGGCGTGTCTGGAGCCGGCGGATGGCCAGGGCGTTGAGGGCGATCAGAGCGGCGTAGGTGACGACATAAGCCACGGTCAACGCGATGACGCATCCAGTCGCCGACAACTCCAACTGCCACGCTGAAGCCAGCGCGCAGCCGATAAAGACCAGACGGGCGATTTCCCAGCCGGCCATCCAATGATTCAGGCCATAGATATGAAGGCTTTCCGTTCCGTGCGACGCCAGACCAAGAACGCTGGACAGCACCATGATACCGGCGAAATGGCCAGCCGGCTCCCAGGCCGGGCCGAAGACCAGACTGAACAGGGCCGGGCCGAACCAGTTCAGCGTCAGCGCCGGGGCCATGAGCGCCAGCAAAGAGCCGTTGAGGAACAAAAACAGCAACCACAGCCGTTTCGGGTCCTCGCGCTGGAGGCGGGCGGCGTTGCCCCAGAAGACCTGACCGACCGCTTGCCCGATGAGCGCCGTCGGCTGCCAGAGCACCCGCCCAGCCAATGACCATTGACCGGCCATGGCGAAACCGTACAGCGCCGGCAGGGCCAGACTGGGAACCTGGGCGCTGACGCCGCTGATGATGCTCGACGGGGTGGCCACCAGGGGAAAGCGGCGGTAGCGCGCCGCTAAGCGTCGCATATGCCGGGGGTTGACGCCCCGCAGGCTTTCCAGAACGGTCGCGCGGCAATGATAGACGGCGCGGATGACGCCAAGCCCATAGCCGCCGATGTACCCCAGCAGCAGGCTGGAGGCGTCGGGCAAGCGGGCCGCGAAGACGATCTGGCAACCGACGACGCCGACGAGCGTGATGAAACGCACGCCGGCGACCTGCGAAAAGGCGCGCAGGCGCACCAGCCAGCTCAAAGACACCTCGTGCAGGCCGGTCACCAGAAGCGCCGCCGTCAGCAACCAAATGTCGGTGACGGAAATGTCGATCCAGCCCGTCAGCATTGGGTGCAGCAGCGTGCCGAGCAACGCGATCAGCGGCGCGGAAACCGCCGTCACCAGCATGCACAGGACAAGAAGACTGCGGGCGGTGGCTTCCCGCCGCGGCAACGGCAAGGCCCAGTTCAAACGCAAGGAAATCAGTGGCAGCAAGATGTTGATCAGGGCGTTGAGGATGGCGAAATGGCCGAAAGCCTCCGGGCTATAGAGCCGCGTCAGCAGCGGCGCCGCCGCGAAGGCCAGCATCTGCCCCAGACCGACCGCGCCGGAAATGCGCATGACATCACCGACGACGCGCCCGATGAACGTTCCGTTCGTCGCCTTGTTCACCTGAAGCATCGCTTCCCCATCACTCTGCTGCGCCTCTTTTTATCGTATCGAAGGTGAGGCGACCGCAGGATGCCACGCCAAAAACAGAAGGGCAGGGGGCCAGGAGGGCTAACCCGATAAGAGGCGAGGCCGCGTCCCATCTTTTGCGTCGCCTCTTTTTCTTTTGCACCGCTCCGCCGCCTTGCCGCCTTGCCTATAGTGACGCCAGAGAGGTCAAGGTTGCAGGGAAGGGCAGTGCAATGACGGACGCGGATATCTCCAAGAATTTTACTTATAATTCACGCGGCTCTCTTGCAGAAATCGGCAGGAGATTGAACCAGATCGGCTCCCCGAACATCATGGAAGAAAAATTTTCATGGGGGCATCTTTCGCACTGTGAAAAAATTCTTGATGTCGCCTGCGGCATTGGGCGGTTCATGAGCGTAAACCCGCAAAAAGTGATTGGTATCGATATCAATGAAGACAGCGTGTCTTATTGCAAGGCGCTTGGGTTCGACGCACGGCTGGGTAACGCCCTGGACTTGGCGTTTGAGGCCAATTCATTTGATGGCGTGCACTCGGCCCATGTCATGCACGCGCTGAATTCATCCCAAGCAACCCGGTATCTCGCGGAATTGATCCGGGTCACGCGGCCTGGGGGAACCATCATTATTTCCAATCTCTGCGACCCGCGGGAAATTTTCATACACCCGGAAGTATCAAGACCCTATCCGCCAGAAGCCTTGTACCGGATGATCCACGCCTCATCGAGCCCTCGGTCACGGCTGGGCACGGAAGTCGGTGGGGTGACCTTCAAGGATATTCATTTCCGCCGCCCACCGCTGCTGAACTTCCGTTTCGTTCGATCGGAGCGGATGTGGCACGCCGCGTCTGTGCTGAATTCACTGCAATTCTTTTGCGGCCTGCGTAAATTCTGGGCGTATCAGGGCTATACGCTGGTTTTGACCAAAAACACCGGACCGCGCGGATAAGACCGCCGCTCCCTCGTTCCGGGCGCCCCTTCTGTGCCGTTCGATACGCCGAGTTCTTATGCTTGCGTCGATAAAAAGCATAATAGCATCGCGGCTTCCTCAGCTCATGGGAGATTCAGTGGATGACGGCATTTGCTTTGGTCGGTTGTGGTCGCATCGCGAAGCGGCACGCGGACCTTCTCTCCAGTGGGCAGATCAAGGGCGCGACGCTGGCGGCTGTGGCCGAGATCAAGACCGACCGTCGCCAGGCCTTCGCCAAGGAATACGGCGTTCCCGCCTACGCCGACTATCACACCATGATGCAGGAAATGGGTGACAAGATCGATGTCATCAGCGTCCTGACCGAAAGCGGCAATCACGCCCGGCACACCATCGACCTCTCCCGTTACCGCAAGCATATCGTCGTGGAAAAGCCCATGGCGCTGACGCTGCCGGATGCCGAGGCGATGATCCGCGCCTGCGACGACGCCAGCGTGAAGCTGTTCGTCGTCAAGCAGAACCGTTTCAACCTGCCGGTCCTGCGCCTGCGCCAAGCCATCGAGCAGGGGCGTTTCGGCAAGATCGTCATGGGCACGGTGCGGGTGCGCTGGTGCCGTCCGCAGGCTTATTATGACCAGGACCCGTGGCGCGGCACGCTGGCGCTGGACGGCGGCGTGTTCGCCAACCAGGCGAGCCATCACGTCGATCTGCTGGAATGGCTGCTGGGCGAGCCGGAATCGGTGTTCGCCAAGGCGCGCACGGCGCTGGTCGATATCGAGGCGGAGGACACGGGCGTCGCCGTCATCAACTTCGCCAGCGGCGCTCTTGGCGTGGTTGAGGCGACGACGGCGACCCGGCCCAAGGATCTGGAAGGCTCCATCTCCATCCTCGGCGAGCGCGGCACGGTGGAAATCGGCGGCTTCGCCGTCAATGAGATGAAGACCTGGAACTTTATCGACCAGGGCCCGGAGGATGAGGCGGTCTTGCGCGAATGCCGGGAGACGCCGCCGGATGTCTATGGCTTCGGTCACCAGCATTACCTGAACAACGTCGTCGACAGCATTCAGCACGGCGGGCGCGCTTTGGTGGACGGCCTGGAAGGCTACAAATCGCTGTATCTGCTGTCGGCCATCTATGAATCCATCGCCACCAAACAAGAGGTCCGCTTGCGATTCCGGCCTCAAGTTTCCCGTCTTGGAGTGTGCGCGGCATGAGTGTTACGGCTCTTCAGAGAATTCCCCTCGTCAACCTCGGCCGGCAAATCGAGCGCCTGCGCAGTGATCTCGTGGCCGCCTTCGAGGCGGTGCTCGACACGCGCGGCTTCATCAAGGGCCCGCATGTCACCGCTTTCGAGGCGGCGTTCGCCCAGGCGATCGGCGCGCCGGAGGTTATCGGCTGCGCCAATGGCACCGCCGCCCTGTCGCTGGCTCTCGAAGCCGCGGGAATCGGGCCGGGTGACGAGGTGATCGTCCCCGCGCTCACCTTCATCGCCACTGGCGAGGCGGTCTGCCATGTCGGCGCCACGCCGGTGTTCTGCGATATCGACCCGGCCAACGGCGCCATCGACCCCGCCGATCTGGAACGCCGCATCACGCCAAAGACCAAGGCGGTCATTCCTGTCCACCTCTATGGAACGCCGGTGGATATGGACGCGGTGATGGCCATCGCCACGGCGCACCGGCTGCTGGTGATCGAGGATTGCGCCCAGGCGCATCTCGCCACGCATAAGGGCCGTTCGGTTGGGACCATCGGGGACGCCGGCGCTTTCAGCTTCTTCCCCGGCAAGAATCTCGGCGCGCTTGGCGACGCCGGGGCCGTGTCGGTGTCGAACCCCGCGCTGGCCGAGCGTATCCGCAAGCTTGCCGACCATGGCCGTCTGTCGAAATATGAACACGACATCATCGGCTACAACCAGCGGCTCGATGGGCTGCAAGCGGCGATGCTGTCGGTCAAGTTGCCGCATCTCCAGTCCTGGACCGAGCGCCGGCAGGCGGTGGCGCGGTATTACGACAGCCGCCTGGGGCCGGCGGGAATCGAAATCATCACCCCCCCACCTGGAGCCACATCGGTCTATCACCTGTATGTCATCAAGGTGAAGGACAGGCCACGGGTCATGGAGGCGCTCGCCGCGCTGGGGGTGGAAACCGGGGTGCATTACCCCTGTCCGCTGCATCTCCAGCCAGCCTTCCAGCATCTGCGCGGCGACCCTCTGCCGCACGCCGAACGGGCCTCGGAACAGAGCCTCAGCCTGCCGCTGTGCGGTGAGATCACCGACGACGAGGCGGCCTACGTCTGCGACCAAGTGCTGGAGGTCATGAATAAGAAGTGATGGGGTATATCGTTTAGAAAAATCACCTGTTCCAGGATGCTTATCATAGGTTTTGACTGGTAAGGTTTCCTAGATTCTTGTGAAAACAGGGGTCTGGGAAACATTTACTTGCGCCATGGTGGCAGTTTCATGGTCTTGAGGATGCCAAACAGCTTTAATAATATCAATCTGAGATCGATTTTTTGTGGAGCTCAACAATTAAGACTGGGTCTCCGCTTATCAAGGGGATGACGATAGGAGAGGATGACGCTATAAAATACCGTCATCCCCGCGAAAGCGGGGACCCAGGAAACCTTACCAATTCATGCCTGCGCCAAGGGCTCCGAAGCACGGATAAGGCAAAGTGAGCGCCTATGCGCTTATCAAGGGAATGACGGTATCACCGATGCAAAGCCCTCAGCGCCTGCCGCATGGGGCCAAGAAGGCCGAAAGCGCCCAGGCTTTGCCGTAAGGGGGTGCGGATGCGGGGGGGCAAGAAGGAGAAGGGGGGGGCCAGACCGGCGCTGCGGGTCTTCTTGCGGGACGGGGTAATGTCGTAATCCACGCGGTGGGCCGTGATCCGCTGCTGCGCGGTGTCCAGGATGAGGAATGTCGCCCGATAGTCCTCACCGCGCGGCTCGCCGATTGTTCCAGGGTTGACGAGGTAGAAGGAATCCTCACGTAGATGGATCGTGTCGCCTTGCAGCAACCGTATCTGGTCGCCGCGCTGCTCATACACGCCGAGGCGATGCGTGTGCCCATAGGCGCAGATGCGCGCCCCGGAGGGATGGGCGGCGAGGGCGGCGAAGCTCAACCGCCGCCGCTCGTCGGTGTCGAGCCGGAGCACCTCGCAGCCAAAATCCGGGTGCAGCGCGCCGTGCACCGCCACGAGCTGGTCGCCGATGGCGCGCTTCGACGGCAGTCCGGCCAGAAAAGCGTGATGCTCGGCGCTGAGCCGGTCGCGGGTCCAGACAAGCGCGCGGGCGGCGGTGTGGCCGAACCCTTCGATGGCAAGCTGTCCGGTCACGGCGCGGTCGTGGTTGCCGGCGACGCACAGCGCGCCAGCGTCGCGCAACAAGGCGATGCATTCGGCAGGGTTGGTGTTGTAACCGACGATGTCGCCAAGGCAGACGACAGAATCCACCGCTTCCTTGGAAATCACCTCCAGGGTCGCGTGCAGCGCCTCGAGATTGGCGTGGATGTCCGAAACAAGCGCCAGCCTCATAAGGACTTGCCCCGCTGCATGGCGTGTGGCGGCAGCGCCGAGGCGGTGCGTTTGCTCGACCACAGGTACCAGACACCCCGCAAAAGCGGCATCGGGTCATCCCAGGCCATGGCCGATTTGGCCTCGCAGCTCAGCGCCCAGCGCATCCAGCGCGACAGCGTCATGCCCGATTCCTGCGCCGCGACGCGATCGTTCAGAAGATGGCACCAGCGAACCCCGGCGCGGGCGGATTGCGCCGCCGGACGGGGAATCCCGACCATGTCGGCATAGACCAGGGCCGGCAGGTTCACCCCGGCGAGCGCGGCGGGAAAATGCCAGAGGTTGAAGCGTGGATTGACTTCCAGCAGATGCAGGACACCATCCGGGTCGCGCTTGAAGTCGAATTTGGCGACGCCCCGCAGATTGAGCTTGGCGGTCAGCGCGCGGCCAAGGATACGAACCTCTGCATCATCGGTGATGGTCAGCGCGGTGGTGTGCCCATACGCCAGGGGATAGGTGCGGATCTTGCGCCCGGTGAATTCCGCCGCCAGCGCCCCGTGCGGGTCGACATAGACGTGATAGCTTTCGATGCGGGTTTCCGGGCCAGGGATCATCTCCTGGGCCAGCAAATCCTGGCCCATCTCGACAAGCTGCGGCCAGAGCGCGCGCAATTCCGCCCGAGTGTCGATCTGACGCGCCTTGCCGATCTCGCCGCTCTGCTTCCACATCTTGCCGCGGGTCGCCGGTTTGATGATCAGCGGGAAGCGCAAGTCAAGGTCCGGTGGGGAGGAGGAACCCATCGGCCGCAAGCAGCGGGTCGGTGGCACGGGCAGAGCCAGGCGTTCCGCCAGCACCTGGAACCGGGTCTTATCGACAAGGTCTTCAACGAGCTGGGCGTCGGCGATCATGAAGCGAAACGCCTTGGAGAGCTGGTCACGGTAACGTGAGACCAGCAAAAGCTGCGCATCCTCTTCAAAGAACAAAACGGGCGGCTCGGCCTGCGCCTGCCCGAAGCACACCATCCTCTCCACCAACTCGTCGGTGTCTTCAGAAAAATCTTCACAATGGAGCGAGGTCTTGGTGAAGCGGGAGTAAAACGTTGGACTGCCGGAGCGGGCGACCACGGCGCAGCGAATACCGGCCAGTCCGATCGGGCGCACCAGATTCATGCTGCCCATCACACAAGCCAGTGCTTTCTTTTCCGGTATGGTGCGCCTGATCCCGATCATGCGAGATACCCATTGGTTGCGTGGTGGGGTTAGGTGGTGGAGGCATGGCGCAGGGGCCCGCGTGTGGCAGTAAATTTCGGGGCCATAATTTACATTTTTATGCTTTTATAGTTGGCCGCATCCTGGCAGCAATCGGTGATCGGTGAAAGTGTATCGGTGTGATACTCTCTCCTTGGTCAACACAGAGATTGGATGTACTCCCGCATATACTTCCCCTCGACCTTTTGGTTGAGCGTTTTGCGGCTCCCCCCTTTGTCTTTTCGGTATCCATCTTTTTTGCTGCTTGATCTAAGCCATGGGTGACAATAGGTTTTCCTAAGCCGAAGTCTTATCTTCCCTGTGCGGCGGGATCAAAAAGACGGCTGCGCCGACGCTATGCTCCCCTATCACCAATGGATAAGACGGTCGTGCAATGGACGGTATGAACAAAAACCATACGGTGTCATTCGGTGAGGCCAGTTTTTGTGGCATTCTCACCAGCGCGCTTGAACGCGGCTATGTCTTCGTCCGGTTCGATGAGCCGGAGGTGGTTTCCGACCGCCCGATGTTATACTTGCGCCACGACGTCGATATTTCCCCGCGCATGGCCTTGCGGCTTGGCGAAATCGAGCGCGAGCATGGGGTCAAAGCCAATTTCTTTTTCCAGCTCAACGCCGAGACCTATTCGTTTTTTGTAACGGAAACCTTCGATATCATCCGTGCGCTGCGCGGTATGGGGCACTGCGTTGGCCTGCACATCGATGAGTTGTTGATTGGCGCCGATGAGCGGGCGATCGAGCAGACCTTCAAATGGGTGATCAATCATATCATTCCCGTCGATCGGGCGATCAGCTTCCACCGCCCTTCACCGGAGGTGCTTGGCCGTCGTTACCAGCGGTTCGTGAATGCTTATGATGAGCGGGTTTTTGACAGCGCGTCCTATCTGTCGGACTCGCGCCGCAGCCTGGCCTTTCACGAAACCTTGACGGCATGGCTGGCGGAAGGCCGGCCACGCATCCAATTGCTGCTGCACCCGGAATGGTGGGGCGACGTCGATTCCCTGGCTCATTTCTGGCAAATTCTCAGTGGACGCCGGAATGAGCAGCTCTGCCGCTACATGGTCAAGAATTTCCCAAAAGTTTTCGCCGGCTTTCTGCCTGGGGCAGGCCCGGATTTCAAGATTTGACTCTTGTCCTTTGCTGACACAAACCATCCTGGCCTCTTGCCGGGGCGGCTAAAACATCCTTGTAAGGAGCGTGCCCCGGTCATGAAGGTTGCTGTTCACCAACCGAATTATCTCCCCTGGCTTGGCTATTTTGCAAAAATAGCCCATGCCGATGTGTTCATCTTTCTCGATGACGTGCAATTGCCGCAAGGCAGAAGTTACGTTCATCGGACGAAGATTCATTCCCCAACCGGCGGAACGTGGTTATCAGCGCCCATCCGGCGCGAAGAGCGTCAAATCATCAAGGACGTTCAGTTCGCCCACGAAGATTGGCGTCGCCGTCACCAGGCGACTTGGTTTCACACATACCGCAAAGCGCCGTTCTTCCGACCGGTAATGGATCTTGTGGATAGTATCTTTGCCTTTGAAACCAACAATCTGGCCCAATTCAACGTGCACGCCGTGTCCGGGATCGCCCGTTTTCTCGACCTGTCCTGTCGCTTCGAGCTGTCCAGCACCTGTGGATCCGCCTCATCCAGTGATGACCGTCTGATTGATTTGGTCTCATGGATTGGTGGCGATACGTATATATCCGGCGCAGGAGGGCAGAATTACCAAAATAAAGAAAAATTTGATGCGGCGGGCATCGATTTGTGCGTTCGCGAGTATAGAACAAAGCCTTACGCGCAATTCCAAGGTGGATTCACCGAAGGCATGAGCATTTTGGACGCTCTGTTCAATCTTGGACCGGATACGGTGCAGCGCCTGTCCTATGAAGAAGCCGAGCCATCCAGTTCTTTGGCCTGAACGCCCCATCCGCTTCCTTCTTTCGCGGTACCGAGAGGGGCGCCTTTCGGCAAAAACAAGTAGCATAACAAAGAGCTTTGTGTTATGATTTTATCCTTTATAGGGATGAATGAAGGAGAGGCATGCTCTCATACGGCATGCCCCGAGGTTTTAAGGATGATGCTGAAGCGGCGTGAAAAGGGGAAGATCCCCCACAGCGAGTGGCCGGCGATTCGAACGCGGTATGACGCCGGGGAATCGCTGGCGAGCATCGCCCGGGATTACGCATGCACCGGCCCTGCCATCCGCTATATCGTCAACCGGCCACAGGCTGGTGGAACGCCGGCGGAGAGGGATGAAGGCGGCGAACCAAGCCGGCAGGCTGCGCCCGACAATTTTGTACCGGAGATGAGCCGGCGTTCCTCCAGCGATCGGTTGGACGCCATGGGCATCGATCCCGATCTGCGCTGGCGGGTCAGCAGCGAGATCGCATCGTTTCTTGCTGTCTTCGACACATTCCTGACCGATGCTTCATCAGAAAGCTACGAGCAGCTTCTGACCGCGACCGACCGGCTGATGCGGGCGGCTGCGCGGACACGCATTGAATTGGAACGCATGCGCACAGAAAGCCATCCTCGGCTTCCCCAAGCCAATCCGATGACCAGCGCTCGCTCCCGCACGCTCGCCACTTAGGCAGAGGAATGCGGCATGATGAAGATACTGAAAATTCTATCCACCAGGGAAGGCAACTCGGAATAACATCAATCTGAGTTTTCTTTTCTTGCGAATTAAACAACTGTTACTGGGTCCCCGCTTTCGCGGGGATGACAGTATTTTATAGCGTTAACCTCTCCTGTCGTCATCACCGCGAAAGCGGGGACCCAGGAAACGGAGCAGGGAAAGGACCTGGCCGTTCTGGGTTAACGG
>JAVBJZ010000106.1:0-15610 GCA_031546725.1 Azospirillum sp.
ACCGGAGAAATACGCCGGATCGCCTGACCTGCCGCCCTTCACGGCGGTTGAGCACCGCGATGACCTCGACCGCATCCAAAAGGACCTGCGCACCCACAGCGGCGTCAGCATCCTGATCTACGACCAGACCTGCGCCACCGAGAAGCGCCGCCGCCGCAAGCGGGGAACACTGCCCGCCCTTGCCAAACGCACGGTGATCAACGAACTGGTCTGCGAAGCCTGCGGCGATTGTTCGGTTAAATCCAACTGCGTGTCCGTGATCCCGGTGGACACCGAATTCGGTCGCAAACGGCAAATCGACCAATCCTCCTGCAACAAGGATTTCTCCTGCGTCAACGGCTTCTGCCCAAGCTTTGTCACCATCCACGGCGGCGCCCTGCGCAAACCGCAGGCCACCGCCACGATGCCCACAAGCGCCGCCGGCCTGCCCCACCCCATGCTGCCTTCAATCGAAGAGCGCCCCTGGAGCCTCTATGTCACCGGCGTCGGCGGCACCGGCGTGGTGACGGTGGGCGCGCTGCTCGGCATGGCGGCGCATCTGGAAGGCAAAGGGGTGGGCGTGCTCGACATGACCGGCCTTGCCCAAAAGGGCGGCGCGGTGACCAGCCATATTCGCATCGGCAAGACGCCCGACGACATCCACGCCGTGCGTGTCGCCGCTGGGGGAGCCGATGTGGTGCTGGCCTGCGACGTGGTGGTGGCCGGGGCTGGTGATGGCCTGTCGAAGATGGCCGCCAACCGCACCCGCGCCGTAGTCAACACGCATGAGCTGATCACCGCCGACTTCATCAAGCAGCGCGACTTGGCCGTGCCCGTCGCCGCCTTGGTGGACGACATCGAGACGGCGTGCGGCGGCAAGGACCGCGTATCGACGGTGGACGCCACCGCGTTGGCTACCGCGCTGCTCGGCGACAGCATCGCCGCCAACCCGTTCATGCTGGGCTTCGCCTGGCAAAAGGGCCTGATTCCGCTGTCGGCTGAGGCACTCATGCAGGCCATCGCGATGAACGGCGCAGCGGTGGAGATGAACAGCCAGGCGTTCCTCTGGGGACGCCGCGCCGCGCACGACCCCGCTTCGGTTCAGGCCGCCGCGGCGCCACCCGACGCCACGGACCGGGACCCCATCCAAGAGCAACGCCGTCCCTCCCGAACGCTGGACGAGGTCATCGAACGGCGCGTGCGCTTCCTCACCGATTATCAGGACACGGCTTACGCCGCCCGCTACCACGCGACGGTGAATCAAACGCGCCGCACGGAGGAGAACGCGGCGCCCGGCTCCAGCGCCTTGACCGAGGCGGTGGCGCGCGCGCTGTTCAAGCTGATGGCCTACAAGGATGAGTACGAGGTGGCGCGCCTTTATACGCAGACCGGCTTCTTCGAGCGGCTGGACCGTCTGTTCGAGGGAAAATGGACGATTGAATTCCACCTCTCCCCGCCCGTTCTAGGGGGGGGCAACGAGACGCGGGAACCGAAAAAGCGCCGCTACGGGCCCTGGATGCGCACGCTGCTGGTCTGGCTGGCCAAAGGGCGGCGCCTGCGCGGCACTATCTTCGACCCGTTCGGCTGGCTGAGCGAGCGCGCGACGGAACGCCGTCTCATCCGTGATTTCGAGGCGACGCTTGGCGAGATCCTGAAGGGTCTCAACCGCGACAACCTCTCTCTCGCCGTGGCCATCGCCACGCTGCCGCTGGACATCCGGGGCTATGGCCCCATCAAAAAGCGCACCATCGCCACCGTCAAAGCCCGTGAGGCCGAACTTTTGGACAGCTACCGCCACTCCGCCAGTCCCCAGCCCTTGGCGGCGGAGTAATTCCAGCACAGCGAAGCGAAGTAATCCCAACACCGTGGAGAGAAGCGGGGCAATCCTAACGAAGCAGAAAGGAGGCGAACGGGTACGCCATAGGCGTGTCTGGCCGTGCGTTCTCCCACCGTTATCGTGGAGAGCTGACGGTCCGAAAGGGAGATCCAGGGATGCCCACGCTCGATTCACACAAAGTCATCGACTCTGACGTTGCGCGCAAGCTTTCAACCTTTCTGGCTGGGGTCCCCGCTGAAGCGCGGGAAAAAGCGATCGACGCCTACCACCGCATCACCTTGGAGCTTTTGGCCGCGCGCGGCGTATCGCCTGAACAGGCCCACCCCCTGGTCGAGGGAGTCGTCGCTGAAATTCGCCTGCGCATCGCCGTCGTCGATCGCGCCGGCGGCGCCACCGCCGGGCAAGCCTGAGGGAGAGGGCGAACAGGGCAATCAGGTAAGGGGATGATGGCTCACAAAAAGGACTTAAATCCTACATGTTTTAATATATCCGTCATCCCCGCGGAAGCGGGGACCCAGTGTTTCCAATTATTTTCCTCACTGTAAAGCCTGGGTCCCCGCTTCCGCGGGGATGACAATTATCTTAGTAAAAGGAACATTACCCTTCACGCGATTGCTCTGAGAGGCCGAAGCGCAGCCCTGGTATGGGCTGCGCACATTTGGCAACCCAAAGCGCTCGTATGGTAGGTTCGGTCTTATGACCGACTCTATAGAAACCACAATTCCCGTCCCGTTCCGCTCGCTTGCCCTGCTCAGCATCGCCGCCGTCGCTTCGGCGGCGACGGCGCGGGTCGCCGACCCGTTGCTTCCGCAAGTCGCTGAGGAGTTCGGCGCCAGCATCGCCAACGCCTCGGTGGTCGCTACTGGCTTCACCCTGGCGTATGGGCTGTGCCAACTGATCTATGGGCCAATCGGCGATCGCTTCGGCAAATACACGCTGATCGCCGCCATGACGCTGCTGTCGGCCCTGACCACCGGCTTGGCGGCGCTGGCCGGCGATCTGGCGACGCTCGGGGCTTTGCGCTTGTTGAGCGGCGCTACGGCGGCGGCGATCATCCCGCTGTCCATGGCGTATATCGGCGACATCGTTCCATACGAGAACCGCCAGGCCGTCCTGGCCCGCTTCATCTCCGGGCAAATCCTGGGCGCCATCGCCGGGCAGGCGTGCGGCGGCATCCTCGGCGATTGGATGGGGTGGCGCGGGGTGTTCATGGTGCTGGGCGCGGTTTATCTGGTGGTCGCGGCGCTGCTGTGGCTGGAGTTGCGCTCGCCCCATCTGGTCCAGACCACCTCACCCTTCAGCATCGCCCGGCTGGTGTCGAGTTTCACCATGCTGGCGCGCACGCCACGGGTGCGTCTGGTGCTGAGCGTGGTCTTCGTTGAGGGGTTTTTATTCTTCGGCAGCTTTGTCTTTGTCGGCGCCTTTCTGCACGACATCTATTCAATGAGCTACGCCACCATTGGCGGGGTCCTGGCCAGTTTCGGCGTGGGCGCCCTGCTCTACACCAGCATGGCCGGATGGGTGGTGGCGAGGCTGGGCCAGCGCAACATGGTGCTGGCCGGTGGAGCGCTGCTGGCGCTTGCCTTCACACTCTTCGCGCTAACCCCGGCATGGTGGGTGCTGCCCTTGCCGGTTGTGTTGTGCGGGTTGGGCTTTTACCTGTTCCACAACACGCTGCAAACCCAGGCCACCCAGATGGCCCCGCAAGCCCGTGGCATCGCCGTATCGCTTTTCGCCTCCTTCTTCTTCCTCGGTCAAGCCACCGGGGTGACGCTGGCCGGCCCGATCGCCCACAGCTATGGCTACGCCCCGCTTTTCCTCACCTCCGCCGCCGCCCTGCCGCTTTTGGCCCTGCTGTTCCGGGCGCGGATTTAGGGTGGGCTATTTCCCCTCCCGCAGCACCCGCAAGCGGGCCGGAGCGCTGCGGGCGAAGAGGCGTTGGCGGTTCATGTCCTCCATCCAGGCTCCGGGGGCCATGAAGTCACCGGGGTGCACGGCGCGCACGAGATAGACAAGGCGGAAATTGGGCTTCTCCTTGTTCAGATCGACAGCCGCCATAAAGCGGTCCTCGCGGTAGTCCACATTCTGCACCGGCGACAAATCGCCCAACCATGTCAGGCGACCGAGCGGAGCGCTGCTCGCCAACCGTACATTCTCGATCTCCAGCCCCGCCGGCAGTGGATCGACAACCAACACCTGATGATTGAGGGTGTCCGTCGTTTCACCTTCAAGGATCACCACCAGCAAATCGTTTTGCGCAACCCGGCTGGCGTCGACCGGGCGGCCTTCCATGTCAAAGACGCGCCGCTCAATTTTCAAGCCCTGCCCTTCCGCCGCCGGCGGCGTGTTCGGCACGCCAACGACGGTCACGGTCTGGCGCAGAGCCTCACCACCGAGGTTTTCCACCACCGGCGGCGCCGCCAGATCGATGCGCTGGAGCAGCGGCTTCGTTCCCTCAACCGTCTGTTCCCCAATTTTCACCTTCATCGGCGCCGAGCGCTCGGCCAACGCCCTGGAGGCAAGCAACAGCCACGCCTGCTCCTGCGCGGAGGGAACGCTCATGGTGGCGTAGGTCTTGGCGAGCCGGTCGGCGGCGGCGATGATCTTCTCCCGCTCGACGCCGCTCTCGGCCATCAGCGCCACCACCCCCGCCTGGTCGCGCACCACCGAGCCATAGTCGTGCAGGGACGGCGGCACGACGCGGGCGCCGCCGGCAAGCTTATCGAACACCTCCGCCGCGCGCTTGGCGTTGCCGAGATGCGTCAGCGCGGCGGCCACCTGGGCGCGGGAAAAGTCAGTCTGCAACTTGTCCCAATAGGTTTCCTGGAAGTACTGCACCGCCGACAGATCCACCGCTTTGGCGCGCGCCAGCACATAATAGGCATAGGCCCGGCCCGGCAGCTCGTCCGTGTCGAACCAGGTGTTGTCGACGAACTGGCGCAGCCACTCCATGCCCTTGCGGTAGGGCGCTTCCGGTACGCGGTACCCCGCCGTTCTGGCGCGGCCCAGCACGTCCATGATGTAGGGGGTCAGCCACTGATCAGCTTCTCCCTTGGGCGACCACAGGGCGAAAGCGCCGTCAGCGCGCTGCATGGTCAGCACGCGGTCAAGCGAACGCTGCACCCGGCCCTTGACCCGTTCGGCATCAAGGGCGCCCAGCGCGGCGGCCACCTGGGTGATCGACGAATCGCCGACCAACAAGAGCGGCAACACGCGACTGGCCACCTGCTCCGCCGAACCATAGGATGGGCGATCCAGCGTCAGCAGCAGACCGGGCGTATCGAAGTCCGGCAAGGTGCTCAGGGAAAGCGCCGAGACCACCGTTTCCGGCAGCAAGCCGGCGGCGGCGTCAGCGGGAAAGCCGACACTCTGTCCGGGCGGCAATTGCGCGGTATGGCGCCGCACCACCGCCGCGTTCCCCGGACGCACGGTGACGTCCCAGGTGCGGGAATAGGCGTAGCCGTTGGCCCCGGTGACCTCCATCGTGATGGAGCCCGGCCCGGCAGCCCCGGCGGTCAGCGCGCGGCTGACCGTAACGCGCTCACCACGGGCAAGGGTCGGCGTGGCTTCCCCGGCCCCCTCCAGCGTCACGGCGCCGGTGGCCTTCAGCGTGATGGCATAGGCGCCGGCGGCGCCGTCCGGGTTGTCGAGCGTTGCCAACACCTGCGCCTTATCCCCGGCGATCAGGAAGCGCGGCAGCGCCAAATCGGCGATGACCTTATCGCGCACCAGCATGGAGGTGTCGAAATGGCCGAGCTTGTCATCGCTCCAGGCCACCGCCATCAAGCGCAGCCGGCCCTGGAAGTCCGGCAGCTTCAGCGGCACGGAAACCTTGCCATCCTCACCCACCGGCAAGACGCCCGAGAACAGCGACACCACGCGATCCGTCTTCTGCGGCAGCGTCCTGACATAGCGGACACGGCGCGGTTCAGCCGGACGGGATGCGGCGCGTTCGGCCTCCGGCCCGATCAGGCGGCCATAGACATCACGCAGCTCCACGCCCAGGTGACGGCGCCCCAGATAATAATCATTGGGATCAGGCGGCCGGAAATCAGAGAGCTGAAGCACCGAATCATCAACGGCGGCCAGCGTGATAAAGGCTGGCTTACCCGCCGTGACACCCTTGACCGTCACCTCGGCGTTCATGGTGTGGCGCGGCTCAGCCCCAGCCGGCGCGGTCACCTTGACATCCAGCATCCGCGCGGCGGGGTCCATGGCCAGCCACGCCGAACCGATGGCGCGCCGCGCCGCGCCCCTGGATTGTGTATTGGGGAATTGCGGGTCCGGCATGGCGAAGGCGGTGGCGAGAAGGTAAACCCCGCCGGTCCACGCGCTATCCACCGAAATCTGCAAAAAGGCGCCCTCGGGACCAATCTCTTTGGTCAGCGCCTGGCGCACCGCGCCATCGGCGACGGCGAACAGAACCTGGCTTTTGTAGGGGGGCTTGACGTAGACCCAGGCGGTGTCGCCGCCCTTATACGCCGGAAGCATCGCCCGAACCTCAACCTTGTCGGGCCGGTCGGCGGCGGTGGGGGTCATCCACCAGCCGGCGGCGAAACGCACGCTGGTCGTAACCCCCGAAGCGTGGTCCACCACCTCCAGCCGGTAGCGGCCAGCGCCCACCGGCTCCTCAATCGAGGCTGGCTTGTCCGCGGTGGCGGTCAGCGCGCCGCCGGTGACCCGCTTGTCCTTCACCTGGATCTTATAATCCCAGCGGCCGTTCGCCTCATACCAGACATACTGCTGATCTTCTTCATACAGCTCATAGCCCAGATCGGCCTTTTCGATGCGGGCCCCGTCCGGTCCCACGGCGATCACGTCGAAGCCGGCGGTGGCGCCTTCCGGCACGCCGTCATCCTCGAAACGTGGCTTCACGCCGATGGCGAAGGGCTGATGGCGCACGGGCAGAACCAACTCCCGGCTGAGCGGCCGCCCGCCGATGTCGAAGACCGTGGCGCGCAGCACCGCCTCCAACGGCTTGGAGCTCTCCGGCTTGGTCGCCAGCTTCAGTTCCGCCTCGGCCTTGCCCGATGTGGCGGTGGTGAAGCCCGGCAAATCGGTGCGAACAGGCTGCACCTCCTCCTGAGCCAAACCGAAGTGATAGCTGGCGTATTCCGGATAGGGGTTTCGGGCGGCGCGCAGCGTCAGCGACAACTCACCGGGCAGGTTGATCGCCGGCGCGCCAAACAAGTAGCGCGCGTTGATGAATAGTTTCGCCGCTTCGCCCGACGTCAGATAGCCGGCGGAGGCGGTGACCACGGATTCCAGGCGCGGTGGCACGAAATCCTCGACCAGCAGCTCAATCCGACCGATGGCCGGACCATCCGGTTCAGCGTGGGCGGTGATGCTCCAGGTTCCAGGAAAGGCGCCCGATGGCAGGGGAATGCGGATGGCGGAACCGCCGCCGCCGGCCCCACCCCCACCCGTGGTGGCCGCGCCGGTGGAGGGCAGCACCCGCCGGTCGGCCTCAACCCCATCCGGGCGCAAGATCTTGAGCGTCAAGGGCTTGCCGGCGACGGCGTTCACCCCCCCGTCGCGCAGCAGAACGGCGAGATTGACCGCCTCGCCGGGGCGGTAGATACCGCGCTCGGCATACAAAAAGGCGTCCAGCGGCCCCGGAGAGGTCCGTCCACCGGACACCCGGTCCGAGACGTCGAAACCGGGCACGGCCAGATCCAGGAAACCGACATCGGCGCCGCGCTCGGCGAACAGCGCCTGCGGCGCGTCCTCGCCGGAACGGTGCAGCGCCTTGGCGGAGAAGCGAGCGATGCCATCGGCGCCGGTGACCGCCTTGCCCAGTTCGGTGTTGTTGCGGGCCAGCAGGCGCAGCTCGACCCCGCCCGCCGGCTCGGCTTTCGAGAGCGTGCGGGCGAAGACCAGCAGCCCGTCCTCCCCCATGATGGTGTTGAGCCCCAGGTCGGAGATGACAAACCACTGCGTCGCCTTCGACGCCCAATCATCGGGGCGGGCATCACCTTGGGCATCGTCAGGCTTAACGCCATCGGCCTTGACACCATCCGCCCGGGCGCCATCCGCGCTGGCGACGGCGATGTAGACGCCGGGCTCCAGCGCGCCAAGCACCGCGTCGATGGGAAAGGCGGTGACCACCGGGGTGTTGCGCACCGACGGCACCGCCATCTCACCCTTCCATACTTCCTGCGCCGCCTTGTCCAGCATGACGCCGACGTCGTGGTCGGTAAGTTGTTGGTTGATGCGGCCAAAATAGAACTGCTCGACCACCGCGCGGTCGGTCAGGCGCAGCACTTGCAGGCGCGCGCGCTCGACGTTGATGGTGCGCAAGGGCAGACCTTCGGGTCCAACGCGCGGCAGGATGTAGCCAGCGCCACGGAACCCCAGACTCGGTTTGCGATTCGGCACCTCGACGAGGCGCTGTTCAGTGGCCGCCAGCCGGCTGTCGGTGGCTGATGGCAGACCTTCGCGCAGCGTCACATCGTACATCCGGCCATGCTGAAGCCCCTCGATGCACAGCGCGTTGCCACGGGCCACCACATTGCCGTCCACCGGCGGCTGCACGTCCAGGAAGGCGCGATAGGCCACGACCGGCGTCTTTTCCAACGGCTGGGTAAAGACGAAGCAGGCCTGGGGCGCATCCCGTTCGGCCAGCACTTCTGTGCTGGTCACGACAAAGCCAGCGGGTTCGGGCGCAGCGGCAAGCACATCTGGGCCGGGAGGGGAACCGGGAGAGGCCGGGCCGGGAGGAATCGGGGGGACTATCGGCCCTTCCGCAGCGAATGCCGGAATGGACCAAGCGATGAGGACAGCAAAAACCCGCGCCAAGGCACGCTGCATAACCGAGACGGGCTCCCAACCCAGTGAACCGAAAAGACGGTCTGACAAACACCGACACACGCTGGAGCATCTCCCCCCGCGCTGCGACAGCGGAGTATGCCGAAACGCCAGAACTTTCGCCACGGCTTTACCACGATGGGGGAGCATGCCTGCCACATCAGAGAGACTTTTTATCGATCACACCATCCCAAAATTTGAGGAGGTACCGCTGGCGCACAAAGTGCCTTACTGAAACAAACACACCTTGTAAAGGGTAAAACAAGATTTCTGATCGATTAGACAGAAAATTAAAGAAAGAAATAACAGGTAATAATATGAAAATTCAGTGTCATGTCACAAGAAATATCTGCGATCAACACAGTATATCCTTTATCAACTACTTGATTTTCCGCATTAACCGGGATGGGGCCGTAGGAATCATCATGGCGATGTCCTTGTTGGTGATTATGGGCTTCGCCGCATTGGCCATCGACATCGGCATGTGGCTGCGCACCCAACAGGCCATGCAGCACGCGGCGGATTCCGCGGTCATCACCGCCGTCCTCAACAATTCCAGCTCCTATCAGCTTGAAGCCAGGGCGGTGGCGGCACGATACGGCTTCACCAACGGCGCCAATGGCGTGGCCGTGAATGCCCTGGCCAATCAACTCTGCCCCGATGGAAAGAGCGATTGCTACAAGGTGACGATCACCAACACCACCCCCACGCAAATCTTTTCTCGCGTGCTGCGCCTCAGCGGTGGGTCCTTGACGGCCCAGGCCATGGCGACGAAGCGCCAGTCATATGACTTCTGCCTGCTCGCCCTGGCCAGCACCAGCAACGGCGCGCTGTTGCAGGTTGACGGCGCGACCTGCCTGGCTCTCGTCACCGACACCGTCGGCGGAATCCTTAGCGGCGTTGGCTCAATTCTTACCGGCGTTGGCTCGGTCCTTGCGACGGGCGGCTGCGCCATCGCCGGTATCCTGCAAACCAGCAATGGCTGCAACGCACCGGCCTTGAATGATCCCTACGCCCATTTAGCCACGAACATACCTTCGGGCAGCAGCTGCGGCGGCAACTACCCACAGAAGCCGAAATGGTGGGGTGCGCCGCCGTTGCCACCTTCAAACCTGTGGTCCGGCAACAAGACCCTGCCAGCGACGGTGGTGGTGTGCGGCGATTTGCAGTTGACCGGAAACACCATCATCACGTCAGCCTCGCCGGGCTCGGTGCTGGTCATCGAGAACGGGCAATTGGACACCAACGGCTTCACCTTGAGCACGGCTGCGGGGTCGGCGCTGACGATCATCTTCTCGGGAACGGCGGGGCCGTACACCCACGCCCCGACGGGGGGTGGCGCGCTCGACTTCCAGGCGCCCACGTCGGGTCCCTGGCAGGGCGTCGCCATCTATCAGGACCCGGCCTTGACCACGGGTGTCAATGTCGTCGCCGCCGGCAATGCGACGGTATGGAAGATCACCGGCGCCGTCTATCTGCCGCACGCCAGCGTGACTCTCAACGGCGCGGTCAGCAAATCCAGCAATGGCGCGTCCTGCTTCGCCCTTGTCGCCGACACCATCACTGTCAACGGAAGCGGCTCAATCCCTGCCGCAAGCGGTTGTGTCGCCGCCGGCGTCGGGCTGCCCAGCAACGGCGTCAACGGCAGCACGCTTTTGGTGATGTGAGGGGGAATCCGGCGCCCGCAATTCTGCGCGCACGCTGGCGCATCTCCCCCCGCGCTACGACAGCGGAATATGCCGAAACGCCAGAACTTTCGCCACGCCTTTACCACGATGGGTGAGCATGACTGCCACATCAGAGAGGCTTTTTGTTGACCAACCCATCCCAACATTCAAGGGGGCTCCGCTGGCGCGCAAAACGCCATGCGAAAACAAGCGCGCCTTTTAAAAGGCAAAGCCTGATTCCTGATTGATCATGCAGGAAGGTCAAGAGGGAAAATGACAGGGAATGATATGAAAATCCATCGCCAGACCAAGGACAAAACCCGCGGTCAACATGGAATATCTTTTACCAGACCATTGGCTTTCTTGATGAATCGGGACGGCGCCGTGGCGATCATCACGGCGATGTCCTTGTTGGTGATCATGGGCTTCACCGCATTGGCCATCGACATCGGCATGTGGCTGCGCACCCAGAAGGCCATGCAGCACGCGGCGGATTCCGCGGTCATCACCGCCGTCCTCAGCAACTCCAGCTCCTACCAGCTTGAAGCCAGGGCGGTGACGACAAAATACGGCTTCACCAACGGCGCCAATGGCGTGGCCGTGAGTGCTCTGGCTAACCAACTCTGCCCGGATGGAAAGAGCGATTGCTACAAGGTGACGATCACCAACACCACGCCCGCACAGATCTTTTCCCGCGCGCTGCGCCTGAGTGGGGGGAGCTTGACGGCCCAGGCCATGGCGACGAAGCGCCAGTTGCACGAATACTGCCTGCTCGCCCTAGCCAGCAGCGGTAAAGGCGTGTCGTTGCAGACCAACGGCGCGCCCAAGGCCGATCTTACCGGTTGCAGCATCATGTCGAACACCAGCGCCACCTGCAACGGCCACAATCTCAACGCCACCTATGGCGATGCCCACGGCACGAACAACGGCTGCGGCATCACGCAGACCAGCAACGTGCCGGCCCTGGCCGACCCTTACATCTCTTTAGCTCCAAACATTCCCTCAGGCAGCGTCTGCGGCGGCAACTATCCACAGAAGCCGGGAAAGAAGGGGACGCCGCTGCCATCCTCAAACCTGTGGTCCGGCAGCAAGACCCTGGCGGGGACAGTGGTGGTGTGCGGTGATTTGCAGTTGACTGGAAACACCACCATCACATCAGCCTCGCCAGGCTCGGTGCTGGTCATCGAGAACGGGCAATGGGACACCGACGGCTTCACCTTGAGCACGGCTGCGGGGTCGGCGCTGACGATCATCTTCTCGGGAACGGCGGGGGCGTACACCCACGCCCCGACGGGGGGTGGCGCGCTCGACTTCCGCGCCCCCACGTCGGGTCCCTGGCAGGGCGTCGCCATCTATCAGGACCCGGCCTTGACCACAGGTGTCGATATCTCCGCCGCCGGCAATTCACCGACATGGAAGATCACCGGCGTCGTCTATCTGCCGCACGCGAGTGTGACGTTCAGCGGCGCGGTCAACAAATCCAGCAACGGCGCGTCCTGCTTCGCCCTTGTCGCCGACAACATCACCATCAACGGAACCGGCTCAATCCTCGCCACAGGGGGCTGCGCCGCCGCCGGCGTCACGCTGCCCAGCAACGGTGTCAACGGCAACACGCTTTTGGTGATGTGATGGGAAACGTGGCGACAGCAATTCTGCGCGCCCCGATCCTGCGCGCGCGAGACGGCGGCATCGCCGTCGAGTTCGCCCTCATCGCGCCGCTCTTCGTCGTGCTGCTGCTCAATGTCGCCGACTTCAGCCGGTACATTTGGACACGCATGGAAATCGACAACGCCGCCCAGACCGGGGCGCACGCGGCGTACAAAGCCTGCGCGCAAGCGGCGCTGCCGGTGACGACCAACTGCGCCACCTTGACTTCGGCGGTGACGGCGGCGGCCCAAAGCACCGGGCTTGGCTCCGGCGTGCGGCTGAACACCGGCTATCCCGGCGAGAAATACTACTGCCTCAACACGGCGCAGACTCTGCAATTGGTCGGCGGTTATGCGACGCCGCCCTCGCCCTTCACCTGCCAAACGGCGGGCAGCCCCGGCACGATCCCCGGCGATTACGTGGAAGTGAGCGTCCGCTATTCGTTCGCCCCACTCTTTCCTGGAATCACTTTGGTCTCAGCCGAGACGATGGCGGGGACCTCTATGATAAGGTTGAAATAGCGATGCGGACACACTCCCGAATCCTGGCCAGAACCCTGGCCAATAAGGACGGGGCGGCGGCCATCGAGGCGGCGTTCGTGCTGCCGATCTTCTTGACCATGGTGATCGGGTTCTTCAAGCTCAGCATGATACTGTGGACCATCAGCAGCCTTCACTATGCGGTCGAAAGCGCGGCGCGCTGCGCAGCGGTGAACAAAACCACCTGCGGCAACGCCGCCGCCATCCAGACCTACGCGCTCAACCGCTATTTCGGAGCGCCTCTGCCGTCCAACCCCTTCACCTACGCCGCCACGGCGTGCGGTCATTCGGTGACGGCGGCCTACAACTACCCTCTCGCGATCCCGTTCGTCTCCACATCCTCCGTCGCGCTGTCGACCGCCGCCTGCTTCCCGTAATCCTTATGTAAAATGTTTCTTCAGCCGTTTAGCCGCCGCATCCAGGACCGCGTCTTTTTTAGAAAAGCAAAAGCGGATGCAGGTGGTGGGCGCGTTCTCGGCATAGAAGGCGCTGACGGGAATGGCCGTCACCCCCGCCTCCGCCGTCAGCCAGCGGCAGAATGCTTGATCATCTTCCATTGATGCACCGATTGACGTGATGTCCACGTTGAGAAAATACGTCCCCGCGCTGGGCAGCACCGTCAACCCGGCGGCCCTGAGGCCAGCGGCCAACCGGTCGCGCTTGGCCTGCATGGCGGACGCCAGACCGGTGAAGTAGGAATCATCCTTGCCAAGGCCATAGGCCACAGCGGCCTGAAGGTTGGGTGGCGTGGTGAAGGTGATGTATTGGTGCGCCTTGGCGACGGGCTGGAGAAGCTGCGGGCAGGCGGTCACCGAGCCGACCTTCCACCCCGTCAGCGAAAAGGTCTTACCGGCCGAGCCGATCTTCAAGCAGCGCTCGCGCATTCCCGGCAGCGTGATCAGCGGAATATGCTGATGTCCATCGAAGACCAGATGCTCATACACCTCATCGCACACGGCGAAGGCGTCAAAGCGCTGCACGAATTCCGCCAGTAACTCCAATTCAGGGCGGGAATAGACCTTAGCGGCGGGATTCAGCGGGTTGTTGATAAGAACAAGCTTGGTCTTGGCCGAAAACACCGCCTCCAGATCGGCGCGTGTGAAGCTCCAGTCCGGCGCTTTGAGAGTGACAAAGCGCGGTACGCCACCGGCCAGACGGATGATGGGCAGATAGCTGTCATACATGGGCTGGAACAGCACCACCTCATCACCGGGATTGATGAGCCCCAACAGACACGCGGTCAACGCCTCGGTGCCGCCGGAGGTGACCAGCACTTCGGCCTTCCAGTCCACATCCAGGTCATAAAAGCGCTTGGCGTGGGAAGCCAGCGCCTGGCGCAACTCCGGCGTTCCCATCATCGAGGGATACTGGTTCCACCCCTCCAATAGCGCCTTCGACGCCACCTCCAGCACATCGGCCGGACCACGCTCATCGGGGAAGCCCTGCCCCAGATTGATGGCGCCATATTCTTCTGAAAGGCGTGACATCACCTCGAAAATGGTTACCGGGAGGTCAAGTTCCCGCCGCCCCAGATAGGTCTTCGCCGGCTCAGCTGATTTTTGCATCGGGCACCGTTGGAGTGATGAGGATCAGTCGCTTTTTTAAGGATGTGCCGCCAAAGCACCCGCCGCGCAACCCAAGAAAAGCATCCTGGTTGCGGTGAGCCAGAGATTATGGACGTCCCCTACTCTATCCATCGTGATGAAGGCTTCTCGATACCCGGAACACTCCCCATCCGCTTCGCCAGGAAATCAACCAGCAGCCGGACCCGGCCAATACCCGCCCGCTCTGGAACGATCAGCATGTTCAACGGAACGGAAGGCAGCGCATAGTCGCGCAGAATCACCTCGAGCCGGCCCGCCGTCACGAGATCATCGACAAGCCATCGATGCGCCGGCGCGATTCCACGCCCCGCCACAAGGGCTTCACGCGCGGCAAGCCCGTGATCGACCCGAAACCGTCCTTTGAAAGGCGCCGCATGGCGCTCACCCTCTGGCCCCTGCATGATGAGCGTGTCGCTGCCCGCCACATTCGCCATCCGAATGCCCTCATGGGAAGACAACTCCTGCGGGACAGTCGGCCTCCCGCGCGCCGCCAGATAGGCTGGCGCGGCCACCAGAAGACGCCGGCTCTGGCCGAGCGCCCGCAGCTTCATGGAGCTGTCGGTGAGCGGACCCAGCCGAAGCGCGATATCGACCCCCTCCCGCACGAGATCGATGCGCTCGTCGGTGAGGCTGAGATCAATTCCGATGCCGGGGTAGCGATCCTGAAAAGCGAAGATGAGCCGGCTGACGTGCAAGACCCCGATGGCCGCCGTGCAGGATACCCGGATCGTGCCGACCGGGGCGCCGCGCGCTCCTCGCGCCTCATCGCCGGCCTGCTCGACGAGGCGCAGGATCTGGACGCTGTTGGCGTAATAGCGGCTCCCTTCATCGGTCATCGTGACACGCCGGGTCGTCCTGCTGAGCAAGGGCGCTCCGACAGCCTCCTCAAGCTCGCGCAGATGGCGCGTGACCGTTGACTGACCAACCCCAAGCTCGCGCGCGACAGCCGACAGGCTCCCGCGCTCGGCGATACGAACGAAAGTTCGCATGCGCTCAAGGGTGACGTCCAACTTATCCATTATTCGGCATTATCTTATGCATTACCTGCATATAGTGGATCATGCCGGTATTGGCTACCTATGGGGCCTATTTTCCCCTCACAGGAACGCCGCCCCTATGAAAATTCTGCTTGTTTTCGCTCATCCCGACCCACGCTCGCTCAACAGCGCGCTTCGCGACGTCGCCATCAAAGAGCTGGAAGCCCAAGGCCACGAAGTACGGGTGTCGGATCTTTACGCCAATCGCTGGAAATCTGAAATTGACCGCGCCGATTTTCCATCACTGGCGCCGGATGCGCGGCTAAAGCCTGCGCTGGCCTCAGCGGAGGCGTTCGCCGCCAACGCGCTGACCGACGATGTCAAAGCCGAGCATGAGAAACTCCTCTGGGCCGACGCCCTGATCCTCCAGTTTCCTCTCTGGTGGTACAGCATGCCGGCCATCCTCAAGGGTTGGGTCGATCGGGTCTACGCCTACGGCTTCGCTTATGGCGTCGGCGAGCACAGCGACAAGCATTGGGGCGATCGCTTTGGC
>JAVBJZ010000098.1:0-10312 GCA_031546725.1 Azospirillum sp.
ACACCTACGAAAAAGCTTGATCTCGTTCCGGCGTGTCGGTACATAACCGCCCACGCCGAGCGATGTCCCCATCGTCTAGAGGCCTAGGACACCGCCCTCTCACGGCGGGAACAGGGGTTCGACTCCCCTTGGGGACGCCAACTAAATCAAGCACTGAGTGATTGGCTTGATAGTCCGTACGGAATAGATACGGAATGGGTGTCCAAGGATACCGCCGCTCACCTGCGGACATCGGCGTACGAAACGGCGTTTCTTCATCTCCGAATCGGAACGCCGAACAGATATCGCGGCCATCCTCTCCCTCACTGTCAGGACGATTGCGCAGAGATGCTCCTTCCTGCCCGCCCCTCTATCCCCGACGCCACAGGTAGGAATAGCGAGTAACCAAAGCAGGGGTGGATTTTAATAACGCCACCTTATTCGGTCACTTCATGATTGAAAGCGACAGCTTCAGTTGGCGCCCTGATGTTTTTCAATGCCTCTTGTCAACGTTGCCGAGGCTCTTTGAGGGCGGTCTCAGCCTCGCCCCTACTCTGGCATACAAGGCGATTTGACCAGCATTAAACAACCCTGTGTCATGGACGGAGATTCAGAAGTTTTGCTTCCTCGCTGATGATGCTTAAAAAAAACTCTGAAAACGTGCTGAAGGGCCGTAATGATGGCCGCAATATGCAAATCCGGCGCGGCGGAATCCCCTTGATGGGAATGAAGACCAGCCCACAGGCGTCAATGGACGCGGCAGTCAGGCTATCGACAATGGCGCGATGCCCGGTTTGCTGAACCCAACGGCAGGCAAAGGCGGAACTGGACGTCTTCATATGAATCAGCCGACCGATCCCCATGGATGAGATCAGTGACTGAAGTTCCGGTATCACTTCCAGCGCGCCGACGGTGGCGATGGGGGCATCGATAAGCTCCGAAGCGTGGACAGATCGCCTTGTCGCCAATGGATCTTTCGTAGAAACGGCGCAAACGATAGTAGAATTCAGAAGTGGATACTCTGAAACAGTCTTCATTTCCCTAAGCGGAGAACATATGCCTATATCTATCTGATGGCTATCAAGCAAATATATCATTTTTTCTGTATTCTCTATGCTGATATCAACAGATATATTTGGAAATTTTAATTGGAATTTTGCAAGCGCTGCGGGAAGAAGCCTCTCGGCCACAGCCGGATAAGCGCAAATCGTCAAGCGCCCAAGAGTTCCTGTTCTGATACCGTCGGCAAGATCGTTGAGGGCTCGTAAACTTGCATTCGCCCTTTCCATTTGCTCGAAAAGAAGCGTCGCTTCGACGGTTGGATAAAGCTTTCCACCCTCTCGCTTAAATAAATTAAGGCCAAAGCTGTGCTCAAGAGCCTTTATCTGCTTCGTGACGGCCGGCTGAGATATGCGCAATGCTTTTGCTGCCTCAGTCAACGTTTTGCTACGGATAACTTCATACAAAAGCTCGACTTGATGGTAGTTAAGCTTCGGCTTCGTCATGGCAAACTCTCATACTGCCCAAGGAAGGTATAACCGGTGGTTATAATGACCTGCCCCTTAATGTATTAGTATGCATAATATCTTTTTGCTACAACGCCATCCTGTGACGAAAGTAATAAGAATTCTCTAAATTACGGGAGAGCCTTGTGACGCAAGAAATTGCACAAAAGCCAACAAAATTCAGATGGTTTATGGTAGCGATGGCATTTATTGCAATCGTCACCAACTATCTTGATCGGGCTAATCTCTCAGTCGCCTTGCCATATATGGACGCTGACTTGCATTTGTCGGCGACGGAATCCGGCTTAATTCTTGGGGCGTTCTTCTGGACGTATTCAATTTTCCAAATTCCCGCCGGCGTGCTCGTCGACAAGCTGGGGGCAAAGGTGATGTTCACCGGCGCCGTGATCTGGTGGTCGCTCTTCACCATGGTGACGGGCTTGGCCCGTGGTGGGGCATCGCTTCTGGGCCTCCGGCTGTTGCTTGGTGTGGGCGAGGCCGCCGCCTTTCCTGCCGCCGCCAAATTTGTCGAGCGCTGGTTCCCCCCGACAGAGCGAGGCATGGCGACCGGCGTTTACAGCAGTGGCGCGCGTGGCGGCTCCCTGATCGCCTTGCCGATCTGCACGGCGATCATCATGGCCTTTGGGTGGAAGGCGTCGTTCTTCATCACCGGCGTCATCGGCATCGTCTGGGCGATTGTCTGGTTTTTCATCGCCCGCGAGTTCCCCTCGCAGAGCCGCTTCGTCAATGCCGCCGAGGTTGCGCATATCGGCGTCACGTGCTCCTCCAACGAAAAGCCAGCCACACGCATCCGCTGGTCCTGCCTGCTGAGATCACGAGTGATCTGGGCGATGTCCCTGGGCTTTGCCGCTCAGGGGTATGTGGTCTATTTCTTCATCACCTGGTACCCGACCTATCTGGTGGCCGAGCGTGGCTTCTCGCTGTTGAAGCTTGGCTTCTTCGGAATCATACCAGGGATCGCGGGCTTCTGCGGCTCGTGGCTGGGCGGCTATCTCACGGACAGGATCGCCAAAAGCCGCTATGGCCTTAACGTCGCCCGCAAGTTCTGCATCGTCGTCGGCATGGCGCTGAGCGCAACGATTGGTCTGGCCGGGCTCGTCCCCCAGGCGTGGTTGGCCCTGCTTTTGTTGTCCATCGCCTTCTTCGGCGTCTCGGTGGCGACCACCAACATTCTGGCCCTGCCCGCCGATTTTTCCCCGTCTGGAAGCCGCTCGATCGCTGGAACCGTGGCCGGGTTCCAGAACGCTGTTTCGAATCTGGCAGGCATCGCCAGCCCGGCCGTGATCGGCTACCTGAAAGATACAACGGGTTCCTTTTCTCCGGGTCTGATTTCGGCCTCGATCGTCGCCATTCTCGGCTGCCTGATCTACATGTTCGCCCTCGGCCCGATCCGGTCAGACGTCCTCGAACACCTCATTGAGGAGTGAGACACATGCTTTGTGTTCCGCCAAAAATCCCATTCATGAACTTCCCTGTGGAGCCGGATCTCGACAAGGTATCCGCGACCTTCGCGGTGATCGGGGCGTCTTATGGGGTTCCCTACAGCCCGGCGCTGTTCCACTGCAGCTCGGCTGACGCGCCTGACAAGACGCGCGAACGCAGCTTTCGCTATGGGGGACAGGTCAAGCACTACGACTTCGACCTTCAGGGGACATTGTTCGGCGACACTGCCGCCACGGTGGTCGATTGCGGCAATATTCCTGCCACCCTGGACGTCCAAAGCAACGCCAAGGCCGTCACCGCCTCCGTCAGGAAGCTTTTGCAGCGCGGGGCCATTCCGCTGATCCTGGGCGGCGATGACTCCATCCCCGCCTTGTGCGTCAGGGCCTATGAAGAGTATGGGCCGCTGAACTTCCTGCACTTCGACGCGCACCTGGATTTCCGGGACGAGGTGAACGGCGAGAAGCAGGGCTATTCGAGCGGCACGCGCCGCATCCGCGAGATGCCGTGGATCAAGCGCATCGTCCAGGTCGGCCTGCGCGGCAGCGGCAGCGCCCGTCCCAGCGACGTGCAAGAAGCCTTGCAGTCGGGCAACATCATCATTCCGGCTGCGGATGTCCACGATCACGGAATCAGTGCGGTCACCGACCACTTGATCGATGACGCGCCGTGGTTCGTCTCGTTCGATGTGGATGTCCTGGACCCGCCAGAGGCGCCCGGGGCGCTGGCCTTGATGCCCGGAGGCATGAGTTTCCATCAGGCTCGCGGCGTCTTCAGGCATCTGTGCGCCAAGACGCGGCTCGCGGGGGTTGACTTCGTCGAATACGCTCCGGCCCTTGATGTTCGTGAATTGACGGCTCTGACGATGGTTCGCCTCTTGACGAATATTATCGGGACCACGGCCCGTGCGTTAGAGGCGCGATGAACGAGAAGCAAAACCTGAACGATCTTCCTTCGACACCTTGGAAGAACGGCGGCGGCATCACAAGAGAACTGCTCAGGCTGCCCAAGGACAGCACCTTGGACAGTTTCGCGCTGCGGGTGAGCGTCGCGGACGTGGACACAGACGCCCCGTTCTCGATGTTTCCCGGAGTGGACCGCACCTTGCTGATCCTTCGGGGCGCCGGCCTGGATCTGGTGGACGGATCAACCAATACGGTCTGGAAAACCTTGGAACCGGGCCTTTCTCCTCTTCAATTCGAAGGCATGAAACCACTGGTGGGCTGTCTGACGGACGGCCCCATCCGGGACTTCAACCTGATGGTGCGCCGAAGCGCCGCAAAGGGCGATTTGAAGATCGCCAAGGGGCCCAGCACCACATCTTTGCTGGATTGCTGTTGCGTTTTCATGGCGCGTGGTCAGGCTTTGATCATGCAGGGCGACGCCGTCTGGGCGACCTTGCTGGAGTTCGACTTCAGCGCTCCACCGCGTGACGCCTACCTCGTCATCGAGCAAGATGCGGTCGCCTTGGTGGTCAACGCCACGGTCTTTTGATCAGACTGGTGACCGCGATTGGCTTCGTCCAGGAACGCCGCCATGCACCAGATCCATAATCTCGCCGACAACACACGTCGCCAGCGATTACGGGCATGCGGGCTCCTCTGCACCAAACGGCGATGAAGCCGGTCGAACGATCAGTTCAAGGAGGGAGACTTGGCCCTGGCTCGCGTCCCGGATACGGAGCGCGATATCGAGCCGTGGGATGCGCTGCCACCGCCTGTAACGGTTGACAGTTCTTTGACCGACGCCGATTTCGGAGGCGAGAGCCTCTTCCGTCCGGCTCGTCGTGGTCATCCATTCGTCGAGCGTCATGCCTTTCGTGGTATATCAAACCAAATGGTCTAGCAAGAAGGTTTTTAAAGACCACTTGACTTTCTAAGGCCATTTGGTCTAAATAGACTCATGCCTTCTCTCAAAACCCTTCGCGAGGCCGCGGGCCTCTCCCAAGAACGACTCGCCGAGTTGGCGGGAACCTCACAGCCGCAAATCTACAAGATGGAGCAAAACCAGCGAAAAATGACGCTCGACTGGGCGGTTCGCCTGGGGAGCGCCTTGGGTATAGATCCCGGCGAGTTGATGGAGGACGCGCGCGGCTTTGGAGTCGCCGCGAAACCCACGCCTCACAAAACCCCACCTGCGAGCGCCCCCGAGTTGAGCCGCAGCATGCCCGTGCGCGCCGTAGCCCGCGGCGGCAGAGATCAGGAAATGTTTTTGGAAGACGGCCCTATCGACTGGATCCCAAAGCCCACCTATTTGCAATCAGCGCGGAATCCCTATGCCGTCTATGTGGTGGGGGAGTCCATGATGCCGCGCTTTCGGCCGGCTCAGTTGCTGCACATCAACCCACACAAACCGCCAACACCCGGCGCCGGCGTGGTGGTGGCCAAGCACGGCAATGTCGTCTTGATCAAAGAGTTCGTGCGCCGCACGCCGGAAGGTGTCTGGCTGCGCGAGTACCAGCCGGTGGACCGGGAATTCTCGGTCATAAATGAAGAGCTTGAGGCGGTGCACACGGTCGTCGGGCTGCAAGAGGCGTAAGCCCAACGCAATGGCGCAGAGCGGTTTTGGGGAGCGCCTAGGTTGAACCGCCGAAACCACGGAATTCGGTTTAGACCAATTGGCCTTAAAATCGTCTAGACCAACAAACCAGAATGAATACACTCTCCTTCGGCTAACCACCGATGGAGACAAGCCGTGCCCTATCCCCCCTTCCGCCCCACACCGCCGAAAATTCCACGCGATGCGCTGACCCACGAGGGGGCTCTCCGCCTCGCAGCCCGAATCAGGGCCCATTGGGCAGGCCTCGGCTTTGATGTCAAAACACGCATCGAGCCTTGCGCCGACAACGAAGAAGGCCGCGGCTCCACCCCCATCCACTACGCCATCCGCTCCGATCTGATGGGCGGCCTGCCGCAACGCCGCCTCTCGTCGAGAGGCGCGTGATGCGGGATCTCTTCGAGTTCATCGCTGGCGCGCTCATTCTCGGCGGTTTCTGGTTCGTCTGCGGCTTCCTGCTGCTGGTCGCCGCACCATGACCCGTCGTGGCGATCGGGTGCAGACGACGCCTGGCCGTCCGCTTTGGCCACGCGACTCGAATCCTCATGAAATATTTTTGGAGAACACCGCGCGCGCTTGCCCATCAGGCGCGCAGCAATCCAATGCGATCAAGGAGAGGCGGGCATGAGCGACCTGTTCAGTGAGGGCGAATGGTTTGCTATCGTGTCTCATCCCGGTCGGCAGCAGCAAGCCAAGGAAGCATTGGAACGGCAGCGCTACCGGGTGTTTTTGCCGATGGGCCGCACACAGCGCCGCCATGCCGGCAAGACGGAGGTGGTTGAACGCCCGTTGTTCGACAGATACCTGTTTGTCGGCCGTCACTCAGAGCAGCCGTTCACCCCGATCACCAACACACGCGGCGTGGCGTTCGTGGTTCGCGGGGTCGGCGGCATCCCCTGCCGCGTCTCACCGCTGGCCCTGCGCGCCGTCAAGCGCCGCTGCGACGCGGATGGCGGGTCGGTCAATCTGATACCCGGCGGGCGGGTGGCGCAATGGCGGCCTGAACAGCCGCTGCGGGTCCTGGACGGCCCGTTCAAGGACTTCGTCGGGCTGTTCGCGGGAGGCAGCGGCGAAACAGCAAAGATTCTGCTTGACCTCTTCGGGCAACCCACGCTAACTTCATTGCCAGAGCAGTCCTTGGAACCGGTCGTTCCACCCAGGACTGCGGTAGCTATTGTTTTTTCAAAATCGCAGCGTGCATGACCCCCGCCCGGAGCCCTCCGCGGCGGATTTTGTCGTTTCAAGGCACGCACCGGCGTCCGGCCTTCGTAAGAAGGTCGGCCCCACCCGTCAGCACTCTCAAAGAAAGCCGCGCGGCATGACCTTCAGTCTGTCCGCGATCGGCTCCTGATCTTTCAGCATTCAGGTCCGAATCCCATGGTCGCCCTTCGTGGCGGCCTTTTTTTATGCCCAAGCGGCGCCTCGCACCGCTGGCGCCCTCATCGCAATCCCTGAGGAGATCGTCTCCATGAGCACGACTTGGTACCGCACCGGCTCAGTCACCGTGACACAAAATTCCAGCACCGTCCTTGGAACCGGCACGCAATGGACCGCGTCCGTCCAGCCCGGCGACATGTTCACCGTCGACGCCGACCATTTCTATGAAGTGGCCAGCGTCGACAGCGATAGCAAACTGATCCTGCGCAGCGCTTTCCTGCAAACCCCGCCGCTGTCGCGCGCCTACGCGATCATTTCCACCGCCAGCGCCGCCTCCACCGCTGAATTGGAAGCGCTGGTGGCCAAGGCCGCCGCCAGCGCCTTGCAGGCCGAGCAAGCCCAGGAGAACGCACAAACTGCACAAACCGCCGCCGAGATCGCCGAGGCGGTCGCCCAGGCCTCAATGAACGCGGCGACGACGGCGAGCGCCGGGGCGGCTTCAAGCGCCAGCGCTGCGGCGGGGGCCGCCTCAACCGCCGGCACTTCCGCAGCGGAGGCGTCCTTCGCCGCTTGCACGGCGGCCACGGCGGAGGACAATGCTCAGAAATGGGCGGCCAACCCCGAGGATGTGGTTGTCGCCGGCGACCAGTACAGCGCCTTGCATTACGCCGCCAAGGCGGCGGAAAGCGCCTCCCAGGCCGACGCTGCGGCCAAGGTGGCGGCGGATTCCAACACGTCGGCCAAGGGTTACGTCGATGACGCCTTGGCCGCCCATGTCGCCAGCCGCAATCACCCGGCGGCGACCACCGAGGCCATCGGCTTCATCGAACTGGCCACGGATGCCGAGACCCGAGCCGGCACGGACACCACCCGCGCCGTCACTCCGGCGGGGGTCAAGGCGGCCCTTTCCAAGACGCCAAGCTCGGTCGGGAATGGGGGAAAGTTTGCGAAAGCCGCGGCGGACGGCAGCGTGTGGACGTACCGAGCCCCGGCGGAGGTGCTGTCCGATATTGGTGCGGCGGCCACCAATCACACGCACGCCACCTACGCCGACATCAATCACAGCCACCCGGCGGCGACCACCGAGGCCATGGGCCTCATCGAGCTGGCCACCAGCGCCGAGGCGCAGGCTGGGGTTGACACCGTGCGTGCCGTCACCCCGGCGGGCTTGGCCGCCGCGCGACCAGCCGCCAGCGCATTCCCCAATCCGCCTGCCAAGACAGCCGCCGTCGGAGCTTCGGCCAAGTATGCGCGGGAAGATCACGTTCATCCCAGCGACGCCCCGGTCGCCGCCACGGACACGGTCGCCGGCATCGTCGAACTAGCCACGGACGCCGAAACTCTGACCGGCGCCGACACCACCCGCGCCGTCACCCCGGCTGGCTTGGCCGCCGCACGGCCAGCCGCCAGCGCCCTGCCCAAGTCGCTGGCCAGCACCGCCGCCGTTGGAGTCTCGGTCAAATATGCGCGGGAAGACCACGTCCATCCCCGCGACGCCCCGGTCGTCGCCACGGACACGGTCGCCGGCATCGTCGAACTGGCCACGGACGCCGAGACCCTGACCGGCACGGACATCACCCGCGCCGTCACCCCAGCGGGGATCAAGGCGGCTCTCGCCAAGACACCGAGCCCGGTCGGGAATGGTGGCAAGTTTGCGAAAGCCGCCGCGGACGGCAGCATGTGGACGTATCGAGCCCCGGCGGAGGTTCTGTCCGATATTGGCGCGGCTCCGGTCATCCATACTCATGACTACGCAACGACTAATCACACGCACGCCACCTACGCCGACATCAACCACAGCCACCCGGCGGCGACCACCGAGGCCCTCGGGTTCATCGAATTAGCCACCAGCGCCGAAGCGCAGGCCGGTGTCGACGCCGTGCGCGCCGTCACCCCGGCGGGCTTGGCTGCCGCACGACCGCCCGCCAGCGCACTCCCCAATCCGTCTGCCAAGATGGCCGCCGTTGGCGCCTCGGTCAAGTATGCGCGGGAAGACCACGTCCATCCTAGCGACGCTCCAAGCGCCGCCAGTGACACGGTCGCCGGCATCGTCGAACTGGCCACGGACGCCGAGGTGCAGGTGGGCAAGGACACCACCCGCGCGGTGACTCCGGCGGGGCTGGCCACAGTGCTTAATGGAACCGCCCCAGCTGGAGCGGTGATGGCTTTCGTCCGTATCAGTCCAGTAACGGCGCCAACGGGTTGGCTCAAGTGCAACGGCCAATTGGTCAGCCGCACTACCTACGCCAACCTCTTCGCCGCCATTGGCACCACATGCGGCGCCGGTGATGGTTCAACTACCTTCCAATTGCCTGACCTGCGCGGCGAGTTCGTGCGTGGTTGGGCTGATGATAGAGACGCTGATAAGGGGCGGGTGCTGGGTAGTCCGCAGGCGGATGCCATCCAAAATTATAGCAGCACGATCACCTATCAGCGCGCTATAGTCAACAATGCCGAACCTAGGTCCGGCGTCAGTGTAGTCAGCTCCGGTAACGGCCTCAGCGGCCCCCTGGGTGGTTGGGGGGCAGGGACAATTACTTTTGGACCAGGAACAGCAGGCGCCCGCACGGCCTCGGAAACCTATCCCCGCAACGTCGCCTTGCTCTACTGCATCAAGTACTGAGATGATCCTATGGCAAAATTTGCCTGCCAACTCGACCACGATGGTCGCTATTTTGGCCAAACCTACGCGGATCCCGATCCATTGACGCCCAATGCTTGGCTCATCCCTGGTGGCTGCATCGACACCATTCCACCCACCATTCCCGATGGGCAGTGGTAGGTGGATAGAACCTGGGAGCTGCATGACATCCCCGCACCAGTCATTGAGGATGCTCCGCATTCACCCGTCTAACACGCGCAAGCAGCAAGCCTACGCCTGGAACTGACAGCGTTCGGCTAACCCATCATCACCTTTCCGTTCCACCGGTCGCCCTTTGTGGCGGCCTTTTTTCATGCCCAAACGGCGGCCTCGCCAGCGTCCACACCGCTATCACCGGTGCGGCCCCGAGGCTGCCCAAACCCTGGGGCGAAGGATCATCGACCGCACCGCTCTCAACACGGCGCGGTCGAGGCTCCCCCCCATCGCAATCCCTGAGGAGATCGTTTCGATGAGCACCACTTGGCACCGCACCGGCTCAGCCGCTGTGACGCAAAATTCCAGCACCGTCCTTGGAACCGGCACGCAATGGACCGCGTCCGTCCAGCCCGGTGACATGTTCACCGTCGACAACGACCATTTCTATGAAGTGGCTTCGGTCGACAGCGACACCGAACTAACGCTGCGCAGCCCCGTTCTCAGCGCCAGCTCCGCCTCCACCGCGCGGTTCGCGATCACCGTCAAGGCTTCCACCGGTGCGACCGGCGGCGTTTTCCGCGTGGTGGTGGACGGCGTCCCCTGCTCTTACACCTGCGGCCCGGCCACCGGTTCCGGC
>JAVBJZ010000029.1:0-14409 GCA_031546725.1 Azospirillum sp.
GGAAAAGGCCAAGGCGGCGGAAACCGGGGGTGGAGACGGCGTGTCGGGCAAGAAGGCGCGACCGGCGTTGCTCGACATGTGCCATATCTTCGCCAGCGATGGCGACGTGGCGCGCCGGCTCTGGCCCGAGCATTACACCGGTGATTTCGAGGCTGCCGAAGCCGCAGACTGAAACGACCGGCGTCAAGAAGCCGGTCGTATGGTCATTGCTTGAGAAAAGCTGAAAACCCAAAGATCTCCGACAGCAATGTTACACTCAAGAGCCGTGGAACAGATCAAGGATTGACTTCGGCCCTTGCGTGGTCATCGATAGGCTCTGCATGCCCAGTTGTTCTTTGACCTGCAACGACTGTAGCGCAGCGCTTTCCTTCGCCATGTCAGCGTCGATGGTGGCGCCCAGGCCAGTGGTGTTGGCGTCGATCATGGCGCTGTTGAAGTCAAGCTGGTTGTCCACATGACGGGATATGTTGCCCCAGCTGTTCATAGCCGTCGCCAGGCTCTTTATCACATCGGTGTACTGGGTTGACAGCAGCTCCCGTGCGCTTTCTGCCGTTGTGTTCCCGACCGCTGAAGCCAGCGGCTCCCCCGGAGCCGGGGCGGGATCGTCGAACGAGAGCGTGTAGGTGTCATCTTCAAGCGGGTAGGCTGGAATGACGACGGAATTGCCCGTGGCATCCGCAAGAACGGTTCGAGAGCCTGACCCGGTAGGAGGTGATGTGGTAGTGGAGCCCATGATATTGGTGCCATAGAAATTGGCGTATTTGGTGAAATCAATGGCCTCTTGCATCAGCGAATCGAACTGCGCTTCATAATTTCCACGCGCCTCACCGGTCAGATTGTCGTCCCCCAGTCTGACCAGAACATCGCCAAGCTGCTGCATTCTGCCGGTAAAAGCCTCGCCAGCCTTGACGGTTACGTCGATCACGCCCTTGGCGTAAGACAGGCGCTCGTTCACCGCCCCCAGCACACCGATGTTGCAGCGCATCGCGGAACTGACGGCATAGGCGGCGCCGTCGTCATAGGTATCGGCGACGCGCAGCCCCGTGCTGATGCGCTTTTGTGTGGCGGCAAGGCCTTCGTCAGTCTTCTTCAAAGTCTGCAGGGCGATCATCGCGCCGGCGTTGGTGTTAACGGATACAGACATTTTGTCCTCCATAATCCAGGTATAGAGTGGTCAATTCTATTCTCGATACTCTTTATGAGTAACCTAAATTCTTATAGATAAAAGGATCTTAACATCTCATTAACGTGATAATCGTGTAAACTACATCAAATTTATGAAACTATCACAACATACACGACGTCTTAGGATGGCTGAAATGACCGGTGGCTGGCTGCGGTGTTTTTAGACTATGGCGCTGGGGTGCGCCCCGTGGTAGGTACCCCGATCCCGACGCAGACCCGCCGAATCGCCACCATGCAGACCTTTCTGGAATTTGAAAAGCCGATCGCCGAGCTTGAAGGCAAGATCGAGGAATTACGCCATCTGCCCGATGCTGGCGGTATCAGCATCGCCGACGAGGTGGGCAAGCTACAGGGCAAGGTTGATAAGCTGCTGCGCTCGATCTACGCCAAGCTGACGCCGGCGCAGAAGGTGCAGGTGGCGCGCCACCCCAACCGCCCGCATTGCGTGGACTATATCGAAGGGTTGATCGAGGATTTCACCCCGCTGGCTGGTGACCGCCACTTTGCCGAGGACGCGGCGGTGGTCGGTGGCCTGGGGCGTTTCCGTGGCCGTTCGGTGGTGGTGATTGGCCAGGAGAAAGGCCATGACACCGAATCGAGGGTCCGCCACAATTTCGGCATGGCCAAGCCCGAGGGATACCGCAAGGCGCAGCGCCTGATGCAGATGGCCGAGCGCTTTAGTCTGCCGGTTCTTTCGCTGGTTGACACCTCCGGCGCCTTCCCCGGCGTCCAGGCCGAGGAGCGCGGCCAGGCTGAGGCTATCGCCAAGAGTATCGAGACCTGTCTGCGCCTCGGCGTGCCGT
Organism: Azospirillum sp.; assembly: GCA_031546725.1. GTDB lineage: Bacteria > Pseudomonadota > Alphaproteobacteria > Azospirillales > Azospirillaceae > Azospirillum. The sequence goes on from JAVBJZ010000029.1 coordinate 1,989, forward strand.
TGATTTCCACGGTGATCGGCGAGGGCGGCTCGGGCGGCGCCATCGCCCTCGCCTCGGCCAATCGGGTGTTGATGCTGGAGCACGCCATCTACTCGGTCATTTCACCGGAGGGATGTGCGTCGATTCTCTGGCGCAGCGCCGATATGGCCGGTGAAGCGGCGGCGGCCCTGCGTCTGACCAGCCAGGACCTGAAGGAACTGGGGGTTATCGATCGCGTGGTGCAGGAACCCATCGGCGGCGCTCATCGCGCACCCAGCGCGACGGTCAAGGCGTTGGGCGACGCCATTGAGGAATCATTGCAGGAACTGGATGGGTTGAGCGGTGAGGCGTTGCGCCTCCAGCGCCGCGAGAAATTTTTGGAGATGGGGCAGAAAGGTCTGGGTTGACCATCATGGCGGCGAACAAGCGCCTTATCACCACGGCGGCTGGTGTCAACGCGGCGGCAGTCGTGGTGACCGCCTTGCTGATTGTTCTGCTGCTGCCGCTGTTTCCGGCGCCGGATGGTGTTTCAGCCCTACAGGCGCGGCTAGCCCTGGCGGCGCGGCTGTCGGTGTGGCCGGCGCTGGTGCTGTTCGCCATGGTCGTGGGCGTGATGGCCGTGCGTGGGCGATTCCAGACATTCAATCCCATCGACGACACCGAGAATCGCGCCTATCGCCTGGCGCAACGGGTGCTGTCCAACAGCGTCGAGCAGACGGTGATCTTTTTGCCGGCGCTCTTGGCGCTCAGCGTGCTGCTGCCGGTGAACCGGCTGGGGATGCTGTCACTGGTATCCGTACTGTTCGTCACCGGACGGTTGCTGTTCTGGGCCGGCTACGCCATCCATCCCTATGCCCGCGCGCCGGGCATGGCGATGACCTTCACGGTTAATCTCGTTATGCTGGCGTGGGCGGTGATTCTGGCGGTGTGACGGAGACAAGTGCACCCAGGGCAATCGAGTGAAGGGGTGGATGCCATAAAAAAGGACTTATGTCCTTCATTTTTTAACATATTCGTCATCCCCGCAGAAGCGGGGACCTAGGGTTTCCAAGCATTTTCTTCACTGTAAAGCCTGGGTCCCCGCTTCCGCGGGGATGACAATTATCTTAATAAAAGGAACATTACCCTTCACCCGATTGCCCTGCAAGTGCACCCCCCAATAGAGATTTCGCTCGAAGGGAGCAGGGTCAGGCGATGCGACCGATGCGGCGTGGCTTCAGCGGATGCGGCGGGGGAGGGGGCTCGGGCTCGCTCAGGTCAAGAGTGACACCTTCTTGTTGCAGCGCCTGCTCCAGCTTGTGGCGGAAGACGCCCCCGTCATTGCGCGCTTCCAGAAAGTTGGCGACAGCCTGCTTGGCGCCTTCCTGATCGTAGGGGATCTTGCCGAACACCGCCATCTTGGCGCGCTCCAACACCTTGGCGTCGATGGTCTGCCGCAATGCCGCTATTTGGAGCAGCACGGTCTTGCGTAAGTCGGACATCGTCAGCCTCCCGATTCCCGTCTAATCCGGCTCTGTCTAATCTCGGCCAATCAGCGTGCCGGCGCCGCCTTCGGTGAAGATCTCCAGCAGCAGCGCGTGCGGCACCCGGCCATCAAGGATGACAGCCGCATCAACGCCTTGTTCCACCGCTTCAATGCAGGTTTCGATCTTCGGGATCATGCCGCCCGACGCGGTGCCATCCTCGATGCAGCGGTGCGCGTCTTCAAGGGACAGGCGCGGGATAAGCTGTTTGTCCTTGTCCAGAACACCGGCCACGTCGGTCAGCAAGAAAAAGCGCGTGGCCCCCAGCGCCGAGGCGATGGCGCCGGCCGAGGTGTCGGCGTTGATGTTGTAGGTGTCCCCCTGCTGGTCGATACCCACCGGGGCCACCACCGGGATGATGCCGGCTTGCGCCAGGCTCACCAGGATCTGCGGGTTGACCTGGTCCGGCTCACCGACGAAGCCCAGATCCAGCAGCTTTTCGATGTTGCTGTCCGGGTCCTTCTCGGTACGGCGCAGCTTGCGCGCCATGATAAGCTGCCCGTCCTTGCCCGACACGCCCACGGCGCGCCCGCCGGCCTTGGCGATGGCGGTGACGATCTGCTTGTTGATGGAGCCCGAGAGCACCATCTCGACCACTTCGACCGTTTCCTTGTTGGTGACGCGCAGGCCATCGATGAAGCTCGACGGAATCGCCAGACGCTTGAGCATCGCGCCGATTTGCGGTCCGCCGCCATGCACCACCACGGGGTTGATGCCGACCTGCTTGAGCAGGACGATGTCGCGGGCGAACAGCTCGGCCAAATGGTCGTCACCCATGGCGTGCCCGCCATACTTGATGACAAAGGTGCACCCGGCGTAGCGGCGCATATAGGGAAGCGCTTCTGACAGGGTGCGGGCTTTGCCCAGCCACTCTTCACGGTCGTTCGTCACTGGCTTGCCGTCGGTCGAATTGGACATCGGTGGATTCTTATCGGAAGAGTTTAGCCATGCCCAGCACCTTTTACGGGGCGCCTTTTGCTGGCCCCGCCATCCTCAATATTCGGTGAGCTTCGTCAGGCTGGCGCGCAGTTCGGCGATGCCCAGGCCCTTGTCGGAGCTGGTGATGTGCACCTCGGGGAAGGCTGCGGGATGCTTCTTCAGCGCGGCCAGGGTTTGCAGACGGATGGCCTCCAGCTCTGGCGGCTTCATCTTGTCCGCCTTGGTCAGGACGATCTGGTAAGACACGGCGGCCTGATCCAGCATCGCCAGGATTTCCTGGTCATTCGGCTTCAGCCCATGCCGGCTGTCAATCAGCACCAGCGCCCGGCGCATCGTCACGCGCCCCTTGAGGAAGCGGCGCACCAGCGTGGTCCACGCCTCGATTTTTTCCTTGGATTCCTTGGCGTAACCATAGCCGGGCATGTCCACCAGCCGCAGTTTGCCGCCCAGGTCAAAGAAATTGAGCTGCTGCGTGCGTCCCGGCGTGTTGGAGGTGCGGGCCAGCGTCTTACGCCCGGTCAGCGCGTTGATCAGGCTGGATTTGCCGACATTGGAGCGACCGGCGAAGGCGATCTCCGGCAGCGTCGCTTCGGGCAGTTGCGGCAGCGCGTCCGCGCCCCAGACGAAATCGCAGGATTGCGCGAACAGCCACCGTCCGGCCTCGATCTCCTCATCGCTCAGATTGGCGGTGAGGGAGGGAGATTTTATTTCCGTCATGAAAAGCCCCGTGAAAAACGCCCCTCCCCCCTACCGTGGTGGGAGGAGGGGGCAGGAAAGGGGGGCTCAGGTGATCGAGACGCCGGCTCGGCGCATGATCAGCCATTGCTGGGCGATGGTCAGGGTGTTGTTCCAGGCCCAATAGATCACCAGACCGGCTGGGAAGCTGGACAGCATGAAGGTGAAGACGATGGGCAGGAACTGGAAGATCTTGGCCTGCACCGGGTCGGGCGGCGCGGGGTTCATCTTTTGTTGCAGCCACATGCTCGCCCCCATGATCAACGGCCAGATGCCCAGCATCAGCATGGCCGGCGGGTTCCACGGAATCAGGCCGAACAGGTTGAAGATGGTCGTCGGGTCGGGCGCCGAGAGGTCATGAATCCAACCGAAGAAGGGCGCGTGCCGCATTTCGATGGTGACGAACAGCACCTTGTACAGCGCGAAGAACACCGGGATCTGGATCAGGATCGGCAGGCAGCCCGCCATTGGGCTGACCTTCTCGCGCTTGTAGAGCGCCATCATCTCCTGCTGCTGACGGACCTTATCCTCGCCGAAGCGCTCGCGGATCTTGGTCATTTCAGGCTGGAGCTTCTTCATCTTGGCCATAGCCAGATAGGACTTGTTGGCCAGCGGGAAGAAGGCCCCCTTGACAACCACCGTGAACAGCAAAAGGGCGATGCCGAAATTACCGAACAGGCGAGCCAGGAAGTCCAGCGCGTAGAAGAACGGCTTGGTCAGGAAGTAGAACCAGCCGAAATCGATCGCCAAATCGAAGTTGGTGATGCCCAGTTGCTTGGAATAGGCATCCAGCAAGCGCACCTGCTTGGCCCCGGCGAACAGGCGCGTGGAATCCTCGGCCACGCCACCGGGCGCAACCTCGATCGCGTCCTGGCCCATCAGGTCCACTTGGTAGCGGTCCTGGCTGTTGGGGGCGCTGTAGACGAAGCGCGCGTTTTGGGCGGCCTTCGGATCCGGGATCAGCGAGACCAGCCAGTATTTGTCGGTGATGCCGATCCAGCCGCCGGTCGTCGGCTTGGAGACGGTTCCAGCCTTTTTCAGCTCGTCGTACTTATGCTCGTTCAGCTTGCCGTCGAAGACGCCGAGCGGGCCTTCGTGCAGGATGTAATAGCCCGCCGTGTGCGGCAGGCCGTGGCGCGTCACCAAGCTGTAGGGGCGCAGCTTCACCGGCTGGCTGGTGGTGTTTTTCACCCGTTGGGTGACGGTGAACATGAAGTCCTTGTCCACCGCCAGGGTGCGTTCAAACAGCAAGCCTTGGCCGTTGTCCCAGGTCAGCGTCAGCGGCTTGTCCGGCGACAGGGACTGGCCGCTCTGCGCCGTCCAGACGGTGCTCGAGGTTGGCGCCGCCAGATCGCGGTTCTCCGGCGCCCAGCCGAATTCGGCGTAATAGGCGTTGTTGGCGCCGGATGGGGCCAGCAACACGATTTCCGGGCTCTTGGGGTCGACGGTTTCGTGGTAGTCGGCCAGCTTCAGGTCGTCGATGCGCCCGCCCACCAGATTGACCGAGCCGTGCAGCGCCGGCGTGTCGATCTTGATGCGGGATCCTGCCTGGAACTGCTCGGCCACGAGTTGGGCGGCGTCTTTCGGCGTATCGATTTGGGCGGCTGGCGCGGGAACATTGACCGGCACCTCCGCCTGCTGCGCTTGTTGGGCCTGCTGGGCCTGTTGGCGCTGGTGCATCTTCGGGCCTTCATAAAAATACTGAAAGCCCACGAGGATGGCGATCGACAGTGCGATCGCGAGGATGAGGTTGCGTTGATCGGTCATGGCTTCCCGAAAATCTCCGTCGGGCCTATCGAATGGAAGCGGTGGTGTCTGAACGCGTAGGTCGCCGGTGAAGAGACATCCCGCCGCATGAGCAAGACCCATGGTGGCGCTCTTCTCCCGGTTCGGGAACGGGGTCGTAACCCGAACCGCCCCAGGGATGGCAACGCAGGATTCTCCGGGCGGCAAGAAGGCCGCCTCGGATCGCCCCATGCTTAGATAGCGCGTCCAGTGCGTAATTTGAACAGGTTGGAAGAAAACGGCAGTACCGACCGATGAACGGCGACAGCGTCCACTGGTAGATGACGACCAGACCGGATAAGACGCGGGCGAGCAAACTCATCGCTGCGCCTCCGGTGGGTGTTCCTCTGGGATGGCGGTTTCTTCGGTGCGCCAGACGCCAAGCCGTTTCAGCCCGGTGGTCAAATCGTCCAAAAGACCCGCCCAGGGGCGTCGAACCGTTTCCCCACGCGCCACAAGCACGAGATCATAGCCTGGAACGGCGTGCGCGGGCAGCAAAAGCCGCGCCGCCTCACGCAAACGGCGGCGGGCGCGGTTGCGCGCCACGGCGTTGCCGACCTTGCGGCTGGCCGTCAAGCCAATACGAAGCAACGGCTCGCCAGAAGCGGGCCGTTGACGTTCATCGTGTCGGCGCACCTGTAGGATCAGGCCGGGAGCGACATGCTTGCGGCGCGCACCGGCCACAGCCAGAAACTCCGGCCGTTTCTTCAGGCGCCCGACGTCAAGGTCTGGCGCCGTCACGGGGCTTCTAAGCGCAGAGGACTTTGCGACCGCGGGCGCGGCGGCGAGCCAGGACCTTGCGGCCGCCAACTGTGGCCATGCGGGCACGGAAGCCATGGCGACGCGCGCGCACGAGCTTGCTCGGCTGGAAGGTGCGTTTCATGACACGTTACTCCGTCAGATCGATCACGAGACAAAACAAGCCCCGCTGGTTGGCGAGGCAAAGTGAGCCACGCTGTATAGAGGTGAGAACCCCCCAAGTCAACCGCGCGGGTGAGGGGTGAGGCGATGCGTCGATGATTCGCTCGCCTTTCGTCCCTCTGGTTTCTCGGCGGCCAGCTTCAGCCAGCGCCGATAGGCCGCAAGGCTCACGGGTTGGCGGTGTTTCCAGCCGATGCGCAGGATTTCCGGCAAGGCCAGCAGCAGCTTCACATCGGTCAGCCACAGGCCAAAGCGCAGATTCTTCCAACTGTTGCCGGCCCAGGTCCGGGCCAGCCGCCAGGGCAGCAGGCGCGCCGGGCAACGGGCGATCTCGCGGATCAGGTCGTTGCGGTGGTCATAATAACGGACCAGACCGGGCGCGCGGTCGTGCGTGTTTTTGTCGTGGTAAACCATGACATCCGGCAGCGCCATCACCCGGTGCCCGGCGTCCACCAGACGCAGGCAACGGTCCTTTTCCTCACCCTGGCGGTAGAATTCCGACAGATAGAGGCCCACCTCGGCCACCGCCCGGCGGCGCAGCACGTGGCCGCAGCCGACATACCAGGGCGCCTCGAAAGGCGGCATGCCGCTGGGAAAATAGACCAACCCGTCGCGGGTGGTGATGTTGCAGGCCACCGCCGCCACGTCGGGATGCGCCTCCAGGAAAGCGATGGCGCGGGCCAACCCGTCATCCTCGACAAACCACGAATCATCATCAACCGAGAGGATGTAGTCGCCGGTGCTGTTCACAAAGCCAAAGTTGCGGGCGAAAATCAACCCGGCGTTGTGTGGTAGGCATGTGTAGCGCACGTGCGGGAATTCGGAGCGCACCATCGCGCCGGTTCCGTCGGTGGAGCCGTCATCCACCACCAGGATTTCCGCCGGTGGGGTGCTCTGCTGGGACAGCCGGTTCAGCGCTGTGCGCAAGGCGGTGACGCGGTTGAAGGTGGCGATGACCGCGGCGACGCGCGGAGCCTCCCGAGGAGCGCTGTGGAGGGGCGGCATCAAGGCGACGAGGACGGAGTCGGGGGCTGTTCGCGCGCCCCGAAGGCGGCCCAGGAGGTGAACACCGTGCTCAGCAGCCACCACAAGAGGATGGGAAGCAGCGCGAAGAAGCCGAACTTGAAGATGGTGATCCCGCCGTCGCGGTACCATTGCAGCGAAAGCGGCACGAAGGTGCAGAAGAACAGCACGCCATGCGGGCTGTGGCAGCCTTTTTCCCAGAACCAGCGGTGCACCCGGCCAAGCACCAGACCGACCAGCACCATGGTGATGATCATGCCAAGCCAGCCGCCGCTCATCCAGCCGTCGCCGGCCAGCGACAAGGTGAGGTTGGAAAAATTGCCGTAGTCGTTCAGTTCAATGAGCTTGATCGGCGCGCCAACCGGCTTTCCAGGCCAGAAAATGCGCGGAATAGGCTCGGTGAACAGTTGAAGATACTGGGTGAAATAGGTGTAAGTGCCCGATTGCCCTGGCGTCACCCATAAAATGAAGGAGAGGAAGTCGAAATTGGCGAGATCCTGATTGGCGAGACTATCGACGAAGCTGCGCCCGGGTTCATCCATGATCGGCGTCGTATCGCCGTTGATCATGGCGCGCACATAGCCGCGATTCTGCCCCAGCAGGTGGAAGAGAGCGAGGACGGGTATCCCCGCCGCCACATGCCACCAGGCGAACCATTTGTGCCGCGTCTGATAGAGCAGCACCAGCACCAGCGAGATCACGCCGATGACAATCGCCCAGCGCCCCCAGCCGAGATAGGCGCGGTACAGCACGAAGGCGCCGAACGGCAGAAAGGACAGCGGGTTGCCGCGTGCAAGAAAAATCAGCCCGAGCGTCAACGGCATGCCCATGGCGTGCGCTTCGGCGATATAGCCGGTGGTGTTGACGAAAATCGGCTGCCCGGTGACCGGATCACGCTCCATCTGCACGTCGCCGGTGAAGTCGAAGCTGGCCCCATCCTTGCGGATATAGGCGGAATAAAGGGCGAGCGGCGTCAACAGCAGCAAGGTGACGGCATAGGCGATCTTTTCCGGCGTGGCGATGGGCAGGGTGGGCAGGGTGTCCATGTCCGGTCGGGCGTTGCCGGCCAGCCCGCAGGCCAGGGAAAAGGCGATCAAGGCCACGCTGCTGACCGCCAGGGTGAAGACGAATTGCTGGGAATCCGGCCAGAATCCCATGAACAGCCACGTGTTGTTGAAGTCGTAGGCGTAGACCAGCACCGGCCGGGCGAGGAACACCAGGCCGTGGAAGATCAAATAGAAGGTCAGGGGATGGAACATCGACGCCGTCCCGCTGAGCAGGAACACCACGACGACCAGCGCGAACACCGCGGCCTGCGCGGCCAGCCCCACTGCGATCATCGGTCCACCCCACCCTTGCGAGCACCCGATCGCTGGAACGCCGGCTTGGGTGGGAGGGGTCCGTTTGCATAAAAGACGCATCGGGGGCGCCGCGGATGGAGGGGCCTTTCCCTCGCCACGGTTTGGCGCCAGTTCACGGCGGTGGACTGAGGGAAAGCTGGGGTGTGAGCAATGAGACGGCTTGCGGCGATTCTCGTGATTCTCTGGGGGATTCCGGCCCTGGAGGCTGAGGAGGTGTTTGCGGCTGAGGAGGTGTTTTACGTTGCGCCGACGGGCGATGACCAGTGGTCGGGGCGCACGACGATTCCGGCTTCCGGCGGCAATGGGCCCTTCGCCACGGTGGAACGGGCGGTGGAGGCGGCGCGCGCCGCGAAAATTAAGGTCATCTTGCTGGCGGGCGGCCATTACCAACTCACCCGGACGCTTATCCTGACCGCTGAGGATAAGGGGCTGCGCATCGCGGCGATCCCCGGTGAACGGCCCGTGCTTTCCGGTGGCGAGCCGGTCGGGGGGTTCAAAGCGGAGGCCGGCGGCGTCTTTGCCGCGCCGCTCGACCAGGAGCCGGGGCTGGACGTCACCGTCGCCGGCGTCCGTTTGCAGGCGGCGCGCAGCGGTGACTACCGGCCCGACGACCCGACCCGCTCCGGTTGGTTCATCGCCGCCCCCGCGAAGGGCGAGGGGGACAAGCGGCGCATCCGCTTCGCCGCCGGGGCGGTGGACCCGCGCTGGGCGCAGGCGGGAGTGCGCGTGCAGGCGCTGGACCGCGACCGTATGGCGGATGACATCATCGGCATCCAGCGGATCGATGTGGCGAGCCAGACGCTGACGCTGGAGCGTGACGCCTGGTATGCGCTGCGCGAAGGCTCCACCTTCCGTCTGCTCGGGCACCCGGACTTCCTCAAGCATCCGGGCCAATTCGCCTGGCGGGCCAATGACAAGCGCCTGCTGGTCCTGCCCGCCGACCCCGCGTCGTTCGCCAGGGGGGGAATGGTTGAGGTGGCGCGGCTGACGCCGCTAGTGCGGCTGAACGGCGTCACGGCGGTGACGATGGAAGGACTGGCGTTTGAAGACGTGCCGTATTCCGGCATGGCGATTCGCATCGAGGGCGGCGGCGACAACCGCATCATCAACAACCGCTTCAACGCTGTGGGCGAGGCGGTGCAAATCTCCGGCTCCACCGGCAATGAGCTGCGCGGCAATGTGATGGAGCATTTGGGGCAGAACGGCATCGACGTGAAGCCGGGCAGTCACGGTACTCGAATCCTCGCCAACACCATCCGCGGTGTGGGGGAGGTGCGGCTTTTCAGCGCTGGGGTGTTCGTGTCGGGGTCCAACAAGACAGAGATCAGCCATAACGACATCGCCCATGCCGCGCGCTATGGCGTTTCACTGAAAAACTGGAACCCGGAAACCATCAACCGTGACAGCGTGATCGCCTACAACCGCATCCGCGACACGGCGCGCGAGACGGCGGACGCCGGCGCGATCGAGATGCTGGGGCGCAGCGACGCCGATACCCGCACAGTCATTCGCTACAATGATATTCGCCAGACCGGCGGCCTTGCCACCGATGCGGCGGGGCGCTGGCTGGAGCGCTATAAGGGCTTTGGCGTCTACCTCGACGATCTGACGAACGGCGTTACGGTCGAGGACAATTTCCTGATGGATACGGGATGGGCGGGCGTGTTCATCCACGGTGGCGACGGCAACAAAGTGCGGAACAACATCGCGGTTCTGATGACCGGGAAGAGCAGGTTCGTGCGCCTGGAATGGGTGCCGAAGGCCGGTGCGGCCGGTCTTTTGCACGACAACACCATCGCCCATAATCTGGTGCTTCAGCGGGTCCCGATGAAAAATGTCATCGAGAGCCTGACCGGCGGCCAACCGCTTGTGGAAGCCAACATCATCGACCGCTTCGGCCAGGACGGCGCGAAGCCTGCGCGCGATTCTCCAGGCCGCAAAACCAGCGCGCGGGCGTCGGCCCAGGCGCCAGGAGAAGACGGCAGCCCCTATTTCATCGATCCGGCGCGCGATGATTTCCGCCTGCGCCCCACTTCCCCCGCCCGTGCGGCGGGGATCGAGGATCTGCCCTGGTCACGGATCGGCCCGAAAGGGTACGCCGCCCAATAGCAAGCAAAGAGGGATTGGATATGGATACGGTGATCGCCACCTGGTTCGTCGCCGACCAACCGGGTCAGGAAACCTCTTTTCCGCAGATGAACCAGCTTTCCTCGCTGGCGTCGTTTCAGCGTGTCTACTGGCGGTGCATCGCCGTGTTCTTCGCCAGCAGCGTGCGGGTGAATCCCGGTCGCCGGCATATGCTGTTCACCAACACCACCGTGCCCACGGACATCGCCGGCCTGCTGGAGGAGTGGGGGGTGGAGACGGTCACGCTGCCGTTCCAGCGACGTCCGCCCAAGGGGTATCACGGCAGTTTCGGCAACCAGTTCTACATCTTCGATATCCTCGACCACGCCGCTGGCTGGGCTCAGGCAGCGCGGCTTATCGTGCTCGATTCGGACTGCGTGTGGGTGCGCCCGGTGGATTCCATGGAGGATTCCATCGACCAGGACGGCGTGCTGACCTACCGCCTCGCCTATGATGAGTCACGCCCGGTCAACGGCGCGTCACGCCAGGATATGAAGGCGATCGCCGAGGCGGTGTGGGGCCGGGCATTGCCCCATGCGCCGGATTATTGCGGTGGTGAGATCTTCGCCGCGCGCACCACAGCCTTGCCGGGGTTGATGCGCAGCTTCGAGGCGCTGTGGCGGGCCAACCAGGAGCGCTGGCGGGCGGGTCAGCCCAAGCTCAACGAAGAGGCGCATTTCTTAAGCCTGATGTATCTGGAAGGCGGTCATCCATCCGCCAACGCCAACCGCTTCATCCGACGGATCTGGACGAATTTCCGCTCACGCAACAGCACGGCGGACGACACAGCCCTGACCATCTGGCATTTGCCGAGCGAGAAGAAGACCGGGTTGAGCGACCTTTACCATGAGGTGGTGCGCCGGGATTCGGCGTTCTGGCTGGTGGCGATGGACGAGCGCTATGTTCGCCTGCTCAGCCGCGCCATCGGTATTCCCAGCCGTTCGCCGACCAAGTTCGCCCGCGATCTTGGCCTCAAGCTGTGGGAGAGAGGGGTGGGGTTTCTCAGGCTTCGCTTAACAAAAGACGCGCGCGTTCGGTGAACCGTTTTGAATACGCGCGCTCACCGCTCCCGCACGGGGAGCGGCCAGCATGCTCACCGGCTGCCGATGCGACGTCTATGTTTCAATCCACACTCCCGGACGGGGAGCGACACGCGACACTGGCGAGTGAAGTCCGCACCTACCGTGTTTCAATCCACGCCCCCGCATGGGGAGCGACTCGACGTACGCGTCGTCGCGCAACGGGTACTCATGTTTCAATCCACGCTCCCGCATGGGGAGCGACGTCGTGAGCACGGCTCTGCTCAAGGCTTTGTCGGAGTTTCAATCCACGCTCCCGCATGGGGAGCGACCATAAGTTCGGCGCGGTGTACATACAAGCAGGGGTGTTTCAATCCACGCTCCCGCATGGGGAGCGACACACTTGCTAAGGTTCGTGGCAGCTTTGGGTGGGGTTTCAATCCACGCTCCCGCATGGGGAGCGACCATCTCCGGCCCTCCGCGCCGGGGGCTCGCCGCTGTTTCAATCCACGCTCCCGCATGGGGAGCGACTTGTTCAGCTTGGCGATCTGGCCGAGGTAGGCATTGTTTCAATCCACGCTCCCGCATGGGGAGCGACGCGCCGTGGGGTCGGCGGTCAAGGCCGATTTATTGGTTTCAATCCACGCTCCCGCATGGGGAGCGACTCGTTGAGGATTCCGGCGCGGGGTGTCTGATGGAGTTTCAATCCACGCTCCCGCATGGGGAGCGACCGAGGGCCGGTCGGAGAGCGCCACCCGCTGGGCGGTTTCAATCCACGCTCCCGCATGGGGAGCGACCATAGACAGTCACCAAAAGACCGCCGGAGGATGTTTCAATCCACGCTCCCGCATGGGGAGCGACGTTTTTCAAACCCGCAAAAGAGATTACAGCTCTTTTGGTTTCAATCCACGCTCCCGCATGGGGAGCGACACGGCGTGGCCCCCGTCGATCCGATGGCCGTCCTGTTTCAATCCACGCTCCCGCATGGGGAGCGACTTCGGGGCCACGG
>JAVBJZ010000002.1:0-5838 GCA_031546725.1 Azospirillum sp.
CCGTGCTGGGATTGGATTCGCTCAATTCCGGCAGAATCGCGCCGGCAAGCTGCTTGCCCAACTCCACGCCCCATTGATCGAAACTGTTGATGTTCCACACCACGCCCTGCACGAACACCTTGTGCTCATAAAGGGCGATCAGCGCACCGAGCGTGCCTGGGTCAAGAATCTTGAACAGAATGGTGTTGGTCGGCTTGTCGCCAGGGAAGGTGCGGTGCGGCGCCAGCGCCTCGATCTCCGCCGCCGGAACACCCTTCTGGAGCATCTCCGCCCGCACCTCGTCGGCTGTCTTGCCGCGCATCAGCGCTTCGGGCTGGGCGAAGACATTGGACAGCAGGATGCGGTGGTGGTCGCCCACGGGGTTGTGCGTCTCAAGCGGCGCAAGAAAATCGCAGGGGATCAGCGCGGTCCCCTGGTGGATAAGCTGATAAAAGGCGTGCTGCCCGTTGGTGCCCGGCTCACCGAACAGCACCGGGCCGGTGGCGTAGTCCACATCAGCGCCCTGGCGGTCGACGGACTTGCCGTTAGATTCCATGTCAAGCTGCTGAAGATAGGCGGGGAAGCGGTGCATGTACTGGTCGTAGGGCAGCACCGCATAGGACGCGGCTCCCCAGAAATTCCGATACCACACGCCCAGCATCGCCATCAGCACCGGCATGTTGCGCTCAAGCGGCGCGGTGCGGAAATGCTCGTCCATGGCGTGGGCGCCGGCCAGCAGTTCTTCAAAGCGATTCATGCCGGTGGCCAGCGCGATGGGCAGACCAATGGCCGACCACAGCGAATAGCGGCCACCGACCCAATCCCAGAAGCCGAACATATTCTCCGGGTCGATGCCGAAGGCGCGCACCGCCGCCTCGTTGGTGGAGACGGCGACGAAATGCTTGGCGACGAACGCCTCGTCCTGCGCGGCTTCCAGAAACCAGCGGCGCGCGGTGTGGGCGTTGGTCAGCGTCTCCTGGGTGGTGAAGGTCTTCGAGGCGATAACGAACAGCGTCGATTCCGGGTCAAGCCATTCCAGCGTCTCCATGATGTGGGTTCCATCCACGTTGGAGACGAAATGCACGCCGATTTCCGGGTGCAGATAGGGGCCGAGCGCCTCCGTCGCCATGACCGGACCGAGGTCGGAACCACCGATGCCGATGTTGACCACATCGGTGATCGGCTGGCCGGTGTAGCCGGTCCACGCCCCATCGCGCACCGCTTTGACGAAGCGGCTCATCCGCTTCAGCACGGCGTTCACCGCCGGCATCACATCCGCGCCATCCACCGGTACGGGACGGTTGGAGCGGTTGCGTAACGCCGTGTGCAGCACCGGGCGGTTCTCGGTGCTGTTGATCCGCTCCCCCGCCAGCATACGGTCGCGCCAGCCCTCGACGTCCTGCTGACGGGCCAAGTCCAGAAGCCGCTGGACCGTCTCGTCGGTGATGCGATTTTTTGAATAATCGAACAGCAGCCCCGCCGCCTCCAGCGAGAAGCGCTCGAAGCGGTCGGGGGCGGCGGCGAACAGGTCGCGCATCCGCACGTCAGCCATGGCGTCGCGGTGCTGTGACAACGCCGTCCACGCGGCGGACTGGGTGAGTGCGGACATCGACGATTCTCCTGGTGAACCTTTAAGGGCTAAGGCGGTGCGGCCTCAGCTTCCCCCATTCAACGTGCGGGTCGCGGTGACGCCTTCCGGGCGGCCAACCAGAACCGTCAACAGCGCGGCGGGGTCGAGCAGGCGTTTGGCGACCCGCCGCACATCCTCCTTGCTCACCGCGTTGATCAGCGCGTCCCGCCGATCCAGATAATCGATCCCCAGCTTATCGCGTTTCACTTGCAGCAAAATCCGCGCGATCGCCGCCGTCGAGCTGAATTGCAGCGGGAACGAGCCGGTCAGATAGGTCTTGGCGTCCTGGATTTCCTGGTCGGTGGCCCCCAGCTCGGCCATGCGCGTCCACTCCGCCCGGATGATGTTCAGCGCCTCGCCGGCCTTGGTGTTGACGGTCGAGCCGCTGGCCAGGATCAACGCCCCGTGATTGAGCGGTATCAGATAGCTGGAGACCCCGTAGGACAGGCCGCGCTTCTCGCGCACCTCCTCCATCAGGCGGGAGGTGAAGCCGCCGCCACCGAGGATGTAGTTCATCACCGTGGCCGCGTACCAGTCCGGGTCGGCGCGCTGGATCCCCTGGCTTCCCAACAGGATCAGGGTTTGGGCGGTGGGGCGCGGCGCCACCAGCGTCTCCCCGCTTCCCTTGACGGTGACATCCGGCAACGACGGCGACTCGCTTTTGGCCGGCAGACCGCCGAAGATGTGGTCAAGCGCCTTGCCCAATTCCTCCGGGGTGATGGCTCCGGCGGCGGCCATCACCAGCCGGTCGCGGCCCATCGCGTGCTTTACAAAGGCGCGCAGATCGTCGGGGGTGATTCCCGGTAGGCTTTCCAGTGTGCCGCGCTCTTCATCACCATAGGGGTGGTCGGGGTAGGCGGCGGTGTAGAAGGCCCGGCGCGCCGTGTAATTGGGATCGGCCAAATCGCGCCGCAGGCTGGAGAGGATCGCGGTGCGCACGCGCTCCACCGGCTCCGAGTCGAAACGCGGCGCGTTGAGCGCCAGGCGCGTCAGCTCGAACGCCTCGTCGCGGTTGTCCTTCAGCGTTCGCAGAGAACCGGCCAGACCATCGCGCCCCGCATCGAAGCCAAGGCTGACGGCAAGATCCTGCATGCGGCCCTGGAAGGCTTGCGAATCATAGGCCCCGGCGCCCTCGTCCAGCGTTCCGGCGGCGAGAGTGGCCAAGCCCTGCTTGCCCGTCGGATCCACGCCGCCGACGCCATCGAACACCCATTCCAGGCTGATGACGGGGATCTTCTGGTCTTCGATCAGCCACGCCTCGATCCCGCCGGGGCTGACCACCCGTTTGACCTCGATGGCCCAGGCGGGAAGGGAGGCGGGTAGGGTCACGAACAGCGCCAGCAGCGCCGCAACGATGATGCGCATGCGTCAGCTCCCCTTATGGTTCAGCGGCAAAAGCAGGCCGGTGACATGGTTGGTCTTGCCGAGCACGGCGCGGGCGGCGGCGTTTATCTGTTCCAGGGTCACGGCGTCGATGCGCACCGGCCAGCTTTCCACATCGTCGATGCTCTGGCCGGTGGTAAGCGCCGCGCCCAGCGCGTTGGCCGGGCCGGTCAGGCTGTCGCGGGCATAGGCCGCTTCGGCCAGCATGCGCTTCTTGGCGGTGGTGACTTCGTCGTCGGTGACGCCGTCCTTCAGCAACCGGCTCACCTCGGCCTCCAGCGCGGCTTCCAACCGCGCCACATCGACGCCGGGCGCCGGGGCGCCGCCCAGGCTCACCATGCTCTCATCCCATGCCGACGGGCTGTAGTTGAGCCCGGCGGAGGTGGCGAGCTTTTGTTCGACCACCAGCGAACGGTACAGACGGCCCGTGGCCCCGCCGCTCATGATCTCGTCCAGCACCTGCAAGGCATAAGCCTGCCCCTCGGGGTCCACCCGGTAGGAGGGGGCCAGCCACAAACGGCGAATCATCGGCTGCCGCACCTCGGCGTCGCGCAGAATGACCCGGCGCTCGGCGCTGATCAGCGGCTCAGTGGCGCGTTTGCGTTCCGGCGTCGGCTTGGAGGTGATGGGTCCGTAGTATTTTTCAGCCAGCGGCTTCAGCTCTTCAACCGAGATGTCGCCGGAAACCACGAGGATCGCGTTGTTCGGCGCGTACCAGCGTTTGTAAAAGGCCTCCGCCTCGTCGCGGGTCATCTGCGCCATTTCCTGCGGCCAGCCGAGGACCGGCGTGCCGTAGGGGTGGTTGACGTAGAGGACGGCGTCGATCTGTTCACCGATACGGTCGCTCGGTTCATTTTCGACGCGCTGGCGGCGTTCTTCGATGACGACATCGCGTTCAGGGTAGACGACCGAATCGGTGAGCTTGAGGTTGGCCATACGGTCCGCCTCCATGCGCATCACCAGCTCCAGCCGGTCGCGGGCGACGTTCTGGTAATAGGCGGTGTAATCCCATGAGGTAAAGGCGTTGTCCCGCCCGCCGTTCTTGGCGATGATCCGCGAGAAGTCACCGGGCGCCAGCGTGTCGGTGCCCTTGAACATCAGGTGTTCAAGAAAATGGGCAAGGCCGGAATGGCCGCGCTCTTCGTCGGCGCCGCCCACCTTGTACCAGACCATGTGGGTGACGACCGGCACGCGGCGGTTGGTCACCACCACCACCTGCATGCCGTTGGCCAGGGTGAACGTCTCGGGAAAATACACGCCCTTCTCAGCCGCTTGGGCGGAGGATGCCCATGACAACGCCGAGGCCATCAGAACAAGTGCCGACAGCAAGGTACGGGTGATACGCAGCATCGACGGTCTCCAGAAACGAAAAGGGCGTCCCATGGACGCCCCCCAACGCGAAGGATCGGGGACGCCCCCCACCGTGAAGGATCGGAGGCGCCCATTGATACTGGGTTGTCGGGCGGATCAGAACAATCCTTCAAGTGGTCCCTTGCGCCGACGCTCGACGGTCGGAACGGCGCCCTCGTTGATCGGCTTGCCCTGGGCCTGAGTCTCCCGCAGGCGCTGGCTTTCCTTTTGCGGGTCGACCACCTGATAGGGCTGTTCCTGCTTTTGCCAGAACAGCAGGCTGTCGATCCACCGCTTGTCGGCGATGATCAGGGCCGAGGTTTCTTGATCGACCTTGTTGCGGATGCCCGGCTCCGCCGGACCGGTCTTGGCGAGCAACGCCGACTCGCCGATTCCGCGTGCGACCGCCGCCTTACCGCTCGGCGGTCCACCGTGCGACGCGCCACCGAAAACGCTGGCGGCGGCGGCCTGGGCCGCAGAGGCTTCCTGCGGGCGGGCGACGCCGGGACGGGGCGGAGAAAGGGAGCGCATGTCGGGCGGCATGCTCAAAGGGGCGCGGGAGACGACGGAGAACTCGTCGGGGCTGCTGCGGTCAAGCCCGATTGACTTGCGGGCGTCCGAACAACCGGCAAGCGTCAACGCCACCAGCGCCAAACCCAGAAGTGGACCCGCGGCGGAGCGCGGAATTGAGGAAGCGGAAGGAGTGCTGTGCACGGCTGTCAGTCCCGTCGAGTTTCATGGCCGCAAGAAGGCTGCTGCGGTGTTCTACTACGCCTTATCCTGGCCTGCCAACAATCCGTCGAGGATCAGCAGCGCCACCCCCACACTTATCCCGGCATCGGCGATGTTGAACGCCCAAAAATGCCAGCCAAAGGCGTAAAAGTCGAGAAAGTCGGCGACGGCGCCGAAACGCAGCCGGTCAATGACGTTGCCGATGGCCCCGCCGACGACCATGCCGATGCCAAACGCCATCAGCCCCCGCTCGACCCCGCGCAACCAGACAAGCAACACCACGACGATAACCAACGCCATGGCGGACAGCGCATAGGGCATGACCGCCGTCTCGTTCGCGAACAGACCGAAGCTGACGCCCTGATTCCAAGCCAACACCAGGTTGAAGAAAGGCGTCACCTCAACCAAGCGCGGCGGCTGCATGATCTGTTCGAGGACCCACCATTTGCTGATCTGGTCGAGAACAATCACCACGGTCGCCATGGCGAGCCCCAGGCCAAAATAGGATGGCCGCCGTGATGCGGCGAATATTTTCATGCAGACGCTCCCAGGCCGATCGCTTCAAAAGACGTACGTCATCCCTACGGAAGCGCATAGGCGCTAACTTTGGGATATCAACGTTACTAATGCACAACAACCCTTGATTGTTTTTGCAAATACCGACAACTGATACTGGGTCCCCGCGTTGGCGGGGATGTCGATAGGAGAGGTTTAAGCTACAAAAAAACGTCAAACCCCCGAAAACGGGGCCCCCGGACACCATT
>JAVBJZ010000111.1:0-38794 GCA_031546725.1 Azospirillum sp.
CGTTGGGCAGTGTGGCCAGCAGGATTTCATCCCGCACCGAATCCATGTCTGTCGGGGTGTCCATGCTTATTCCTCCTGCTGGGAAGCCAGAGCCGCGGTGATGTGGTGCGTTTCCTCGTTGAAGGCGAGCAAGCGCAGGTCTGGAATGCGGTCGATGTAGAGCACGCCGTTGAGATGGTCGACCTCGTGCTGCACCACACGGGCGTGGAAGCCCTGCGCCTCGCGTTCGATCATCGCCCCCTCCGCGTCGAAACCACGGTAGCGAATCCGTTTATGGCGTGGCACCAAACCGCGCAGACCGGGAATCGACAGGCAGCCTTCCCAGCCCATCTCCATCGCGTCATCCAGCGGCTCGATCTCGGGGTTGATCAACACCATCTCCGGCCCCAAATCGTCAGGACGCTCCGCCGGGACGCGGATAACGATCACGCGCAGCCCTTGGTATACCTGCGGCGCAGCCAGCCCGACGCCGGGGGCGTCCAGCATGGTGTCGATCATGTCGGCGGCAAGACGCCGGATCTCTGGATCGGCAAAGTTGCGTACCGGCTCCGCCTTGGCACGCAACACCGGATGCCCCATGCGGGCGATCTTCAACAAGGTCATGCTCCATTATCTGGGACCAGGCCCTGTGTCGGCAACTGGCATCCGTATTCCAAAAAAATCTGCCCAAAAAATCTGCGTTGAAGGACGAGCTGCTAAAATTCAAACCTTTCCTTCTCCGATGATGCGTGGTAGATAAACGCCACTGACGGGGTGCGCCCGGTTGCGCATTCCTTACTGTTGCTTGGCGAAACCATTGGCACCTTGAGTGCCACAGAAGGGATGACGGTCAACCGTGCAAGTTCTGGTCCGTGACAACAACGTTGATCAGGCCCTCCGCGCGCTGAAGAAAAAGATGCAGCGCGAGGGCATTTTCCGGGAGATGAAACTGCGCCGGAACTACGAGAAACCCTCGGAGAAGCGTGCGCGGGAGAAAGCGGAAGCGGTACGCCGCACCCGCAAGCTTCTGCGTAAGCGTATGGAGCGCGAGGGTTATTAATTCGTAGCGACTGGGCGTAGGTAGTCTCACTCCTGCCCCTTATGATGTATGTTAAGCCTGCCGTCCCACGCTTGCGTGAGGGCGGTTTTGGCGTTTGTGGTTTTATTCATATCTTAGGATTCCCATCTTAGGATTTTTTCCTCTGCAATCACCGATTTCGTTTGTATCGGAGACTGCGGCTTTTGCGGTATAAAACAATGTACCGCAAACATCGCAAGAGGAGGAACCATGAACGTTGCCATCCTAGACGATTATCAACGCATCGCCCGCAGCCTAGCGGATTGGGATCTGCTGCCAGCAGGCACTGAGTTGCAGGTATTCCACCATCACATCGCGGACCGAGAAACTCTTGTTGCGGCATTGCAGCCTTTCGATGTGCTGGTGATCATGCGGGAGCGCACCCCCTTCCCCGCCGACCTGATTGAGAGGCTGCCGAATCTGCGGCTGCTGGTTACTACCGGCGCGCGTAATTTCGCGATCGATCTTGAGGCCTGCCGGGCGCGGGGCATCACTGTCTGCGGCACGGCCACGAATCTGCGGCTGCTGGTCACTACCGGTGCGCGCAATTTGACGGCGGACCTTGAGGCTTGCCGGGCGCAGGGCATCACCGTGTGCGGCACGGCCATCGGCGGCACCCCAACGGCGGAACTGGCCTGGGGTCTGATTCTGTGTCTCGTCAAGCGCATCCCGGCTGAAGATCGCGCCCTGCGCGCCGGCCTTTGGCAGACAGGGTTGAACGGGACCATCGCCGGCAAGCGTCTGGGCGTGGTCGGTTTGGGGAGACTGGGCGCGCAGGTCGCGCGCATCGGCTTGGCGTTCGGCATGGATGTCGTCGCCTGGAGTCCGAACCTCACCAATGCACGCGCTCTCGAAATCGGGGTGCGCCGCGTTGAAAAGCACGAACTCTTCGCCAGCGCCGATGTGGTCAGCCTGCACCTGGTGCTTGGTGAACGCAGCCGTGGCATCATCGGCGCCGAGGAACTGCGGGCGATGAAACCCACGGCGTATCTCATCAATACCGCGCGCGCGGGATTGATGGATGAGGAGGCGCTGATCGAAGCCCTGCGGAAAAACCGCATCGCCGGAGCCGGGCTGGATGTGTTCTCTGTTGAGCCTCTCCCCCTCGACCACCCCCTGCGGACGCTGGACAACACCCTCTTGACCCCGCACATCGGTTACGTCACGCACGAGAATTACGCCGTCTTCTACCGTGAAGCGCTGGAGGATATTCTCGCCTGGATTCAGGGCCACCCCATCCGCATGCTGACGGCCCCTTAATCCCTTGCCGGCGGACGATGGTTCAGGGGGATTCCGCCTCCTTGACCATGTACCTTTGTCACCGCACCACCTCGATAGAAACCCGATCCCGATGAGGGCAACTCATCGGGATCGGGCGCCCGGCGGTAATCAGCGCTGCCGGGGGACCTCGCGTGCTGGGGGGCGTTTGGGGCACATTGATGGCTATCCATCGACAGGATTTGATATAAGCACCACAGTGATTTCGACTTATGGAGGAAATGAACGGCATGGTGACGGAACGCATTCAGGCCGGCGGCTTGCGGGTCGCTACAGAGCTTCATCGCTTCATTGAGAATGAAGCACTGCCGGGCACAGGCGTTGCGCCTTCTCATTTCTGGGCGGGACTCGACGCCCTTTTGCATGATTTGGCGCCACGCAACCGGGCGTTGTTGACGCAGCGCGATGCCCTGCAGGCCGAGATCGACGCTTATTACCGCGCCGGGCGCGGTAAGCCGGTGGATCACGCCAGCTACAAGAAGTTTCTACAGGATATCGGCTATCTGCTGCCCGAGGGGCCGGATTTCGCGGTGACCACCGCCAATGTCGATGCGGAAATCTCCAGCATCGCCGGGCCGCAGCTTGTGGTGCCGGTGATGAACGCCCGCTACGCCCTGAACGCCGCCAACGCGCGCTGGGGCAGCCTGTACGACGCGCTCTACGGCACCGACGCCATTCCTTTCGACCAGGGCGAAGCGCTCGCCGGCTACAACCCGGCGCGTGGTGAAAAGGTCATCGCCTTCGCCCGTGGCGTGCTTGACCACGCCGCGCCGTTGGCGGAGGGGTCGCATAAGGATGCAACCGGCTATAGTGTCAAAGATGGCCAATTGCGTGTGGCGCTGACGGACAATCGTCTTGTTGGTCTGCGCGAACCCGAAAAATTCGTCGGCTACACCGGCGACACGACGACCCCCACATCGGTTCTGCTGGCCAACCACGGTTTGCATCTGGAGATTCGCTTCGACCGCACCCATCCCATCGGCAAGACCGACGCGGCGGGGGTGGCTGACCTGATCGTCGAATCGGCCCTGACCGCGATCATGGATTGTGAGGATTCGGTGACGGCGGTGGACGCCGCGGACAAGGTCCTCGCCTACCGCAACTGGCTGGGCCTGATGCGCGGAACCCTGACCGCAACATTCCAAAAAGGCGCGGGCCCGAAAGACGCGGGCATGGTTGAGCGCCGGCTTAACCCCGACCGCGTCTACACCGCACCGACGGGCGGTGCGCTCACCCTGCCGGGCCGCAGCTTGATGCTGGTGCGCAACGTCGGTCATCTGATGACCATCGGCGCGGTGCTGCTGAAGGACGGCGGCGAAGCGCCGGAAGGTATTCTTGACGCCGCCATCATCGCGCTGATCGCGCTGCATGATCTGAAGAGCACGGGCGGGAGTCGCAACAGCCGCGCCGGTTCGATCTACATCGTCAAGCCGAAGATGCACGGGCCGGAGGAAGTCGCCTTCGCCAACGAGTTGTTCGCCCGTGTCGAGGATCTGCTGGGATTGGCCCGCAACACGATCAAGATGGGCATCATGGACGAGGAGCGCCGCACCACGGTGAACCTCAAGGAATGCATTCGCGCGGCGTCCGCACGGGTGATGTTCATCAACACCGGCTTCCTCGACCGCACCGGCGATGAGATCCACACCGCCATGGAAGCCGGCCCAATGGTCCGCAAGGCCAACATGAAAACGGCGAGCTGGATCAAGGCCTACGAGGACTGGAACGTCGATACCGGCCTGCTTTGCGGCCTCAAGGGAAAGGCGCAGATCGGCAAGGGCATGTGGGCCATGCCGGATTTGATGGCCGAGATGTTGAAGGTTAAGATCGGGCACCCCCAAGCCGGCGCCAACACCGCCTGGGTGCCCTCCCCGACCGCCGCCACGCTGCACGCGCTGCATTACCACACCGTGGACGTGGCCGCCCGGCAGGAAGAACTGGCCAAGCGCCCGCGCGCCAGCTTGGACGCCATTCTCACGATCCCGCTGGCTGACCGGCCCAACTGGTCGCCCGACGAGATCCAGCAGGAATTGGACAACAACGCCCAAGGCATCCTGGGCTATGTGGTTCGCTGGATCGACCAGGGCGTTGGCTGCTCAAAAGTGCCGGACATCGATAATGTCGGCCTGATGGAAGACCGCGCGACGTTGCGCATCTCCAGCCAGCACATGGCGAACTGGCTGCTTCATGGCGTCTGCACCGAGGCGCAGGTGATGGAAACCTTGAAGCGCATGGCCCTCGTCGTCGACCGGCAGAACGTCGGCGATCCGCTCTACCGCCCGATGGCCCCGGCCTATGACAAGAGCGTGGCGTTCCAGGCGGCGTGCGACCTGGTGTTCAAAGGCCGGGCGCAGCCCAACGGCTACACCGAACCCGTCCTGCACCGCCGCCGGATCGAGGCCAAGGCAGGCCAGGCCTGACGACCACGACAGCGCAGCCCGCTTCAGTTTAAAGCGGGCTGCGCTGTCGCTCTTGGGGCAATATCTCAACCCTGCCGGCGCGCCAGCTCCATCAACAGATTGACCGCGCGGGATGGATTGCCCCCCGGCGAATGGCGCGCTGGAGCGCGTGCGGCTTCAGGAGTGGCTCAACTTCATCACCAGCGCGATTCACGCGGGATCAAGCCCACTCTTCATCAAAGACCTTCCGGAGACGGTGCAGGATATCTTCAAGAAGCGGCTGTTCACACGCTTCGATCACATCGCCGCGAGGCTGGAGAACCATGTTTACTTAATGGGCGAGGGCTTCACAGTGGCGGACGCCTATTTGTTTACCGTCCTCGGCTGGATGCCCGGCTTCGCCATCGACCTCGATCGCTGGCCGCGTATCACCAGCTACATGCGCCGGATCGCAGGACGCCCGTCGGTGATGGCTGCGCGGGCCCGCGAGGCTGAAATCCCCCCAGTCGTGTGAAGGCGACCTTCTTCACGCGCCCTGCACCACTACCACATCGAGGCCAAGGCAAGCCAAGCCTGACATTTGCTACAGCGGAACGCGCTTCAGTTTAAAGCGGATTCCGCTATAATCCTTTGGTCCTCTTTGGTTGAGCAGACTGATTTCCGAGGCGTCGGTCATCGACGCCCTTGCCACGGGGGTGTTGCATCCGGCGCTTCGACCCATCTTGTACTTGGAAACGACACCTCTCAGAATTATGCGCATCCTCCTGCAGAATACGTTTGTCAGCCGGCTGCTGCGCAAGGCGTCGGGCCTTTTTGTGCTGAACGTGGTCGGGGCGGCGCTCGCTTTCCTGGTGCAATTGCTGTTGACCCGTGTGCTTGGCGCGACCTTCTTTGGCATGTACGCCTATACCATGTCGTGGTTGAACCTCTTGTGCTGCCTGGCGGTGCTTGGTCACGATACGCTTTTGATGCGGCAGGTCGCCGTGTACCGGAACAAGGAGGACTGGCCCCATTTGCGCGGCATGCTTCGCCATGCCCAACGCATACCGTTGCTTGCCGCCGCGGCCCTGGCGGTCGTCGGGATCGTCATCGCCTGGGCTCATCCGACCCTGGCGCCAGAGCTGCGCAACGCGCTGACCGTGGCCTTGCTGCTGCTGCCAGGGCTGACGCTGCTGCGGGTGCGCGGCTCCATTCTCTGCGCCGCCGAACGGCCCTTCACCGGCCTGTTGCCGGAACGTCTGATTCGAGACACGGTCATGCTGGCGTTGATCGGTGTGCTGGTTTACAGCGCTGCTTCCCCCCTTACCCCGGCGACCACGGTGCTGTTGATCGCGGTGGGAACTGGCGTTGCGTTGGCGGTGGTCAGCCGCGCGCTCCGGCACTGGATCAGCGCCATGCCAGCGGAGGGACCGCCAGCCTATGAAATACGCGCCTGGGTGCGGGCCGCCACCGTGCTGGGGTTGACCAGTGGGGTTCAGATCCTGTTGCAGAGGACCGATGTGCTGCTGATCGGCTGGCTGCGCGACACGGAGCAGGCCGGCGTCTACACTGTCGCAACATCCTTATCGGAAGCCTGCGCCTTTCCCATAATGGCGGTGTTTTCGATCTTCTCGCCCATCGTCGCCGGCCTGCACGCCCGGGGTGAACACAAGCAGATGCAGGACGCCGTGACCGCCACCTGCCGATGGTCCTTGTTTGGTACGGCGGCGATGGCGCTGCCGCTGCTCATAGCGCCGGAGATGGTCCTGTCTTTCTACGGGGGGGCGTTCAGCGAGGCTGGCGGACCGTTACACTTGCTGATTGCGATGCAATTGGTGCGGGCGGCGCTCGGTCCTGGAATGCTGCTGATGATGATGGTTGGAAACGAAGCGCAGGTTGCATTGATTCTCCTCGCCGCCGCTCTCGCCAACATTATCCTCAACATGCTTCTCATCCCGCAGTACGGCATTACCGGTGCGGCGCTGTCCTCGACTGTGTCGGCCATCGCGGCGCAACTGCTCATCGCCCGCAAGGCGGTTCTGCACACCGGCATCCAACTCGGCCCCTTATCCCGGCCAAAATGGATATGACAATCGGGAAAATCAGTCCAGATGGGCGGCGATCGCGCGCGCGAGACGGCCAAGCCTCTGCTCCAATTGAACGGGCTGATCGCACAGGGCTGTCTGATAGCGGCGGCGTTCGTCAAGAATCCGCCGCTGCCAGCTGATGCTCTCCAGCACCGCCGCCGCCTCGGGCGATTGCGGGGGAAGGTCGTGCAGATGGGAGAGGTCCGCGGCGATATCATCCAGCAAGGCATGCTGCTGATGAGCGTAGCGCTGGATCGCCGCGATGGATTCGCCGCGCTGCCGGTTGAGCGCGTCGAACACGCCGGCGAAAAGCCCGGTGAGCACCGTGTTGCGCTCTGGTCCCAAGGTTTCGGCGAAGCGATCGATGGCCGCCTCGGCCTGATCGATGTCGGATGAACGATCGACCACCTGCTTCACCAGCCTGTCCACGCCGGGACTATCCCGCCACACCGCTTCCTTTTCCTCGATGGGATCGCCGCTCCAGATCTGGCCGGCGGAAAGGGTTGGAACCAGGATCTGCACGCACGGCCAATCCGGGTTGCGTTCAGCCGCCATCACCCCGGTGGACGGCCCGGCGGACAGGATAAAGCCCAGGAGCAAAACGCCGATAGTGAGGGGGGGAAACCGGTGGAGCATGCCCGGATTTTGAGAACGGAAGGACCGGCTTGCCTAGCCGCTCATCGGGATGAGGCAAGCCGCCGATGAGGTTCCCCAGGAGCGCAACAGTGCTGGGGGTTTGCGTTCTGCCCGCATCGCTCCACCTGAATGGAAGCGCGAAATGATTTTCGGGATAAGGCGAACCACAGATGAGGCTCTTCGTCGCCGCGCTGCTGCTGGCCGTCCTGACCACCCCGGCCCATGCTGCGGCTGACGAGCCGAACGAAATTCACGACACACTCTTGCTCTTCGACCTGGAATTCACGGACAGCAGCGGTGAAAGCGTCGATCCCGATCACGCTGGCCGATTGGCCCGAATGACGGGTGTTTTGCGCGACGGGCTGGTTCGCTCTGGCCGTTATGAGGTGATCGGTATCCACGACAGCGCCGTCGCCCCCGAAGCCCCAGCCGCCGTGTATTCATGCAATGGCTGCGAAATCGATCTGGGGCGCAAGGCCAACGTCACTATCGTGGCGACCGGCTTCATCCACAAGATCAGCAGCTTGATCTTGAACCTCCAGATTATACTGCGCGCTGTCGACAGCGGCGAGGTCGTGGCGATGGGGATCGCCGATATCCGTGGCGACACCGAGCTGGCATGGCGGCGCGGCGTCGAATGGCTTCTGCTTCATCGTCTTGTAGCCGAGAGGCCCTGATCCTGCGTGATAGCCGAAGGGAGGAAGAGCGTGACCGACGATGCTCCACTGTCCTACGACATCACCCTGCGCGACTACATCGACCAGTTCCGCATTGGCGTCTGGGACGATGAGCAAGGCCGCAGACAGCGTGTGCGGATCAACGCCCGTCTGACCCTGCCATGGCCTGCGCATCCCCTGAACGATCGTTTGGACGCGGTGCTTTCCTACGACTTCCTGATCACCGGCATCCGCGCCCTGCGCGATGGAGAGCATGTGCATTTGGTCGAAACCTTGGCGGAACGGGTTCTCACCCTGTGCTTTTCCGATCCCCGCGTGGTGAAGGCTTCGGTCCAGATTGAAAAACTCGACATCGTGCCGGAATCCGCTGGTGTGGGGGTGGTTATCGAGCGCTCCCGCCCGGCGGCGCCCTGAGGGGAGCGACCATGAGCGCTCTCTGGGTGGTGAAGCTCGGCGGCAGCCTGTGGGATGCGGCGGAATTGCGGGACTGGCTGGACCTCCTCGCCGCCGCACGGGATCTGCGCGTGGTTATCGTGCCCGGCGGCGGCCCCTTCGCCGACGCCATACGCGCCGCGCAGCTCCGGCTTGGGTTCGGCGACCGCGCCGCGCACCGCATGGCCTTGCTGGCCATGGAGCAATACGGCACGGCGCTGGCCGATTTGGAGCCACGCCTGACGCCAGCCCGCACGCGGGATGAGCTGACCCGGCAAAAAGGCCCCCTCGTCTGGATGCCGCTCCCCCTGGCGCAGACAGCCACGCTTGCCGAGAGCTGGGACGTCACCTCGGACAGTCTGGCGGTCTGGTTGGCGTGGACTCTCGGCGCGGCCTGCGCGGTGCTGGTCAAATCCACTCCCCTACCCGACACACCCTCTCCTGTCGCTTCCTTGGCAGCGGCGGGCGTCGTCGATCCGGCGCTGCCCGATCGGATGACCCGCTACGATGGAACGGTGTGGTGCGTCGCGCGCACCGACCATCGGCGGTTCGCCGAAGCGCTGGGGCAACGCACACCTACGGGAACGCGCCTCCATGCATGAGGTGGAAAAGCCCCGGCATATCCTCTTCCTGACCGGCGCTCTGGCCGAACCACGGCTGCGCCGGGTGCTCGAGTCTCTGCAACCGCTGGATTTCCAGGCCAGCGTGGTGAATCTGGGCATCAAGGTCGCGGCCCTGGCGACGACCGAAATCATCCTGCGGCGGCTGAAATCGACGCAAGGGGCGGATTTCGTCCTGCTGCCGGGCCGGTTTCACGGTGACCTCGACCGGCTGTCCGCGCATTTCGGCGTGCCCTTCGCCCGCGGCCCCGAAGAGTTGGACGATCTTCCCCAGTATTTCCAGCGCCAGGCCATCCCGCTCGACCTCAGCCGCTATCACACCCGGATCTTCGCTGAGATCGTCGAGGCGCCGCTGCTGAGCATACCCGCCATCCTGGAGCGCGCCGCCCGCTTCACCACGGATGGGGCCGATGTGGTGGATCTCGGTTGCCTGCCGGACCACCCCTTCCCGCATCTGGAGGAGGCCGTACAGGCGCTGTGCGCCGCTGGCCATACGGTCAGCATCGACTCCGCAAACCCCGACGATCTGCGGCGTGGCGCGCGCGCCGGCGCCGCTTATCTGCTGAGCCTGACCGAGGACACCGCCTGGCTTGCCGGCGAGAGCGATGCGACACCCGTGGCGATACCCACCACCCCCGACGATCTTCCCTCGCTGTATCGGGCGGTGGAAGCGATTCAACGACAAGGACGCCGCTGCATCGTCGACCCGATCCTGGAGCCGATCCATCACGGCTTCACCGACTCCCTGCTGCGCTACCACGCGGTTCGGCGGCGCTACCCCGATCTGGAAATCCTGATGGGCATCGGCAATGTGACCGAGCTTACCGACGCCGACACACCGGGGATGAACGCGCTGCTCATGGGGGTGGTCTCCGAACTGGCCATCGACCATGTCTTGCTTGTGCAGGTCAGCCCCCACTGCCGACGGGTGATCCGCGAATGCGACCGGGCGCGCCGGCAGTTCTTCGCCGCGCGGGAGGCCGGCGCCCTGCCCCAGGGGTTTGGCGATTCCCTGCTCTGCCTGCGTGACCGCAAGCCGTTCGTCAGCACGCCGGAACAGGTCGCGGAATTGGCGGCGCAGATCCGTGATCCAAACTACCGCATCGAAATCACCGAGCGCGGCATTCACCTCTACAACCGCAACGGCCACCACGTCGCCAGCGA
Source organism: Azospirillum sp. (assembly GCA_031546725.1). Lineage (GTDB taxonomy): Bacteria > Pseudomonadota > Alphaproteobacteria > Azospirillales > Azospirillaceae > Azospirillum. The sequence goes on from JAVBJZ010000111.1 coordinate 10,330, forward strand.
CCCCTTCGCCCTCTACCCGAACATCGAGGCGCGCGATGATCCAGGGCACGCCTTCTATCTTGGCGTCGAACTGGGCCGCGCGCAGATCGCCTGGCGACTCGGCAAACGCTACGCCCAGGATAATGAACTGCGCTGGGGCGCGGCGGTGGACCCACCAACAGCCACCGAGCACGCTGCGACGACGCGATCCCTGAAGCCGAAAGGCGGCGCCCCGTGACGTTCATCCGCGAAACCATCATCACCAGCTGTGACGCCATGGGAAAAATACACACCGCCCCCATGGGGGTCACGGTGATCGACGGTGGGTACAGTCTGGCGCCCTTCCGCCCCTCCACCACGCTCGACAATCTTCTGGCCACGCGCTGCGCGGTCATCAATTTCACCGATGATGTCCGGGTGTTCGCCGGTTGCGTGACGGGCCGGCAACGGCATTGGCCGACCGAACCGGCGCAATGCATTCGTGGCGCGGCCCTCACCAAGGCCCTGGCGCATGAGGAGGTCGAGGTGGTGGCCGTCGAGGATGACCCTGTCCGCCCGCGCCTGGCCTGCCGGTCCGTGTACCTTGTCAATCATCACCCTTTCCGCGGCTTCAACCGGGCGCAAGCCGCGGTGGTCGAGGGGGCGATCCTGGTCAGCCGCCTGCATCTTCTCCCGGCTGAGATGATCGATCGCGACATGAATTATCTGTCGATCGCCATCGGCAAAACCGCCGGACCTGCCGAATGGGAAGCCTGGGGCTGGCTGCTGGACCGCATCGCCGCGTACCGCGCTGAAAAGGGCCCGGCGTCATGACGCGGCTGCTGGCCAGTGTTGCGGATCTCCAGGAACTCAACCGGGCGGCGCAAGAGGGAGCCGATATCCTCGATCTCAAGGACCCTAGGGCTGGGGCGCTTGGCGCTTGGCAGCAGGGGCGCATCGCCCAGGCCGTCGCTCTGGTGAAAACCTGGCCGGTGCGCTCACCGCTCAGCGCCACCATCGGCGACCTGCCGATGGAACCGTCAATTGTATCGGCGCGGGTCGCCGAAACATGGTCCTGTGGTGTCGATTATGTGAAAATCGGCCTGTTCCCCGACGGCGATCCCATCGGCTGCCTCATGGCGTTGACGCTGGAATCCCTCCGAGGAGCCCGCCTCGTCGCCGTGCTGTTCGCCGATCTGTGGCCGGATTTCCGGCTGCTGGACGCGATCGCTCACGCCGGTTTCGCCGGGGCGATGCTCGACACCGCCGGGAAATCAGCGGGTGGGCTCCTTCAGCACAAGACCCTGAATGAGGTCGCGCATTTCATCGACAACGCCCGCCGCCTTGGCTTGCTCACCGGGCTCGCCGGCTCACTCTGTTTGGCGGATATTCCGCTGCTGCTGCCCCTGCGCCCCGATTACCTGGGTTTCCGAACAGCGTTGTGCGCCGGTGGAAACCGGGGTGGCGTTCTTGACTCCGCCGCGCTGGCGGCTGTCCGCGCCGCCTGCCAATCTCCAAAGCCATCCGGTCCCTATAACGGCCCTGCGGTATGTACTTACGTTGCAGAGCCGTATGACAGAGATGTCGAAGGCGTTACTGGATCCCCGCTTTCGCGAGGATGACGATAAGGGGAGGTTCTTACTGTCTAATACTGTCATCCCCGTGAAAACGGGGACCCAGGAAACCTTATCAATCTATGCCTGCACCAAGAGCCCTTGAGGCACGAAATAAGGCAAAGTCAGCACCTATGCGCGAAGGCGAGGATCCAATTTCTGAGCGGAACGATAGCGCCTTACGCGGGCCCCCGCCGCCCTGTCGGTCATTCCAGTCTCCATCCCGCAGCACACAACCCGAATCCACCGTAACCGGATTACGGATTCAAGGCGCCGCTCACCCTTGTTCCGCCGGCCCACCACGACGGGCCCAGAAGCCGCGGCCAGGGTCATAGGCTAGGATCGCCGCGCCTAAGAACAGCGCCAGCGACGCCGCCACGACCAACAGCGCCGTGACGTTGAGCTGAAGATACAGGGCGAAGCGGATCAGTTCGACGGCGTGGGTGAACGGGTTGAAGGCGGCGGCTTGCGCCAGGAACGGGCTACCCTCGCGGATGCGCCACAGCGGGTACAAGGCGGTGGAGGCGAAGAACATCGGAAAGATGACGAAGTTCATCACCCCGGCGAAATTCTCCAATTGCCGGATGAAGGACGACAGCAGCAGCCCCAGCGCTCCCAGCATCAGCCCGCTGAGCAGCAGCGCCGGGAACACCGCAAGATAGCCAAGCGGCGGCGGTCGGAAATCCCAGAACCAGGCGATGGCGATGAAAACATAGGCTTGGATGATGGACACCAGCACCCCGGCCAACAGCTTGGCGAGCAGCAGGTACCAGCGCGGCAGCGGGCTGACGAGCAGCGTCTTCATACTGCCCATTTCGCGATCATAGACCATGGACAGCGAGCTTTGCATGCCGTTGAAAAGCTGAATCATGCCGATCAGCCCCGGCGCCACATATTCGTCATAAAGGATGTAGGTTTCATAGGGCGGAATGATCGACAGGCCGAGCACCGCGCGAAAGCCCGCGGCGAACAGGGCAAGCCAGACCAGGGGGCGCACCAGCGCCGCAAAGAAGCGCTCCCGCTGGTGCACGAAGCGCAAACCTTCGCGGATTATGATGCTGCGCAGACAGCGCCAGCACAGCAGCGGGCTCATCCTGCGCCCTCCCTTCTCGTCAACCGGCTGAACGCCTGCTCCAGCGTCGAATCCGGCCCTGCGGCCTGGATCTCCGCCGCCGATCCCGTGGCGAGGACCCGCCCGTGGTGCAGCACCACCACCCCATCCTCCGGCCGCGCCTCGTCGATCAGATGGGTCGCCCAGAGCACGGCAAGGCCACGTTCGCGGCAAAGATCATGCACATGGTCCAGGACCACCCGACGCAGCGCGACATCCAGGCCGACGGTCGGTTCGTCGAGCAGCAGCAGACCCGGCTGGTGGAGCAGCGCGCGGGCGATCTCCACGCGCCGCCGCTGCCCACCGGACAAGCTGCGCACCCGCTCATCCGCGCGCTCGGCAAGGCCGATGCGGGTCAGTTCCTCAGCGGCGTGCGCCTCGATCCGCGCCGTGGACAGGCCATGCAAGCCGCCGTGGTAGCGCAAGTTCTGCATCACCGTCAGGTCGGGGTCGAGGGTTGGTTGCTGGAACACCACACCCATGCGCGCCAGCGCCTGCGATGGCTGTCGGCGCATGTCGAAGCCGAACACCCGGATGGCGCCCTGGCGCGTGTTGTATAACCGCGTGATCAGGGAAAACAGCGTGGTCTTTCCGGCGCCGTTCAGCCCCAGCAACACGGTGAACCGTCCCGCCGCGACGGAGAACGAGACGCCCTCCAACGCCCGGCGCCCGGCAAAACTGTGGCTTACCCCTTCGATGTCCAGAACAGGCTCGGGCATAAGGGGTTTCACGGCTTGGCGATCACCCCCCAGGGCGCGCCGCCGACCGCCACGGATTTGATGACCCGGCCACGCTCCATATCCAGCACGGACATGTCGTTGCTGACCCCGTTCGTCGTGTAGAGGCGCTTTTCATCCGGCGACAGCGCCAGATTCCACACGCGCTGGCCAACGAGATGGTAGCGTTTGACCTCATAGGTCGCGGCGTCGATCTCGGCCACCCGGTTGGCGGGGCCAAGGGCGACGAAGGCCCGCGTCCCGTCGCGTGTCATCTGAATACCGACGGGCTGGATCGCTTCCCGTGGCACCCCCTGGACGGCGAAAATGATCTTGTGGACGACCTTGTGGGACGCCACGTCGATGACGCTGACAGTGCCGCCGACCTCGGACGAGACCCAGACGAACCGCCCGTCGGCGGTGAAGCGCGCCACGCGGGGACGGGCGTCCACCAGCACATTGTCGGTGATCTTATGCGTCGTCGTGTCGATGAAATGCGCCATATTCGTGGTTTCAGAGGTGTTCACCAGGATCTTCCCGTCCGGGCTGACGCCCATGCCCTCCGGTTCGACGCCCACCTGGATCTCGCTGATGATCTTCTTCGCCTGTGTATCGACCACCGAGACCTTGTTGTCGTTCTCGTTGGCGACATAGAGCAGCCGCCCGGCTGGCTCCAGAACAAACAATTCCGGGTCGGGGCCGGACGGCAGGCGATCAACGACTTTTTGCGTCGCCACATCGATCACATCGATCCGGTTGTCATCGCCGCTGCACACGAAGATGCGCGTCATGTCCTGGTTGAAGGTGATGCCGCGCGGTCGGCGGCCAACCTTGATGGTTGAGACCACGCGCAATGTGTCCCCATCGATCACCGAGATGCTGTTACTCTTTTCGTTGGAGACAAAGACCGTGTCAGCCCAAGCCGAGGGGGCAAAGGTGAAAACCAGCACCATCACGGCGATTCCTCGGACGATCGATAGCGTGGACATTGAATGCCTTCCCCCTTTTTACTGTTGACGCCCCCGGCAGCGGCTCTCCGGTCGGTCGTCGCCGAGCGTGTCGAGTTCTGAGAGCTGGTGCAGGAATCCAGGCTGCGGCGACACCGAAACCAGCACCCGTGGCCCGGCGAGCAGCACGGGCTGGCGCAACTGCCCGTCCCAATCGCGGAAGCTCAAGCCCTGCCCCTTGAAGGCCGGCAGGGTGAAATCCGGGCTGCGGATATACGCCGCCAGCGCTACCGGATCAGTGGAATGGGCGCGCGCCGCCGCCTCGCCCACCGCACGAACAGCCACCCAGGCCGTGTAGTCGCGAGGCCGCATCCAGCGCCCGGCCTGCCGCTCAAAGCGGCTGTGCAGTTGCGTCGCCCCCCATTGCTCATGCACGCGTGACCACGCCGTCGGCGTCAGCCCGTGGGTGCCGACCACCGGGCGGGGCAGCCAGGTGCGGTATGGCAGGGTGTCGCCGAAGCTGTCCGCCTCGTCGGCGACGACCAGCACGTCGTAGTCGGCGCTTTGCGTGAAGGTGGGAATTTCCGACTGCAAGGTGACATGGCCGGTGTCCACCCGCCGGTTGGCGTCCTCGAATGTCCAGGCCTTTTCCTCGATAATCGTCGCCCGGTAGCGCTTGGCGGTGTTGCGCATCGCTTCGGCGAAGGCGGCGTCCTCCGGCGTGCGACCGACCACCAGCAGCCATTTCGACCAACGCCGCAGCGTCAGATATTGCGCCAGCGCGTCGGCGAGCATCCGCCGGCTTGGCGCCACGTGCAGCACATTGGCCCGGCACCCTTCGTTGCGCAGATCATCATCCGGGGCGCGGGTGTTGAAGATCAGCATGTCCCGCGCCTCCGGCGCGGCGGCGGCGCTCAGCAACGCATCCCGCCGGAGATCGGCGACCAGCAGCCGAACCCCTTGGCCCGCAAGATCCCGCACGGCTTGCGCAACGCTGCCGTCAATGGGCACGGTCACCGCGATAAGTTCAAAGCGTTGGTTGAGGAAACCTCCGGTCGTGTTGTCGTCGGTGATGCCCAGACGCGCCCCCTGCACCCCCTCATCCTCGGCCACGGATTCAAGGAAGGTAAGGGGAATTCTTGGCTCTTCCGCCTGCGTCACATAGCCGATGCGGATTTCGGCGGGATCGCCGGCCCGCGCGGAGTCCCCGGCCATTATTGCACCGGCGAACAGCAGCAGCCCTACCGCACGCCTGATCCATGAACAGCTTTCGATCATCAGCAGGAGCCTCCCGATGCGACGCCTTCGTTGATCTGGTGCTGCGGTGACGCCCACGCTACCCCTCTGGAAGGATGAGCACTTCTCCGATGCCGCCGACCGAACGGTCGCCAAGCAACCGACGGGCCCGTGTCCCCTGGGCCGGGAATCCCGCCGGCCAGGCGCCGGCCACGATGAGGTCCCGCCGCAAGAGTTCCAGGAACAACCACTCGTTCACGGCGTCACCACCGACAAAGCCCGCCGGGTTTGGCTCCGGCATCCGGGACAGGAGAATGGTCCCCCGGCGCATCGCCAAGCCAAGTTCCGGCCCGCATCCGCCGCCGATGATGATGGTTCCGGCGATCATCCGCGCGCCGCACAGGCTCCCGACCCGACCCGCAACAGCGATCAGGCCACGCCGCATCCGCTCACCCGCACGATCCCCGGCGCCGCCGCCAACGGTGACAGAGCCGCCGCTCATCCCCCGTGGGCTTCCCGCCAACGGCGCGCCCAGGAAATCCCCGGCGTCACCGGCGATGCGCATTCGCCCACCGGCCATTCCCGCCGCGGCGAAGGCCCCGCACTTCCCCTCAATGATCAGTGTTCCGCCCCGCATGCCGCGCCCGGCACAGGCCCCGCAATCCCCAACCACGCGGATTTCACCCGCCGCCATGCCCGCGCCAACCCCGTCGAGCACCGCGCCGTTGGGATGCAGAACCAGCGTGTCGGGCGCCCCTCCGGCCTCAAGCGTAAAGAGATCCCCCACCCCAAAACGCTCCCTGCCGCGTATCACCGGCGTGTCCGCACGGACATTCGTCGGCAGCACGCCGGTCATATCGATGGGTGGCCCATTGGCGTCACGGGTTGTCAGAATCATGCCATCACCTCATGCAGGTGAAAGTGATAGCGCCCCAGCTTGCCCCCATAGTTTCCGGCGGTGATCGACATAACCCCCGCCTGACTGACCGCCGCGCCGATGCCCCCGCGCATCGCGGCGGCTATGGCCTGGGGACTTACGCCGTCGATCACCAGTTCGAGAACCGCCCCCACCCCCTCTGGGGTCAACGACGCCACAACGTCCCGCAGCGTCGGGCAAAAAGCCGTGTTGCTGGAAGCGATCTGCCCCTTGTATTTGGCGCCGATCTTGGAGCCGGAGCGCACCACCCCGCCGGGAAACGGCAGGATGGCGCCGGGCAGCGCGCGGATCGCCAGAACCGCCGCCTGAGCCGCCGTCTGGCACGCCTGCCGGTCCGCCGCCAGGATGATGAAATTGCCGCCACCGACCCCCTCGACAACGGCGGTGGTCGCCTCGCACAGGAACTCACCGTCCATAACCGGGATGCGCCAGAACCGTCGGGCGCCGATGCGCTTGGCGATTTGCCAGCCATCGCCGAAATAGCGCAAGCTGTCGCCCAACGGAATCTGAACGCCCTCGCGCAGGCCGGCGTAGCAGGCCGACCCCGGCGCGGTCATCACGCATTGTCCAACCCGCCGGACCACCTGCTTGGCCAGTTCCTCCTTCGTTATGGAAAACAGCAGAACCGCCGCGCCGGGCCGGCCATCCGGGGTCTCCTCGACGGACAGCAGGCGCTCCACCGCCGCCTCGCAGCCGCAGCCGATCACCGAGGTGGCGAAGCCCGTCATGCTGAGCACGGCGGCCTGCACCCAGGCGGGGGTGTCGGCGGTGATGATCAACCGCGTACCCAGCATGGGAAAGGCCTCAGCAAAGGTTTCCTCAATATGGACGCCGTTGCGCTTCATCCCGAAGCCCCCGGCGCTTCTCCAGGGGGCTGGCAGACGTGGCGGAGCAGACCGTCGCCACCCCTGATCTCATCCTCACCGATGCCAAAATGGGTGAGCCGCTGACCAAGCCGCCCTTCGACATGGCGGGCGATGCGGGCCTCGATGGCGGGGTCATAGGCGGGCTCCACCACATGAGTGCGCCCTTGCGCCATGGCCACCACCGCGCCGTCACGGACAATAAGCCGCCCGTCCTTGAACACCAGATCCGGCGTAGCAAACATCGCCCGACGGTCCGGCTGGTCGGTATAGACGGTGATGTCGGCGGCAGCCGCCGGCCCGAGATGCCCACGGTCCGCCAGACCGAGGATCCGCGCCGGCGCCGCGCGGGTCATGATGGCGATCTCCCGCAGCGTGTATTCGCGGGTCAGCGACGCGAGGATGGTATGCGCCTGGGCCGCGGGGTGCAGTTCCGCCAGCGCTGCCAGCCGGTAATCGCGGTCCATCAGCAGGCGGATCAGCGTGGGGTAGCTGGTGAACGGGGCCCCGTTGGGGTGATCGGTCGTGAGGAAGATCCGCCAGGGGTCCTCGATCAGCAAAAACAATTCCAGCCCGATCGCCCATTGCAGCGCGTTGACGAAGGCCTGATCGCGGTAGCGGAACGGCACGACGCCGCAGCCGGAATCGCATTCGATGTCCATCATCACCCATTTTTTCGGGTGCGCCAGACGGGCGTTTCCCATCTGCGCCATGCTGTCGGCGGAGGCGGTCACCGTCTGCCCGAACATGATCTGCCCGACATCGACGGAGATGTTGGCGTGGCGGTTGACCGCCTCCGCCAACCGCGCCGCGCCGGAGGAAAAGCGGCGGTCCCCCTCGACGCCATAGGCATGGAACTGCACATGGGCGAGGTGCAGCCGCAAGCCCTCCATCGCCGCGATGCTGTCCAGCGTCGCCTCGACATTGCCGGGAATGCCGAGGTTGAAACCGTGCAGATGCAATGGATGGGGGATCCCCAGCCGCTGCACCGCCGACGCCAGGGATGTCAAGACACGGCGCGGCGTGATGGCGTGGAACGGTCCCGGCTCATCCACGTTCACTTTGCGTTGGTTGTATTTGAAGGCGTTGATGCCCCCAGGGTTTACCGCCTTGACGGCGAGGCTGCGCGTGGCGTTCAGCATCCAGCCGACATAATCGGCCACCGCCGTCTCTCCCGCGCCGGAGGCCAGCAGTTCCAGCAGAAAATCATCATTGCCCAGCACCAGATAGCCGCCGGTGTCGATCAGCGGGATATCGGCCATTTCCAGATGGGCGTGACGGGCGTTGCTGGGCAGCATGGCCGGTTCAAAGGCGGCGGTGTAGCCCATCTGGGCGTAACGGCAGCCGGTGGCATGGGTGGACGGGGTTGCGGCGGCGCAGTGGCAAGCCGCCTCAGCCGTGAAAGAATCCACACGGTGTTCCTCGGCCATCAGCAGGCGCGCCAGATTGACCTTGCCCCCGGCGATGTGGCTGTGAATATCGATGGCGCCGGCCATCACCACCTTGCCGGACAGGTCATAGGTGTGGTCCGGCGCCGCTGTCGAACCGGGATCGGCGATGATGCGCCCGTCGCGGATGAACACATCACCCACCACGCCATCGCGGTCCTGCGAGGGATCATAGATCCGGCCCCCGGAAAGTGTTGTCAGCATGCCAGTTCCTCGGTGATGGCGCGCAGAACCGTGGCCGTGTCCGGCAAACCGCGATCGATCAGCGCGCCCGTGCGCAGCGCCACCACGCTGTCGCCACGGAACACATGCGCGGCATGGTCGACGCCAGGGGTCCCGACGGGGATGAACACGGTCGGTTCGATGGCGAACACGGTTCCCGGCGGGGCCAGAACGATGCAGGGCTTGCCCACCGGAAACGCTGGCGCGTCTGGCCGAAAGGCGGAAATCCACATAATGAGATCCGCCGTGTCCCTGTACCGCTCCCAGGCGAAGCCATACGGATCGTGCCGTGGCGCGCCACCGGCCAGCGAGACGCGCAACGGCGCGCCAAGCCGCCATGTGCACACCTGATTGGCCCCGATCACATTATCTTGCCCGGCCAACGGCAAAACAGCGCAGCGGGTGTGGCGGTTCACCTCCCGCACCAAACCGACCAGACGTTCAACGAGCAGATCGGCGTGTGGTTCGACAAAACCCGCCGCGGCCCAGGCGACCACGCCGTACCGCGCCCGACGCAGGCGTTCAGCCAATCCGTCGACATCCGCCGCCGCCCCGGAAGGACCAATCAGCGCCGCCGACAACGCCGCCGCCATGCCGCCGGTATCACCGGGCAAAACCGTGACGGGGATACCCGCGAGAATCGCGCGCGTCTCCGGCAGTGGTTCGCCGCCCAAGAACACCACCGCGCGCGCCGGGGTCCCGTCCTGGAAGGCTGGAGGAGGAACAACCCAGCGCTCGTAAAAGCGGGGGTGAAACGCCGCCGGATCAGGGCCGACCACCACCAGCAGATCGCAGCGGTTGCGCAGCTCGGCGAAGGTGGTGGCGATCCAGCCCGTGCGCTGGAGCACCGCCAAATCGCGGTACAACCCGGCGGATTGGGCGTGGTCCACCACGGCGCCGACTCGCTCGGCCAGCGTCAGGGCGGCGCGAATCCCATCCACATCGGTGGCGAGGCCGGCGATCAGCGGCGCACGGCAGGCGGCCAACGCCGTGGCCGCCGCCCGCACGGCCACAGCCAAACTGACCGCAACGCCCTCACAACGCGGTGGCTCAGAGGGGGGCGTCCAGCCAAAGCGTTCGCGCGCCATTGAACAATCGGTGGACATCATCCGCAAACCGCCCCGCCCGGCCTTGATCGTCAGATCATCGCACCCCAAACCGCAGAATGGACAGACGACGTCCCGGTGGATGACCATCCGCCTCGCCTTCACTCATATTTGATGTAGGCGAAACGAAGATCGTTGCGCGGCGTTCCCTCCAGCGCCCCACCATCGCTGGCGGGCTGCCACTGAATCACCTCTTCGATCTTGCTGGCGAGCTGGAAATCCTTGTCGGTGATCCCCTTGGCGGTGTGCGTCATCAAGCGCACTTCAACCCAGGCGTAGGAAACCGTGAGGTCGGGGTGATGCCACGCGGCCTCAGCCAGATGGCCGACCGTGTTGACCACCATAAGCGTCCCCTTCCAACTGCTGGTCTTGTAGGTGCGGCGTATCCAGCCGTTTTCGAGACGCCAGAGCGGCAGTATCTGCTTGAGACGTTCTTCGACTTCTGCTGTGGAATAGACCCTTTCCTGCACCGCGCCCATGTCTTTCTCCCAAAAAGAACGGAACGAATCGCGCGTCAAAAGTGGTATATACTATTGTGGGTTGGTGTTTTTCTTTCATAAAATTATCATAATAAAAAAGGAGGCACAATCTTCCTTAAGCGTAAGGGCTTCTCATGCCGCGTGACGCCGATTCTTTTACAAAAGTGCGGGTCACGGCCCCCGCCCGGCTGCATCTGGGATTCCTTGACTTGAACGGTGGTCTGGGGCGGCGTTTCGGCAGCTTGGGGCTGACGCTTGATGGAATCGCCACGACCGTCAGCGCGCGTCCCGCCGCTTGTTTGCGCGCCAGCGGCCCTTCGGCGGAGCGGGTTCTTGCGACCGCCCGCCTGCTGTGTGAGCGGTTCGGCTGGCCAGCGGAAGCCGAATTGAGCATCGACGATTCCATCCCCGCGCATGTCGGCCTTGGCTCGGGCACCCAACTCACTGTGGCGGTCGGCGTCGCATTGGCGCGGCTGCACGGCAGCCCGGTGACGGCGCGAGCCATCGCCTCGGCGCTCCAACGTGGGGCGCGCTCGGGCATCGGCATCGGCGCCTTCGAGCAGGGTGGCGTCCTTTTGGACGGTGGCCGTGGCGTCAATCCCGACACCCCGCCCCCGATCATCGCGCGCCTGCCGTTTCCACGGGAATGGCGGGTGTTGCTGATTCTGCACCGCGACGGCCAGGGATTGCATGGCGGCGCCGAGAGCCGGGCGTTCGCCTCCCTTCCCCCTTTTCCACCGGGGACAGCCGGGCATTTGTGCCGGTTGATGGTCATGGTGGCGTTGCCGGCGTTGGCGGAAAGCGACGCCGAGGCGTTCGGCCACGCCGTGGCGGAGCTGCAACGCACGGTGGGCGACCATTTCGCCCCGGTTCAGGGCGGGCGTTTCACCAGCCCGGACGTCGCCCGCGCGCTTGCCTGGCTGGAGGATGAGGGCATTCCCGGCATCGGCCAGAGTTCATGGGGACCGACGGGTTTCGCCCTTATCGGCGACGCCGAACGCGCCGAAGCCCTGCTGGTGGCGGCGCGGCGGCGCTGGAGCGAGACGCCGCTGGAGTTCCGCCTGTGCCGTGGACGCAATCATGGAGCGACGCTAGAGCTGATCGCGTAAAGCCAGAACGGCTTGAAGCGTGAATCAGCTCGATAAACAAAGAGTGAGAGCCGTAGAACCGGAGACGCACAATGGCCGCACCCTATGTTCTGCACATGCTGACGCCGCTGAAGCATGTCAGCCCGTTTGACGTCAACATGGCCGCCGACGCCGGGCTGACGCTCCTTCTCCCCTACACCGGGGTGGAGGTGGCGGAGATCACCGCCCTGACCCAAGACGCCATGTTCTCGCGCGATCCGGCCAACGCCGCGCGGACCGGATTGTTCATCGGCGGGCGCGACGCGCTGTTGGCGTTGGAGATGATGGAGACGGCGCAGCGCACCATGTTCGCGCCCTTCACCATCTCCGTCATGGCTGACCCATCCGGCGCTTTCACCACGGCGGCGGCGCTCGTCGCCGTCGTCGAGCGCGCGTTGCGCCGTAATGGCGAGGGCCTTGAGGAGAAGAAGGTTCACGTGTTCGGGGCCACCGGCGTGGTCGGCGGAATCGCCGCGGTCCTCGCCGCGCTCGCCGGCGCGCAGGTCACGCTGGTCAGCCACCGCGGCCTGCCGGCGGTGGAGAGCAAGGCCGCCGCCTTCCAGCAGCGCTTTGGCGTCATGCTCGCCTGCGCCGATGCACCCGACGACGACGCCAAGAAAGCCCTGCTGGCCGAGGCCGAGGTGGTGTTCGCCTGCGGGCGCGCCGGTGTGCAGATCCTGTCCACCCAGCATTTCGCCACCACCCGCCGTTTGCTGGTGGCGGCTGATATCAACGCCGTGCCGCCTTCGGGAATTGAGGGCGTTTCCGCCAAGGACGACGGCGCGCCTTTGCCGAGCGGGCGTGGCGTCGGTATCGGCGCGCTGACCGTCGGCGCCATCAAGTTTCGCACGCAGCACGCCCTTCTGCGCCGCCTCACCGAAACCGATGCCGCGCTGCGCCTGGATTTCCGTGATGCCTATGACGCCGCCCGCCAGCTTGCCGCCTGAACGGCCTTCCCCTGAACGGCCCGATGTGGTCGTTGTGGGCCTGTCAGCCCGCGCTCTCGCGGCGGCGGCGCGGCGGGCTGGCCGGCGTCCGGCGGCCATCGACCTGTTTGCCGATGCGGATACCCAACAGCTCGCCTCACCGTGCATCCGCACAAATCTGGATTCTGACGCCCTGTTGAAGGCCCTGGCGCGCCCGGATTTGCAAAACCTGCCCCTGGTGTACGGGACGGGCTTTGAGGATAACCCATCGCTGCTGGCGCGCATCGCCGAGGATCGCCCGTTGCTCGGCAATTCACCGGCGGGGGTGGCGCGGGTGAAGGACCCCTTCGCCTTCGCCGATCTGCTGGAGCGGCTCGGCATTCCGCACCCGCCGGTGACCGACCGCCTGACCGGCCCGACCGATGGTTATCTGCTGAAGCGGATCGGCGGCAGCGGCGGCGGGCATATCACCGCAGCCTTCAGCGGTCGCGCCCCACCGGGATGCTATTTCCAGCGCCAGGTTGACGGTGCCCCGGTGTCGGTCCTGTTTCTCGGTGACGGGGAGCGGGCGGTGGTCATCGGCTTCAGCCGGCAATGGCCGTCTCCCGCGCCGGGCAGACCGTACCGCTACGGCGGCGTCGCCGCGCCGTTGCGCCTGCCGGAATCATGCGGCGCAGCGCTGTGCGGCATGGTCGCCCGGTTGACGGAAGCGCTGGGGTTGGTTGGGCTCAACAGCGCCGATTTTCTGCTGGCCGGATCAACCATCCATTTGCTGGAGATTAACCCCCGGCCCGGCGCTTCGCTGGACGTGTTTGACCGGGAGCCGCTGCCACCCTTGTTCGGTCTGCATGTGGATGCCTGCGCTGGCCGGGGGTTGCCCCTCCATCTTCCGGCGCTGCGGGGATACTGGGCGGCGATGATCCATTACGCCGCCGCCACCATCCATCTCGACACGCCGATCCGCTGGCCATCCTGGACGGCGGACCGCCCCACCACCCCGGCGCGCATCGAAGGCGGGCAGCCGGTTATGACCGTGCAGGCCAGCGGCGGCGGCATGGCGGCGGCGCGCCGTCTGGCGGAGCGCCGCCGCCGGCATCTCATGGAGAATATGCTATGATCCCGGATGTAAGACCGAGCCTGGCCGCACGCGCCGCGCCGCTGGTGGAGCGGCTGATCGCTGATTCCGCCATGCTTCGCCTGGGGATCGAGCGAATCGATGGGGCGTGCGTTGTCGACGCCGGCATCCATCATCCCGGCGGGTTGGAAGCCGGACGCCGCATCGCCGAACTCTGCATGGGCGGCCTCGGCCGGGTGACGCTCGGCCCCCTTCCGGGAACGCCCCATTGGCCGTTCGGCGTCACCGTCCACAGCGCCCAGCCGGTTCTGGCCTGTCTCGCCAGCCAGTACGCGGGGTGGAGTCTCAGCCAGGACGCCTTCTTCGCGCTGGGCTCCGGTCCTGGCCGCGCGCTGGCCCGGCAGGAAACCTTGTTCGATGACCTCAACTACCAGGACACAGGCGATGCCGCCGCCTTCGTTTTGGAAGTGGACAAGCCGCCGCCCGCCGCGCTGATCGCCCGCATGGCCACCGCCTGCCGCATCACCCCGGATAACCTCACCCTTGTGCTGACGCCGACCGCAAGCCTCGCCGGCCCGGTGCAAATCGTCGCGCGCGTGTTGGAAGTGGCGCTGCATAAGATCCATGCGCTGGGCTTTCCGCTTGAACGGGTGATCGACGGCGTCGGCATGGCGCCGCTGGCCCCACCGGGCGGCGGTTTCCTGACGGCGATGGGCCGCACCAACGACGCGATCCTCTATGGCGGCACGGTGCATCTGCACGTCACGGGCCCCGACGCCGAGGCGGAAGACCTCGCCCACCGCCTGCCTTCCGCCGCCTCACGCGATCACGGTCGGCTGTTCGCCGAGATCTTCGCGGCGGTGCACGGCGATTTCTACGCCATCGACCCGCTGTTGTTCAGCCCGGCGCGGGTGATCGTCACCGCGTTGGACAGCGGGCGAAGTTTTCATGCGGGAAGCCTCGCGCCCGCCCTGGTGGAGCGGTCATTCGGCTATACGGGCGATGATGCCGGATAAGCGCCGCGCTCTCATCGTCACCGAGCGGCCGGATTGGCACACGCCGCGTCTGGTGCGCGCCCTTGAGGCGCGTGGCTTGTCCTGCCACTGCGCACCGTTGCGCGCCTGCGGGATTGCGGTGGGGCACAACGCGACGGGGTTGCTGATCCCAGGTTTTGATGACACCGTGCCCGTTGGCGTTTTCGTGCGGTCGGTGGGCCAGGGAAGCTTCGAGCAGGTGACCTTGTGCCTGGGCGTGCTGCATGCGCTGCGGGAGCTAGGCGTCCCGGTCTACAACAACGCCCGCGCGATCGAGCGCTGCGTGGACAAAAGCATGACCAGCTTCCTGTTGTCCACCGCTGGCCTGCCAACCCCGCCGACACTGGCCACGCAAAACGCCGAGGTGGCGCGCCAAGCCCTGACCCGCCAGCCGGATCAGGTGCTGAAGCCGCTGTTCGGCGCCCAGGGGCGCGGTTTGCAGCGTGTGGCCGGGCCGCAGGCTCTGCCCGAGGCGGAAAGCGTCGGTGGCGTCTATTACCTGCAACCCTTCATCCCACCGCGCACGGAAAACCACTGGCAGGATCGGCGGGTGTTCGTCATCGGCGACCGCGCCGTCGCCGCGATGAACCGTCATGGGCTCAATTGGATCACCAACGTCCACCAGGGCGGGCGGTGTGAAGCGGTCGCATCCGACGACGAACCGGCGGCCTTGGCGGTACGCGCCGCGCAGGCGGTTGGCGCGACCTATACCGGTGTTGATCTCATCCAGAACCCGCAGGGGCGCTGGCTGGTGCTTGAGGTCAACAGCATGCCGGCGTGGCAGGGATTGCAACAGGTCACAGCGACGGACATCGCCGCCCTCCTGGCTGATGACTTCATCGAACAGGTGAATCGTCATGCCCTCTTGCCCCTCTGACCGGGCGTCCGCCGTCGCTGAAGCCTATGCGACCGCATGCCGGATGGAACTGCGCGCCCTAAAGCCTGGCAACGTCCATATCCATGCCGCCGGGCATGGCATGAGCGTCGATCATTTCCTCACCAGCGCCACAGTGACCGCGCCGATCATGGCGCAGCCGGGGTTGAGCGTTGGCGAGCGTATTCATCACGCGGTCACCGCGACCCAGGCCGCCGTGGGCTGCAACACCAATCTCGGCATCATCCTGCTGGCGGCACCGCTGGCGCAAGCCGCGCTGACCGGCGCGGGATCGCTGCGCCAGCGGTTGCGCCGAGTGCTCACCGGCCTCACCGTGGCCGACGCCGAATGGACGTTCCGCGCCATCGCCCTCGCCGCCCCGGCTGGTTTGGGGCGGACGGAGGTTCATGATGTGCACTCCCCAGCAGAAGTAACTCTGCTGGCGGCGATGCAGGAAGCGCGCGACCGCGACCGCATCGCCCTGCAATACGCGACGAACTACGCCGATGTGTTTGAAACCGGCGCGCCACGCCTTCAGCGGTTGATGGCGGCGGGGGTGTCGTGTGAGCAGGCGGTGGAGCGTCTCTACCTTGATTTCCTCGCGACCAGTCCCGACAGCCATGTCCTTCGCAAGTATGGGGTAGAGGGGGCTGAACGTTTACGCCAAAACGCCTCAAAATTGAGAGAGGAAATTCAAAATGAAAACGATTTCACCTTAATACGAAATCGCTTATCCGACTTCGATCGCGACCTAAAATACAATGCCATTAATCCAGGAACGACGGCGGACATTGTTGTCAGTTGCTTGTTTTCATTTTGGCTGATGCGCCGGCTTCATGTGAATAAGCCGACCCGCGTCTTAACAGAGAAGGAGAACGAGTAATGGCCATGTGGGGAGGAGCGACCGCAAAGATCAACCGCGTGCTCGTCGGCGAGTCGCTGGTTGGCGATGGCAATGAAGTGGCCCACATCGATCTGATCATGGGACCGCGCGGCAGCGCCGTGGAAACCGCGTTCTGCACCGCGTTGACCAACAACAAGGACGGCTTCACCTCCTTGCTGGCCGTGATCGCCCCGAACTTGCAGTGCAAACCCTCCACCATCCTGTTCAACAAGGTGACGATCAAGGGCGCCGAGCAGGCGGTGCAAATGTTCGGCCCCGCCCAGCACGCGGTGGCCAAGGCGGTGGCCGACAGCGTGGCCGACGGCACCATCCCGCAAGACGAGATCGACAACATCTTCATCTGCGTGGGGGTCTTTATCCATTGGGAGGCCAAGGATAACGCCAAGATCCAGGACTATAACTACCGCGCCACCAAGGAAGCCCTCGAACGCGCGGTCAGCGGCTATCCCAACGCCCAGGATCTGCTGAGCCAGAAAGACACGGCTAAACACCCCTTCGCCGCGTGATGGGACCCAGCGCTCCCCCGTCCTCGTGGGGGAGCGTCAACGCCCGCAATTCCACTGCGCCGATGCGGCCATCGTGCAACGCCGTCGCCACCAGGGCCCCGGCTATTCCCTGCGCCGCGAGGGCCTGCGCATCGCCCGCATGACGCACCCCCCCGGCGGCGAACAAGCGGGTATGCCCGGCGCTGCGGCGCAGCCCCGCCAGACGCGCCATATCCGGTCCTTCACCGCTGCCAACGCGGGCCAGCGTCATGGCGATAACCCGTTGCGGCCAAAGATCCGTGCGAGCCAACAGCGCCGGCGGCCCGACGAAGCCATCACGAAAATCAAGCGACAGCACGAGGCGTGGCCAGAGCGGCGTCGCCTGCAACGCCTCCAGCGTTTCCACCCCGGCAAGGCTCTCGCTGCCCAGGACCGGATCGCCGGGGTGATCCAGCCCGACATCCTCTGGCGTGCGGAAACCGGCGTCGATCCAGAAGCAGATTTCTGGAAACGCCGCCGCCAGCGCGTCCAGCGCGGCCCCATTGTCGCCAGTCCCTTCTATGGCGTCGAGATCGGCGGCGTAGATGACCGGGAAGGGAAACAGGCCAAGCAGGCCTCGGACCACCGCCGTCGGCGCGTTGCCGACGCACAGCGCGGAGCGCAGCGGCGGATAGCCGCCGCGCGCGCCGCGACGGGCATGCACCACGCCGCCATCACGCAAGTCGAGCACGGGGATGATGTGGAACATCTCAACCTCTGGAACAGATGATGCGCGTTCTCGTCTGCGAATTCGTGACCGGCGGCGGCATGCCGGTGGAACAGCCCATTCCCGCCAGCCTCGCCTTTGAGGGCGGGCTAATGCTCCATGCCCTGGTGGATGAGTTGCTGGAGCTGCCGACCATCGAGGTGGTGGTGACGCGGGACGCCCGCTTGCCACCGCTTGCGCCGCCCGTGTCCAGCATAACCGTCAACAGCCCCGAAGAAGCCTGGACCCTTTGGGAGGATCTCGCCCGGACGGCGGTCGATGCGGTGTGGCCGATCGCCCCGGAAACCGAGGGTGCGTTGGAACGGTTGAGCCGGCTGGTGGAGACCGCAGGATGCCAACTCCTCAACAGTCAGGCCGACGCCGTGGCCATTGCGGCCAGCAAGGCGGCCACAGCCACGGCCCTCGCCTTGGCCGGCGTCCCTGTCGCGCCGGTCTGGCGTGTCGAGGAGAGAGGCGAACCACCGGGAACCGGTCCCTGGGTGGTCAAGCCCGATGATGGGGCGGGCTGCGTGGACACAAGGCTGCTCCGCGACCGCGCCGCATGGCGGCGGTGGCGCGCCGGAGGGCCACGCGCCGGTTTCATCGTCCAACCCTTCATTCCCGGCGTCGCCGCCAGCCTGTCGATGCTATGCCGCGACGGGGAAGCCTGGGTGCTGACGGCGAATCGCCAGCACGTCACCTTGGCCGGTTCATCCCTGGTTTATCACGGCGGCGTGGTCGGTGGCGTGGCCGCCTCACCGCGTCTGTCGGCCCTTGCGCGGGAGGTCGCCCAGGCCATGCCGGGGCTTCGCGGCTATGCCGGGGTGGATTTCATCGCCACCGACGACGGCCCGCTGGTTTTGGAGGTCAATCCCCGCCTGACCACCTCCTACGCCGGGCTGTGGCGCGCCACCGGGCGAAACACCGCCGCCACAGTGCTGGATCTATTGCGTGAACCGCCGGTTATCCCCCGCCCTGTCGACCGGATCACCCCGGTCTCCCTGCCCCTGGAGCCACGCGCATGAGACGCTGCGACCTGATCGCCCTGGACATCGGCGGCGCTCATCTGAAGGCCGCCCTGTTCGCCTCGGATGGGACCCTGCGCGACCTTATCCAGGAGCCGTGCCCGCTGTGGTTGGGGCTTGACCGCCTGAACGCGGCGCTGGCGGTCGTGCGCGCCCGCTGGGGTGATCCGCAACGCACGGTCGTGACCATGACCGGGGAATTGGCCGATCTTTTCGATGATCGCGCTGACGGCGTTCGCCGCATCGTCGCGGCGACGCAGGAAGCCCTGCCGCGGACAGCGTTGGAAATCTTTGCCGGCCCCCACGGCCTGATCCCGATCGAGGCTGCGCCCGACCACTCCGACAAGGTGGCCTCCGCCAACTGGTACGCGACCGCCCTGGTGGCCGCCAGGGCCGGTGACGGCGTTCTGCTCGACATCGGCAGCACCACGACCGACATCATTCCCTTGGCAAGGGGCGGCCCGAAACACACGGGCTACACCGACGGGGAGCGCCTGGAAAGCGGGGAGCTGGTCTACACGGGCGCGGTGCGCACGCCGGTCATGGCGGTGGCCCGCACCGTTCCTTTCGCTGGCCGCCAGCGCCGGCTGATGGCGGAATTGTTCGCCACCATGGCCGATGCGCACCGCCTGACCGGGGCGCTGCCAGAAGACGCCGACCAGCACCCCACCGCCGACGGACGGGACCACAGCGTCCTGTCCAGCGCACGACGGTTGCTGCGCATGGTGGGGGAGGATACAGGACCAACCACCATCGCCGCAGCGCGCCAGCTTGCCCATTGTTTGGCGGAGCGCCAGCTTCGACAGATCGGGGATGCGCTTGATCAGGTGCTGTCCTCTACCCCCGTTGCCGGCAATGTTCCATTGATCGGGGCGGGCGTCGGTCGCTTTCTGGTCCGGCGCTTGGCCGAGCGGCGGCGGCAGGGCTACCGGGATTTTGAAGCCCACCTGCCCAGCGCCTTCGAGCCAAGGGAACGGATTGGCTGGTTCGCGCCAGCCGTCAGCGTTGGCTGGCTGGTTCTGCAAGGGTGACAAACGCATCATGCCCCCGCCAAGGAGAGGGGCATGGTGCGTTTTGATCCTACCGGATCATGCGGCCTTGACGGCGGCGAGGAAATGTTCGACCTCGGCCCGCAGCGTCTCGGCCTGTCTCGCCAACTCACCCGCCGCGCTCGTCACCTCACCCGCCGCCGAACCGGTTTCACCGGCGGTCTGCGTCACCTGCGAGATGCTGCCCGACACTTCCTGCGTACCGGATGCCGCCTGCTGCACGTTGCGCGAGATCTCCGCCGTCGCCGCCCCTTGCTCTTCAATCGCTGCGGCGATGCTGGTCGAGATCGTGTTTATTTCCGTGATGGTGCTGCCGATCCCGGTGATCGCCCGCACCGCGCCGTTGGTCGCCTCCTGGATCGCCGTGATCTGGCTGGCGATCTCGTCGGTCGCCTTGGCGGTCTGGCTGGCGAGATTCTTCACCTCACCGGCCACCACGGCGAAACCCTTGCCGGCCTCCCCGGCGCGCGCCGCTTCGATCGTGGCGTTCAGCGCCAGAAGATTGGTCTGGCTGGCGATGTTGGTGATCAAATTGACCACGTCGCCGATCTTCTGCGCCGCCTCGGCCAACCAACGCACCGTTTCATTGGTGCGCGCCGCCTCCTCGACCGCCTGCCCGGCGATCCGCGTGGATTTGCTGACCTGGGAGCCGATCTCGGTGATCGCGTTGGCCATCTCTTCGGCCGACGCCGCAACGGTCTGGACGTTGACGCTGGTTTGCTCGGCGGCGGCGGCGACGGTGGTCGCCTGGCTGTTGGTCTGCTGCGCCATGGAAGCCAGGCTGTGGGCGGTGGCGTCGAGTTCCGACGAGGCGGCGGAGACGGTGCGCAAGGCGGCCATCGAGGCGTCTTCGAAGCCGCGCAGCAAGCGGTCGATGTTTTCCGTGCGGCGCTGCTTCTCGGCCTGCTCGGCGGCCTGGGCCACTGCCAGCTGGTCGGCGGTGATCAAGCCATCCTTGAAGATCTGCACGGCGCGAGCCATGGCTCCAACCTCATCCTGACGCTCGGCGCCGGTGACGGCGGCGGTCAAATCATGGCCGGCGAGGCGGTTCATGATGCCGGTGAGGGTCTGGATCGGCTTGGAGACGGTGGCGATGATCATCCAGCCGGCAAGCAGGCAGATGAGAGCCACGGAAAAGATAACCCCAATGATGAACAGCTTGCTGCTGGCGTAGGTGGCGGCGCCCCGGTCGGCGGCCTCCTTACCGTTCTTGGTGTTGAAGTCGATGATATCCTGAAACAGCGCCCTGGCCTTAAGGTATTCCGCCCGCGAATCGCCACGGTACAAATCTGTCGCCTCCTCGATCTTGTTCTGGCGCGACAGGGGAAGAAGTTTTTGTTGGCTGATCTGCACGTAATGTTCCCAGTAACCCTTGAATTTTTCAAAGGCTCCCGATTCATAACCTGGAGTCGCTAATGGGCTATATTCCGTGAGTTGCCTGTCCATATCCTTCAGGACGGTCGCCATTGATTTTTCTTCTTCGGCCATGGTCTCCGCTGAGGAGGACATGATGTGGGTTCCTTCAAGAATCCGATAATATTCAAAGGAACTGCGGATGGCCCCGACCTGACCAACGCTGGGAAGCCAGTTCTCGCGAATCTCGCCGGCCGCTTGATTGAGAGAGGACAGGCGGTCAATGGCGAACAGGCCAAGGCCAATGGCGCACATCATGACAACCGCAAAAGAAACAAGCGTTTTTGCCCGCACACTGGCGTCAGAAAGCCATGACATCATTTATCTCCAATTTAATACAATTGTATATGGTTGTTATCAAGGTTGTCTCTTGTAATGATCCTATTCTATCAGTAACACAAATGATCATTACATTTTATTAATAAGCATATTATCATTTAATTTTATTGATATTATATGCCTTGGCGGATTTATACTGTTTCCAGCAAGTACCACCTTATTTTTTTTCTTTTATCTGATTTACAGATCAAAACTAACCAGAAGGCTTAAGCAGCGGCGCCCTCAGGGGACATCCTGAACGCAGTATTTCAGGAAACTTTTAATAGTTCACTAATGAATTCATATCCATGAGCACTATTTTTAGCGACTATATTCCTTATTATGGGTTTATGTGTCGCTGTATTGTCATGAACCCTCCATAAAACAGGATAAAAACCCTATATTCAGGAAATTATCTTTTACCCCGACAGCTCCGCCTGAAATCACTTACGCCCCAACCACGCCCTGCGTTGAGCCAAAGCCGAAGCCAGGCTATAGCCAGGGTAACCCCAGCCTTGGAAGCCCTGCCCATGACCACTTTGCCCTTCGTCGATTACCAGTTCCCCGCCTTGCCGCCGGAAGGCCGGCGGCTAGCCTTCATCGGTGAGGCGCCGGGGGCGGAGGAGGTGCGTCAGGGCATTCCCTTCGCCGGACGCAGCGGCCAATTGCTCAATGAGACCCTCAAGGAGGCAGGCATCGAGCGGGCGCGCTGTCTGGTCGCCAATGTCTTTCGCTTTCAGCCGCCGGGCAACAAGGTCGGGCATTTTTTTGCCTCGCGCCTGCGCGCCAAGAAGGAAGGGCTCAGCCTCGACGAGCGTTGGGGAGCGTTTGGCGCCTCCGACTGGCCGTTGGCCGCCTTCTCCCCCGACATCGACCACCTGCAACGCACGCTGCGGGATTACAGCCCAGCCGTCATCGTGGCGCTGGGCCGGACGCCGACCTGGGCGCTGACCGGGCAGAACGGCATCCTACAACTGCGCGGCACGGTGTTGCCCTGCCGGTTGCTGGAAGGGGCCGTGGTCGTGCCGACCTTCCACCCCAGCTACCTCCTGCGCGGCCAACTGGTCGAACAACCGACTTTTCTCGCCGATTTGCGGCTGGCTCTGGCGCAGCTTTAGAGCAGATCCGCTCTAACCAAACGCTTCGGCCAGCCCAAGGAAAGCCGGCAGTTCGTGCGTGATGACATAAGTGGGAATCGGGGTCAAATAGCCGCTCAGCCGCCCCTTTTCCTGAAAGCGCGTGCGAAAACGCGAGCGCGCGAACAGCGGCCCCAGCTTGGGCACGATGCCGCCGGCGATGTAGACGCCGCCGCGCGCCCCCAGGGTCAGCGCCAGATTTCCCGCAACCGTGCCAAGCATGGCGCAGAACATCTCCACCGCCTCGACACAATGCGTCTGCGAACCGTCAAGCGCCTTGGCGGTCACCGCGGCGGGAGTCAGCGGGGCGGGGTTGTGGCCGTCGATGAGCGACAGCGTCTCGTACAAGGTGGCCAGCCCAGGTCCAGACAAGATGCGCTCAGCCGAAACATGGTCGTGGGTCTTGCGCAGCTGCGCCAGCACCAGCCCTTCGCGGTCGTTGACCGGAGGAAGGGTGACGTGCCCCCCCTCCCCAGACAGCGCTCTCCAGCCCTGTGGACCGGGTGTCAGGCCAGACACCCCTAACCCGCTGCCCGGCCCGATGACGGCGATCACCGCGCCCGGCTCCGGGGCGCCGCCGCCGATTTGAAGGCGGTCGGCCTCGGTCAAACGCGGCACAGACAGGGCGACGGCGGTGAAGTCGTTGACGATCACCAGCCGCTCGAAGCCCAGCGCCACACGCACCGCCTCCGTGGAGAAACTCCAGGGCAGGTTGGTGAGTTTTATGGCGTCGCCGGTCACCGGACCGGCGATGCAGAAGGCGCCGTGGCGTGGCCGCTCGGAGGGCGGGATCGCGCCCAGATAGGCGCGCACGACCGCCTCGAGTGAAGGGAAAGCGGTGCACGGGAAAATCCGCGCCTCCCGGATGCCGGCGCCGTCGATAAGGCCAAAGCGGGCGTTGGTGCCGCCAATGTCGGCGACACGAAGGGGTGCGGTCATGCGTAAGGGGCCCGGGTCAAGGCGTCCACATAGGACGTGCGCCACGCGGTCACGTCGTTGCGACGCAAGGTCTTCATCATGGCGGCGTGGCGCTCCTGGCGTTCTTCCAATGGCATGGTGAGGCCACGTTGCAGGGAATCCGCCACCCCTTCGATGTCGAAGGGGTTGACGATCAGCGCCTCCGTCAGCTCGAACGCCGCGCCCGCAAACTCTGAAAGCACCAGCACCCCCGGATTTCGCCAATCCTGACACGCCACATATTCCTTGGCCACTAGGTTCATGCCATCGCGCAGCGGCGTGACCAGGCCGATGTTGGCTTGCCGGTAGAATCCAGCCAGGACACGCCCTCCGAAGCCTTTGTTCAGATAGCGGATCGGCATCCAGTCGAACTCAGCGAAACGACCGTTGATGCGCCCGGAAAGTTCCGACAATTCCCGACGGATGGCGATGTATTCCGGCACGTCCTCCCGGCTGGGTGGGGCGATTTGCAGGAAGGAGACGCGGTTGTTGTGTTCGGGATAGGCCTCCAGAAGCTGCTGGAACGCTTCAAAACGGTGCGGCAGGCCCTTGGAATAATCCAGCCGATCGACGCCAAGGATCAGACGCCGCCCCACCAGACTCTCGCGCAGCCGCTCGGAATGGCGCGAGCGTGCGGCGGTCGGCGCCAGATTTTCGAGAGTGGGGGTGTCGATGCTGATGGGAAAGACCCGAGCTAGCAGGGAGCGACCGAAGGCGTGGATGCGACAACCGGCCTCGTCCGCATGACAGGTCACCGTGCCCTGCGCTTCGTGGCGGATGTAGCTGGTGAAGCACCGCAAATCCACCTCGGTGTGGAAGCCCACGAGATCATAGGCGCACAGCTGGCGCACCAGCTCGCGGTGGTTGGGCAGCACCTTGAGCACGTCCGGCGCCGGAAACGGCGTGTGCAAAAAGAAACCCATGCGTTGCCCGCAGCCGCGCGCGCGCAGCTCCTCGCCCAGCGGGATGAGATGGTAATCATGCACCCACACCATATCGTCGGGCCGCAGCAGCGGGGCGAGCTGGTCGGCGAAATAGCCGTTCACCCGCCGATAGCCTTCACGGGTCCGGCGGTTCACCGCGATCAGACCGAGGCGATAGTGGAACAGCGGCCACAACGTCTGGTTGGCGAAGCCGTTGTAATATTCCTCATGGTCGCGCCGCCCGAGATCGAGCGTGGCGTAGGTAAGCCGCCCGACCGTGACCGAGGTGGGTTGCGTCTGAGACTCGCCCTCGGTGATGGCGCCGCTCCAGCCGAACCAGATGCCGCCGGTCCTCTTCAGCGCCGCCAGGACGGCGACGGCAAGCCCCCCCGCCGCTTGCTTGCCTTCATCGATGGGGGCGACGCGGTTGGAGACCACGACCAGTCTGCTCACACCCACCCCCGGTTGTTATCGACCATAGCCATGCTCTGAAGACAACGGTTCCTCCCACGCTTGGTTCCCATACCGATGAAGGGATGAGTTTCGATCAAGAGGGCCTGGCCTCAGGGCAACCTGATAAAGGTTAAAATTCCTATAAAAGATCTAAGTCTTTTTGTACTCTAATATATCCGTCATCCCCGCGGATGGGGGGACCCTGGATTTCCCTCAATGGGAATTCTTTAAAATACTGGGGCCCCGCTTCCGCGGGGATGACGATACTCCTAATAAGGAATGATATCCCTTTTACCCGATTACCCTGGATCGGACTTGTAGAGAATTGTCGAGGCCCCCGCCGCGTGCTATCAGACACAGCCTACCTTGCAGCAGACGGGCGCAGAGCAGCCATGACCACGCTGAAATCGGATTTCCTGCGCGTTTTGCAGGAACGCGGCTTCATTCACCAGTGCACCGATATGGATGGGCTCGACACCAGGGCCGCTGCGGGGCCGATCACGGCGTATATCGGCTTTGATTGCACGGCGGACAGCCTGCATGTCGGCAGCCTCCTGCCGATCATGATGCTGCGCTGGTTGCAGCGCACCGGGCACAAGCCAATCGTGCTGATGGGCGGCGGCACCACCAAGGTGGGTGATCCCTCCGGTCGGGATGAGAGCCGCCAGATGCTCACCGATGAGAAAATCCTCTCCAACATGGAGGGAATCCGCCGAGTCTTCGCCAAATATCTGACCTTTGGCGACGGTCCAACCGACGCGGTGATGGTCAACAACGCCGACTGGCTGGACCAGATCCATTACATCCCCTTCCTGCGCGATGTCGGTCGTCACTTCACCATCAACCGTATGTTGAGCTTCGATTCCGTAAAGCTGCGGATGGAGCGCGAGCAACCGCTGACCTTCCTGGAATTCAACTATATGATTCTCCAGGCCTATGATTTCATGGAGCTGTCGCGGCGCCAGAAATGCGCTTTGCAGATGGGCGGCTCGGATCAATGGGGGAACATCGTCAACGGTGTCGAGCTGACTCGCCGCGTCAGCGGCACGGAAGTGTTTGGCCTGACCACGCCGTTGCTGACCACCGCCTCGGGCGCCAAGATGGGAAAGACGGCGGCGGGGGCGGTGTGGCTCAACGCCGACAGGTTCAGCGTTTATGATTTCTGGCAGTACTGGCGCAACACGGAGGATTCCGATGTCGCCCGCTTCCTGCGCCTGTTCACCGAACTGCCGCTCGATGAGATCCAGCGCCTGGCGTCCCTGCCCGGCAGCGGCGTCAATGAGGCGAAGAAGGTGCTGGCGACCGAGGTGACCGCGTTGGCGCACGGCCATGCCGCGGCGCAAGAGGCCGCCGAGACGGCGCGCCGCACCTTCGAACAAGGGGCTGCAGCTGAAGGATTGCCTACCATCGAAGTGCCCCGCGCCGATTTGTCCACGGGGGTGGCGCTGGTGGATTTGTTCGTCACCGCCGGCCTGACCGCCTCCAAGGGCGAGACGAAGCGCAAGATGAAGGAAGCGGCGTTGCGGATGAACGACGCGGTGGTGAGCGACGAAGCCGCGCAGGCCACTCTTGACGACCTCAACACCGAAGGCTTCATCAAGCTGTCTTTTGGCAAAAAGAAACACGCTCTGGTGAAGGCGCTGTAACCCTGGGGCAAACGCCGTGAGCGACGCTCCATCACCCTCGTCCGTCACCCTTTGGTTAGCTCGTCTTCGGTCGGGCCGCCTTTTGATAGCCGCTCTGGCGGCTGTCGCCTTTCTCATCGCGCTTTTTGTGTTTTCGCCGGTGGATCGCGGCATGCCGGAGGAGCAGAAGCCTTCGGCTGCCGCGACACCGCCCCTGAACGAGCCACCCGCCGCGCCAGAGGAGACACCCACCCCAGACAGCAGCTCCGCACCGGAAGAGGCGGCGCTCCCCGAGGAGGCTCCCGAACCGGAAGCGGCTTCTGCTCCTCCGGCTCCCGAACCGGTCACTATCCTTGAGCCATCCCCGCCCTTCCCCACCCCGCCGGTCATCGACCGCCTGGAACAGGTGCGGATGGCGCTGGACGCCACCCCCTGCGCTCTGTTGCGTGCGGATATCGCAGACAACGGCCTCTTGACCGTGTCAGGGACAATGACTCACCAGGACGACTGGCAGCGACTACGACAACGCCTTGAAGCCTTGCCGGCCAGTGAGAAAATGGCTTTGGCCGTGACCGTCGCGTCACCGGAACTGTGTGAACCGCTGACTCTGATCAAGCCCCTGCGAAGCGCCAACGCCTCTCGCAATGCGCCGTTGGTGGTCACTCCAGGGTATGGCGAGCCTGTCTTCCTCGATCAGCAGGAGCTTCGCCTCACGATCCAGGCGCCGGATGAAGGTCCGATCCATCTGCTGGTGGATTATTTCACCGTGAACGGCGCGGTCGTCCATTTGCTGCCCAACCCGCTGGAGCCCATCGCCAGCTTGGAGGCGGGGGCTGTGCGCCATCTTGGGGAACGCACCGGGCAGACGCGCTTTTGGACCATCGGTCCACCCTTCGGTCAGGAATTGATCACCGTCATCGCCAGCACCGCGCCCCTGTTCACAACGCCCAGACTAGAGACGGAGGCGATGGCCGCCTATCTGCCTGAACTCCACCATGCGCTTGACGCTATCGCTGCAAACAGCCCCCAACCGCTTGCAACCGCCCTGTTCATCACCACGAAATCACCCTGACGGGGCCCGCTTGGTGGGACCAATAGGGCAACAAAAAGGCCACGCGGCGAAGGCGTGGCCTGATGCTTGTCGTAATAGTGTCGCGTGTCAGGCGACAGCAAGCACATCAAGGCAGGTGTTTGCCGGCGCGGGCTGGCGGAGGCGATAAAGATTCACGCCCAACTGGTCGATGGTGATGCTGCTCTGCGGGAAAGAGGCTCTCAGATCAACGATAGCGGCGCGCACATCGCCTGGCAGCGAGCTCACTTCGACCTTACGGTACGAGCCTTTGTCCGACAGAAGAACGGTGGCGTTGGGCATGAAAATGTCTCGCATATGCGTTGTTGCACTGCGACAGACAATGCACCTTTCACCCTAACAACTCGTTAATTACCCCGCATGCGTATGCAGCGCAAAAGAGCCGCCGGAGGGCCCCCGCGTGATCCCGCCTGCGGATTCTGGTTCAGCTTGGATGGCAATCCGCTGTAGCCTCATCCCCGCTTTCATTGAAACTCACCGACACGGTCCGCCATGCTCGCTTTGAACGATGTGTCTTTGCTGCGTACCCAGGCTTATATCAATGGCGCCTGGATCGATGGCCTCGCAGGCGGGACTTGTCCCGTCATCAACCCAGCGACCGGCGCTGAACTGGCGCGGGTCGCCGATCTCGGAGCGGAGGAAACCCGCCAAGCCATCAATGCCGCCAACG